>NZ_WQAG01000027.1:0-3166 GCF_013031565.1 Ruegeria sp. HKCCD7255 | reverse complement strand
CGAGCCCAAAGTGCCAGATGCTGCAGCCCGCGCTAACGACGGCAATGCGCAGAAAGCTGACTTTGCAAAGTTGCCGTTCAAAGTTTCGCTTGCCTACAGAACAGCGAATACGATGATGGTAGTTCTACAGACCAAGTCGAGCCTCAGCAGATCAAGCCAGTGCTGCGCAGCCGTTTTCAGCTACACAGCAGACAGGTCACAATGCGCCTTCGTCGCCTAGGAACTCGATACCAGCTGTCGCGCCATCACTGTAAGCAATGCAATTCCAAGGAGCACGATCCTCGCCAACGCCGACTGTGACCTGTGTTCCTGCCTCGCTAAACGCGGATGAGAGCACCACGACTTGCGAATTATTCGTCGTGTTAGCTACATCTCGCAAACACGCCTGCTGAGCCGGCGTGAGCTCGGCGGACGCGCTTGATGTACTCGTATCGTCGCAGGCCGCAAGAATTGCGCAACATGTCGCGCCTGCAATCATCATCATCTTGCTAGACATTTTCTTCTCCCTCTGGTTCCCTTGAAGTTAGTGAAATTGGATGCGCTTGTTTAAAGCTCTCGCGTCTGTGCAGCCAATTGAACATACCTTGATCCTGTGACTACCTTTCCCAAAATTTGCGGCGGGGGGCTTGGTCGGCGGGTCGATATTTCGTTGACTATCGGGGCCGACAATAACGTGTGAAAGCCGAATAACGTCGTTAGCAAATACTAGAGAAAACTCTGGAAAGAGGGCGAGAACGTTAAGTCTGAGCATCGCGTCCTCCCAGCGCTCAATCATTGTAAAGTGCCTTCCGACCGCCGGTACTCACTCCAGCAGTCGAAAGGGCTCGGCACAGCGAGCAGCAACGACAACAACGGAGGTAAAATAAAGTTGTGTCGAATTCGCATGTTTGAATCTAATTTGAAATAAATCAATATTTTTTCCGCGCGTAAATTTCTCTACGCTCTCGTACGATAGGCCTCTGCGTTCAAACAAAAAAGTAAGTGGGAGCTACGAGTGTGTTCCCCTGAGCGGCGAAGCGATTTGAGGCCGCACAAAAACAATGAAGGGATTGAAAGATGGGATTTGGTGAAGCCGTTAAGACGTGTTTCTCGAAATACTTCCAGTTCTCCGGTCGGGCTATACGCTCAGAATACTGGTGGTTCTTCTTGTTTGTGGTTGTCGTGAGTGCTGCCTTAGCTGTGCTGGATACGATCATATTCGGGACCAACCCCGAAACAGGCCAGGGATCTCGGGTCCTGTCCTCTGTTTTCCAGCTGGCTGTTCTCATACCTATGCTGGCCGCCGGTTGGCGAAGGCTGCATGATACAGGACGACCTGGCTGGTATTTGCTGCTGCCGATGGCGCTCAGCATTACAACGCTATTTGTTATGCTGGGTGGGGTAGCGTTCTTTTCGGTATTGGAGCAGGGGACCGAAAACCCCGATGCATTACGGGGACCCGCGGCAGTACTGGGCGTGACCGGTATTGTTGTTGTCTCAATTCTTCAATTGGTTCTGTCTATCCTGATGATCTGGTGGCTGACACGACCTTCCCAAGAAGGTGCAAACGAATACGGCGAACCTGTTTCCTAACCTTGTTGCCCGGTTAACGGGCCGGACACTCTGGCTGAACGACAGTACGAACCACAACACCATGGAGAGAGAAAATGAGTTTCCAAACGATTTCCATTGGAACACTGATGATGGCAATGGCGACCACAGCATCAGCGGAGTGGTCGTTCAACTCCGGGCCTAACCCCAATGCTTTTATTCAGACCGGAAACATGACGCTGGAACTTCAGTGTAACCGTATCCGCTTTGCTCCGGCCGGATATGAGGACAGCCAGGACATTGTGGATAAGCAGGGGCTTTCCATTCGATTTTTGAAGAACGGCACCACCGAAGTTGGCGCATTTCAGGTTGGCGCAGAGAACGCTGACGTGCAGATCGTCGACAATTATCCTGTCGAGGTCAGTTTCAATAGTCAGCAGGATTATGGTTTTGTACTGGACCAGCTTGCGGCCAATGCATCGGTTAATCTGTCCATGATTGATCAAGATGTCAGCTACGGAATCTTTGACTTGAAGGGTTCCAGTGCAGCAATTCGGTCCCTTCGTTCCGCCTGCGATTCAGGTGCTAGCCAGGGGGCCTCCTACGAACCCCCAGAAGGCATCGTCTATTGTGGTGGCGGAGCGGTAGAGCGAGTCATCGAACCCGTAATTTTGGACAACCCGGAGGGAGAGTGGGACGCGCGAGTAACAGTCAACGGTGAGTCAATCAGAGCCATGACGGCCTACAGTTACTTCGGAAACTCTGAGCCGCCGGCCGGATTTGTCGTTGCCCTGCTTGGGGAAGACAGGTCCGAGTTTTTGATTTTTAGCGAAGGCTCGGCAAACTGGCTGGAGTACGGGGACTATAGGTATGATCAATGTAACTGACGCCACCCTCCAACCGGCTTCCCAAATAGTGCGCCTGTTGAAAGGGTTGGTTTCCAGGATTACGCTGGTTTCGAGTCTAGTGTGGACCTCACCAGCTGTCGCGGCTGATTTATCGCAACTTCCGCCCGGTTTGCAGGCGAGGGTTGATCTTGCGGCAAGGGCCTGCGCGGAATTCAACGACGGTCAATTTGACATAGCCTGGGGCGCGGTTGAAAGGGTCGATCTCGACGGAGATCTACAACGCGATTGGGTTCTGAATGAATCTGGTTTTGCGTGTTCAAGCGCCGCATCTCTATATTGCGGAACTGGCGGATGCGTCTCGCACTTCTTGGTTGAAGAGGAGGTACACTCGTTGCTCAACCAAGGCTGGACGGTCACTGATTTTGGGCGTCAACGCGTTGTTGTTGCGGATATTCATGGATCCAATTGCGACGGAATAAACCCAACGCCTTGCGTCACCGCCAGTGTTTGGGATGCGGAAGCTAAGACGTGGCGCTCGTCTGCTGGTGATTCGGAGTAAACTGTAATTGGGCACCAAAGATAAGCCTGAGAACCTTTTTGTTCGGTGGTTCCTTTGTGGCATGCAAACTTGTGGGCAAACTTCCAAGCTTTTCTTTTATGAAATCAATGTCAGAAACGCAGCGTTATGAGCGCACCCACATCCGGTCGCGGAAATTACAAAGTCTTGTCACGATTGTTCGCTTTGGGTGGATTGCGGTCCTTTGGAGTAAAAAATGCGGATATCCGCA
>NZ_WQAG01000009.1:0-169766 GCF_013031565.1 Ruegeria sp. HKCCD7255 | reverse complement strand
GCCTCGCGTACTGGCAAGACTCCGTTTGCAACAGCTATGTGCAGCTCGGGTGTGACTGATTCACTCGAAAGGGAACGTATCAAGACGCTCATAACCGTTCTCGGTCACCAACACCTGGGTTTCCAGTTTTACGCTCTCTGATCCTTCCTCGGCGATGAGGCTTTCGACACAGACGACCATGCCAGCCTCTAGCCTGCCTGAGCTGACTCTGGGGCCCCAGTCTATGTGCAGAGGCACAACGGGCCATTCATCAGCCATCCCCACGCCATGAAGGGCAAGCGAATAGCGGTATGGGATGTGCTTATCAGGGATCCGCCAGCTTTTTTCGTTGAATTCAGCAAAACTGACCCCGGCGCGGACCAAGGCCAGGTTGTGATCTATCTGCTCCTTGGCTGTGTCATAGAGGCGTCTTTGCTGGTCGCTAAAATCGGTGTAACCGCATGTCCAAGATCGGGACAGATCAGCACAATATCCATAAGGGCCGATCATGTCGGTGTCGAAAGAGATCATCTCTCCTCGTTGGCATACCCTGTCGGAGCATTCCTGATACCATGGGTTGGTGCGTGATCCGGAGGTTAGCAATTTGGTCTCAAGCCAGTCGCCGCCGGAGCGTGCATTCTCAAAATGCAGGTGGGCCCACAACTCCTGTTCCGTAACGCCGGGCACCGAATGCTGGTATATCCGCGCCATGCCCGCCTCGCAGACCCGGATTGTCCAGCGCATCAATTCTATCTCATCCGCGGATTTAATCGAACGCGCGGTTTCGGTGAGTTTTGTTCCGTCCAGTAGTGACAACCCAAGTGCTTGCAAAGCTGCAACGCCGCCCGCCTGCAATGTATCGCAGGCTATGCGACGATTGCCGCCGCCATGCTGATACACAAGCTCTGCTACCTCATTTCCCCAAAGCTCTGTCGCATCTTCGGTCTTGTCACCCGATGCCATATACATCCAGGTCTTCGCGACCCTGAGTTCATCAATTCCCGGCAATCCTTCGGACTGATGCAGGCATCCTGCGAACTCGAACATGATGGCCGGGCCTCCGGCCAAAATCAGTGCGTAGCGCATTGGGTTGTGCAGCGTCCAAACCTGCATGTTTGAACAATCAAATGCGTAGCGGATGTTGCAGGGGTCGTATAACAACAAAGCCGCACAATTTTCTTTATCCAACTGTTCGCGCAACCGGTGCAACCGATAGCTTCTGGCCCTGTCCAGGACGTCCTGCCCGACCGGGCTTTTCAACGGTTTGTCCGCACCTTCGGCGTTCAGATATGTCAGCTTTCGCTCGTCTTTGAAGGCGTGCACTCCGTTCATGACACGCGCCCGTAAAAGCCCATGCGCTCTTCGTCCGAAAACTGAAACCCGGACCGCTCGTAAAACGAAAAGACCGCGATAATCCTGTCTCGGTTGCCACTGACAGGGGTCACGCGATGCGCAGTGTTCTTGCCTTTGAAGATATTGAGCGTCCCAGCCTCCAGGGGCATTTGTTTCGGAGCCAATCGATCCGTTAGCAATTGGGCGACGCCTTCATAATTCGGGTCTGTATCGCTGCGCAGGTCTTTATAGTACTCAAAGGCCCCGCCACTTTCTGGCGCCTGCAACAGTAACGTGGTCGTAAATTCCGAACGGTCAAAATGCCAATTCAATGCCTGACCCTGCGAATACCCCATGACGTTCACTCGGGCCAGAGGGTCATCCATTGTATGCAGTACGTCTTTTTCCATCACAGCAGCCAAAAACCGTGCGAATTGCGGCCATTCATACAGGCGCAGAATAGTCGATTGATCCATCTGATCGGCGCAGATCGTGCGGTTTGATGTTTCAAACTCGGTAAGGGCCGGGTGATCTTCGGGCAGTCCTTCGATCGATTTCTTGAAATAGATGTTGTGCCGTCGTGCATGGACAAACGCGTTTTTCGACAACAGCTGTACCAAATGCGCAACCGCTTGGTCCATCGCAGTGCGGCGAAAGAACCCCGGCAAATTGAACATCCCGTCCCGCGTCAAATCAGCTTGGCAGCACTGCACCAGAGCGCTCCAACTTTTGCTATTTGGCTGATCCAGCGGGTACCGGACTAGGTCGACAAGATCCTGCATTCATACGCTCCAACATCTGAGACAAGCCAATCTTGTGCCCAGTCTTCGTTTGCATCAACAGGGAATCTTTTTATGATACCTAAGATTTTCTTAGGGTATTGATCATGTCCAAACTCGCACCTCTTAATGCGCTCCGTGCGTTTGAAACAACCGCGCGCACCGGATCCTTCACCAATGCAGCGCGTGAACTCGGTGTGAGTTCTGCGGCGGTAAGTCAGCAGATCAAGCTGCTCGAGGATTTCTGGGGCGAAATACTTTTTGTACGTCAAGGCAACCGAATTTCTTTGACCGATGCGGGGCTAACTGCCTACCCACAGCTTTCGGGACCGATGTTGGCGCTTGCAGAACTGTCGGACAAAATGCGGCGCAGCGAGACTCGAAAACGCTTTGTGCTGAGTGTGCCGCAGTCGATTGCAGAGACATGGTTGGCGCCGAGACTATCAGGTTTGGGTATGGAACACTGGAAATCGCCGGTCAGCATTCGCGTCGATGACGATCCTGTAGACCTTGTTCGCGACCGTATCGACATGCGCGTGTTTTATGGTCATGACTTGTACAATGAATATCAGGTCGAAACCCTTTTCACCGATCAGCTTATCGCGGTCGCATCGCATGAATTTGTCTTGCAACACGGAACGGATTTGGCGGCGATTGACGCCAACCTCTTGATTCATACAGATTGGGGGAAAGGGTTTTCCTCTTCGCCTAATTGGACAAGCTTCTTTGCGAACGAGCGGACCATTGATCGCAACAAGGGCATCTTGGTGCAAGCAAGCAGCACCGCCCTTGCCTTCGCACGAAACGGATTGGGGGTAGCCTTGATGCCTGAACGAATGGCCGAAGATTCTCTGGCCGCGGGTCAAGTTGTTTCAATACCGATCCCACCCGTAGCCATGCCACAGCCTTACCGCGTCGCCTATCCGAAAAGGTTTTCGCGTGACCCGGTTGTGCGCGCCCTGGTTCACGCTCTTGCCGGGTTCGATATTGAAAACCCCAAGGAAACGCGCCCTTTCACGTCAGAGGGTCCGAGTTAACCCAGTTCAGGGCTGTACCTTGATCTACCCGATCAGCCCGCGCCCGCGACACTCCGCCAACGAGGGCCGCAGCGCATTTTTTTGTCTCTAGATCTACTTCGAAACCGAAACAATTTCGCTTTCAGGGCGTTTAGCTTCGAACGCACGAATATCGTCCATTAGCCCCAAAGAGTCGCTGAGTTCGTTACGATCCTCTACAAGAGCAGTATGAGTTGCGGTGTCAATTTCCACGTCAAAACTTCCAATCGGCGTATGCAATGCTCGTTCTTTGATGTCGAATGTCAGCTTTTGTGGTTGATCGCTCAAGTGATCCAAAAGCCCGTCTCGATCTTCAGCCTTGAGCATCGCCAGTGCCAACCCGTTCTTGCGCGCGTTGTCGTAGAATATGCCTGCAAATGACGTACCGATAATGGCGCGAATGCCGAGTTGTTTCAGTCCCCACACCGCGTGTTCCCGGCTGGAGCCGCATCCGAAATTATCACCGACGACCAACAGAGCACTGTTCGCGAATTCCGGTCGGTTGAGGACAAATTCAGGGCGCTGCGTGCCATCAACTGTGAACCGGAGATCAGAGAACACACCTTCAGCAAGACCCTCGCGTGTGATCGTGCGAAGAAAGCGTTTTGGCATGATTACATCGGTATCGACATTGTGGTGTGGAAACGGGGCCGCCAGGCCTTCGATCAAGCTGGGCATATTAAGCCTCTTCCAGAGGTGGAAAATCGCGAACGTCAACCAACCGTCCGGCGACAGCAGCCGCCGCGACCATCGCCGGGCTCATTAAATGTGTGCGCGCCCCGCGCCCTTGCCGCCCTTCGAAATTGCGATTTGTCGAGGACGCGAAACGCTCACCCTCCATGGCGACATCATCGTTCATCGCAAGACACATGGAACACCCGCTTTCGGCGCGCCAATCAAAGCCGGCCTCACGGAAAACCAGATCTATGCCCTCTGCTTCTGCCTGCAACCGCGTCAGCGCAGAGCCCGGTACAGCGATTGCCCGAATCCCATCCGCGACTCGGCGTCCTTTGAGTACGGCAGCCGCCGCGCGCAGGTCCTCGATCCTTGAGTTGGTGCAAGACCCGATGAACGCGCCGTCGATGGGAAGGTCCTGAAGTTTTTGACCGGGCCTGAGACCCATATAGGTCAGCGCGCGCTCTGACGCCTGGCGCAGGGGATCATCCGCAACCGGTACGGTGCCAGTGATCGGAGCGGATTGATCAGGGCTCGTGCCCCAGCTGACCAGCGGCTCGATCTCGCCTGCGTCGATCACGACCTCACGATCAAAGGTCGCGTCCGGATCGCTACGCCAGGTCTCACGCTCGAACTTGAACGTCGCTTTAGTCGCCGCCGTGGTAACTTCGTCGACGCCAATGAGAGCTGCGCGCGCGCCAAGCTCGACAGCCATATTGCAAATCGTCATCCGCCCCGTGATGGACTGGGCTGCGATCGTGTCTCCGGCAAACTCGACCGCATAACCGTTCGCACCACCGGCGCCTATGACCTGGACCACTTTCATGATGATGTCTTTGGCGCTGCAACCCGGCCCAAGAGCACCGCTGATCGTGACGCGCAGGTTCTTCATCCGACGATAGCGAAGGGTTTGCGTGGCCAAAACATGTTCGACCTCGGACGTACCGATCCCAAACCCAAGCGCACCAAATGCACCATAGGTGGTGGTATGACTGTCGCCGCAAACGATGACCATACCCGGCGCGACCAGGCCTTGCTGTGGGACAACGACATGCTCAATGCCCTGACGGGGATCACCCAGCCCGTAATAGGCAATACCATGCGTGTCACAGTTCTTTTTCAGGTTTTCGATCAAAAGCTTCGACGCCGCATCTGGCGGTTCGCGCCGACGCGTGGCGTTAACATGATCAACCACAGCCAATTGGGCATCCGGTCTAAGAACCGGCAGGCCTTTTTCAACCAGCCCAGAGAAAGCTTGCGGGCTTGTATATTCGTTCATGACATGGAAGTCGCAATACAGAAGGATCTCGCCCCCCTCCAGGTCCGCGACTTTGTGGGTATCGACAAGTTTGTCGTAAAGCGTTCTTGGCATCAGCCATTTTCCTTAAAGAATGCCAACATGAGCTCGGCGATCTGGTCTGGTATTTCCTCGGCCATGTAATGTGTTGCGTCAAGCACTGTGCCCTGGACCGTGTCGGCGCGCAGCCGCCAGAGTGCAAGTGGATCAAAACAACGGCCAATTGCGCCCTGATTTGCCCAGAGCGCCAAGACCGGCATCGCGAGTTTTCGGCCGCAATCAGCGTTGTCGTGGTCGATGTCAATACTTGCTGCAGCGCGATAATCTTCACAGGTTGCGCGGATACAGTCCGGATCTTCGAACGTAGACAAATATTCTTCCAGGGCGTCCGGATGATAGGGTGTTCCTCCTCCTGCCTGTCGCGTGTTCTTACCCAGCCAAAAGGCTCTTGGATCCGCCTCGATCATCCGTTCAGGTTGCGGGCTGGGCAGAATGAGGAAGAACCAGTGCCAATACGCACGCGCAAAAGCCTCGGTGGTGTTGGCATACATTTCGCGCGTCGGGGCAATATCCAGGACCGTCAGCGCCCGGACGCGATCAGGATGGTCAAGACCAAGCCGATGTGCCACACGCCCGCCCCGGTCATGACCGCAAACCAACGAGGTTTCGTAGCCGAAATGATCCAATACACCCACGATATCCTGCGCCATTGCGCGCTTGGAATAACTTGAATGATCGGGTTGTGAGGCTGGTTTTTCAGAGCGCCCGTAGCCACGTAAATCCGGGCAGATCACATGGTAATCTTCGGCGAAAAACGGAGCGATGAGGTGCCACATTGCCGAGGTTTGAGGGTAACCGTGCAGCAGTAGCAGAGCCGGCTTTTGGGGTGTCGCATTGTGCCGCACGAAAAGCTCAACCGCGCCGCTGTCGACGGTTTCCTCAACAAAGCCTGTAAATCCCCTCATGCCACCATCACCTCAAGTGCAGCCAAACGCGCCCAACCGAGTTCTACCCAATAAGCGCATCCAAAGGGAATGGTATTATCGTTGAAACCATAGGCAGGATGATGAAGCCCGGCCATGTCGCCCTGACCCAGAAACATGTGCGCGCAATGTGCCGCGACACGTTGGACTGCACAGCATCGCGATCGTGGGACTGACCGGCAGTTATGCCAATTTGCTCCCACAAGATTTCATAGCACTTTTCCCAGAGAATTTGGAAAACTGAGGTGAAGAACGTTGCTTCCTTTTGTGCCCTTAAACTGGGTGCCAGTTTAATGCGCAATAATTTTCCATGTAGATCTGGGTAATAAGTTTCGGATCGTTCGACCATAGGCCGATGTCAAAACATAAGCCAACTATCAGCTAGGCCCAGCAGCCACCGCTGCACGCGCAGGAGCAAATCGGACCGCCGAGATGCTTCAGGCCAAGGCCGGGCGCGCCTCCTACATCAATGCCGAACAACTTGCAGGCCATATCGACCCAGGCGCCGAAGCGGTCGCGCGTCTGTTCGAAACATTGGCCGCAAATCCAGAGCTGGTTGCTGCGGAGTAAGAATAATGGACGACCGCGTCTCTGACACGGTCTTCTTCCCACCTTTCATATGGCGCAGGAAAAGAAGTTTAATCGTTAAACTAAAATTTTGACCTTGTATGTGATCATATCTCGCCGTCCGGGAAGGCTATGAATCTCAGTGGTCAAATAAACGCTCTCAACCTATCCAGATCCATTCCTGGGGCCTTGTGAAGCAACGAAGCCGGGTATGATTTGTCTGTTATGAGTTGATGTACCGAAAAGTCAGGCTCAAGCTCTTTTAACAACGTCACTGCTTTCTCAACTTCGCCTATGCGTTCCATGTTCGAATACAATGCAACAAGATACCGAAGCGGGGGCCTGAAACCTGGATTTTGTGCATGGCATTCCTCGGCAAATGCAAGCGCAAGCTTCAATTTACCAGCAACCAAAGCTGACCCAAACAACTGATTATCCCACCAGAACTTGTTTGGAAGAGTCGTGACTAGACGACCTGCACGAACAGCATGCTTTAAGGAAGCTTCGATTTCGCCAATGTATACCGAGGCTGAACTGAGAGCCCACCACGCCATAGGGTTGGCTGGGTTAAGCTGTACAGCTCGTTTCGCCAATGCAAAGCTGTTTTTATGATTGCGGAACAATTGGCCTTGTGTATTCGCAACGGTTGCAAGGACCATTGAATTGTTTGGTTCTAACTCAAGAGCTTGCGCACATAGTGCATCAGCGCGCTCTTCCAACGCTTTCGGATCTGATGCGTAACGCTCGGCTTTTGTAATAGTCAGACATTGTGCTCGCCAGGCCAGATAGAGCCCTCTTGGGTTGGTCGCAAAGGCAGTCGCAAACAGCTTGTCAGCTTCCGCCGCAGCATTTTCGTTCATTTTGAAAAGCGACCGAATGGCCAAACGGCAATCTCGATCCGCACTTTGTACGCAATCACCTCGAACGAGCAACTCGTCCCCGACGGCCTCGATAAGTTGATTGCAAACAAGTTGGACATGCGGATGCGCCGTCGGCGGAGATCCCGCGACCGGAATGATTGCTTCATTTGCCCATATGCGCGTTTTTGTAGACGGACATTCCAAAGACAATCTCAAGCGAACATTGCTATGTTCGAATGCCCAGGTTCCAATGTGGACCTGCCAATGAGCTTCGCTGTTGTCGCTTATGCCCGGGGTTCGCACATCAACTGAGAAAGACTCGTTCAAAAGACGCGCAACAGAATCCGTAACGGATTGAACAAACCACTCCATCATTGGTTCATTCGGAGCTTCTGTGGTGATGGAGACAATTTTTCTTTGTGGAATTCGCGCTAGTGTCTCAGTGGGTGTAGCTGGGGTTTTGAGTGGCTTTGTTGACAAGCTCTGACGTTCTTTGTGCAACCAAGTTTCAAACGCGTCATCAAAGATCGGAGCCCCTTCCAGCAACTCCCCACGGGCAGGTTCATGAATTTTGACCTTAGCCAGCTCAAGGGTCACATTTTGCCGATCGGATGAAATTGCCGGCTCTGCTGATCTAAGAGATCGACGAATCTGGAGTAAACACTGTCGTAAACTACCCGCTGCTTGTTTCGGTGCGCGCGTGCTCCAGAGTGTCGATTTCAACCACTCCCGACTGCGTGTTCCATTTGGAGCGACCGCAAGCATAGCCAACAAAGCCTGAGCTTTGGAAGATGTTGGAGTTACATTTGATCCGTCCGGTAATTCTATCCGGAACGGTCCCCGCATATGTAAAACTGCAACGTGTTTCGTTGTTTGCGACATAGGCTGTGTCTCAGGATGGGCTAGGCGACGCTAGCAGCCAGGTAAGAATGGATCAAGAAACGCCAAATCGTCAATGCTCCGTCAAAAACGCGAACACCTGAGATCAGGTATTGATCGGATCGCCAAGTTGAATTGCAGTGCCTTTACCTAAGGTAACTTGCGAAGGGGGAGTCGATGCCAAAATATGGTGGGAATACTGGGGGCAACACCGGCGGTAATACTGGCGGCAACACAGGCGGAAATACCGGGGGAAACACGGGTGCATTGAACGCCTTTTCCCGAGATCACGCGGATAGCCCTGCTTCTCCTTTACTCAGCAACGCGCTCATCACATCGCGAGACGGCGTCACGGGATATTGGAATGGTGAACCGAGTCCTCTTATCAATGATCTGGATGATCTGAAGCTACCATTCGATAACGCATATCTTGATCATTTGCGTCGGCCATACCACGCCAAAGTTCTTTCTTCGCTTCTGGCCCAATACGTTCAGTTTGACGCTATCGAAGAAGATCCGAAAGACCCAAAATCTCTTGCTGGCGCTGCTATCAAAGTTGAAAACAGGGAACTTACGGTTCTTACCCGGCCAGATCAGACTTTCTTTGCCTCGCAATTGAAGTGGCTTCGGGCATATGCCGATCTCAGAGATGACCGGCTCTCAGAAATTCATATGCAACTGGATGACATGCTGTCCTTTTTCGGTGCCCAGGCCTATCTGGACAATGGGCGCAGGAAAAACAGCTTGATGCTTCTCGATATTGTGCGGGACTTTGCGATACATATTGAAACCCCGCTAAAATTCTATTGCCGAGCTGCACGACCGATCGATTTCGCCGAGCAGGTCCAACCGATGATTCAAACGCCGGATCACTCAAGCTTTCCGTCAGGTCACAGCTTAGAGGCTTTTGCAATCGCCGCTGTTCTTTATCGACTTCAGTCTGGTCAACCTCCCGAGACAGGCTGGGGAGGCAACGGTGCTGTTTCTGCGCTCCCATTTCGTCTTGCGCATCGAATTGCGACAAACAGGACGGTTGCAGGTGTGCATTTTCCGATCGATTCGCTTGCAGGCGCTTTTGTGGGATGTCTCGTCGGAGACCTTCTATGGGCCATAGCATCCGGCAGCAAATTGGAGCCGAAAGATGTAGACATTGGTGATTCCGAAGCAGACTTTTTGCTAAGCAACCTATCCGGCCAGACAAATGGCCGTCGAAGCTTTGCAGTCACGCAGAACCTTCTTGCCAAAGAGATTTGGAACCGCGCAGCCAGAGAATGGCCCGGTCAACCGGCTTTGATTTAAGAGGGCAAGGAGACATGGATCTGAAATGGAAAACAGAAAAGAAACCAACAAATAAAGATCGGGGGCCTTATGCCCATTGGTGGGAAGAAAAGGAAATGCCCTATCTTCCTGCCGATTTGCTCGATGATAGAAATGCAAGATTGGATCTAGAGCAGCCGTTTCGATTGAAATCACGCGAAGGCCAAAGGTTGTCGGATGCGTTCTACGCCGGGGGTGCAATCGTACCACTTCCGGTCGGGGCCGGAAACGGTGGGAAAATAGCCGATTGGGACGAAGACAGAACGAAGGCAAAGCTCCCTCTGGTTCCGGATGACACAGTGCTAGTTGGCATAGTGGATACGGGAATTGCGCTCAGCAATTCTCGGTTTCGTTCCGCTGATGGAGAAACCCGTTTCATCGCCGCATGGCAGCAATCAGCACCATTCATAGATCAGTCGGATCTCCCGTGTGGGCAAGAAATCTACGCTTCGGATATTCAAGCCAAACTCAAAGAACACAGCCAGTCAGATGTGCTTGGATATGTAGATGAGACTGCTTTCAATCGCGATCTTTACCTGACAGAGCCAACAAAACCTGCGGGCCAGAGGGACCTTGAAATGGCGGCGGCCCATGGGACACATGTACTTGACCTTGCTGCGGGTTTGGATCCCGATGGAAGCCAAGCTGATTTGGCAGATCGTTTGCGATTGATTGCGGTGAACCTACCCGCACAATATGCTCATGGCACGGCTGGCGGGTTTCTTGCCTATTTTGCGGTCTTCGCCATTGATCGGATTATCCATTTGGCGGACGCGCTTTGGAAGCGAAACAATCCAGATAAAGACGGCGGCTATCCCTTGGTGATCAATTTTTCATATGGGATGACTGCTGGACCGAAGGATGGCACGCATGTTTTCGAACGTGCGATAGAACGCATCTTGCAAGAACGCGAAGCGCGGCAACGTCGAACGGGGTCGAAAGGGGCACCAATTCGTCTACTGTTACCTGCAGGGAACGACAATCTTGAACGTTGTGCGGCGTCATGTGTTCTGGGTTGCAAAGACAAACATCATGCGAACACCGGCGACGAAGCGCAACCAAGTGTAACACTGCCTTGGCGTATTTTACCCGCTGACACGACAGCAAATTTTGTAGAGATCTGGTTTGAAAGCAGATCACAAGATGACCTCATCACGCTCATGAATGATCTGGTGGTATCGGTCAGCCCACCGGGGACCGGGGATATGACGCTCGAACCCTTGCAACTCGGACGCTACCAAGATCTCGGATCTTTTGCGCGGGTCTATGTGAGTGCAAGCGAAACGAAACCAGGCCAAAGCAGATTAGCGCTGTTGATCTGCGTTGCTCCGACAGTATCGGACAATGCGCGCGCGCCAATCGCACCCGCCGGGCTATGGCAAGTTAAGGTCGAATATAATGGCGAGCCGGTCGATACATCGTTCTATGTTCAATCGGATCAATCTGCGGTTCGTACCAGCAAAACTGGGCGCAGATCCTATTTCGACCACGAAAAATACAGGGTTAACCTCGAGAATGGCAGTCCAGCAGACACGTTCAGCTATGAGCCAAATCAGGGGAATGTCACAGATAACGACTATTGGCCAACCTTCGGTCCCGTGCAGCGAAAAGGTACACACAACTCTCTCGCGACATTAGGGGACGGAAATGTTGTTACAGTTGGCGGTTTTGACGACTGCTACGGATACCCTGCAAACTATTCCTCCTCTGCTAATGAAAACCGGACAAAACCAGTGGGAAGTGAGGCAATAACAGTCTCCTATCCCAGTGAAAACAGTCCATCGCTCTTTGGGCTTCTCGCTGCTGGCGCCCGAGATGGATCGGTGACCGCATACAGAGGGACCAGCATGGCGACAGCGCTTGCCACCCGAGAGGCCGCGTTTGCGTTTCTCGGACGGAAAGGCTCTGGAGAGCGGCTAGGGAACGAGTTCTGGTTCAGAAAGCGGGCAGAAACCTCAGAGCAAAGGACCAAATTTGCAAAGATCAGCGATCACTGGGGCCAATATCTTGGCTGGCCGAGTGTCAGGTTACTTAAGAGCGGTGTAGGCCGCATTGACTCACCCGATGTCGATCGAATGTGGAAACGTTTAGGCGGCACCAAATAGGCCGCAATAAGCCAATAAATACAAAGAATTTTGGACGAGATCCCCTGGGGCACACACCCATGGACAGGCGATTGTTGTCTTAGTCAACCAACTTAGGACCCCGACATGGCCAATGATAGCGTAGTCTTATCGAAATTCAGAAGAGCCTCGAAAGCCTGATCAAAGCTCCACATCAGGGCACCCTAAGACCACATCTTGGCCATAACATTCGGAACGTCACCAAGAACAAAGCGATCATCTATTTTGAAGTAAACGATGACGAACTGGTCGTACGTGTACTCGCCATCTTTTACAGTGGCCAAAACCACGATGCGCACATTCTGCTGCGCCTATTGTCCTGACCCCAAAGCATCGATTGGATGTGCGATCATTCGGCAATTCTCATGATTGGACTACCATTTATGAAAATCGAACGGTGCTGAATTTCGGGTGCTTTCCCACGGTCCGAAACCAAGGCCCATCCAAAGTCTTCAATTCCGCCCCAACGAAACTCCCTTATGTTCCGGAAGGGGCATGTTCAGGACTGTGGGGTTTTCCAAAATACCAGCGTCCAATACCGGCAACTCAGCATTCAAGTTTTCTGTTTCCATTCTGATCGCTTCGACCAAGTCCGTAACAAGCGACACTTCAACGTCCTCACGCGCAACAAGTGCGGCAACAACTGAAATGGTCTCGACGCTGCGCGGGGGCAAGCCGTACACTCCCAAATCGATGGTGGATCTCTTGAAAACCGGGTTTTTGTCCAAGAACTCGTTAACCGCAGGACCCGAAACCTGAACCAGCCTTGTATCACACTTCTCAAGAGCATGTTGGATCAGATCGCTTGGATGTCCCAGAACAAAAATACTGGCGTCGATCTCGTCATCGCATAGCTGTTCTAAAGCATTAGATGGCTCCAGTTCCTGCGCTGAACCAAAGAAATTCAGATCAAGCCCCATCTCTTCCAAGAAATTTCGGATTGTTGCATTCCGTCCGGATGCGGAGCGACCAATGTCTACCGACTTCCCTCGCAGATCGCGGAGGGTTTCTATTTCCGAGTTCGGCGATGCCAGAATTGTCACAGATTCCTTGAATAAAGGCATGACAATGCGCAGGTCATCTATCGGTCCGTTTTTGGCAAATATGGCACTACCTTCGAAAGCTGCTTGCTGCCAGTCGGACTGCGCGATCGCAAAATCCAATTCTCCGGAATTCATCATTGTCAAATTGTAGATACTGCCCGGAGTGGGTTCAGGGCTGCACCTGCGACGCGAGTCGTCGCGTGCATTAAATGCATCACAGATTGCGCTGGCGACCGGGAAATAGTTACCCGCAACATTTCCAGATCCGATGCTAAAAACCCTGACGTCCTGAGCGGCCAGAAAACCCGGAAAAAATAGGAGAAACCCGAGGAAAATTGCGAATAACCGTTTTGTCATTGTCCGAACCAATCGTACTATTTCTGGGGTACTAACAAGCGGCAGAGATATGCCTGATTTTATTTACGACATCCCGACGCGGAACCTGGCAATATGGTTTGTTCTGATTGCTCTGGCCGCGGTCGTGATCGGGTTGTTTGTCGTCAAACCCATTCTTCGCATTCTTCTGGGAACGGGTCCCGATTTCAACTCATCAATTAACTATGTGACCTCCGGGTTCAGCCTTTTTTATGGCCTTTTGTTGGGTCTGTTGACTGTTGCAGCCTACCAGAATTCTGAACGTGTCAAGGAAAGCATTCTGCTTGAGGCGACATCGCTGGGATCGCTTTATGCACAGCTCAATGTCTATGCCGAACCCTACCGCAGCGAAGTCAAACTGATCATGCGGGACTATGTCCTCTACACCATCCATAATGAGTGGCCTGCGCACCGAGAGGGCGAAATCCTAAACGGCGGATACAATCGCGCAGAGGCCATTCGGCGCAAGCTGGCCGAGTATTCCCCCGAGACCGGGGCTGAGCAAATCGCGCACACCGAAGTTGTGTCATCCTTTCAGGACTTTTCGGATGCGCGGCAGCTACGACTGGCCGGCGTGGGGACCGCCATCCCCGACGTGCTTTGGCAGGCTGTGCTGGTAGGTGCCGTGATCAGCATCCTTTTGATGACCATGTTTCGGATCAGGATCCGTCAGCACCTTGTGCTGGGGAGTATCACAGCCGTATTCCTGGGTGTGATCCTGTTCGTTATCGTGACGCTTGATCGACCCTTACGCGGTGGCGCGGCGCTGCAACCTGAACCCTTCAGACTCCTCTGGAGTCGCCTGATGGTCTGGGATGAGCCCCCGGGCGAGAGGTTCTGACATGGCCAGGTTCGACGTTACAAATGTTGAGGGAATGCGCCAGTTGCGTATGCATCTGGATGAGGAAACGGTTCAGGCGGCCCGAGGCGCGTTGTCAAACTTTCGCGGCGACATCTCGTTTACGCCGAGACTGCCTGGGGTGAGAGATATTTTCCGCAACATCTTCGCCCGTGAATCCCGGATCAGGCCATATTACAGCGGTACCGGAACGATCCACTTGCAGCCATCTCTTGCGGGCTTTCACGTGTTTGACGTTCAGCCCGACGAGACATGGATTCTGGAACCCGGTGAATACTGGGCCAGCGAAGGAACAGTGCGCCTTGGCCTAAACCGTGACCCAATGCTCGCCAGTTGGTGGGCCGGAGATGGCCTGTTCGCATGGAAGACAACATTGCGCGGGGCAGGCAAAGTAGCGATCAACGCACCCGGCCCTGTGGAGGAGATTTCTGTCACTGATGGAGAGCTCAAGGTGCAAGGTCGCCTTGTTCTTGGCCGCACATCGGGGCTGCGATTTCGGTCTGTCCGATCGGCGCGGTTTCCCCGGAACCTGATTTCTGGCCAAACCCGGCTTAGGTTGTTCGAAGGGACGGGAAAGGCGCTTGTGTCATGGACGCCTTACTGGAACGAATACCTGCACAATCAGATGAGCGGCGGGGACCATGTCAGAGGATCTTTGTTTGAATAACCGTGGCACGGGTCGGTCTTCGTACGACACAAATTCAGCCTATCTGATCATCGCAGCGGGTAGGCGTCAGGTAGAATAATACCAGGCTCTTCTAACGTCCAATCGCGCGCGTTCAACTTGTCCGCCGCAAGTTCAGAAATTTCGCCCGAAATATAGAGCACGACCGGGCCTTCGCTCACCTCTGCAAGATTTGCAGAGAATGTATCCAGCGTTTCGGTCCAACTCAGATAATCCACCGGGGCCATGACCAAGGAATTCCCGTCTCCACCAACACCAATGATTGTGCCTAGAACTTGCAAACGGTTCAGTGGTTCTTTGGTCAAGTGATACGTTTTAAACATGTCTAAGGTCTGGACAAGGAAACGCGCCTGACCTTCGGAACCAATACTCAGGATTAACGCAAGGACTTCCGCCCTGCCCTGCACACCGTCAAGCGATCGCAAAGAATCCGCCACCACGGCCTGCATGCTGAGCGTGTAATAACTGTGCCGTAAAAAGCGGTCGACCTGATCGCCCGGCACACCGATGGACAACAGCGTTTCCTCAACCTGCACACGCAGATCCCCAGGGGCCGTATCCCAGACCCAATCACTTAGCCGCGAGGATGACGACAGGATCAGCCCACCCGGAACAAGACTGGTCAATACGTTGACGCCCAGCCCACCGGCAAACGCGGCCCACGTGACCTCGTCCAGACGCGCTGCCAGCAATTGATTGGTGGTGTAGGGATCGACACCCAATTCCTTGGCCAACCGGCGGCGTTGTTTGTCAAACCCGAGTATGTTGACCGCAACATCGCCCCCAGCGCGTGCAACATTCTCAGTAAAGCTGCCCTGCGGGCTTGCATGTTGATCCGCCGAACCGCCGGGAAGGTTCGAAACATTCTCGGGATCAACGCCTGGCAAGTTTCCCTCTCGAACATCACCCAGTTTTTGCAGACCGGTCTTGGCCGACCGTCCTGTGCGTTTGAAAAACCGCCCGATGCCTTCGGGCACGCCTTTCAAAGTTTCTTTCGGCTGCTTGGCGAATTGGCGCAGGTTTCCGAAGGTTTCTCCGGCTGTTTCCTCAGCCGCATCGATGAATTGCTGATCGTTCTGGATGTGATCAAGTGCGGCAAGAGCCTGGATTTCGGTCAAACGCACCTGCAACATGCCTGGACCCGAGGCCGAGAATTGTCCAAATGCGGTATTGATCCGGTAGATCGCCATGAACCCGTCGGTCGGCACCTGTCCTTCTATCCGATAAGTCTCAGTCCAAAGCGGAAGGTCTTGAACAGTTTCCTGCGCCGACAGTTCAGGTGGCTCTTCGTATTCAGCGCAGAGCGCGGCGCTTGTCACAAACAGAAACGCAGCCGGAATTGCTTTGACGAGGTTCATTTGTTCCACCTTGTTTTGTCGGTAAGCGAGTCGATTTTTCGCGCTCAGAACACCGACCAGCCAAGCCGATGTGCCAATTCTTCAACGGCCTTTATGGCCAGGACCGAGTTGCCTTTCTTGTCCAGACCGGGGCTCCATGCAGCGATAGACCCAACACCGGGTACAATGGCGACAAGTCCCCCGCCGACCCCGCTTTTGCAGGGCAATCCGATCCGAAAAGCCACCTCGCCCGATGCGTCATAGCAGCCACAGGTCATCATCAGGGCATTCAGGCGCCGGACGCGTTCTGGTGTTACACCCGCGGTTTCGGCATCAGCCCCTTCGCCGCCGGTTGCCAGAAACCGGGTGGCCGCAGCGAGCTGACGGCAACTCATCTCGATGCTGCATTGACGGAAATAGCTTTCGGTGACCGCGGTTACGTCTCCACGAATGTTGCCTTCGGCCAGCATAAAGTAAGCCAAGGCTCGGTTGCGATCACCCGTCGCAACTTCGGAGGCAAAGACGTCTTCGTCGACCGCGATATCAGGTGCGTCGGCCAGACGTTGGCAAATCTCAAGAACCGGATGCGGTGCAGCCTGGCCGGATTGATGCTCCAAGATCACGTCAGAGACAACAATCGCGCCGGGGTTGATGAAGGGGTTTCGAGGTTTTCCGCGTTCGAATTCAAGCTGGACGATCGAGTTAAAAGGATCGCCCGACGGCTCGCGCCCAACACGCCGCCAAAGCGTCGCGCCGACATGCCCAAGCGCCACGACCAGCGCGAACACTTTCGAGATGCTCTGGATCGAGAACGGCACCCCGCCGTCACCCGCAATGATCGGTTCTCCGTTCAACGGTGCAAACGCCATGCCAAACCGGTTCAGCGGAACGCGCGCCAGTTCCGGTATATAGCTTGCCACCTCACCGCGATCAGTCTCTCCCGCCATTCGGGCGGCGATATCGTCCAGCACTCTCTGGGTTTCAGCGGGATCAGGCAGTTGGGGCATCTTCATTCCAAATTTTATCAGATATGCCGTCCGTCGCGCCTTCGAACTCTTCCAGCACAAAAGTCGGTTCCTGCCCTGCCTTTCTCTGAGCAAAGTAGTCCTTGGTCAGCCGGTACACCGTCCCGGACAACAAAAGAATTGCGGTCAGGTTGATGACGGCCATCAAACCCATTGCTGCATCGGCAAAGTTGAAGACTGTCGCGACGGTTTGCAGTGCTCCCCACACAACCATCGCCAGACAGGCCGCTCGCAAGATAGTTATCGGGACCTTGCCCTCCAGCCCCAGAAAAACCATGGCATTTTCAGCATAAGAATAGTTACCGAGGATGGATGTGAAGGCGAAGAATATGATGGCGATGGCGATGAAATACGTCCCAACCGGACCCAGATGAACGTCCAATGCGTTTTGTGTCAGTTGCATGCCCGTAATTTCGCCATCAATCACGCAAGACAACAAGATCAGCAGCGCGGTCGCCGTACAAACAAGGATCGTGTCGACGAAGCACCCAAACGCCTGCACCAAACCCTGGCTTGACGGGTGATGTGGCGAAGGCGTCGCAACAGCAGCAATATTGGGGGCCGATCCCATGCCCGCTTCATTGGAAAACAACCCGCGTTTGATCCCGTTCAACATGGCGGCCATCACACCGCCGGCAACACCGCCCGCGGCCTCTTGCAGACCCAGTGCGCTGGATACAATCAGCCACAGCAGTCCAGGCACTTCGGATATGTTGAGGACCATCACGATAATCGCGATCAATAGATAGCCCCCCGCCATGAACGGCACCAGAATTTCGGCGACTCGCGCAATAGCCTTGATCCCACCAAAGATCACGATTGCCGCGCCAACTGCGATGCCGAGACCAACCCACAGCTTTTCGATCCCAAACGCGCCGTTCAGCGCCTCGGCAATCGAATTGGACTGAACAGCGACAAAGATCAGACCAAAACTGAGGATCAGGCAGACCGAGAACATCGCACCTGCCCAAGGGGCATTCAGTCCTTTTGAGATATAAAACGCAGGACCGCCGCGAAAGTCACCGTTCTTGGTGGTCACCTTATAAAGCTGCGCCAGGGTGCTTTCGGAATAGGCCGTCGCCATGCCAACCAGGGCAACCATCCACATCCAGAAGATTGCTCCGGGACCACCCAGAGTCAGAGCAACGGCGACTCCTGCGAGGTTTCCGGTGCCGACCCGCGACGCAAGACTGACGGTTAAAGCTTGAAACGGAGTGATTCCGCGCTTGTCGGTGCTGGGGGCGGCAGTGATGACGCGCAGCATCTCGCCAAAGTGCCGGAACTGCGGGGCGCCCAACCGGATCGTAAAGTAGAGCCCTGCCCCCAACAGGCCGTATACGAGAACATAGTTCCAGAGAATTCCGTTCAGACCATCAACAAAGAAATCCATCAACACACCTCAATCAATATCAAACTCCGGTAGTATATCAGAAATTCTGTGGTTCACTTCCCGATGTATCTTAGCACCTCGGTGTCCCATGCCAGACTTTTGCGGACAGACAGCAAAGCGCGATTGAGAACTTCAACATACTCGCTTTCATCCTGCAGCGCGAAGGCATAGTTCTGCTCTTCGAACTCATAGGGCAGCACTTCAAGGTCCTCGAAACGCCCTTGTCCGCGGCCGCGCAGAATTTCGTATTTCAGGGCGGGCGCGTCCATGACAACCGCATCGACGCGGTGCGCTTCCAAGCTGGTGACCACCTCGGTCAGACTATCATAGCTCCGCGCGGCAATGCCCGAACGCTGTAGATATTCTGATGAGGTTGAATCCGCTAATGTCGCAACCCTTACATTTACCAAATCGTCTGGCGAGCGTGTTTCGGTTGAGCTTACAGCGCGCATGCTGGCAACAATCCTCGGTTTCCCTTACGAGCGCCGCCATGACCTGATTTGGTGGTCGGATCGCGCCGCTGCCCACGACGCCATGACCGGTGGTGGTGCCGACCCCGATGAGTTTTACGAAGCAGCCGCCGGAATCGTTGAAAACTTTACAGCGCTATGGCGCGAAAAGGAGGCACGCCTTTCTCGTGGTGAAGAGATGGGTTTTGACGCCATTAGCCTGATGTTACAAAACGAAGGCACTAAGCATCTGGTAAAAACCCCAATGCAGTTTCTGGGCGATCTCGCGCTGTTGATCGTAGGTGGTAACGACACCACACGAAACTCGATGACCGGTGGCGTTTTGGCGCTGAACCAGTTCCCAAACGAGATGGCCAAGCTTCGGGCCAATCCCGATCTGATCCCGCAGATGGTCTCTGAGATCATCCGCTGGCAGACCCCTCTTGCCTATATGCGCCGAGTCGCAAAGGAGGATGTCGAACTTGGTGGAAAGGTGATCCGGAAGGGCGACAAGGTTCTGATGTGGTATGTGTCCG
This sequence comes from Ruegeria sp. HKCCD7255, assembly GCF_013031565.1. Taxonomy (NCBI): domain Bacteria; kingdom Pseudomonadati; phylum Pseudomonadota; class Alphaproteobacteria; order Rhodobacterales; family Roseobacteraceae; genus Ruegeria; species Ruegeria sp. HKCCD7255. Next base: position 150,221 of record NZ_WQAG01000009.1, on the reverse strand, counting down.
CCAACAGAGACGAGCGGATGTTTGAAGACCCCGACAGCCTTAGAATCGATCGAGCAAATGCGCGTAATCATCTATCTTTCGGGACGGGGGTTCATCGCTGCATGGGTAACCGGTTAGCAGAAATGCAGCTGCGCATTTTGTGGGAAGAACTGCTAACGCGGTTCGAAACAATCGAGGTGGTTAGCCCACCAGAAGGTGTGCAATCAAATTTCGTCAAAGGCTATGAGCGTCTGATGGTCCAAGTCTCGCCGGCAACATAGGGTTGGGACCTTCAGGTCTATTGTGACGTTCCGAGGAGATTTGCTTCTCGGTCATTGACCCCAGGACTTTGGACACACCGCCCTGGCAGGTTTCGCAATCTAATTTCCGATTACTCGATCCCCTGCCCCGATTGCCTCTTAGCTCATGATGACAATTTACCGACGAAGCCGATGCACAACGTCGCAAAAACTGAGAGCAAAGCGATGGCCAGCCCAGACCGCACAAGAAATGATGAAACGAGAAAAGCGGTGGTACTTTTTTAGTACGATTGGGAAATCTGGCTGATTACAGTCAGAGGCTTGTCGTCAGTGCGTGCGTCGCCAACGACTTGAAAACCAACAAAAAACAACCTGGCGAATTGGTAGGCCCCTTCTTTGGTAGCCTAACAATTCAATCGCTTGAGCCAAACTTGGTTTGGATAATGAATTGCGTCACCGGATCAATATCTTCGCTTTCAAGCAAGTCTGCAAGTTGGCTATCCAAACGTGTTTCATTCCAATCGCGCATCGCAATCGCAATCTCCAATGCCGAAGAGTGATCTTGTTCCAACTCGCGGGAAAAGATCAATACGATCTGATCCCTAAGAGCCGGTGACACGGTACCTGAATCAGCCAAGGCCCGCATGAGCGAGCGCTTATGCTCCAGCGAAAGATTTGCCGCTTCCAAAGCGGCGTCAATGGTGCTTACGGCTGACGGCCCATCCATCGCGACGCCGGCCAGCGCCCAATCATAGGCATATGCCGAGTTTTGAAGAACGGATCTGGGATATCGGGACCGGACAACGCGTTTGGCTTTGTCGTCATCAAGCTGAAGACCCAGCAACCGGATCGCGACCGGAACGAAGCTGATCCGGTTGATGTTGTTGAACTCGTGCAGCAGATCGTCCGTCGAAACTGAATTTCGCAACATCTGGATACTGTCGTATGGCGCACGGTCCATCTCGACCAACGCGGTGTCACGTAGAACCGGATCCTCATGCGAAAGATACTTTGCGAAAAATGCAATGCGCGCATCGGGTTCTGTTGCACTTGTCCGCCAAAGCTCTCGTTCCCTCCAGAGCGCATCCAGAAAGTGTTCGCGCGCAGTGTTCAGCTTGAATATCCTTGTCCACTTGCGTGACAAACCACGTCCGGCAGCGTCTTTAGTCACGGTTCCGTAGGTCAGCAGAACTGTCATCTCGGGGTTCGCACGGAAGGCCGCGCGGGTCGTGCTATCAATCAAAAAGGGGATTTCAGGAATTCTCGCAAGCTCGTCTGGTGAACCTTTGATTTGTTGCTTTGGAACGAATTTGAACGGGTTTCCCGGTACGGGTGCTGCAAGAACAATGACATCGGCAGCAATCAAATGATCTGCGAGTGTGGTCTCTGGCAATGTTGTGCAGACTGGGCATGCCAAAGCAAATCGCGGACCGAATACGCAGAAGAACAAAACTGTAGCGGTAAGAAATAGCCTTGAAAACGGCCGCAGCAACCGCCCGCAAAGCTGAGAGACGCAAATCCCAATACCGCGCTGCACCCGGTTCGATGTCAGGTCGATAGATAGTATTATCGGAAAACCAGCGCGCACTATTCACTCCTCAACCACTTATCGTGAACTACCCAAAACGGATAAGACGGTGTCGCCATACTCAGCCTGCAGACGGGCTTTGGTCAACATTTGTCTAAAATAGGCAAAATATCCGCCACGGCGCTGCCGTCTGAACGGCTCAGCTGCATATGGATCTGTTGCAAAGCTTCTTACTGACCGAAGAGTTGGCACCGGCCCCGCAGATCATCTGCACCACTTCGATCCCGTTCAGTGTAGCCGCCGCTCAAACGAAGGCGTTGAACCCTAACATCGGCTGGGTTCGTCTTTTGACGAAGCGATGGTCCTGTTCCACGTTGCTTTGCGGGTATTTCCGCCTGACCATCTCGATGGAGATCGGACAGCCAAAGCTTCCCAGCATCTTGTTTATGGCGGTTATGCCAGCCGTATTTGCATCGCTTTTGTCGCTATCAATCTCTCTCTGTGGGCCGTTGACCTCCAGCATCCGCGCAAAGAATTCGGCGTTGGCGGGTTTGTTTCGACGACGCACAGCATCTGCAATCCCACAAGGGTAATGTATCACCCAGTGGTTCAGTGTAGTGTGACGGGCCAACTTACCGCATCTCTTCGAGATCGCGTCCGACACAGCGAAAAGAGCAACGTCATTTGGACAATGCGCAGCTTTGAAGGAAACCATGAGCAGTCTTTCAGTCGAATACTAACACTCGCCAAACCGGCGCAAACTCTACGATGGTCAATGATCATACGCTCGCAACAGATCTTAGTGTTCTCGACGCGCCACCAGCATCTTAATTCGCATATGTGCAAAATATATTCTTTTTGCACATAACGTCTGATCTTCGCTTGTATTGTAGAGTTCTGCGAAAGAGGGCCTTCGCACTAACATTGTAGCTTCTTAGCGAAAACGAGCACCATATGATGCTGGAAAGCTACCTTCTCCTTAAATACAGCAAAAGCTCGACGTGTTAAACCAGCGAGATAGAACACCTTCACTTAGCGCTTGGGCATACGGAAACGTACCTGCCGTCCTATTCTCCGAAGCCTACTCACCCATCCCTAAACATCGCGCACATCGCCAAGTCGGGTTCTTCCATAGTTTAAGCCATCATTTCAGCTTAGATCTTCGCACCAAACCACAGTCCAGATTGCACTGACAGCCACGACAAGACAAAGCTTAAATCGGCACGAGAACGCTTGTCGCATCAACGTTTCTCATCACGATGAACTGGGTTTAGGCGAACCTGTCAGCAGTCTGTCCGTTTTCAGTCACTCATCAATAAAGAAGGCGGTAACCCGTGGGTTACCGCTTGGCAAATGTGAACTCCGATGGGACGTAACCCGTGGGTTACTCCTCCCTTAAGATTGCCTCAAAAGCCTCTACAGCTTTCTGCAGCTTGGAGCGATCAATTGAACTAAAATCCAGACGAGACAGGATTCTGCATTCACCTTTTCGAGCAGTAATCTTCGAAGACCCTACGTGAAACTCGTACTTCACACTCTCGCTTTTTTCTTTCGCCCTGCCCTCTGCGGGTTTCTCAGCGGGCTCGGCCGCAAATGCTGCAAGAATTTCGTTTTGTTCCTCTGCCGTGTTCACACGCGCCAAACGCTCTTTCAAAGCCTCAGAAGTACCTGCCGCGCGAAGCTTGCGCGCCACCTCCACGCCAAGGTTTCTCGAAATGGCCTTGGGGTAAGGCAGAGCTTCCTCGAGCGCGCCAAGAAGAAAAACAAAGCTGCGAATATATGAGCGCTTCATCTTGTGCAAAGAGGCATAGAGCCTCCCAACCAATGCGTCAGCGTCCCCTGCCCCCAGCTCAGCATCACGAGCTGCAAGAATAGCAACCTGCGCCATCTCTGCGAATGTCAGGTCTTCACGAACGACATTCTCCTCGACCATATCAACATACAGATCGATACGATCGACCCGAGAGTTGTCTACACGCGCCGTAACGCTGGCAAAACGCTCATCACCGGTTTCTTCGAAAAGCTGGCTGAGAGCAGTCAGGCGCCTCCAACCTTTCTTAAGCTGGAAACGACCTTCGGAGTCTTTGTAAACTTCAATCGGTTCTTTCTGACCTCTTTCCTGTATCGACGCTTTGAGCTCATCCATTTCATCCGAACTCGCCACCGCTGAGAGATCCAACCGATCACGTGGAAGATCCGAGGTGTGAATTGCATCCAAACCGATCACAGCTAAGACACGGCCTTCGTCCTGCGCTTTGCGATACTCCTTCGCGTCTGAAGCGTTCTTGCGCCGTTGCTCCACACGATCTTCCGTGCTTTCGCTCAAACTGTTTGCTGTTTCGCGCACAGCCGCACCCATGGGACCTACGTCGCGACGACGGGTTTTCTTGAGATCGTTCTCATTAATCGGAGAGAAACCAAACTTGTTCCGGCTCATTCGATGCGCTCCTCAACCTTAGTCCGCGCGTTCCACGCCTTAAGTACAACGCCCTTGAATTCTCCATAGGCATTGTCGAATGACTGACGCGCGCGCTTCCATGTGTCTCGGGTCATTTGCCTATAGTCTTGCTCGTAAACCGACATCTGGAACCTTCCAGACTGTTCAACCGCGCGCGTCATCTCGATAGGATTTTGACAGACATCCGCACCAAAAACGTTTTTGAAAGCGTCCATCATCGCGACATGCAGCGAATTGCTTGCTTCAAAACGCGTCATGAGAACGCGAATGTCGTCAAATGTCTTTGGAAGAGTAATACCTGCATCCTGCGCGATACGTTCGAACCCGTTCGTAATATCTTCCAACGCATCGCCCAGTTGTCCCAGGTAGCTGGTTGTACTGTCATACTCCCAATAGCCGGGACCCGAGGGTATGTAGAGAATGTCTGCGGCAAACGCTGCATTCAAAGATTGATACCCAATCGCGGGCGGGCAATCGAAAATGATCAGGTCATATTGGTCATCAGGAAGTTCATCCAGATACCGGGCGATGCAACCAAAGAAACTCCAGGCCTTGTGAATGGATCTGTATTGCGCGGAAGCAAACTCGACAAACGCGGCATTCGCACAGCTTGGGATAATATCGATTGTCGACCAGGACGTCTTTTGAATGAAATCCTGTACGCGTTGCGACCCAATTGATTGCACATCTTCGGGCAGTTCGTCGGCGGTAGGGTAGGGGCAGTCCGCTGGATCGTCATATTCTTCTGCGATCCTGTTTGCCTCACGACAAAGGTCACGACACATAATGCCCCAAACCGTATTCCACTCTCTGACTTCTGCCAGACCCATTGAATGGGTCAGAGTCGCCTGAGGATCGAAATCCACAACAAGAACGCGGTAGCCATCCAGGGCAGAAGCGTTCGCCAGATGCTGTGCAACGACAGTTTTGCCGACGCCGCCTTTGAAATTGGAAACTGCCACCCTCATTGCGCGTCCCGCTGGTCTTTGCGGAAGGAGGCTCTTGCCTCTGAACCTCAATCGACGCCTGAGCTCGTTTATTTCTGCGAGGGAAAACCACCTTTGGCGCCCCTCATCTTCAGTAGCACCCTGTGGAAGAGACGGATCGTCCGCCAGTTTCTTCCTCAAAGTGTCTGCTGGGACATCGAACATGAACTGGCTAATTTCCCAGATTGAAAATGGTCGAAGCACTTTCTCATCGGAAGGCGAAAAGGTAGCGCGGCGAACGGCCGCCTGTTGGGCCAGGCTTCGTTCGTTCATCGCTTGGAGGTCGGTGTGGTCACGCATAGTGCTGCTCTTGTTATATTACGAATACTTTCTAATAACGCGATTTAGAGAATCTGCAAAACGCAAAGATTCAAATTTCCGCTTTTTGCTTGGGATTCTTTGAAATACGGGAGTAATTCTGCGTGAGAAGCTAAGTTTTGGTGACAGAAAATCAGCGCTGACCACATATAGGGTGACAAATTGGGGCCAATAGGGTGACATGTATCTGTCACCTATAACCAATATACCGAAATTTCTTTTGATTTTGGAAAATTGGATTTCGCTCCCGTTTTTCGAAGTGAGTTGACAAACTACGGGATTTCACCACACTGATTGCAACAAATGGAATCGGACGTCGAAACCGATCCGCATCAGGCACAGCGGCAGTATCAAAATGGAAATAAAACGATTTACAGGACCTCAAGCCGGATCCCAGAAATATGACCTTCTGACTGCTATGTCCGTCGCCGGGCTCAATGGAACGAAGGGATTTCAATGTTCGATGATGCGGCTCATTGCATTGGTCACTGCTCGATACAATTGGCGAGTCGATGAACTGACGGTGGGGCAAAAGGAAATGGCGCGCCTTTGGTCGGTTGATCAGCGCACCGTCAAGCGGGAGGTCAAGCGGTTGACAGAATGTGAAATCCTTCTTCAACTTCGACCTGGGGTTCGAGGTCGTGTAGCCGCATATCGCCTGAACTACAGCGAGATTTTCCGGCTCAGTGAACCGACTTGGAAAAATGTTGGATCTGACTTTGTCTCGCGTATGGAGGCCCAGACTCCAAAACCCGAGAACAAAGTTGTTCGTGTTCAGTTTGGACAGGACGTACCAGTGACCTCGGACCCAACAGAGCAGGACCTGAAAAACCCTTGGGGCAGGGCGCTTCGTCGTCTTTCGCAGTCCGAAACGCTATTGTTCAAAAGCTGGTATCGCGATCTCGAACATGTGCAAACACAAGATCAAATCGTCACACTGCGAGCACCCAGCAAGTTCATTGCGCAATACATCCAGTCACATCATTTGAAACCCCTGTTAGGGGCGATCCAGCTTGAATTCGGGCAGTCTTTCAAGGTTGGTCTGATCGAGTAACACCTGCTGCTGATATTTCTCGGGGTATGCGGAAAATAGCGCCAAGTAAGTTCACAAAACGAACGATACGCACGCGGCTCCAAGGTCAGGCAAAAAGAGGGCAGGGGAGGGGTATTCCCGGATCCACAACTCAGAATAGTTAGAGCAAAAATGCCCGCTTCTGGGGCCTCAGATTTTGACCGATTTGGCTTGAAATAGCTGCAAATGATCATCTCTCCCGACGTGCCGTGATGGGTTCAAAAACCGACGCGATTCTAAGCAGAAATTTCTTAAGCGATTGATCAATATGGAAAATCTTTTGTTGCCGAAACCGGTTTCGAGTGTAAGATTGCTCGCATGGGGGAGAATACCGCAGATCAAAACAGCTTGTCCAAGCGACCTACGAAGGTGACAATCCAAGATGTCGCCCGTTCTCTCAATATGACCAAGGGTACCGTCAGCCGCGCGCTGAACAATTATGGGGACATCGCCGCTGAGACACGCGCACGTGTGAGAGCAGAAGCGGACCGGATGGGATATGTCCCAATGGCTCTGGCTCAGGCAATTCGTACGGGCAGGGCAAAATCCATCGGTCTTGTGATTCAAGAAGATGAACTTGGGGGGTTTGCTCCGTTCTTGGCCGATTTTCTGGCAGGTGTATCTACCGCGGCCAGTAAAAGCGGTTGGACTTTAACCGTAGCAACAGCCAACACCATGGACGGTGTTCTGGAAGTGCAATCCAGGCTCATAAGTGAACGTAAGGCTGATGGTTTTATTCTTCCGCGCTCGCGGGTTTCGGATCCTCGGGTCGACAAATTGGTTCAGGCCAATGTCCCGTTCGTTGTTTTTGGCCGGGAACCAGAAGGCATTCAATGCGACTGGTTCGATGTTGCGGGCGAAGATGCCATGCATGATGCCGTTTCGCGGCTAGTGAAATTTGGGCATTCGCGAATAGGGTTTTTGAAGGCCGGCGAGGACTATGTCTATTCCGGCCTCCGCGAGCGAGGCTATGTTCAGGGCTTGGCTTCCGCAGGATTGCCGTTCGCACCAGAACTCGTCGCAAAAGATGTGATGACACTAGAACAGGGCTCCATCGCCGCTCGTAAATTGCTCAGCTTGGAGGTCCCGCCAACGGCTATCGTTTGTTCGGTCGACCGAGCGGCACTTGGTGTTTACAGGACAGCATCAGAAGCAGGCATGGAAATCGGAAAAGATCTTTCGGTCATTTCCTATGACGGGATTCCTGAAGGCGAATTCGCAGTGCCCGCGCTGACAACCTACTCAGTCAATCGCCGTCATGCGGGAACACGGCTGACGCAGATATTGATTGATCGCATACGCAATTCCGATGCTGAAGCATTTTTGGAACTTGTGCCAGCTCAACTGATCGAACGCGCCTCTGATGGGCCACCTCGATGCAATTCGGCTGACTTGGCTAAACTCTGGCACACATCATTAAACTAGCTGTTCTTACAGGGAGGTAGAACATGAAAATCTTGAAAAATTCCACGTTATTGGTCGGCGCGAGCCTGATGGCCACGATTGCTGTGGCAGACATGCTTGCGGCTCAGGAATTGCGTGTCTGGACCACAGAAACTCAGCCTGCGCGCTTGGAACGTCAGCAAAAAATGGCGGCAGATTACGAGGCTGCGACCGGTGTGAAGGTGGAAATGATCCCTGTGGATGAACAGGAATACGGTACGCGCGCAACCGCGGCCTTTGCGGCCGGTGACTTGCCAGATGTGATCTATTATCCGCTCCAATATGCACTTCCCTGGACCGAAGCGGGAATCCTGGATGCCGAGGCCGCGCAAGAGGTCCTTGAGGAACTGGGAACCGAAACTTTTGCCCCGGGACCGATCAATATGGCCCAGACTGAAGATGGGGTCGCAGGTGTTCCCGTCGATGGCTGGACTCAGATGATCGTCTACCGGAAGGATCTGTTTGAAGAGAATGGCCTAGAGCCCCCCACCTCTTATGCGAATGTTCTGGCTGCTGTAGAGGCATTGCATAATCCACCAGAGATGTTTGGATTTGTTGCTGCAACCAAGGTCGACGAAGGCTTTATGAGTCAGGTCTTGGAGCATGTGCTTCTCGCCAATGGCGCAACCCCCGTTGATGAGAACGGGTTCAAAGGTTTTGATGAAGCCAACACCATCGAAGCCTTGGAGTTCTACAAAGCCATCGCTGAAGCGTCGCCTCCTGGTGAACTGTTCTGGAAGCAATCTCGTGAGCTTTATTTCGCGGGCCAAGCCGCAATGATCATCTGGTCACCATTTATCATGGATGAATTGGCCGGGTTGCGGGACGCAGCTCCTGTTACCATCAACGATGACCCAACGTCTCGTGAATTGGCCAACGCAACGGGCTTTGTCACAAACTTTTCTGGGCCTTCAAATCCAGATGGCGCGGCATGGGCCGACTCACGCTATTTCGGTATTACAGCGGATGCCGACACTGAAAAAGCGCAGGACTTTGTTCGGTTCGCTGTAAGCGACGGTTATATGGATACGCTTGCTATTGCACCTGAAGGCAAGTTTCCAAGCCGAAATGGTACCGCAGAAAACCCAACCACCTATATTGATGGCTGGTCCAAGCTGGATGTGGGCGTTGATCGCCGCGCACCGCTTTCCGAGCTTTACGATGCGGCTGTTATCGACAACATCGTTGCTGGCCTAGATGTCGGCCAGCGTTGGGGTGTTGCTGAAGGTCAGTTGGGCCTGGCGTCCAAGATCATCAACAGCCAAGCCATCAACCGTGTTGTGCGTGAGTACATTGACGGTGACATTGACGCAGCTGCAGCAGTTGCGAAAATGAACGAAGAACTGGCTTCGATCGAATAGGCATCAGACCTTTCTCGAAAATCTGATCGGCGGTTGTGTACCGCCGGTCGGTGCCTGCGAATTCCCAGACAGGAGAGGTCGATGTCGACTGCAGTACCACCAAAGGGTACGGGGCCACTTGCCAGACGCGAAGCGCGGTTGGCTTGGGGGCTTCTGTTTCCAACCATCTTCTCTGTCTCACTTGTGGTGATCTTGCCGTTGCTGGCAATCTTCTGGGTCAGTTTTAAGCCGATTGGGCTCGAAGACCTTCGACCACCAGAAACCGTTGTTCGTGAACAGTTGCGCGGAAGACCAGCCGAGGCAGGTGACGACGCGACGCTCAGGTATCGGATACGGAATTCCAGCCAAAACAAACCACTGTCCAATGTCTCGATAATCGATACTTTGCCGGATGGCTTGACTGTCGTTCAGGTGGATGAACGTTGTTCGATCGATGGCGTGCTGCTGACTTGCGAGTTGGGAGATTTTGAAGGCGGCCAACGCGAAAACATTGAGATCGATGTGACGGTGAGCCAGGCATTCCTGGACGCTGATCCCGATCTTGAGGATACTCCAACAATCACCACGGGCACGGGCGAGAACATTCTGACGAACTCAGAGTTCACGCTCGAGAATTTTGCGCGCATCTTTGATGGCCGTGAATTCTGGGCTGTTCTCTATGCAACTATGTTCTACACAATAGTCGGAACAATCGGAGCCCTTGTGGTTGGTCTCTTCGCGGCGTTGCTTTTGAACAAGGAGTTTCGAGGAAAAGGCATCATGCGTGGCCTTTACTTGTTTCCCTACGTTGCTCCGGTCATAGCCGTGGCGTTCTCATGGGTGACACTTTTCGACCCGTTCTCCGGCTCTGTGAACGCTTTGCTGGTTCAAATGAACGCCATCGACAGCCCAATCAACTTTTTCGGACAGCGGCCTCAAGCACTTATCATGGTGACCGTTTTCGAGATATGGCGATATTTCCCGCTTTCGTTCCTGTTTATTCTTGCCCGGATGCAGTCCATCGACACCGATATGTACGAGGCAGCGGATATGGATGGTGCAAGTCCTTTCCAAAAATTTTGGTATCTGTCATTGCCAATGCTGCTGGGCATTCTCAGCGTATTGTTTTTACTCAGGTTCATTTGGACCTTTAACAAATTCGACGACATCTTCCTTTTGACGGGTGGTTCGGCCGGTACGCGTACTTTGACAGTTAATGTCTACGAGCAGGCTTTTGCTGTCTCCAACATTGGTGCAGGTGCGGCCGTAGCAGTTGTCATTTTCGGCTTTCTGCTGGCGTTCTCGATCTTTTTCTTCAAGTTCATGAGCCGGGAGGAAGGGCTGTGATGCGGGTGATCCAAAACGGCTATATCACAGCGGCAGTTATCGGTTGGTTCTGGGCCTACACCATAGCCATCGTTGTCGCGGTCCTAATGTCTTTCTCAACGGGCGACCCGTTCAAGCCTTCGTTCATGTTTTCGCTGCTGCTAGGAGCGGGAACCGGGCTCGGTACACTTTTCTACCGACATAAATTAACCATGGCGGCGGGGTTGATGCTTTTGTCGATCCTGCTTGGCATGATTGGTTTCGGTCCAATCATTGTTGGTGAAGAGGCTGGCACATTCGGGACAGTTGTCTCGGCAGCTTTGTTCGGGCTTTTTACTGCGTGGCCGTTGCTCACAATGCTTGAAAGCTTGGTTCCGGGTCAGCTGGACAAACATGAATTCGAAGAGGCGGTTATCCATTTTCTGACCGGATTTGGGTATATTTTCTTCACCACAGCAGTGTTGGTTCCATTCTATGTGATGGTGATGACCAGCTTGAAGAACCAACAAGAGCTGTTGCAAAATCCGTTGGACTTTACGATCGACTTCTCCAAAGGCACGGACCTTTTTCGCAGCTATGTCGAGCTTTTTGCTGACTTCAATTTCGGGTCGTATCTTTGGACGAGTTTCTACGTCTCTGTCCTGACCGTTTTCATAACCTTGGCGTTTTCGATCCCCGGGGCCTACGCAGTCGCGCGACTGAGGTTCAAAGGTCGCGCTGCGTTTGGCCGTTCGATCCTGCTTATCTACATGGTTCCGATGATCGTTCTTGCGTTGCCGATCTACATTGTTTTTTCGATGACCGGGCTCAGAAATACAATTGTTGGCATCGTCATGATCTATCCTGTGACAACGATCCCTGTCGCTTTGTATATGCTGCAGGGCTATTTCCGAGGCTTGCCCTCCGAGGTTGAGGAAGCAGGTCTAATGGATGGCCTTTCACGCATTGCAGTCATTTGGAAAATCACCTTACCTTTGGCTCTGCCGGCACTTGCCTCTGTCAGTCTCTATGTCTTCATGATCGCCTGGAACGAGTTTCTACTGGCTTTCATGCTGTTGGATGACCCAGCGAAATTCACGCTTACGCGGGGTGTCGCTTCGTTGAATTCATCTGAGGTACCGCGCCAGCACCTGATGGCCGGGGCGGTCATCGCGACCTTGCCGATCATGGCGATTTTTCTCGGGCTAGAACGCTTCATGACCAAAGGCCTCACCGCCGGTTCGGTAAAGGGCTAGACCGATGGACCAGATCGTTTATTACCGCAGACAAACGGTGGTTTGGCTTTCAAAAGTTAATGAGAGCCCGGCCAAGCCTTTGGGTCCGGGCCGTCTTGATGCGCGTCCCACTCGCGGCTTCGAAAATGTGAAACAAGCCGCCGCCCAGAAATTCAAAGCGTACAGTCTGGTTGATGAACCGCGCACCGCTGGCGATTCACAATTGAATACGAAAGCTCTGCTTTGTGGGGGCGAAATTTTGGGCACAGCTGGGGTCTGCGTGACTTCTGCTTCGCCATTCAAAGGAGGACACTGATGGGTTCGATAAAGCTGGATGCCGTAGAAAAATGGTACGGTGATCTTCAAGTGATCAAAGGTGTTGATCTCGAGATTCAAGACGGTGAATTCATCATTTTCGTTGGTCCGTCAGGGTGCGGAAAATCGACTCTTCTGCGTATGATCGGTGGTTTGGAGGAAACTTCGCGCGGCGCGATTGTCCTTGATGGTACGGACGTGACCGATCAGCCCCCGTCCAAACGCGGGTTGTCGATGGTGTTCCAGTCTTATGCGCTTTATCCCCACATGACAGTCCGCGACAATATGGGGTTTAGCCTAAAAACCGCAGGGGCGCCCAAAGAAGAGATCAGACAAAAAGTTGACGAAGCAGCTCGGATCTTGAAACTTGAACCCCTGCTTGAACGTCGACCGAAGGATATGTCGGGCGGTCAACGCCAACGTGTAGCCATTGGCCGGTCTATTGTTCGGGCTCCAACAGCTTTTCTTTTCGACGAGCCGTTGTCGAACCTTGATGCGGCGTTGCGCGTTGAAATGCGCTTGGAAATTGCCAAGCTGCATCAGTCGCTTGAAACCACGATGATCTACGTCACCCACGATCAGGTCGAAGCCATGACATTGGCCGACCGTATCGTGGTCCTGGATGCTGGCCAGATCGCGCAAGTCGGAACGCCACGAGAGCTTTATAACAACCCTCAAAGTTTGTTTGTGGCTCAATTCATCGGCAGCCCCAAGATGAACATCCTACCTTGCAGCGCATCAGCAGGTGAGTTCCACTTGGAAGACGGGCGGGGTGGTGCCTATGGCGGCGGCGGTTCTCCAGTGAAACTGGGTATCCGGCCAGAACACATTACTGTGGGCCAGCCTGGCAGCGGGAACTGTGATGGTGATATTGAAGTGGCCGAATATCTCGGGGCTGACATATTCCTTTTTGTCGATTGCGGCGCATTGGGTGTTGTCAACGTCCGTGTCGAAGGTGGTGCCAATTTCAAAGTGGGGGACAAGGTGGGACTTGCTTTTGCGCCTGATCGCTTGCACTTCTTCGATGAAAACGGCCTAGCCACCTGACAACGAAGCTGAGGTAGACATCGGCAACGATCGCATTGATCAAGTCGGTCGCCTATCGAGGCGACCCTGCCGCGTCTCGTGAGATCGCGTGGTTCCACCCAGACAGGACCAATTGTTCGTTCGGGTGCTTGTTTCCATCCTCGATTTGATCTTTTCCGTCATAGATCTGGCACAAGACTGTTTTGCGTATCTTGTTCGAACGGTTGGGCATCGAACCGTGCAATGTGAAATAATGGAAAAATACGACATCGCCCGCCTTTGCTTCTACGACTGTGGCGTTTTCTATCGGATGGGCATCCAAAACATTGTTCGCTTGTCGGCCATTCGCCCCTTCGATCCGCCCAAGTTTGTGAGAACCGGGATAGACCCGGAGACACCCCATATCATCTGTTGCGTCTGAAACATGAATTATTCCAGCTATCATGCTGTCGTTCTTGATCGGAAAATACGGCCAATCCTGATGCATCGGAAAGGGTGAGCCATTCTCGGATGGTTTCTGAAAAAGCTTGGAATGGTGAAGGATGAGATCATCGCTGACGATTTGACGAACGACATCTAGAAAGCGGGTGTTCAAAAAAGCATCTAACCAAAGTCGCGAATACCTCTGCACGTTATGGGTATGTAAAATAACATCATCTTCGCTTGCCAGTTTACGAGTTTCTGTTCCATCCCAAGTTGCATCAATTTGGTCGCCGCTTCGGTTTATTTGATCAACGATAGCGTCAAATTCCTCTTCCAGAGACGCAATCATATCAGTGTCAAAAACACCTTTTGCATGGTAGTAACCATTCTCGGAAAAGAACTCAGCGACGTTTGACATACTTCCATCCTCATGCACGCGATAGAAGAAACATAGTGTGCTGAACCAACCAGCTGAATTGCAAAACATCGGCAAAACATTGCATAATCCGTGATAATGACCGCTATCGACATTATCCCGGCACTTACACCAAACGAAGGATTTCGTGTCTGGCGTCGCAGCACGAGACGGAAATACGATTCAGCACCTCGGCGTTTGCCTGAGTGGAACGTTCTAATCTGTGTCAAGGGTCGGGCGCGCTATTTCGTTAATGGTACAATCGTGCAGTTTCGGCCGCGCGCTGTTCTTGTCCTGCCACCGGGTGACAGCCATTTCCTCATAAGTGAGACCAGTGAGGCGGACTTTGTCGTGGCACTTTTCGACCCACAAATATTGAAGCAGACCCCGGTTCATCCTGATGTCAGCAGCATGCCAATCGGAGGGCACCGTCAGCTAAAGCTGTTGGAGGAGAGTGCGTATCGCGAAGTGGTCGAAATGGCCCAGACTTTGATAAACGAGGAACATCCTTCTGCTCTTCGGGTCGGCATCGAATGGTGGTTGCACCGCGTTTGGCGCCATTATCTCACTGCTGGAGAGACAATTCGTCAAGACGGATTGCATCCAAGCGTCGCGCAGGCTTTGACCCTGTTGAAAGATGATCCAACGCGTAGCGTCGCAAGCATAGCAAACAGTGTGCCGCTGAGTGGTGATCATTTAAGTGTTCTGTTTCGTCGCCAAATTGGAACAACCCTAAGCGGCTACCGTACAGCACTTCGGATTGAGATGGTTGAGGACATGGTGCTCGGTGAGCCTAGTATTCGCCTCGAAGAAGCTGCCGCCAAGGTTGGTTTTGCGGATTATTCGTCATTCTATCGCGCGTATCGGAAGCTTAGGGGACAGGCGCCGCGAAACCTGCGCTCACAATCAGACGGATGAACAGCAAGCTGACAGTTTCGAAAGCACCTGACGAGGATACCTTTGAAACTGGATGATCTGTTCGGCCAAAAGGTTGATATGCGCGGGTTTGATACGCCGGGACGCGCAGATCAGGTAAGTGTCCGACACGCGCACTTGTCGTGGTGTGAAATCGTGCCGGTTTCATTATTGTGCAAGGCTTCTGAATTGTGTTGGGCTCAGACCTGTGTGTTTTCGAAAGCACCGGTTGAAGTTTGAAAGCGACCCAAAGCCACTTTCCGTAGCAATTTTTAGGATATTGTCCGTGCCGCGCATCAGCATGGCCTGCGAATAATTAAGCCGCAACAACTGGATGTATTCGTTCATCGTAACTCCTGTTGACCGCTTGAAAACGCTCATGGCGTACTTTGGGTGCAGCCGCGCGACTTCGGCGACGGCACTGGCGTTCAAGTCTTCGCGGAAGTTCTCGACGAGAAAATCTAGAATTCGCTTTACCTTTTCGTTTGTCGATGGGTCCGGAGCAACTGCAGAAGCATCGTTCGGGCTTGCCAAAACGAAGTCTTCGAATGCAATCCGTTCAATTCGAAGGATCAGTTCCTCACCAGCGTGTTGCATCAGTTTAGCGTCACCCGAGCGCAAATATTCGCAAATACGGCGAAACGCGTGCCTGTCCTCGCGCGAACGGGACTTCGACAGGAGCGCACTTCCCTGCATCAGGGCTTCGCGGATCGTTTCGGGCAAGCGCAACCGGAAGTACATCGATAGGGGCAAATGGATTGCTTCGACCAAAGTCGTATCTTCGCATTCGCTCAAACGGTGCGGCAGTCCACCCCAGAACAAAGCGATTTCGCCAGCTTCTACCGTAAACTCGCGACCACACATTTCATAGGTAAGGGCGCCCTCGAATACATAATTGAGTTCAATCTGCATATGCCAATGGGCGAGCTTCATTATTGCAGCTTGACCGCGACCAATCACGATATCATTCGGCGCAAGTTCAACAGTCGATTCGGCGGGGTTCCAGATCTTTGGTCCTCGAATCTTACTATCTGCGCAATATTCCTGACTGTCAGGCAAGACGTGGCTCCTTCCTTGACGAATGATACTCACAGAGCGGCTTGGGGCAAGCCGCGACATCAGTGGAGGAGAGACCATGAAAAAAGTGATGTTGCCGACAGCAATCTGTCTGGCTGTTTCTACGGGTTCCGTTCAAGCCGAAAATGACATCACCGTATGGGCTTGGGGGAGTGCTGCACCAGCTCTGCAAGCAACGGTCGACGGGTTCAACGCACAGCACTCCGATATCAAGGTCACGATTGAACAGAATGGGTATTCGGATGTCAAAAGCAGGGTCTTGGCAGCTTGTGCTGCCGGTGGGGCAGGGCTGCCTGATATATTCCAGTTCCAAAATGTCGAGATGGAGTTGATTACTGCACAATTCCCGGACTGTGCCGCTGACCTTGTTCCGTTGGGCTTTGACCAAAGCGCACAATCTGCTTTTCCCGACTTCAAGCTTTTTGCGCAGAAACAGGGTGATCGTGTGCTTGGGATGCCCTGGGACAGTGGGCCTGTGATGATGTTTTATCGCCGTGACTTCTATGAAAACGCAGGGGTTTCGCTTGAAGATATCGAAACGTGGGACGACTTCATTGAAGCGGGGAAAAAGGTGCAAGCTGCCAATGATGGCGTCACCATGATCAATGACAATCTCAACGGTGGAGCAGAGTTCTTTCGAATGATCGCCGAGGAACAAGGTTGCGGCTATTTCTCGGCCGATGGCAATCAGATCACGATGGCGCAGCCAGGATGCGTAGCTGCGCTTGAAGTGATTGGCAAATTGAACGAGGCGGGTTTGGTCACTGCGGCCAACTTTAACGAAAAACTCCAAAACAACGCAGCAGGTGTGGTTGCAACGCAGATGAGTGGCGCCTGGATGGAAGGCCCAATCCGCAACAACGCGCCAGAAGACCAAGCAGGTAAATGGGGTATTTACGAGATGCCCAGTGTCGTCGACGGCGGCGCACGCGCGGCAAATTTCGGTGGCTCGCTTCTGGCCGTCGCTGGAAACAGCGATCAAAAGGAAGCCGCATACGCGTTCCTGTCTTATGCGCTTGGGTCGGTCGAGGGCCAGGTCACTATGCTGAAAGACCAAGGTCTGGTGCCATCGCTGACGACTGCTCTGAACGATCCTTTTGTAAGTGAGCCGAGTGCTTTCTGGGGCGATCAGGCGATTTGGACAACGGTGCTTGGCCGCTTGGAACGGATTCAACCGATCAACGGTACCGAGTTCTTTAGTGACGCAGACCAGGTCATGATCGCAACGCAGACCGCGTTCCTGAACGGCGAATTCGAGAGTGCTCAGGCCGCTCTTGATGATGCTGCAAAGCAAGTCAGCTTTGCAACAGGGCTCGCGGTGGCAGAATAATTCCACGAATATCGGGCGCGCGCCAACGTATCGGTCGCGCGCCCATCGGAGGACAGCCAATTGCGTTTGCGCACAAAAACCGCCTACGGCTTTATCGGCCCTTACTTGTTAATTTTCATAACGTTTTGGGCTTGGCCGATCTTGTATTCCTTTTACTTGTCCTTTCTTTCGACGCGTCGTGCACCTTGGTCCTTTGATCCGACCATGACCTGGGGTCGGCTGTCGCAGGACCCTGCGTTTTACAATGCTTTGAAGAATACGCTGACAATACTAGCAATACAGGTTCCGATCATGATCTCGTTGGCCTGCGTTCTGGCCGTGATGCTTAGCTCTTCGCTATTGCGAGCCAAAGGTATAGTACGTTTCGCATTCTTCGCGCCGGTCGTGATCGGGGAAGCAGCTTATGCAGCGGTTTTTCGACTGATGTTCAACGCTGAATTCGGGATTGTGAACAAGGCGCTGGTCGGTATCGGGCTCCCTAAGATCGACTGGTTTGCTAACCCGACGGCGGCGATGGCATTGATCATCCTTGCTGTCACCTGGCGATGGGTCGGCTACAATGCGATCATTTTGCTCGCGGGGCTCCAGTCTATTCCGAAAGATGTCTACGAAGCCGCTACTTTGGATGCGGTATCACCGCGACAGCAGTTTCTGTATATCACTTTACCGCTGATTAAGCCTGTCATCGTTTTTTGTCTGGTCCTGTCGACTATTGGTTCGATGCAGCTTTTTGCCGAGCCGTTTTTGATCACAAATGTCGGTGGGCCGGGTGGCGCGACCGAAACGCTTGGGTTGTTCCTATATAAGCAAGCTTTCCTGAACCTGAACTTCGGATATGCCTCTGCGATCGCCTACACCATCGCCGCGCTCGCTCTTGTGATCTCTGCTGTGAACCTTTGGGTCTCGCGTGAGGATGAAGCATGAGCGTGCAAAACAGTACAACGCGTTGGCGGGCGTTCGGTCTACATGCCTTTATTCTGCCATTGGCGCTCGTCTGGCTCATGCCGATCTGGTTGATGTTCGTGTTCGCGACGCTTGGGGACAAAGCCATCTTTTCCCCAGAAATCCAGCTATGGCCCGGTTCAGAGTTTTTCACCAATTTCGAACGTCTTCAGGAAGACCTCGATTTCGTCCGGACAGTCTTTGTCAGCTTTGTTGTCGCTCTTGTTTATACCGCTGCTTCGGTGGTGCTAACGTCAATGGCTGGCTGGGCAATCGCGATCTACAGTTTTCGCGGAAAATGGGTCGTTCTGGGCCTAATATTGGGCACACTGACTTTGCCGTACTTTGTAGTTGTAATACCGCAATTCATCATGGTTGCCCGAGACTTTGGTCTTTCAAACACCTGGGTTGCGCTTGTTGTGCCCCCGCTTTTCAATTCGCTTGGCGTGCTATTTATGCGGCAAGCATTTGCATCAATGCCAAAAGAGCTTTTTGACGCAGCGCGCGTCGAAGGGGTCAAAGAATGGCAGATATTTGTCTTTGTAGCGATGCCTCTGGCAAAGCCAATGCTGGCGGCGCTTTCGATCATTTTGTTCCTGCACTCCTGGAACAACTATCTGTGGCCTCTGCTGATCTCAAACGACAAAACGATGATGACCGCACCAGTCGCGCTCGGCTCACTATTTGGGTTGGTCGACGTGTCCTGGGGTGGGGTCATGGTTGGGGCGACCTTGATGACCGCACCCATGCTTGTGGTCTTTGTTTTCCTGCAGCGTTTCTTCCTCGCGGGGATCACCGCAGGTGCTGTCAAATGACCAATTCACATGCTTTCCAATAAACCACCCATAGGTCCAATTCATGCCTCTTAAGCCGCTTTCACATCAGACGCTTGGCGTTTGCTACTATCCTGAACACTGGCCGCAGGATCGCTGGCCACAAGATGCGCGCATGATGGTCGAGGCTGGGATAGAATTTGTCCGGATCGGTGAGTTCGCATGGTCGCGGCTGGAACCGGAACCCGGTCGCTCTGACTGGGCTTGGCTTGACCACGCTTTTGAGATCTTGGCCGAAGCGGGTTTGAAGGTCGTTTTGGGCACCCCAACCGCAACACCGCCCAAATGGCTTGTCGATGCAATGCCAGACATGCTGCCCGTTGGGGCTGATGGTCGGGTGAGGGGCTTTGGATCCCGGCGACACTATTGTTTTAGTCATAAGGGTTACAGGGCCGAATGCGCTCGGATCACAACTGCTTTGGCAAAACGCTATGGTGAACACCCAGCCCTCGCGGCCTGGCAGACCGACAACGAATATGGATGCCACCGGACAACGCTTTCCTATTCGCGGGCTGCACTATTGGGTTTCCGAGACTGGCTTGCCCAACAATATCAAAGTATCGAAGCGCTAAATCGAAGTTGGGGCAATGTATTCTGGTCGATGGAATACAGATCATTTGATGAGATCGAGCTGCCAGTGGGGGCTGTGACGCAGGTTAACCCGTCCCATTTGATTGATTTCCGCCGATTTGCTTCTGATGAAGTGGTGGCCTTCAATCGGTTGCAGACAGAAATCATCCGTCTCCACTCACCCGGTCGGGCAATCAGCCACAACTTTATGGGCAAGTTTTTCGAATTTGACCACTACGCCGTAAGCGCCGATCTCGATATCGCAACTTGGGATGCGTATCCTTTGGGTTTCCTCGATCGCGAGATAGGGGATCCGGTTTTTATGGAGCGGTACATGGGTGTTGGTCACCCGGATTTTGACGCGTTTCATCATGATCTATACCGAACTTGTGGCCAGATGCGGCAGGGCACGGAAAACGGGCGCTGGTGGGTAATGGAACAACAGCCACCGGGGCCGCTTAATTGGGGCGCATTCAATCCGGAACCCAAACCCGGCGCGGGGCGACTCTGGGTATGGGAGGCCTTTGCGGCTGGAGCAGAGGTCGTAAGCTTCTTTCGGTGGCGTCAACCACATTTCGCACAGGAACAGATGCACGAAGGCCTACTGTTACCTGACGGAACGCCAAATCATGGGTACGAGCTTTGCAAAGAGATAACAGCGGATCTGGCCACTCACACCCCTGTGCCTGTGAACACGAGATCTGATGTCGCTCTTGTCTTTGACTACGACAGTCAATGGATGACCGAAATCATGCCCGTCGCTGAAGACGCGTCACATTTCGATAGCGTCTTCCGTAGCTATTGCGCCCTGCGACGAGCTGGGATCAGCGTTGACATCATACCGCCGTCGGCAGACGCCATTTCCAACCGCAAACTGATTGTGATGCCCATGCTCGTGCACTGTACTGATGCCTTCGCAGAAGCGCTCGACCGCAGTGAGGCCGTCATTCTTGCAGGTCCTTGGACGGGGGCAAAGACGCGTAACCTCGCTATTCCTGAAACCCTACCACCGGGTCCGCTTCAATCACTCATCGACATCGCATTGCGGCGCGTCGAAACTCGGAGGCCCTTTGCACCATTCAAGATCGCCAACAGTGAGGCCTTTGACGGTTGGCGCGAGGACATTGTACCAGGAGAAAGTGTTGACGTGATCGAACGGCTGGAAACAGGTGGGCCGGCTGTTTTGCAGAAAGGCAAAGTGGTTTATGTCGCCGGGCGCGGGGACGAAAAAATGCAAGACAAACAAGTGCGTCGAGCGCTTGATCTGGCAAAGATCAAATGGACAGATCTGCCCGACGATCTGCGAATCCGCGATAACGGGCAACTGAGCTATGTGTTTAACTATGGAAGCAAAACGCGAGATATTACTTCGATTGCCAAGGGCCGGAAACTTGAAATGGGGTCTTTGCAATTAGAGCCGTGCGGCGTGACCTGTCTTGGACCGCGCGTATAAAAACTGAGCATCCGTAAACCGGTATAGAACCAGCGGCAGGCCGAGTGCGAAGCGCCGGATCGTCAGTTGGGCTGGTGGTCTTAGCTGTGGTTTCTGATCGGACCAGAACAGGGATTGCTCTGGCCCGGATCAAAAGTCTCAAGGCTTGAAAGGGTCAGAAAGACCAGCGTAGCCCGGCAAGAAAGTTCGGTCCTTGTGCATCAGATCCAAACTCTTGTTCGGCATTGGCCTCGAACCGCATATTGTCGAAGAACTCGTGCTCATAGCCGATTTCGATGCTGCCACCGCTAAAGTCATTTGCGGCAAAAGACAGGGTCTGGGTCGTCGAGTAGAGTGTCACCGCTGCGCTGGTGTCATCAAGGTTTTCGCGCACCACTCCGCTCAGCTGGCCATAGATTGTGCCACCGCTGTTGAGAATCTTGTCGATCTCGATACCCAACCGTGCTTCGACAACCTCGGTCGTGCTGTCGCCAACCGTGACGTTGGCCAGTGAACCGGTTTCGGTATAGCTGTCATCGTCCTGGTTGCTATAGCGCACCTCTCCAAAGCCTAGCAGACCAAAATTGTCACTGACGTCAAAGGCACGCTGAGCGCCCAGATGGACGGTCCACAAGGTGCTGTCGAAGTCGGCTTGGGCTTCGCTGCTGCCGTTGATCTGACGCGTGCGGTCGGTGGACAGCCACGCGTATCCAAGGCCCGCCTCGACCTGATAGGCGCCGAACTGGCGCCCGACAGCGGCGTTGACGTAAAAGCCGTCCGTGTCGAAATCGATATTGCTGGTATCCCCGTCAGAGCGGAAAACGCCGATTCCGGCCGAAAGGGCCAAACCGTTTTCCAGATGGCCGGAATACCCGGCGCTGCCGTTGAAGACAGTAACATCTGTGTCGCTGCCTGGAACATTCTCGAACTCGCGCGATTCCCCTTCGATCAGGGCAAAGGGCCGAAACCCGCCGATGGCAAAGCGCGAAATCCCGCCTTGGGCATTGCGCGTCACTTGTGCCTCGGGCTGAAAGCTGAGCGTATCTGCCGACCGGCCGATCAACTCACCGTAATAGGCGGTCAGGTTGGCCTGGGCCAGCAGGTCGACCGCATCGACGCTGGCATAGATCGGATCAGTGCCATCTTCATCTTCGATGAACCAGGCGAACCGGTCGTCCGAGACAGTGGTCACAAAGGCGCCGCTGCCCGGGGCTGCGTCTTCAAAGCGGAACACCGCGCCACCGCTGACTGCATCCAGATTTACATTGTGATCCTGCACCCGGATCAGCCCATTGACCTGATCGGTGGTGACAATGTTCAGCGTGCCGGTACCTGTGCCCAAGAAGATGGCATAGCCATCTCCGGTGTCCGAACTGGCCGAGATCTGGCCCACCCGGGTGATCACCCCGTCGAAGTTTTCGAAATACAAACCAAAGGCTTGCGAAGTTTCGGCACCCGAAGCGCTGGCCGAGATAACACCGGTATTGGCAAAACTGCCCTGCATATCCTCGACCCAGATTCCCGCGGCGCTGACTTTATCTGACGGCCCATTTCCGGCGGATACGGCCGAGGCCGTGATCGAGCCCGAGTTTCTCAGTGTACCGCCATAGGCGCTTTCAAGCTGGATGCCTTGTGCCGAGCCATTTGTGCTGGCATTGGCGCGCGCAACAATCGAGCCGCTGTTGCGGATCGCCGCGCTTGTGTCTTCATCGAGGTAGATGCCCTGCACCACGGCCCTATTGCCGGCTGAGGTACCGATCGCCGTGATCGAGCCGGTATTCGACAGGGATCCACTCAGGATGTTCTTGATCGCAATGCCCTGCGCTTCGACGCTTGCGGAAGAGGGGCTGCGCGCCGTGACACTGATCGTGCCAGAGTTGGTCACGTTGCCTGCGGTCGTGCCGCCACCGCTGCTGTAGATGCCAAAGGCTTCGGCTGAACTTGTCATATCGACAGATTCGACAGTTATTGAGCCCGAGTTCGAAATATTTCCACCGACGCCGCCAAGGAGGTAAAGACCGGCAGCAGTCGCTTCGGTCTCACCGCGTGCGATTGCGGTGATATCAC
The DNA here is from genome assembly GCF_013031565.1 of Ruegeria sp. HKCCD7255. Lineage (NCBI taxonomy): Bacteria > Pseudomonadati > Pseudomonadota > Alphaproteobacteria > Rhodobacterales > Roseobacteraceae > Ruegeria > Ruegeria sp. HKCCD7255. The sequence continues at coordinate 126,952 of NZ_WQAG01000009.1, read as the reverse complement.
CCGAGTTTTTCACGCTGCCTGTCGTACCACCTGAGACGGAAAGGCCGTATGCCTCGGCTTCTTCTGCCACCGAATCCGCGAAAACAGAGATTGTGCCCGAGTTGTTGAAGTTTCCGGTCAGGCCACCCGACAGATCGATCCCGTATCCGGTCGCCGAAGCGTCCCCCTCGGCGCTCACAGAGATCGAGCCGCTGTTTGTAACGTTGCCGGTCGTCGCGTCAGACACAAAAAGGCCGTTTGCCTCAGCGTCCCCGTCGGTCGCGTTTGCCGACGTGGAGATGGTGCCCGAGTTGTTGAAGCTACCATTCAGGTCACCCGACAGGTAGAGGCCTGCCGCCGTTGCGGATGTGCTACCTTGGGCGTTGCCGATCACGGTGCCGGTGTTGGTGATGTTGCCGGTCGTGTCGCCCTGAATATAGACGCCTGCACCGTCGGCTGAGGCGCCGGTGGAGTTGGCGATGCCCTGGAGCGTTCCGCTGTTGGTCAGGTTGCCGTTCAGATCACCGATGATGTGATAACCCCAGCCTGTTGCGCTGCTGAAACCGTTGCCGGTTGCGCTGATGGTGCCGCTGTTGGTCAGGTTGCCGTTAATATCATTATTGACGCGTACACCGATGGCTTGGGCGCTGGTGCCTTGGTTGGCGGTTGCCGTGATGGATCCGCTATTGCTGAGGTTGCCATTCACATCCGTGGCAAAAAATAGGCCCATGGCCGTGACCGAGCTGGCATCGCGTGCAAGCGTGGTGATGGTGCCGGTGTTGACAACGGATGTATCGACGTCATCAAAGAACGAAAACCCGAACGCACCTGCGAAGCTGGAGCCGTCGCTGTCGGCCTGGGCGGTGATGATGCCGTCATTTCGGATCATGGCGGTGGATTCGGCGCCGTCATCAAAGAAAAGGCCTGCGGCGTTTGCGCCACCACCGGCGCTGTCGGCAATAGCCGTGATCGTGCCGGTATTGGTTACCGCGCCTTCGACACCGTCGTCGAACACCAAACCGCCCGCAGAAACGCCGGAGCCCATTGCGTTGATGTCAATGGTGCCATTGTTAATGATCTGGCCGCTGGTCAGGATTTGTCCGTCAAAGAACGCACCCACCCCAACATTACCCCCGGCCGATGGGCCGGAAATCGTGCCATTGTTTGTGAGGGTGCTGCCATAATCGGGAACGACAAAAAGCGACGGACCGCTTGTTGTGGTCAGGTTGATTGCTCCGGTCGGCGTGATCGTGATGTCGTTGTCGACAACAACCACTTCCTGTGTGGTCTGCGGTGCCGAGATTACCTGGGCCGCTGCGATACCAGCCGACAATGCCGCAACCGATACGCTTGCCAGGAACACTGAAGGTGCGACGCTTGCGATCTGCCCCTTCCACTTCACCACTCGCCCACCACGCGATACACGCGACGGCGTGTTTGTCGCTGCACAACCCTTCATATCAAGATTAACCCCGAAATTCACTTATACGTTTACTGATCCGTTAGCGTAGTGCTCAAGGTGGGCGCAAATATGGCCTTTGCGTAAAACTTTCGAAGATTTTGTAGTATGGCATAAAGAACACACATATGCTGGGGTTAGATCGCACCTATCGGAGTGGCAGAGGATGGACGCGCTTTGGTGTTTGGGCTACCAGAGCGGGGCTGGCCTAGATCCTTGAATAACGTCGGCGATCCAGAGGCAGGGCGATGACGCAACAAAAACAGCTTTCGATTCAACAGGCGTTTGAGCTTGGGGTCTCGCACTATCAGGCTGGCCGTTTGCAGCAGGCGGCGGCGTTGTTTTCCGAGATTGTCAAACTTGCGCCGAAACATGCGCAGGCACACCATCTTTTGGGGCTCGTGGCATTTCAAGCCGGGCAGGTTGATCAAGCTGTTTCGCAATTGGAAACAGCTGTGAAAATACAGCCAGATAATGCGCATTTCCTGGCCAATTTCACTGAAGTGCTGCGCCAGGCCGGTCGGTTGGACCAGGCTCGGGCGGTTGGTGAGCGCGCTGTACAACTGGAGCCGGGGAACGCGGCGGCGCAGTCCAATTTGGGGCTCGTCTACTACGATCTGGAGCTTCTTGATCAGGCCAAAACCGCGCAAGAGCGCGCGGTTGCCTTGTCGCCCGATTTCGACCGGGCGCTGAACAATCTGGGCAGTATTGCGCGGGATCAAGGGGATCGCAACACGGCAATCACGCAGTACCGCGCGGCGCTGCGGGTCAATCCGGGCTCGGCCGAGACCTCCAACAACCTGATTTCGGTTCTGATCGAGGCCGAGCGGATTACAGAGGCGCGAAGCTTTGCAGAAGGGCAGGGTGCGCGCTTTGCCAAGGATGCCGAATTTCAGCGCAATCTGGGCCGGATTTGCGTGATGGAGAATGATCTGGATCGTGCCGAACAGGCGTTTCGACGCGCGCTGGTTTTGGATGATCGTAAGCCGGAAACCTATGTCGGCTTGTCTCAGGTCCTGTTTGAGAAGAACCACCCCAAGCTGGCGCTGATCGAAGCAGAGCAAGCCCTGCGGCTTGAGCCCGACAACGCTGCGGCCTGTCATCAGGCGGGGCTGGTTAAAGCGCATCTGGGCGATGTCGAGGCCGCCACGGCGCTTTACAACAAGACGATTGCGCAAAAGCCCAAGCTGATGGCAAGCCGTTTGGCGCTGGGTCATCTGGCCGTCGAGCAGGGAGATTTCGACACAGCGCGTGACTACTTCGAAACGGTGGTTCAATCCCCTGACGATGCGCTGAGCGCGCATATCGCCTTGGTGCGGTTGGGCAAAATCATCGAAGATAGCCCGTCTTTTCAGGCGCTTCAGGCGGCACTGCCCGATGTTGACAAGATGGTGCGCCCCAAGGCGGCTGCATTCCACTACGCCTTGGGCGACTGCTATGACAAGCTGGGGCACTATGACGAGGCCTTTGCGCAGTTCCAGCAGGGCGCCCGGATCAAGCGGCGCCTGGTGTCTTATGATGCGGATGCGACGGATCGGATGTTTGACGATCTGATCTTAACCTTCGACGCCGAACGGATTGCGCAGTTGCGGCAGAACGCCATTGCCAGCGCCAAACCGATCTTTGTGGTGGGAATGCCACGGTCGGGCACCACTCTGACCGAGTCTATTCTGGATTCGCATCCCGACGTGTTTGGCGCGGGTGAGTTGAACGATCTACAGGCGCTGTTTGGCTCGGTTGGCGCGGGTCAGGCAAATGTGGCCGCTGCAATCCGCACCATGTCTGCGGATCAATTGACGCGCCGGGCCGAGGATTTTGTGGATGTTTTGACCGCTGTGGGTGGCGACGCGCCCCGTGTTGTCGACAAGATGCCTGCCAATTTCCAGATGATCGGGCTGATCCATGCGCTGATACCAAATGCGAAGATCATTCATATCAGCCGCGATCCGCTGGATATCTGCCTGTCCTGTTACACCCGTTTGTTTGAGCGCAGCCAGCAGCACAGTTATGACCTGGTCGAGCTGGGGCGGTACTACAACAACTACGCGCGGATCATGTCCCATTGGCAGGATGTTCTGCCAAGTGACGCGTTCTATTCTATCCGCTACGAAGAGCTGGTGGATGACATTGAAACCGTCACGCGCGGGATGTTGGAGTATTGCGGGCTCGACTGGGCCGACGATTGTCTGAGCTTTCATTCCGGCAAACGTCGCGTGCGCACAGCCAGCGTGCAACAGGTGCGCCAGCCTTTGTATCGCAGCTCAAAAGAGAAGTGGCGGCGCTATGAGACGCATCTGCAACCGCTGATCGACACGATTGGTGACAACCGGATCTAGGGCCTGTCCTGATCCTGTAGCTTGTCGGCCAGTTTTTGCAGCAGGGTCAGCAGCTTGTCGTGATCTTTGTCACCCAAGAGCGTGCGATAGTGCTCTGCGATCTCAATCGCTTCGCTGAGATGCGTGTCGATGATTGCCTGACCCTGCGAGGTGATCGCGATATGGTGGCGTCGCCGGTCATCGGCGTCGGTTTCGCGCTGGACGTAGCCACTGTTTTGCATCGATTGCACGATCCGCGTTAGGCTGGGCGACATCAGGCCAGCGCGTTTGGCAAGATTGCCCGCATCCATCGGCCCACTTTCGCTGAGCACCCGCAGAACCCGCCATTGCTGCTCGGTGATGCCAGCCTTGAGCAGCATTTTACGGATAGGAGCCATGACCGCCTCGCGCGCCAGGATCAGCGACACGGGTAGGGATTTGCGGGTCGGGGGCAGGGAAGCGCGCTGCTGAGAGGGGGCGGGTTTGGTCATGAGGCACCGTGATTACATCACATGTTAAATAAATCGATTGACTCGACTCTGCAAGCTTGGGTATGACTGTCATTAGTTAACATGTAAAATAAAAGCGAAGCACTATGCCGCATATTCATGTCGAATATTCAGGGAACCTCGAGGGGGTCGTTGACATGTCGGCCCTGTGCGAGGCGATCCGGCAGCGGGCTGTGCAGATCGAGGCGTTGCCGATGCCTGGTCTTCGGGTACGGGCGGTGCGGGTGGATCACTATGCCATTGCGGATGGGGATCCAAAGCATGGGTTTGTCGATATCAGTGTGCGTATCCGCGAAGGGCGCCCGGATCCTGTGAAACAAGACGTGGTGACCCAGATTTTTGAGGCAGCGCGGGATTTTCTGGGTCCTGTGATGGCCAAACACCCGGTCGCTTTGTCTGCCGAACTGCGCGACATTGATGCCCGGTATTCGCCGAAATGCGGCACGATCCGGGATCATCTGGAGTAAGCACATGACCACACGCGACGAGAATATCAAAAAGCTTGAGGTTTTGCTGGCGCGGTTTCGTGAGGGCGGGATTCAGAACCGCATTGCGGGCGAAGATCGGCCCGGATCGGGCGGTGTGTTCGACACGATTTCGCCGGTGGACAAAAGCCTGATCTGTAAGGTAGCGCGAGGAGGGCCTGAGGATATTGACGCCGCGGCGCTGGCAGCAGCGGACGCGTTTGCAGGGTGGCGCGACATGCCCGCTAAAGAACGCCGCGCCATCCTGATCCGCGTGGCTGAGGCGATTGAGGCCCGCGCGGAAGAGATTGCCTTGTGCGAATGCTGGGACACCGGGCAGGCGTTCAAGTTCATGTCCAAGGCGGCGCTGCGCGGGGCCGAGAATTTCCGGTATTTCGCCGATCAGGTTGTGCAGGCCCGCGATGGGCAGCATCTGAAATCACCAACCTTGATGAACATCACCACCCGCGTCCCCATCGGACCGGTTGGGGTGATCACGCCTTGGAACACGCCCTTTATGCTGTCCACCTGGAAAATTGCACCTGCGTTGGCGGCGGGTTGCACTGTGGTACACAAACCGGCCGAGGCCAGCCCATTGACCGCGCGCCTCCTGGTCGAAATCGCCGAAGAGGCCGGGCTGCCCAAGGGCGTGCTGAACACGGTGAACGGGTTCGGTGAAGAGGCAGGCAAAGCGCTGTGCGAACATCCCAAAATCCGCGCCATCGCCTTTGTCGGCGAAAGCCGCACAGGCAGCCTGATCACCAAACAGGGAGCGGACACGCTCAAGCGCAATCATCTGGAGTTGGGGGGCAAGAACCCGGTCATTGTGTTTGACGATGCTGATCTGGACCGGGCGCTGGATGCGGTGATCTTCATGATCTATTCGATCAATGGCGAGCGCTGCACCTCTTCATCCCGGCTGCTCGTACAAGACTCGATCCGGGCGGAGTTTGAGGCCAAACTGATCGAGAGGGTCAACACCATCCGCGTCGGCCATCCGTTGGACCCCAAGACGGAAATTGGGCCTTTGATCTCTGAAGAGCATTACAACAAGGTCACCGCTTATTTCGATATCGCGAAACAGGATGGCGCGACCATTGCCGCCGGGGGCGAGACCGTTGGCGATGAAGGGTTTTTCGTGCGACCCACCTTGTTCACCAACGCGACCAATGACATGCGCATTGCCCGGGAAGAGATCTTTGGCCCGGTGCTGACCGCGATCCCGTTTTCGACCGAGGACGAAGCGTTGCAACTGGCCAATGACACGCCTTACGGCCTGACCGGCTATGTCTGGACCAATGACCTGACCCGCGCGCTGCGCTTTACCGACCGGCTTGAGGCCGGGATGATCTGGGTGAACTCGGAGAATGTGCGCCATTTGCCAACCCCGTTTGGCGGCGTCAAATCCAGCGGCATCGGGCGCGATGGCGGGGATTGGTCGTTCGAGTTTTACATGGAACAGAAACATATCGGCTTTGCCACCGGTCAACATAAGATCACCCGGCTGGGGGTTTAGACCTCATGCCGATCGTCAGCTCAGGAGTTTGACATGCCCGTACCCGCTCCGATTCTATACCCGGATTTCAACACCATCCGTCTGAGCCATGTGTGCCTGAATGTCAGCGATCTGGCCGCATCGCGCGCTTTTTACGTCGATCTGTTTGGGTTGCAGGTGTCTGAAGAAAGCGACAGCCATATCTATCTGCGCGCGTTGGAAGAGCGTGGGCATCACAGCGTGATCCTGCAGAAATCCGATCAGCCCGGCACGGTCGAGGTGATGGGGTTCAAGGTCTTTGATGAACAGGATCTGGACAGAGCCGAGGCGTGGTTTCAGGCAAAAGGACGTCCAACAGAGTGGATCGAGCGCCCGCATCAGGGGCGGACGCTTCTGACCTCGGACCTGTTTGGCATTCCGCTGGAGTTTTACCACAAGATGGACCGCCTGACGCCGATCCATCAGGATTATGCCCGCTATCACGGGGTGCGCCCGTTGCGGATCGATCATTTCAACTGTTTCAGCCCCAACGTGGATGACAGCGTGGCCTTTTACAGTGAGATGGGGTTCCGGGTGACGGAATATACGGAAGACGAGGAGAGTAAGCGGCTTTGGGCCGCGTGGCTGCATCGCAAAGGTGGGGTGCATGATATGGCCTTCACCAACGGGACGGGCCCTCGGATGCACCATGTGGCCTTTTGGGTGGCCAACCCGTTGCACATCATCGACTTGCTCGATGTGATGTCGACCACTGGCTATGTCAGCAATATCGAGCGCGGGCCGGGGCGGCATGGCATTTCGAACGCGTTTTTCCTCTATATCCTTGACCCGGACGGGCATCGGATTGAAATCTACAGCTCGGATTACCAGACGGTCGATCCCGATCATGAACCGTTGAAATGGGATCTGAAGGACCCGCAGCGTCAGACCTTGTGGGGGGCGCCTGCGCCGCGCAGTTGGTTCGAACATGGCACAAGATTTGTGGGCACGGATGTGCGAGAGCCTGATCTCAACGCTACACCGATCATCGCACCATAAGGGGGGTCTATGGACTGGGAGGATTTCAGCGACTGGGGCAAGAAGATCGCGGATTGGGCGGCGGAGTATCACAAATCTCTGCCCGACCGTCCCGTGCGGGCGCAGACCGCGCCGGGTGAGATTGCAGCGCAATTGCCGGGCCACCCGCCCGAGGTCGCCGAAGAAATGGAGCAGATCATGGGTGATTTCGAGCGGATCGTCATGCCGGGCATCACCCATTGGCAGCACCCCAGGTTCTTTGCCTATTTCCCGGCCAATGCAGCCCCACCATCAATGCTGGCCGAGATGCTGGTGACCACGATCGCAGCGCAATGCATGTTGTGGCAGACCTCTCCGGCTGCGACCGAGATGGAGCAGGTGATGATCGACTGGTTGCGGCAAGCGCTGGACCTGCCCGAGGGGTATACCGGTGTGATCCAGGACAGCGCGTCCTCGGCCACTTTGTCTGCGGTTCTGACCATGCGCGAGCGGGCCACCGGCTTTACCGGCAATCGCGACGGGCTGAACGGTAAAGGCGCGTTGCGCATCTATTGCTCGGATCAGGTGCATTCATCGATTGATCGAGCCTGTTGGGTGGCCGGGATCGGGCAGGAGAACCTGATCAAGATCCCAACACATGGGCCGCGTCACGGGATGGATGTTGGTGCGTTGCAGGCAGCGATCACCAGGGATCGCGACGCAGGTCATTTCCCTGCCGGGATCATCGCGGCCACCGGCGGCACCGGAGTTGGGGCCAGTGACCGTTTGGGTGACGTGCTGGCTGTTGCGCAGCGCGAAAACCTTTATACCCATCTGGATGCTGCCTGGGCGGGATCCGCGATGATCTGCCCCGAGTTTCGCCAGGATTTCTGGGATGGGGTCGAAGGCTATGACAGTATTGTCTTTAACCCGCATAAATGGCTGGGCGCGCAGTTTGATTGCTCGGTCCAGTTTCTGCGCGATCCGCAGCCGCAGCTGAACATGCTCAAGATCGAGCCGGAATATCTGAAGACAAGCGGGTCCGAGGTGACCAATTATTCGGAATGGACCATTCCGCTGGGTCGCCGGTTTCGGGCACTGAAGATCTGGTTCCTGATCCGCGCTTACGGGCTGGAAGGGTTGCGCGCCCGTATTCGCAACCATGTTACCTGGGCCGGCGAGGCCTGTGAGGCGATCCGGGCCCTGGACGGGTTCGAGATTGTCACCGAACCGATCCTGAGCCTGTTTTCCTTCCGCTGCCCCGGTGACGATGCGATGCAACAAAAGCTGGTGGATGCGCTGAATGACGACGGGCGGATCTATCTGACCCAAGGCATGTTCGAGGGGCGCAAGGTGATCCGGTTCTCGGTCGGGCAGTTCGACACGACGCACGAACAGGTGATGATGGCGCCCAAGGTGATCGCAGACGTCTGGAGGTCGTTGACATGAAATTCGCCACCTATTCCGTGGGCGATCAGACCCATTACGGGGCCGTCACCGATCAGGGGATGATCGCGCTGGATCCGGTGTTTCCGCATTGGCCGACGCTGCTGGATGCGGTCAGGGCAGGGGGGTTGCCTGCACTTACCAAGGCGGCTGAGGAGCGGCTGGTCTCGCATACTGACTTCACCTATGAGATGGTCTTGCCCAATGCCTCGCGCATTCTGTGTGTCGGTGTCAATTTCCCGGACAGGAACGCTGAATACAAGGATGGCACCGCGCAGCCGGACAACATGTCCTTGTTCCCGCGTTTTGCCAGCGGGTTTACCGGCCATGACAGGCCGCTGATCCGTCCCCCGGAAAGCCATAAGCTGGATTATGAGGGCGAAGTGGCCATCGTGATCGGCAAGGGGGGGCGACGTATTCCTCAGGCGCAAGCCTATGACCATATCGCGGCACTGACCCTGTGCAACGAAGGCACGATCCGCGACTGGGTGCGCCATGCCAAGTTCAACGTCACCCAGGGCAAGAACTGGGATCGTTCTGGCGCGATGGGGCCCTGGCTGGTGCCGTTCACCGATGCGGCGCAGCTGGATGAGGCGCGGATCCAGACCCGCGTGAATGGAGAGCTGCGACAGGACGACAGTCTGAACCGCATGATCTTTCCGATCCGGCGGCAGATCGAATATATCTCGACCTTCATGGCCTTGCAGCCGGGCGATATCATCGTCACCGGCACGCCCACCGGCGCGGGCGCGCGGTTTGATCCGCCCCGCTTTCTGACCCCCGGCGATGTGGTCGAGGTGTCGGTCGAGGGGATCGGCACGTTGCGCAATACGGTCGAGGATGAGGCACCATGACGCCCGAAAACCACGCCCGTGCAGCCGAAGATCTGTTGCAGGCCGAACGGAGCGGGCAGCAGATCGGATTGCTGAGCCTGCGCTATCCCGAGATGGGCATGGATGACGCCTATGCGATTCAGAACGCGCTCTATCGTGCCAAGCTGGCGCAGGGGCGCAGCGTGATCGGGTGGAAGATCGGTTTGACCTCGAAAGCGATGCAATATGCGTTGAATATCGACATCCCCGACAGCGGGATCTTGTTTGACGATATGCTATTTGACACCGGGGCGCAGGTGCCCAAAGGCCGGTTCATTCAGCCAAGGATCGAGGCTGAGATCGCCTTTGTCATGAAAGCGCCGCTGAGCGGTGTGGATGTGACCCGCGATCAGGTGCTGGCCGCAACCGATTATGTCGCGCCTGCGCTAGAGATCCTCGACACGCGTATCCTGCGCCGTGACCCGGAAACCGGCCAGACGCGCTCGGCCTTTGACACGATCAGCGACAATGCGGCCAATGCCGGGATCGTGCTGGGCCCACAGCGCCACGCGGTGGATGCCCATGATTTGCGCTGGGTCGGGGCGATGACCTTCCGCAATGGGCAGATCGAAGAGACCGGACTGGGGGCAGGGGTTTTGAACGATCCGGTTGAAAGTGTCGTTTGGCTGGCGCAACGTATGGCTCAATACGGGCAGAGCATCGCACCGGGGCAGGTTATCCTGTCGGGCAGCTTTATCCGCCCTGTCGAATGCCCGCCGGGCACAGAGATCCACGCCGATTTCGGCCCGTTTGGCCAAGTCGGTATCACGTTTGAATGAGGTACAAATGCCCGCCCCACATAATCCGTTCAAAGCCGCGCTGATGCGGGGCGAATTGCAGGTTGGCTGCTGGTTGGGCCTGGCCGATCCCTATATCGCGGAAATCAGCGCGTCGGCGGGGTTTGACTGGGTTGTGGTCGATAACGAACATTCGCCGAATGACCTGCGATCAACCGTGGCGCAGTTGCAGGTACTGGCGGCCCATGCCTGTCATCCGGTTGTGCGTCCGCCGATCGGAGAGGCCTGGATCATCAAGCAGATGCTGGATATCGGGGTGCAGACCCTGCTGATCCCGATGGTCGAAAGCGCCGAGCAGGCGCGCGAGTTGGTGCGGGCGGTGACCTACCCGCCCGAAGGCATTCGCGGGGTCGGGGCCTCGCTTGGACGTGCCTCGCAATTTGGCGGCATACCCGATTACCTTTCGACCGCGCGGGACGAGATTTGCCTGTTGGTGCAGGTCGAAAACCGCAAGGGGCTGGAGGCTCTGGACGAGATCTTGAATGTGGACGGTGTGGATGGCGTTTTTGTGGGCCCGGCGGATCTGGCTGCGGATATGGGCTTTCCGGGTCGACCGGACGCACCTGAGGTCAATGCCGCCATTCTGGATGTGATGCGCAAAGCCGTGGCCGCCGGTAAGGCTGCGGGCATTTTGACACTGGACCCCGGGATGCAGGCGTCTTGCATTGCCGCAGGCGCCACGGTTATGGCCACCAATATCGATGTCACGGTTTTTGCCGGATCGATGCGCGCTGCGGGCAAGGCGGCGCAAGGGCTGAAAGGCGGCAGCTGAGGCGCAAGAGCTTGGTGGCGATATGGCAGATCTGTTAAGAAAACCGTTTGGAAAACGCGGCAAGGTGCATGATATCACACCCAGCTCTGCCGGGTGGCGCTATGTCGGGTTTGGTCTCTATCACCTAAAGGCCGGAGACAATGCCACCGAAGTGACGGGCGAAACCGAAGTGATCCTGGTCATGGTTGAAGGCAAGGCGCGGCTGACCGGGGCCGGGCAGGACTGGGGTGAGCTGGGCGATCGTATGGATGTGTTCGAAAAGACCGCGCCCCATTGTCTCTATCTGCCCAACGGTTGCGATTGGCGCGCCGAGGCGGTGACCGATTGCGTCATCGCCGTCTGTGCCGCTCCGGGCAAGGGCGGGCATGGGCCGCGCCGGATCGGCCCCGAGGGCATCACCCTGACCGAACGCGGTAAGGGCAACAACACGCGCTATATCAACAATATCGCGATGGAGGATGCCGACTTTTGTGACAGCCTGCTGGTGACCGAGGTGTTCACTCCTGCGGGCCATTGGTCATCCTATCCCAGCCATCGCCATGATGAGGATGATTTCCCCCGGATCACCTATCTTGAGGAAACCTATTACCATCGTTTGAACCCGGCAGATGGGTTTGGCATTCAGCGCGTCTATACCGATGATCGGCAGCTGGATGAGACCATGGCGGTTTCGGACGGAGATGTTGTGCTGGTTCCGCGCGGGCACCACCCCTGCGGCGCGCCTTACGGGTTTGAGATGTATTACCTGAATGTCATGGCCGGGCCCCTGCGCAAATGGCGCTTTGTTCCGGCCCCCGAGGTCGAGTGGATCATGGAGCGCGACGCCTGACAGCGCACTGTTTTGGGTGGTGACCTTCATAGGTCATGCGCATGTTTGCTAGGTATTGAATTCGGGTAAGGGGCGTGCGCTATAACTTCTCAGTTACGTACATCAACCATTCTTTCGGGTGAAGGGATGCTTTTGGACATCCAGACCGACTTGCTGACTGACCCGAACACACGTGTCGTGGTTCCCTTGCTTTCACCCAAAGTTGCACCCCAACTGGCCATTCGATTGAAACCGGATTTTCTGGTCGACAGGCAAGAGATGGGGGTGGTGACACGGTTCCTTGCGGCTGTTCCGACAGCTATTTTGAAAGAGAAGATTGGTAATTTGCGGGTCAGTACGACCAGATTACAGTCGCCTTCGACATACAGATGAAGGATTTTTGAGCATTTACCATAATCCTCATTACGCGCGACTTCATTTGTACCCGCAAAACAAACATGTCGCCGCCGCTTTCTCGCGCACATGTGCTTGTCAGTTGACCGTCCCTGTCGCAAATGCGGGGCGCATGACACGCCCCGCTGCTGTTTTTAACGCCCCCTTGCCTTGCCAGGGATATCCATTCGTTTGGCCGCGCGCGGTTGGGGCTTTATTCGCAGGTCGCGCGGTGGTTTAGATTTGGCTTTGAATCTTTTGGCGGATTTTGGGGGCTCCTCCCCAGCAGGAAGGGTCCGCCCGAAGGTGGTTTTTGGTGGATTGAATGGCATGTTGCACCTCATGACAAAAAGAAGCTGAAATCGTGCGTATGCACGACCGAAAACACCCACGAGGGGTTAGCGTCGTATGTCCATTGTCAGAGTCCTCCGCAGGAGCGTTACATTGCGCATTCTGACATTCCGGGTCAGTGCGCGGCTGTATCAGAGAGTTTGCTGGTCCATTGTTAGAATCTCCTCTGCGAATGGCAGAAATGTTTCAAAACACGCAGCATATGTCAAACCTGCTAAATCAGCGGGTTCTACGGTTGTCGTGAGATCGGGCACCAATCCAATCTAACGTCTTGAAATGAAGCGCGTTTTCTGGACCCGTGATGGGTTCTTCAAAAGGTATGAGGATGAGCTCGGGCCTGTGATTGATATCCAGACAAGAATATATCGGCCCATACAGTACAAACCCATCAAGCGTCCGAAGCTTTGGAACATGGTCGTCGCATTGCCACATCTAACGGCTGAGATCTGGGCGCTGATTTGTTCTGCGGCCCCGCATCGCCCCCCGCAAATGATTAGCGTCGAATAAATCGTCAAGCTCGAAGAAGTGCACCGCAGAACCTTGAGGTTGCAGCGATTGCGGATCATGATCTGAAGACGTTCGGTCGCGACATTAACGAGACACGCGGGAATTTCGCCTTCTGGCAAACACTTTCTGAGGTCTTGCACAAGTTGCCAGCAAAGCCGAAGGTGCGACCATGGCAACCGAACTTGAGTTTTCCATCGCAGCGCTGAGCGGTCCAGCGAGACGGCATATCCGGGTGTTTCAGGTTCACCAATTTCTCGATCGTTTCGCGATGGGCTTGACGGTAGCGGTTGTTGCACTGGCCTTGACCGATCGCGGCATGGATATCTTCCAGATTTCGCTGCTTTTTGGGGTCTATTCACTCACGACCATGGCGATGGAACTGCCATTTGGCGGATTGGCGGACAATATCGGACGCAAGCCGGTTTTTCTGGCAGCGGTCGTCGCGAGCGTGATCTCGCTCGCACTCTTTCTTTCGACAAGCGATTTCTATGTTCTCGCGCTGTCATTTGCGTTTATCGGGTTTGGGCGGGCGCTAAGGTCGGGCACGCTCGACGCATGGTTCGTTGAAACCTTCAAAGCCGCTGCGCCAAATGTTGATGTTCAGCCCGCCCTCGCAAAAGCACATTGGGCCAATGCGATGGGTCTGGCGATTGGCGCAGTGTTAGGGGGCGTGTTGCCCGATCTTTTGGGTCCAGTGGCGGTTGGGCTGGGCGTCAGTATCTACGATGCGTCTTACGCAGCAAGTTTGGCGGTGATGCTTGGGGTGTTCGTTTATACTCTGTATTTCATCGAGGAAAAACCGCGCCAGTTGAATCCCCAAGCCCTGAAACAAGGGTTCACCACTGTTCCATTGGTGATCAAAGACGCAGGTCTTCTTGCCCTGAAGCATCCGGCATTGTCGCTACTTCTGGCTGCACTGGCGTTCTTCCTGATGGCGACCAACCCCGTCGAGGTGATCTGGCCGATCCATGCAAAGCCCATGCTGCAGGAAGGCTATGCAAACACAATCATTGGTGTCCTGACTGCAACCTACTTCTTTTCAATCGCCTTTGGCGCGTGGTTGTCGCCGCACATCAGTCGGTTTTTCAAACGACAACACGCAATGACTCTTGCTGCAGCTTTTGCTTACATGGCGGTTGTTCAGATCGCATTGGCTCTGCAGGCAAATATCGTCGGGTTTGCTTTGGTCTTCATTGTATATTCTGTTGCCCTTGGTGTTTCTGAAACGCCTGCCAGTAGTGTTTTGCATAAATGTGTGGAAGATCACCAAAGATCCACGATGTTGTCCTTACGGTCGCTGATACAACAGCTTGGTGCAGCTTTGGGCCTGATTTTGGCGGGAGCGATTGCCGAGCTCTACTCTACTCCTACGGCTTGGATCGTCGGTGCGGTGTTTCTTGTTCTTTCCGTGGTCCTGATTGCAATCCTGGCCAAACGGCTTGGCGCAGGGATCAAATAACGGCCATTCAGGCATCATGCAGTATTCGTCCTTGAGGTTTTTTCCCAACGTTTGCGGTGTTTTGCGCCAAAAGTTTGTTTGGCCAATCTAGAACAAGGCTTACGGCCCTTCGAAAAGTGAAGCGCTAGCGAATAAGAGCCATTCGCAAGCTTTTAGACCCTACAACCAAGGCGTTCCTTTTCATGGTCCCCTAAAACGGCCAAGGCAAAAGATATGCAATGTCGCCACAAATAAATATTGCAACCGGTTGCAAAATAGACAACACTGATGCTCGGCGAAGGATGGCCCAGATTCTAAGAATGATCTTGGATCGGGCAGTGCCGGGTGTTCGATACTGGTAGAGTCGAATGTCCGGTGTGGTCTTGGCCAGACGTGACAAAGACGTGCGCTTGCACGAAAACCGGGAGAGAACCATGAAAAAGATCTTTTTGGCCGCTGGCCTGTCCGCGCTTATGATGGGCGGCTCTGCGATGGCGCAGAATATCGGCGCATCCATCGCGCGTTTTGACGACAACGGCCTGACCATCATGCGCAACGGCATGACCGCGCATATCGAAACACTGGATGGTGTGAACCTTCAGATGGAAGATGCGCAAGACGACGTTGCCCGCCAGTTGGACCAGATCAACAACTTCATCGCATCCGGCGTTGACGCAATCATCGTGAATGCTGTGGATACCAATGCAACCGAAGCGATGTCGAATGCGGCCGCTGCTGCGGGTGTCCCTCTGGTTTATGTCAACCGCCAGCCGGTCAACATGGACACATTGCCTGATGGCCAGGCCTTTGTGGCCTCGAACGAGATCGAATCGGGTACACTGGAAGCGTTCCAGATCTGCCGCAACTTGCGCGCAGCAGGCAAATCGGGCGGTGCGCGCGGTTATCTGATGAACGGTCAGCTTTCGAACCAGGCTGCGGTGCAGCGCTCGAAAGACGTGCATGACGTGATCGGCATGGATATGTGCAACTTTATGGAGTTGATCGACGAGCAGACCGCAAACTGGTCGCGTGATGAAGCTCAAGACCTTATGACCAACTGGATGTCTTCGGGCGAGCCGTTTGACTTTGTAATCGCCAACAATGACGAGATGGCGATTGGCGCGATTCAGGCGATGAAGGCCGGTGGCATCGACATGGCAGACGTGCAGGTTGGCGGCGTAGACGCCACCCCGGATGCTCTGGTGGCGATGGCAGCTGGTGACCTTGACGTCACTGTGTTCCAGGATCTGGCCGGTCAGGGCGCGGGTTCGATCGATACGGCGCTGAAACTGGCAGCTGGGGAAGATGTCGACAAGACCGTGTTCATCCCCTTCATTCTGGTGACACCCGAAAACGCCGCTGAATTCCAGTAATCACAGTACGCAAGAACTGAGGGCAGCGCTGCGGTGCTGCACCCTCTCCCGATCCGGGCGAGACACGAGTAGTATAGAGGGAGGGACTGACCGATGGCCGATACGTCGCACGGAATTGGCGGGTTAACCTACGACAAAAAGAAACGATCACTGCCGGGAGAGCTGAACATCTTCCTCGCGATGATCATAATTGTGGTTATCTTCGAGATTCTGGGTCAGGTCCTGCCCTATATGAATGGACAAAGCTTCCTGTTTGATACGCAGGATCGCTTTGACACCATTTTCAATGAGGCGCGGTTGCGCATCATCATCCTACAGGTTTCGATCATCGGGATCATCGCGCTTGGGGTGACGCAGGTGATTATCTCGGGCGGAATCGATCTGTCCTCGGGGCCCTTGGTGGGCGCGACAGCAATGATCGTAATGTCCTTTGCCCAGACCGAGCTGGTCAACGGCAACCCCAACCCCAAAGCGGTATTTGGACCATGGGCCTTTGACCTGCCGGTGATCATACCGGTGTTGGTCGGGCTGACTTTCGGGGCCATCATAGGCTCAATCAATGGGGCGCTGATTGCCTATACCCGCATTCCACCTTTCATCGCTACGCTGGGCATGTTTCTGATCTGCCGTGGCATCGCCCAGGCCTGGACACGCGGTCAGCCGGTTTCGTTCCCGACCGAAAGCTTTGCTGCCTTGGGCAAGGGCATGATGCCGGTCTTCTGGTTCGTTGGGCTTGCCATCCTGATGCATATCGTCATGCGATATACTCTGCACGGCAAACACACCTATGCGATTGGCTCGAACGAGGATGCTGCGCGGATGTCAGGGATCAACGTCAAACGGCACAAGGTGCGCGTTTACATGATCGCCTCGATGCTGGCGGCTTTTGCGGCCATCGTGCTGAGCTCGAAGAACCTGACGGCGCAATCGGGTATGGGTATTTTCTATGAACTGTACGCCATTGCCATGGCTGTTATCGGCGGCGTCAGTCTGACCGGCGGGAGAGGATCGATCCCAGGAACAGTGTTGGGTGCGATGGTCTTTGGCGTGATCCAGTCCGGGTTCACCTATGTGAAACTTGATGCCTTCTATCAGCTGATGGCCATGGGTGGGATCATTATCGCCGCTGTGGTGCTGGATAAGATGCGACAAGAACGTGCGGCAGCGCGCAGTTAAGGAGGCAGACATGAGTGAAATCATTCTTGAAACCAAGGGCCTCACAAAACACTACGGTGGTGTGCAT
The DNA here is from genome assembly GCF_013031565.1 of Ruegeria sp. HKCCD7255. NCBI lineage: Bacteria > Pseudomonadati > Pseudomonadota > Alphaproteobacteria > Rhodobacterales > Roseobacteraceae > Ruegeria > Ruegeria sp. HKCCD7255. The sequence continues at coordinate 109,735 of NZ_WQAG01000009.1, read as the reverse complement.
GCCTTGAACGATGCCAATTTTGTTCTGCACAAGGGCGAACACGTGGCAATCATGGGTGATAACGGGGCCGGAAAATCGACCTTCGTGCGTCAGATCACCGGCGTGGAACAACGCACCAGCGGCACAGTGATCTTTGATGGTCAAGAGGTTCATTTCTCGGGTCCTCTTGATGCCCGCGAAGCCGGGATCGAAACCGTGTTCCAAACCCTGGCCCTCGCCGATGCGCTGGACGTGCCCGACAACCTGTTTCTGGGGCGCGAAAAGACCAAATTCGATTGGTTGGGTCCGTTCCGGTTCCTGGATTACAAGGCTATGCGCAACGATACGCTGGCCGCTTTGGAAAAGACCGGCGTTAAGATCCCCAATATTCGCAACACGATCCAGAACATGTCAGGGGGTCAGCGCCAATGTGTTGCCATCGCGCGCACGGCCTCGTTCCATTCGAAGCTGACGATCATGGATGAGCCTACTGCGGCCCTGGGCGTGCAGGAAACAGCTCAGGTCGAAAACATCATCCGCACGCTGAAGGAACAGGGCGAGCCTTTGATCCTGATCAGCCACAACATGCGTCAGGTGATGGATTTGGTCGACCGGATCATCGTTTTCCGTCGCGGGCGCATCGTTGCAAACCTCAAAAAAGAAGAGACCGACGGTCAGGACATCGTGGCCTATATTACAGGTGCCAAAACAGGAGCCGAGTACGAAGGTGCCGCCTAAGAAGCAAGCAAGGTTACTCGATTTCGACATACCTTTCTTTCTACCCGTATGGCGGCGCGTTCTGGTCGTGGTTGTGCCTGTTCTTTGGGCGATATTCGAGTTTTCAACCGGCGCGCTTGCTTGGGGCTTGATCTTCCTGGGGCTCGGTGGCATCGCCGGTTGGAAGCTGTATATCGCGGATTGGGATGCGGTCCGGGCCGCAGCTGAAGCCGAAGATAAGGAATAGGCAAAGGAGCGTTCTTGGTGCCGGTGACATTGAAAGAGGTTGCAGAACGTGCGGGCGTGTCCCGATCTGCAGTCTCGCGCACCTATACCGAAGGCGCCTCTGTCAGCCCAAAGACCCGCGCAAAGGTGGAAAAGGCCGCTGCTGCTTTGGGTTACAGCCCCAACGCTTTGGCCTCATCTCTGACAACCGGGCGCACAAAGCTGATCGGGTTGGTGTCAAACAACTTTCACAACCCCATTTTCCTGCGGGTATTCGACCAATTCACCAAAGGACTACAGCAGCGCGGATTGCGCCCCTTGCTGGTAAACCTGACGGATGAGACCGAGCCCACTGCGTCCTTGCGCATGCTGCAGGCCTATTCCGTGGATGGGGTCATCGTGGCCTCATCAACATTGCCTGCAACCTTTGCCGAGGCGTTCAAGGATGTTGGCATCCCGGTTGTGCATTCCTTTGGCCGCCACTCGCCCAGCCCCAAGGTCAACGTTTTGGGGATCGACAATATCGAGGCTGGTCGGCTGGCCGCCGGTACCCTGATTGCTCGGGGATATACCCGCGTGGCGTTTCTGGGTGGCCCCGAAAGCGCCACCTCGACACAAGACCGATTGAAAGGTTTTGCCGAGGTTTTAGATGCGCATCCATCGATGCAGTGGTCGGTCAGCTTTGCCAGCAATTACTCTTTCGATGCAGGCCGTGCGGAAATGCTGAACCTGCTGCAAAGCGAACCCGCCGAAGCCTATTTCTGCGGGGACGACGTGCTGTCCATCGGGGCTTTGTCCGCCATTCAAACGGCCGGACTGAGCGTACCAGAGGACATCGGGATCATTGGCCTGAACGACATGGAAATGGCCGGCTGGCAGAACATCAACCTTACCACCATCGGCAACCCGATCGGGCAGATAATCAATTCGTCTATCGAGCTGATCGAGGCCTGTTTGAAAGACGAAAACCGGCTGCCTGAGGCGCGGCTTTTTGCTTGTACGATTGTGGAAAGGGGCACATTGCGCCCCCTGCCCTAGCCTGGTTCAGCGAAACATTGGTGGACGCGCATCCAGCCACGCGCCGTCTGCCTTGGCCGAAGCGACAGCCTGATGCACCGCCGCAATCGAGCGCAGCCCATCCGTGGCAGACGGGAACGCACCATGAGCTTCGCCTCGGATCGCTGCGGCCAGATCCACATAGATATTGGCCACTGCCATCGGAAACCCTTCGGGGTGGGCGATGGCAACCCGGCTGAGGCGTGCAGCTTCGTCGGACAGACCCCCCTCACCCTTCTCGATGATCTGGGTGCGACCGCCTAAAGGCGTATACATGATCTGGTTGGGCTGTTCGGCAAACCATTTCATACCACCGGTTTCGCCAAAGACCTGAATCTCGAACCCATGCTGACGGCCAACCGCCACCGATGAGGTCCAAAGCCGCCCGACCGTGCCGTTTTCCATACGGAAATTGACCATCGCGTCGTCTTCCAGCTCTCGACTGCCAATGGTCGAGGCAAAATCTGCCGATAATGAACGCACCTCGTCGCCTGCGATAAAGCTGGCCATATGCATTGCGTGGATGCCGCAATCGGCAAACTGGCCCGAGACCCCGGCCATCTCCGGATCATAACGCCAACGGACGCGCGGATTATCGGCATCCGCTGCGTCGCCGTGGTGTCCGTGGCTGAAATTGGTCACGATCAGGCGTACTTGGCCGATCTCGCCCTTTGCGACCATGTTGCGCATCTCGCGCACCATCGGATAGGCCGAATAGCAGTAGTTGACCGCGCAGATCTGCCCGGTCTTTTCGACGATTTTCACGACCTCTTCGGCTTCTTCCACACTCATGGTCATCGGCTTTTCGCACAGCACGTTAAACCCCGCCTCAAGGAAGGCTTTTGTGATCTCGAAATGGGTCGAGTTCGGCGTGGCCACAGTAACCAGATCGACCCGATCTTCGCGGGATTTCTCGCCTTCCAGCATCTCTTGCCAGTTGCCATAGGCGCGATCTGCCGCGACGCCCAGCCGTTGGGCATAGTCCTTGCCGCGTTCCGCGTCATGATCCAGCGCGCCAGCCGCCAGAACAAAGTTGCCATCCGCCTGCGCACCCATCCGGTGCGCCGGTCCGATCTGGCTGCCTTCACCGCCGCCGATCATGCCCCATTGCAGTCTTTTCATAAGGAGGTCTTTCCCTTTTCTGGCCTTAGAAGCCAATGGATTCCAGATATTTGCGGTTGCTTTCCGCGTCTTCCAGCGGGGTGCCGGGCAGTGACGGATCACAGTCTTGTTCAACGGTGCACCAGCCCTCGAACCCGGCATCCAGCAGAACCTGACGGACGGCGGGGAAGTCCACATCGCCCTGTCCCAGATTGCAGAAAATACCCTGCCCACAGGCCTTGTAGAAATCGGTGCGGTTGGCAACGACATCGGTTTTCACCGCAGGATCGATATCCTTGAAATGCATATAGCTGATGCGGTCGACATTCCGCTTCATGAACGCGACCGGGTCGAATCCCGCATACGAATGATGGCCGGTGTCAAAGCAGATTTTGAGGATGCTTTCGTCTACTTCGGATAGCAGTCGCTCCAACTCGGGCTCGAAATCCATGAAGCCACCCGCATGGGCGTGAATACCAACGGTCAGGCCGTATTCTTCGCTCCCCATTTTTGCGATGGTTTCGATCTTGTCCCGGAACGCGGTCCATTCGGCCTTGTCCATTTGTTCGGCCTCATCCGCCCGTCCGGCTGTGGGCGCGCGGCGGGGTGAGATGCTGTCGATCAACACCAGGTGCTGGGCGCCGTGGGCCACAAGCGCCTTGCAGGTCCGCACCGAGGCATCCATGACCTCATCCCATTTGTCAGGATCATGGAAGGGGCGAAAGACAACGCCGCCGATGATGGACAGGTCATTCTTGTCCAGTTCATCCCGCAGGACGGCCGGATCTTCGGGCATATACCCGATAGGGCCAAGTTCGATCCCCTTATAGCCCGCTTGCGCACATTGGCTGAGCACCGATTGCCAGGTCGGATAGGCCGGGTCGGATGCAAATTCGATACCCCAGGAACAGGGTGCGTTGCCGATCTTGATCATGTCTTTGTACTTTCTAATAGTCGGCCACGTTGACCCAAGCGTTCTTGTCGCTTGAATCAAGCGCTGCCTTGACGACGCGATTGACTTCCAGGCCTTCCGCAAAGGTCGGCCAGATGTTTTTTCCTGTTGCGATGGCTGTCAGGAAATCCTTGGCTTCGATGATGATCTGGTCCTGATAGCCGGTCCCATGCCCGGGCCCAAGGCAGAAGGGCTCGTAGTCGGGATGGGCAGGCCCTGCCAGGATCTTGCGAAAACCGCGCTCGGCCTCGGGGCCTTCCATCGTATAGAGATGCAGGGCGTTCTGATCTTCTTGATCGAACCGGATCTGCCCTTTTGTGCCGTGGATTTCATAGGCATAGCCCATCTTGCGGCCCGTCGCGACGCGGCTGAAGAACAGATGACCCAGCGCGCCGTTTTCGAACCGGCACATGAACTGCGCCTGATCATCATTGGTTACCGCAACACCACCGCGTGTGGCATGGACCGTCTCGACCTGCGCGCAAAGAGATGTGATCGGGCCGATCAGTGCCCGGGCACCGTTGATCATGTGGGGTGAAAGATCCCCCATACATCCGTTGGCCATGCCTTCGGTCCGCCAATTGCCGGGCAGGTCCGCATCGGCCAGAAAATCTTCGGTATGTTCGCCGCGGAAATAGGTGACTTCCCCGATCCGGCCTTCGGCAACCAATTGCCGCGCGTATTGCGATGCGGGCGTTCGGATATAGTTGAACCCGACCATATTGATCTGTCCGCTGGCCGCGGCTGCATCGTTCATCGCAATCGAATCGGCCAGGTTCTCGCCCAGTGGCTTCTCGCAGAACACCGGTTTGCCCTTGGCAAAGGCTGCCAATGCGATCTCGCGATGTGTGCTTTGCGGTGAGGCTATGACGACAGCCTCGACCTTGGGGTCATCAACCAGATCACGCCAGTTGTCGGTGCCCCGTGCAAAGCCATAGGCGTGCCGATAGCGTTCCGCCGAGGCTTTGGAGGTCGCGCACACAACTTCGAGCCGTGGCCGAAGTTCGGTGTCAAACAATGTGGCGACCGCGCTATAGGCGGCAGCATGTGCCTTGCCCATATAGCCGCCACCGATGATGCCTATCCCGATTTCTGACATCCCAGCGCCCTCCCTAAAATTTTCTTGCAACCGGTTGCAAAACGGATATCCTTACTCTACCACCAAGGTCAACATACAATCGTGACCAGCGCAGAATTTGCACTATCAAAAGGGAGGAAATCCATGGGGCACGCGGCGCAGACCGTGACGCTGACCACAGCGCAGGCCATTGTTCGGTATTTGGCCAACCAATGGATCGAAATCGATGGCGTCGAGACACGAATCTGCGGTGGTGGGTTCGGTATTTTCGGGCATGGCAACGTGACCTGTCTGGGTGAGGCGCTGTATGGGCATCAAGACGAACTTCCTTTGTACCGGGGTCAGAATGAACAAGGTATGGGATTTGCCGCAGCGGCCTATGCCAAGGCTTGGCTGCGCCGTCGGTTCATGTTCTGCACCGCATCGGCGGGGCCCGGTACAGCAAACCTGTTGACCTCTGCCGCGCTGGCCCATGCCAACCGGCTGCCGATGCTGATGCTGTGTGGTGATGCCTTCCTGACACGTTTGCCCGACCCGGTCTTGCAACAGCTGGAGCATTTCGGAAACCCCACCTTTGGAACCAATGATGCGTTCAAGGCGGTGAGCCGGTATTGGGACCGCATCACCCATCCCGCACAGGTGATCCAGTCCCTGCCCGCAGCGTTGGCGACAATGCTCGATCCCGCAGATTGTGGCCCGGCCTTTATCGGCTTGCCTCAGGATGTGCAGGGCTGGACCTATGACTATCCCGTCAGTTTCTTTGATAAACGCGTGCACCGGATCCGCCGGCAGGCCCCGGATACGCTTGAAGTGGCCGACGCGGCTGCGCTGTTGAAATCGGCCAAACGCCCGATGATCATCGCGGGCGGCGGTGTGCAATATTCCGGCGCGGTGGCTGAATTGACCGCCTTTGCCGACAGCACAGGTATCCCGGTTGTCGAAACCATCGCGGGACGGGCCAACCTTGTGCATGATCACGGGCTGAACATTGGCCCGATTGGGGTGACCGGCTCGGATTCGGCCAACAATATCGCAGAAGAGGCCGATGTGATTCTGGCAGTCGGAACGCGTTTGCAGGACTTTACCACCGGGTCCTGGACCGCCTTTGCCCATGACGCAAAGATCATTGGCCTGAATGTCGGGCGCCATGATGCGGCCAAGCATATGTCGACCACGGTTGTGGGTGACGCCAAACTGGCCCTGCCCACCTTGGCGGATGCAATCGCAGGCTATGCAGCGCCCGCAGATTGGACCGCCAAAGCCAAGGCCGAGCGGGCCAAGTGGGGCGAATATGTCGCCGAAAACACTCGCGTCGGAAATGGACCGGCCTCTTACGCGCAAGCCATTGGTGAGGTGAACCGCCTGTGCGATGCGCGCGACCGTGTGGTTGCGGCAGCAGGTGGTCTGCCTGCCGAAGTCACCGCAAACTGGAAAACGCTGGATATCGGAACGGTGGATGTTGAGTTTGGCTTTTCCTGCATGGGTTATGAGATCGCAGGCGGCTGGGGCGCGCGGATCGCGCAATCGCAGATGGAGCCCGACCAGGATACGATCGTGTTCACCGGCGACGGCTCATACCTGCTAATGAATTCGGATATCTATTCGTCGGTTCTGACCGACAAAAAGCTTATCATCCTTGTGCTGGACAATGGCGGCTTTGCGGTCATCAACAAATTGCAGAACAACACCGGCAATGAAAGCTTCAACAACCTGATCGCCGATACGCCAACAGCCACCAATCAGGTTGGAGTGGACTTCGAAGCGCATGCCCGCGCCATGGGGGCCGAGGCTGAAACCGTCAGCTCTCCGTCCGAGTTGGAAGAGGCGTTCAGGCGCGCCAAGGCCGCCGACCGGACCTATGTGATCAGCATGAAGGTTGATGCGTACGAAGGTTGGACCACCGAAGGCCATGCCTGGTGGGAGGTGGGCACCCCCCATGTCACCGCATCAGACAAAGTGCGCGCAGCGCATGTGGATTGGGAATCCACGCGTCCCAAGCAAAGAAAGGGCGTTTGATGTCAGCTTTGTTGGACGGCATCAAAAAGAACAACTTTGTTGTGGTTGGCCGCGCGGGGATCGACTTTTTCACCGATCCCGGTGTTGCGGCTGAGGATGCCGAGACGGTCACCGTAGGGCTAGGCGGGTCTTCGGCCAATATCGCGGCAGGTATCTGCAAACTGGGCGGTCAGTCATCGCTGGTCACGCGCGTATCGGATGACAGTGTTGGCAGCTACTGCATTGGGCAGCTGAAACGTTATGGTGTAGGCACAGAGTATGTCACACCGGTGGGCGGCGAATACCGCAACTCGCTGGCGTTTTACGAAAGCCGCGTCGAAGGCCACCGGAATGTGATCTATCGCAACGGGGCTGCGGATTTCCAAATGAATTCCGATGACGTGGCCGCTGTGGATTATGCCAAGTTCGGGGCTTTGATCACCGCCGGTACGGTTTTTGCCGCCGAACCCTCGCGCAGCGCAACGTTTGAGGCATTTGACCGCGCGAAAGCCGCAGGGCTGCCGATTATCTTCGACGTGGATTACCGCCCTTATTCGTGGCCCTCACCACAAGTGGCCGAAGAGGTGCTGAGCCGCGCGGCGGCAGCGTCGGACATGATCGTCGGCAATGATGAAGAGTTTGGCTTTATGGCAGGTGGGATCGACAAGGGTTTGGACAAGGCGCGGGCGCTGGCCGAAAGCACCGCGACCATCGTGATCTATAAGATGGGCGAAAAAGGTGCCGTTACCTTTGCCGACGGTGCCGAAATCCATACCGGGATCTGGCCGGTTGAGGCGCTGAAGCCCACCGGCGCTGGCGACAGCTTTATGGCAGGCCTGGTGACCGGTCTGGCTGAAGGCCAGGACTTGCGTGCCGCGATCCTGCGCGGGTCGGCCTGCGCCTCGGTCACCGTTTCGCGCCCCGGCTGCGCGCCCGCGATGGCCGACACTCCGACACTTACGAAATTCATGGCCGAACACCCCGGCCCGACTGACGCCTGAGAGGACCCCAGATGCATATTCCACCGTTTGACAACCAGAACAAACCCATCGTCGATGTGGATGATCCCTGTGTTCCGCTGAACTATTTTAACATCGTCAAGTTGAAAAAGGGCGAGGCGTTTGAATACGCGGTGCCGGGGTACGAGACTTGCATAGTCCCGGCCACAGGCACCATCGATGTGGATATCGAAGGGTTCAAATCGCAAGGCTTAGGCGAGCGTGTCGAAGACGTTTGGGATGGCGAGCCGGAAGGCGTTTACGTGCCCACCGCCGCCAAGGCCGAGATGGTCTGTATGTCGAATGAGGCCGAGGTATTTGTCTGCGGCGCGCGCTATGACAAGGTTTTGGATGCGTTTGACGTACGCAAGGATGAACTGGATCTGGTCCAATACGGCTCGGACGAGACCAAAACGCACCGGAAGATCAAGCATATCTTGGGCACCAAGTACCACGACAAGGTGGGGCGCTTGCTGGTGTCCGAACTCTTTACCGTCGGTGAAGGCGGCTGGTCGGGTTTCCCGTCGCACAAGCATGATACGGATCGTCTGCCCGACGAAACACGCCATGACGAGACCTATAATTTCCGCTTCAAGCCGAACCATGGTTCTGGTTTGCAGATGTTGCAGCGCGAGGATGGTAAACCTGGCGATGCCTATCACATCGTCGACGGATCGACGATCTGTCTGGACAGCGGCTATCATCCTTGCGCGGTGTTGCCGGGCTATCAGATGTATTACTTCACCATTCTTGGCGGACTGTCGCAGCGCAGCCTGGTTCAGTTCTTCCAGCCGTCCCATGCCTATCAGATCGAGACGATTCCAGGCATCAAGGACATGATCGCGAAGTTCAAATGACCCTTGTCACACTGAAAGACGTCCTACAGCCCGCGTTGCAGCAGGGTTATGCGGTTGGCGGGCTGGTCTGTCTGGGCTGGGAGGATATGCGCGCCTATGTGGCGGCGGCCGAGGCCGAGAATTGCCCGGTGATCCTGCAAGCCGGGCCAAGCTGCCGGGAACATACGCCATTACCAATACTTGGAAAGATGTTCCGGCATTTGGCGGAACATGCCAGCGTGCCCGTGGTTGCCCATCTGGATCACGGATACACCTATGATGAGTGTTCCGAGGCGCTGGATTCTGGTTTTACGTCGCTGATGTTTGACGGCTCGCGCAAGCCGCTGGCCGAGAACATAGCCGAGACGCGCAAGATCGCCGACCTGGCGCATCAGGCGGGGGTTTCATGCGAGGGTGAGATCGGGTTTGTCGGCTATTCCGGCGGTGAGGCCTCGGCCGGGACCGACCCCAGCGAGGCGGCAACGTTTGCAAGCGAAACGGGGATCGATGCAATGGCCATTTCGGTCGGCAATGTGCATCTGCAACAGGAAAAAGAAGGCGGATTGGACGAACCCCGGATCGCCGCAATTCAAGCGCTGACACCGGTGCCTTTGGTCATTCACGGTGGCTCGGGCGTGCCTGTGGCGCAGCGTAAAGCGTTGGCAAAGAACACAAATATCTGCAAGTTCAACATCGGAACCGAGCTGCGGATGGCCTTTGGTCAAGCGCTGCGAACAGCTGTGAACTCAGATCCCGACCGCTTTGATCGCGTGACGATCTTAAAAGAAACACATGATCCGGTTGTCGCGGCTGCGCGGACCGTTCTGCAAACGCTCAAAGGGTGAGAGATGGTAAAGATCGGGATTCTGGGCTGCGGTCGCATCGGTCAGGTGCATGTGCGCAGCATCAAAGCGCTGAACAATGCACAGGTCGTGGCCGTGGCGGATGCCGTCCCAAAGGCGGCAGACACATTGGCAGCGACCGCAAGTGCACGGGTCTCTACCGCAGATGAGATCATCGCAGCGGCGGATGTGGATGCAGTGGTCATCGGCACTCCCACCGACACGCATTTCGACCTGATCCATCAGGCCGCAGCCGCAGGCAAGGCGATTTTCTGCGAAAAGCCGATCGATATGTCGGTGGACAATATCCGCACCTGTATGAAAGCGGTCGAAGAGGCAGGCGTGACCTTTATGACCGGGTTCAACCGGCGGTTTGATCCGAATTTCGGCCATCTGCGCGCCCGCATCGCCGCAGGGGATATCGGCGCGGTTGAACTGGTGAGCATCACCTCTCGCGACCCTGCGCCACCGCCTGTTTCTTATATCGAACGGTCAGGCGGATTGTTCCGGGACATGATGATCCACGATTTCGACATGGCGCGTTTCCTGATGGGGGAAGATTTTGTGCGCCTTCACGCGGCCGGGTCAAATTTAGTGGACCCGGCCATTGGTCAGGCCGGAGATGTGGACACAGCCGCCGTGATCCTGACCACGGCCAGCGGCAAGATATGCCAGATATCAAACTCGCGCCGTGCGGCTTATGGCTATGACCAGCGGATCGAGGTGCATGGTCAGAACGGCATGTTGCGGGCCGAAAACCAGTTGGAGACGACGGTGGAATACGCAACCTCGGACGGGTTCCGCCGTGCACCCGCGCAGCATTTCTTCCTTGAACGCTACGGTCAGGCCTTTGAAGCCGAGATGGCGTCCTTCGTCTCTGCGGTGACCGAAGGAACATCGGTCACTCCCGGTATTCAGGACGGGTTGCAGGCGCAGATACTGGCCGACGCGGCCAGTGCGGCACTTGAAAGCGGTCAGCCGGTCGAGCTTGGTTAATCGACTGAGAACACGTCATACGCCTTGAGCGCCTTGGCGCTATAGGCGTAGGATGGTCCGCCACCCATATAGGTGGCCATGGCCAGTGCCTCGCACAGTTCCTCGCGGGTCGCGCCCAAGCGGATCAGTGATTTGACGTGAAAGCCAATGCAGCTGTCACAGCGCGTGGCGATGGCGATGCCCAGGGCCATGAACTCTTTGGTCTTTTCGCTCAGCGCGCCATTAGTCTTGGCGGCTTTGCCCATGATGCCGAACCCGCGAGCGGTATCCGGCACCTCTTTGGTTAAGCTGCCCAGGTTGGCCTCGGTCTCGGCCATAAACTCTTTCCAGTCCATCAGGTCCCCCCTTATCCACGCTCATCCGCGCCCATGCGGCGTTCCAACCAACGTACTCCGGCGCTGATGATCAGCACTAGGATCAGATATTCGAAAATCAGCAGTGTATAGATCTCGAGCGGGCGGTATTCCGTCACCACCAGCTCATTCGCGCGGCGTGTCAATTCCTGCATACCGATGACACTGGCAAAAGCGCTCATCTTGACGATGTAGATGAACTGATTGGCCAGAGGCGGCAGGATGCGCCGGATCGCCTGCGGCAGGATCACATAGCGCATGGTCTGCACATAATTCAGCCCAACGGTCTGCGCCGCCTCGCGCTGACCGCGCGCGATGGACTGTATGCCAGCGCGATAGATCTCGGCGGTGAAGGCGCTGTCGGAAATGGCCAGCGTGATGATCGCCCCCCAGAACGGATCGATGGGGATGTTCAACCCCATGGACTTGAAAACAATTGGCAGCCCGTAAAACACCCAGAACAGCATAGGCAGCAAGGGGATGGCACGGATAAATTCGACATAGACCCGATTGACCAAGCGCCAGCCGCGTTTTTCGGACAGGCCGGGCAGTGCCACCAGCAAGCCAATCACAATCGACAGGGCCGCCGCGATCAGAGAAATCAGAATGGTTGCGCCCATTCCCGAGATCAGAAACTTGACGTTGGTCCAGCCCGCATCCGTTGTCGGGTTGATCACATACCAGCCCCAGGTTTGGGAGGACGAACACCCTGCCAGGAGAGCGAAAATTGCGAACAGAAGAAAGTTTCTCATCATCGCCCCTTAGTGCTGCAAGATCTGGCTGAGGAATTTGCGACACCGCTCGGACTTGGGATTGGTGAAAAAATGTTCGGGCTTTCCTTCTTCGACAATCTCTCCGGCGTCCATAAAGATCATCTTGTCGGCCACCTTGCGCGCAAATCCCATTTCATGGGTAACGACCACCATGGTCATGCCGTCATTTGCAAGCTCGACCATCACATCCAGAACTTCCGAGATCATCTCGGGATCCAGCGCCGAGGTCGGCTCGTCAAACAGCAGCACGCGCGGCTCCATACATAGCGACCGAGCAATCGCCACGCGCTGTTGTTGCCCACCAGACAGCTGAAGCGGGCGTTTATGGGCCTGATCGGGGATGTGCACACGGTCCAAATAGTGACGCGCCCTCTCTTCCGCGTCATGCCGTGAAAGGCCACGGGCCTTGATCGGGCCAAGCGTCAGGTTTTCCAGAACGGTCAGGTGTGGAAACAGATTGAACTGTTGAAACACCATGCCAACCTCAGAGCTGATCGCAGCGATGGATTTGGCATCATCGGTCAGCTCCACCCCATCCACGCGGATGGTGCCTTTCTGGTGCTTTTCCAGCTGGTTTATGCAGCGCACAACAGTGGACTTGCCCGACCCGGACGGGCCACAGATCACCACCTTTTCGCCGCTCTTGACCGACAGGTTGATGTCTTTGAGCACATGGAACGTGTCAAACCACTTGTTTACGCCCACAAGCTCGATCGCGGCGTCTGGCATATGAGGATCTGCCCCTGCTTTTGCTATTGATAATATTATCTTGAGGTTATCTTTCTCTTTTGGCTTAAATCAATGAACATTAGGGCAGCAAGGCGATCCGCCCCCAACGGGAGAAACAGATGAACACTTTTTTGAAAGCTGCCGCTGCGGCAGCATTTGGCTTGGCCCTGGCCGGTGCCGCACAGGCGCAATCCGCGCTGAACGAGATCCTGGATAGCGGTGTCTTGAAAGTGGGGACAACGGGTGATTGGAACCCCATGACCCTGCGCGATCCGGCGACCAACAGCTATAAGGGCTATGATATCGACATCATGCAAGAGCTGGCCACCGATCTTGGGGTCGAGGTCGAATTTGTGCCCACCGACTGGAAAACCCTTGTGAATGGCGTGGTGGCCGGGAAATATCACCTGACAGGCTCGGCCTCGATCTCGCCGCCGCGGATGAAGGTTGCTGGGTTCTCTGACAGCTATATCTCGGTCGAGCTGTTTCCTTACACCACCAAAGACAAGGCGGACAAGTTTGATGGCTATGCCTCGATCAACAAGCCCGGTGTAACTGTGGCCACGACCTTGGGCACCACCTTTGAAAAGCGCGTGCGCGAATGGTTCCCTGAGGCCGAAATCAAAGTGGTCGAAGCCCCGGCACGTGGATTTCAGGAAGTGATTGCCGGACGGGCGGATGTGTTTATCACATCAAATATCGAAGGTTCGACCCTTGAAGAGAAGTTCCCGGTTGTTCGGGTCAAGAATGCCGGGCCGCGCGCGCCGTCACCCATCGCGATGATCCTACCACAAAGTGATCAGGTCTGGATCAATTATGTGAACAACTGGATCGAGGTCAAAGAAGCGCAAGGGTTCTTTGAACAGAACAAGGAAAAGTGGGGTCTGTAAGTTCATTCTCAAAGCTTCCGAACGCCCGGTCTTTGGATCGGGCGTATTCTTTTTCAAAGTACATCGGTCGCGAAGCGACCGCTCTGCCAACGGTTGCGGCGCTTCGAAAAAGTAATGATGAACAGCCTTATTCACCCGCGACGGACGCGCCGGTGTTTGGAGTCTCAGAAACTTGGTTGGGTTTCGGGCGTTCTTTGAAAGGAGCACTTGGCGTAAAGCGCCAAGCCTCCAATCAGTGTCGCTAGGAAGCCAGAAGCCATGTAGAGGCTGAACGCTATCAGAATGCCATGCCCCATGATCAATGCTGTGATAAAGGTCGTAAGGCCCGTGACTACCCCCAATCCCAACACTACAATCAGCATGTATTCCATCTCCATCCCAAGCTGTGCCAGTGAGTTTTTCAGCGAAACCAGTCGCTGAGTGCACAACCTTTGCGATTATGATTTACAGAGTTTCTGGCTAAAGTGTGGCAGCCAAGTGTTAACAGCTGACTAATTTATTAAGGGAAAGTGGTGAGATTTGACCTTGGCAAGTGGTCTGCCGCGGTTCGCGATCTACCACTTCTCACTAATCTAAGGCTATCACAAACAGAGATTAGACCAGCAATTACAGAAGCTTAAACTATAAATTCCAGCGCCAGAATGCATCTGAGCCCCCGGCACATTTGTGCCCAGAGCTCATTCCGTATCCAAAAAAAGAGTAAGCAGCAAAGCTATGCCGATCAGGACTTTCCGTCGAATTCACGAGCGATTCGAGTGCTGATCATTCGTTTGGTCTGACGCAAATTGCTCATCAGACGATTCTTCGGGCGCGCTTGCTCGGCCAACGCCTGCTCGCGATCCGCCAGGTACTCATCACTAAGCTCTGGCGCGGCGGCCAGTGGTTGCGACAAATCGGGGTCATACCCAAAACGATCGAAATCGATGTGATAAAGCTCGGTAATCAAACGTATCTCGGCCTGTGACGGTTTTACCTTTTCTGTTGAAACCGACCGATAGTCACCGCGCTTGTTCACGTGCGGAAGAACGCGAGGTCCTGACTTTTCTCCGGTTATTCGGTCAAACCATGGGATCAGTGCGTCGAGCCCATGTTCGAGGTGAAAGATTTCAGCCTCAGGAGGTACGATCTCATCCATCGAAAGAAGGTGGTTATCAAATGCATAGCGAGGGTTGTCGGGCAGTGTTTCCAACCAATCGCCAAACGAAATGTCATTGATCTTACGTTCGACTTCTTTCTGGAAGTGAAACGCGCTGACGACACGTGCAACTGGATGGCGTACAATTGCGAATGAACGGTCAAAGAAGTTTTCTGGAAAAAGCCTGTCCAGCGCCGACAGGTTAATATGTTGGGGCGATGTCTTGGACCAACGTTCTTTTTCGTCGATCATGTAATATCGATTGTCTGAGAAGGCGAGCCCACCAAAACGTTTGTTTATATAGTCCGCGACAGTGGAACCGCCGCATTTTGGTACATGCGCATAGTATACGAGCTGAGTCCCGGTTCGGAAAAACGGCATGGGAAACCTTTGACAAGAACACCTTCAAGCTACGAAACAAAACGTTCCGTATTGAAGATGTGTTAGTAAATCCGGGTAGCTCAGTCTACGGCTTACAGAAATTTTTGAACAGGTGCGCGGAAATCAGCTTCAAATCAGTTATTTAGTCATTATTGTTGCCGACTTGGAAATCAAATCTCGTGCTTCCTTCTGTCCGAAGCGTGTCCACTATCGCTTCGACCATGAGTTCCGAAAAAGCATCGCGTTCAGAAGCTGGGACGTGAGAAAAGTCAGGTATATCGATTGTTTCAACGCCTGGAACGTCCTCGAAATGAATACCCTTCGCAGGAATGGCCTCTATCATTTTGTCCCAATATTGAGCTCTTGGAAAAAACTGGCTTTCGGTTTCGTACACGATATCGGCCGATGGCATCCGAACGAGAATGACGCTGCCACCGCGTGCTTGTATTTTACCTATTTTTTCAGACAGATCTGCATAGGCTGCGTCCCAATCGAAATTTTGTGGGACTGAATTTCCCTCGGCGACGACTTTCGCTGCCCAGTCCGTGGCCCGCTGTTGCGCCCGATCTACGTCGATAACAGTAAGGTATTGCTGCCTATCATCACCGGTAATTATTATGTTTGTTCTGTTGTCCGTCCGAAAGGGTCGCCCGGTCTGAGCGATATTCCTAAGCATCGTCGAGAACGAATGGTTGTTGTTCCGCAGCACCATATGGCTTGCGACGGCATTGCCCATTTTGGTCTCAGCGGCACGGGCGAGATTCCAGTGGCTATGATAATATTGAACCATTTCCACCTGATCGTGACGCCCCTGATCAGGCAATAGCCACGTGGAAAGAAATGAGACAATGACGAGACCGCTGAAGTCGGTATTATTTGCAATATCTGCAAGAGCTTCGTATGGCGCCTTTCCAACATAGGCGAGGTTGTAAATGTTTGCGCCAGGCATGGCTTTGCGCAAAACGTCATGTGACAGGCCGCTTTGCGCGCGTGACGCGCCTAACAGTACCACGGCTTGAGACGAGGTATCTTTTTCAACCTGAGATCGAACAAGCGCCCAACGTGCGATCGTATTCTCGACGCTGGGCACTGCACCAAGTGATCGGATCCAATACTCGATAGAAAGAATGAGACCAAAACCAAGGGCAGCAGATAAGATGAGGGTGCCGAGAGGAGTCCAGCGCTTAGAACTGAAAATAGATGAAAGTGTCATACGCTTCCCCTCCCATCAGACCAATCATTGCAACCATGAACGCGCCGACGCATACGCGACACCAGTTCGGTATCGCCCTCACTATATCCTCGAATCGTCGACCACGCATTGTCCAGTGAATGCTGGCCAGGGAAATTGAGCAAATCAGTACGAGGAGCTTTTCAGTTGTCGGTAGATAAAACGCCGTTTCGGGATGCGAGGTGAAAAAGCTCGCATACATGTCCATGACCTGCTGGAAGCTGCGTGACCGAAAGATAATGACCAGCAACATCATGGTCATCAGAGTCATGCCCGAGAACAGGATCGCCGCGAAACGTGTTTTCCAGATTTTCCAGGACCCTATCGATCTTTGCAGCAATATCTCGATCACAATGACAAGGCCATTCAGGAATCCCCAAAGAACAAAGGTAACTCCTGCTCCGTGCCACAGGCCGATCACTGTCATCGTCATGAGTTGGGCGAAAAGCTTGTAACCAAAAGATGAGTTTTTGCCGCGAAGCGGTGCGTAAAGGTAATCTCTGAACCAACTGGACATCGAGATATGCCAGCGTTGCCAGAAATCCTGCATGCCAATTGCTGAAAATGGAGCGCGAAAGTTTTCAGGCAGACTAAAGCCCATCATCATCGCCACACCGATGGCAATAAGCGAATACCCGGCAAAATCACAGAATATCTGAACCCCAAACGCCATAGCTGACAAAAGCACCGTTTCGCTGGGCAGCGTCCCGGACTGTGCAAAGACGCTGTCAACGACAGGAGCCATCAGCCCGTCTGCGATGGCAATCTTCTCGAAGAAGCCGATAAGCACAAGCGTTCCCCCCCAGCCGAAACGCTCGCGCGTGACGACAGGAGGCCTCAGGAGTTGCGGCAGAAAGAAGCGCGCGCGAACAATCGGACCGGCAACCAACTGGGGAAAGAAGGTCACAAACAGCGCAAAATCCAAGAACGATCGAGTCGGCTTGGTTCGGCCGCGATAGATGTCAATCGTATAGCTAAGAGTTTGAAACGTATAGAAAGAGATCCCTACGGGTAGCAAGATATTCCATGGTGCCGGCTCATAGGTGATACCAAAGGCAGCGACAAACTGTACGAACCCTTCCAACAAGAAGCTGCCGTATTTGAAATAGCTGAGTACGCCAAGATTTCCGACAAGGCTGATAATCAGCCAGAACCGCTTTTGTCTTTGGGTAAGTGCTTTTGAAATTCTGTAGCCGCTGACAAAGTCGAGGACGGTCGATAACAAGATCAACAACAGATATGGGGCGTTCCAAGAAGCATAGAACAAATAGCTCATCAGTAGCAGGATCAGCTTCTTGATCCGCCAACCAAGATTCAAAAAATAGATCGAGAACAGTACGACTGCAAAGCAGATGAAAAGGTAACTATTAAAGACCATAGCTGTCAGTGGCCTCAGTCACAACGGGTCCTCTACATTTTTGGTCTTCGCAACGTTTCATAGCTTTCTGTAATGTTTGTTCAAAAACGCAAACTTGCCTAAGCTATGTTGTTTCTAAGCCGTCATAACAGAGAATCAAAATATGAAATCGTGGCTTCCAGCCCGCTTTTCAGGTCGACCTTCGGCTGCCAGCCCAAAACATCGTTCGCGCGCTCAATAACTGGGCGCCGCTGGGTTGGGTCATCAGGGGGCAACGAGAGGTAGGTCAGCTTTGATTTGGAGCCGGTCAGCGACAGGATGGTTTCGGCCAGTTCGGTCATCGAAATCTCGACCGGGTTGCCCAAGTTGATGGGGCCGGTCACATCGTCTCCGGTGGCCATCAGGCGGCTGAGCCCGTCAATCAGGTCGGTTACAAAGCAGAAGCACCTGGTCTGGTTGCCATCGCCATAGATCGTAATCTCTTCGCCTTTGAGGGCTTGCACGATGAAATTCGATACCACACGCCCGTCATCGGGATGCATATGTGGCCCGTAAGTATTGAAAATACGGGCGATTTTTATGCGGACCTGGTGTTGTCGGTGATAGTCGAAAAACAAGGTTTCGGCACAGCGTTTGCCTTCGTCATAACAACCACGCAAGCCGATCGGATTGACATTGCCGCGATAGTCTTCGGGCTGCGGATGAACCAGCGGGTCACCATAGATTTCTGATGTCGACGCCTGCAAAACCTTGGCGTTTGTGCGCTTGGCCAAACCCAGAATATTCATGGCTCCGTTCACGGTCGTTTTGATCGTTTGAACCGGGTCGTTCTGATAGTGGATCGGGCTGGCAGGGCACGCCATGTTATAGATCTCATCCACTTCAAGATAGAGCGGAAAAGACACGTCATGGCGCACGAGTTCAAACGCGGGGTTGTCCATCAGCGGGACAATATGTCGCCTGCGCCCGGTCGAGAAATTGTCGACGCAAATGACCTCGTCGCCACCGTCCAAGATCTTTCGACACAGATGAGACCCCAAAAAGCCCGCGCCGCCGGTCACCAAAACACGTTTTGGAGTGAGTTTTTCCTGAATAATCTGAGTCACGACCTTAAAACTTTGTTCTACCCATTAAACAACTGACAGTCGCAAAAAATCATCTTTGCCCGAGTAAGGCGAGCGATTTTTGCGGTATACTCGATAATACGTCTCATACCTGAGACAAAATCGGTATAGTTTTCAAGATTGTTTCCTGGCTGGTGATCTTTCGGGCGAAAATGGTAAAAAGGGGTGATATTGCCGCAAAAATGAGTGATTTTAGCTGACAAGTGTCGCCACGCCTTGCTGAGTTCGGGCAACGTTCCATGTAAGGGCATGTTTTTTAGTGATCAGGGTTTGAACAAAATATGACGGATTCAAATACAAGAAAGGCCATCATTATTGGCGGTGGCCCCGCCGGGTTGACCAACGCGTATGAGCTTTTGCGCCTTGAGCCCACTTGCAAACCTGTTGTCTTGGAAGGCGACAAGCTGGTTGGTGGAATCGCCCGTACCGAAAGCTACAAAGGTTTTCGCTTTGACATCGGTGGTCACAGATTTTTCACCAAGATCAAAGAGATCGACGACATCTGGCATGAGATCTGCGGCAAGGAATTCATCACCGTCCCGCGGCAGAGCCGGATCTTTTATCAGGGTAAGTTCTACGACTACCCCCTGAAACTGACCAATGCGCTGTATAATCTGGGTATTTTCGAATCCCTGAGTGTCATGGCCAGCTTTGCAAAATGGCGTGTTTTCCCAAGCAAAGAGGAAGATACCTTTGACCAATGGGTGACAAACCGGTTCGGCAAGCGCTTGTTCGACCACTTCTTCCGGTCCTACACGGAAAAGGTTTGGGGCGTGCCCTGTTCCGAGATCCGCGCCGACTGGGCCGCTCAGCGCATTAAGGACCTGTCTCTGACCAAGGTTGTGTGGAACGCCATCTCGGGCGCCAATGATTCGTCCAGCCTGATCGAAGAATTCCAGTATCCGCGCCTTGGCCCCGGCCAGATGTGGGAGCTGATGGCCGAGCATGTGGAAAACAAGGGCGGCGAAGTGCGGATGCAATCCTATGTCAAACGGGTAATCCGGGACGGGATGCGAATCACAGGTGTCGAAGTGGTGGCACAAGACCCCGAGACCGGAGAAACGCGCACTTACATCGAAGAGGGTGATACCTTCTTCAATTCGATGGGCTTGCGCGATTTGATCCATTCGATGGATCCTCCACCCCCGGCCGAAGTGGTCGCAGCAGCAGATCGGCTTAAATACCGCGATTTCATGATCGTGACGCTGGTGCTCGATCATGCCGACCCCTTCCCGGACAACTGGATCTATGTCCACGAACCCGAAGTACGTGTGGGACGGATTCAGAATTTCCGCGCATGGTCTCAGGACATGATGGCCGACAAGACCAAAGCGTCGATCGGGATGGAGTATTTCCTCAACGACGATGAAGAGATGTGGCACACCGACGACAAAGAGCTGGTGGCGATGGCTGCACGCGAGTTGGAGCGTGTCGGTCTTGCACCTGCAAAATCGGTGATCGACGGGGCGATTATTCGCCAGCCAAAAGCTTATCCTGTCTATGACGCCGAGTATATGGAGGCGCTTGAGGTGATCCAGACCTGGCTACAACAGCTGGAAAATTTTGAAACCGCCGGACGCAATGGTTTGCATCGTTACAATAACCAAGACCATTCCATGCTGTCGTCGATTTATGCGGCGCGTAACATGCTGGGTGCCGACTACGACGTGTGGAACGTGAATGTCGAACGTTCCTATCATGAGGAGTTTCAGACAAAACCTTATGAACGGGGTGAGTCGGCCAGCGCGGCCTGACATGGACCTAGTTGGTTGCCCAGTGTTTGGACACCGGGAAAAATGGTATGAGTGACAAGGTATCAGGACCATTCCGATATGGTGGGCTTTGGCTTTTGGCCGCATTGGTCATGAGCCTGTCGGTCTATGTGTTGAACGGCGGTCTGCTGTATTATTTCGATACGGCCGGATACATGATTCAGGGGTTGAATACCCTTGAGATTCTGAACCTGTTGCCTGCGCAAGCTGCGGCGGGTGAAGGCGGTGGCGGCGGTGGAGCTCAGGTCGATACGGGTAACACGGTCAACGGATCGCGGTCACTGTTTTATGGTTTGATCGTGGCCGGTCTTACCAGCTTTGCCCGACTAGAACTGATCATGGTTTTGGGCTTTGCGACGATCTTTGCGTCGGTTTGGTTGTTGCTGCGCGTGGTTCAGCGCGCCGATCAGGTTGCTCTGTCTCCGATCGCGGTTGCCGGGGCGTCGGTCTTCGTGGCCTGTTTTGGTGCCCTGCCCTTTTATCTGGCCTATGTGATGCCCGACATTCTGGCGCCGGTGCTTATTCTGGTTATCGCGCTTTTGGCTGGGTACGCAAATCGCATGAACGTGTGGGAGCTGGCTCTGGCGCTAGTGCTGGGCTTTGCTGCCGTTCTATCGCACCCCTCTCATCTTGCGATTGCGGGCCTTAGTATTCCGGTGGTCGCCGTAATTGCAGCCTTTGTTCAGCGTCGCAGCTTCTGGATTGCTCCGGCTCTGATCGGAGTGTTGGTGCTGGGTGCGGTTGCCGAACGACAGGTTTTCAAATCGCAAGTGACCGAACGCACCGGTTCGGCTGTGGTTTATAACCCCTATATCACCGCGCGGTTGATCCAGGACGGACCTGCCTATGCATATTTGGCCGATCATTGCCCGGATGCCGCCATCGCCACCTGCGCATTGTATGAGGCGTTGCAGAACTCGGACGATCCGATGCGCCTGACGGCGAGCCATATTATTTTTGAGAAAACTGAGCAGCTGGGGTCGCTGCGTCATCTGGATGACCAGGCCCAGAAAGCCATCGGGGATGAGCAATACCGGTTCTTCTTTTCGGTCTTGATGAACCGACCTGTGCATACGATTGGCGCGCTACTGGGTAATACGCTGGAACAAGCCAGCCATTTTGGAGTCTATCAGACGATCCCCAATGACAATGCGCGGCGTAATGTTTTGGAAAGCGCCAAGATCCCGGACGACACCTTTATCGATGGGCGATTAAGGCGTGACCAGGGCTGGAACAATCCGGTCTATGTGTTTCAGACCGCGCTTTATGCGGTGTCTCTAGTGGTTATTCTTGCGCTGTTGATCAAACCTTCGCCCGTCTCCGGGCGGATGAAGGCTGTGGCGGCCATGCTTGTGCTGGGCATTTTGATCAACGCCTTTGTGTGCGGAGGACTTTCGCAACCAGCGGCGCGCTATGGCGCGCGGGTGATCTGGTTGCTACCGCTTATGGCCGTGATTTTGCTTGGCGTCTCGCGGGCGCAGGTGTTGAGATCTGGAACAATGGGGCAACCTCAATGAGCGACGTAAAGATCAGCGTGATCATGCCTGCCTTCAAAGCCGCGCATCTGTTGCCGCGCGTGTTGCCACCGCTGTTGTCGATGCGCGACCGGGGCGAGGTAGCCGAGGTGATCGTGATCGACGATGTCTCACCCGACAACACCGCTGATCTTGCGCGCAAGATGGGTGCGGATGTCTATGTCATGGACAAGAACGGAGGCCCGGGCGCGGCCCGCAATTTCGCTGCGACCAAGGCCACCGGGAATGTATTGTGGTTTGTCGACTCGGACGTGATTGCCAAGGACAACGGGGCCCGGCGCTTGCAGGAGATTTTTGGCAAGGGTGATGTGGCGGCGGCATTTGGGTCTTATGATGAAAGCCCCGAAGGCCCCTGGTTTTCACGCTACAAGAACCTGATGCACCGGTTCTATCATCAGACAGCGCGCCGTCAGGCCCGCACATGGTGGGCGGGGTGCGGTGCGATCTCGGCGGATATGTTCAAGCGTGTCGGTGGGTTTGATGTCGAAACCTATCGCATTCCTTCCATCGAGGATATCGAGCTGGGTTATCGCATATATGCAGCTGGTGGTGACATCGTGGTGGATCCCGAGCTTCAGGGCAAACATCTCAAGATCTGGTCGGTGCGCAATTCGGTCCATACCGATATCTTCTGTCGTGCGCTGCCTTGGTCGCGGCTGATCATCAATCGCGAAGGTCTGACAGATGATCTCAATACCGGGATCATGGAGCGTGTGCGGGCCGGTCTGGCGGGTCTTCTGTTTTTGTCGTTTTTGGCCACGATCGCGCAGCCCTCGCTGTGGCCGGTTCTGATCCTGCTTTTGGTGGCCGTTTTCGCCGTCAACAGCCAGCTTTTCCGTTTTATGTGGCAGGCAGGTGGCCCAACATTTGCCATCAAGGCGCTGCTTTATCATCAGTTTTACTACGTATATTCCGCAAGTGCCTTTGTTTGGTGTCTGTTTGAGTATCATGTTCTTGGCCGAAGGAATCGTTTGCATGTGCCCTGATTTCCGCAGCTTGTTTTGGTGTGAAAGGAATCCGCGATGGCTCGATTCCTGATCACCGGCGGTGCCGGATTTGTCGGCATGCATCTGTCCCACGCCCTGACCGGCGCCGGGCATGAGGTTGATATTCTTGATAATCTCTCGACCGGTCGCCGCGCCAACCTGGCGCCGGGGGTTCGGTTTCATGAAAGCGACATCAACAATACCCAACTGCTGCGCGATGTGCTGCAAGAGATCGACGGAGTGTATCATCTGGCTGCAGTGTCCTCGGTGCAGACCTATCTGAGCGATTGGACGGGCTCGGCACGGGTCAATCTGGGGGGCACGCTTTCGGTTTTCTCGGCTGCGGCGGACGCGAATGTACCGGTTGTCTATGCCAGTTCGGCGGCCATTTACGGTGCTGCAACCGATCTACCGATCCGCGAAGACAGCCAACCCAACCCGATCTCGGGCTATGGGGCGGATAAGCTGTCGGGCGAATACCACGCCCGCGCCATGGCCGAGGCGGCGGGTTTGAATGCGGTGGGGCTGCGGTTCTTCAACATCTATGGCCCCGGCCAATCGCGCCAATCGGCTTATACCGGGGTGATCACCATCTTTCTGGACCGCTGGCTGAGCGGGGATTCGGTGGTGATCTATGGTGACGGCACCCAGACCCGTGACTTCATCTATGTGGGCGATGTGGTGCAGGCGCTGATGCGGGCCATGAGCCATGCTCAGGCCGGACATAGTGATGTGTTCAACATCTGCGCGGGCACTTCGGTTTCCGTGCGTGATCTGGCCGATGGCATCGGCCGCATCACAGGCCGCGCGCTGAGCTATGACTTTGCCCCTGCCCGCCCCGGAGAGATCCACGCCTCATGCGGGTGTCCCGACAAGGCGCGCGAGATATTGGGGTTTGAGGCCCAAACAGAATTTGAAACAGGCTTGGCCCAGCTGATCGACTGGTTCAAGGCACAAGATAATGCAGTTGCCGAATAGCACGCGATGGCAGGAGCAGTTCCGAACATGACCACACAGACCACCCCGACCGAGGCAGAAGGACAGGACGCCGCGCCGCAAACGCTCAGCGTTGTGATCCCCGCCTATAATGAGGAAAATGCCGTCCGCGCGACGGTGGAAGATGTGCGCGAACATCTGGCCCCCTTGGGGATCGACTATGAGATCATCGTTGTGGATGATGGGTCCGAAGACAATACCCGCGCCGAAGCCGAGGCCAGCGGCGCGATTGTCGAATGCAATCAGGTCAATTCTGGCTACGGGGCCTCGCTGAAGCGCGGTGTGCGCCGGTCGAAATACGAATATGTCGCCATTCTGGATGCCGATGGCACCTATCCCGCGCGGTATCTGCCCGAGATGCTGGAGATGTGCCGCCATCAGGATATGGTGGTCGGAGATCGCGGTGCGGCGATGAAAAACGTCCCGCTGTTGCGGCGCCCGGCCAAGAAATTCCTCTTTGCCTTCGCTTCATTCCTGGCCGAGCGCAAGATCAATGATCTGAACTCGGGCCTGCGGGTGTTTCGGCGGTCTGAGCTGATCCCGTTCTTGCCACTGCTGCCACAGAACTTTTCGTTCACCACAACGATCACCCTATGCATGACGTCAAACGGCAAGCGCATGGTCTATACGCCCATCGAATACGGCAAGAGGGTTGGCAAATCGAAGATCAAACCGATTGATTTCATCAATTTCATCATTCTGATTCTGCGCATCTCGACCCTGTTCAATCCGTTGCGTGTGTTCATCCCGCTGGGGCTGGTATTCATGGGACTGGGTCTGATCAAGCTGGTCTATGACATCTTTGTCGGCAACCTGTCCGAGAGTGCGATCTTTGCCTTCCTGGCCGCGATCATGATCTGGTCGCTTGGGTTGATCGCCGACATGATCTCGCGCCTGCATCTGAGGCCGTGACGTGACGCAAGCCCCGCATAGCCCTCGTGTCAGCCGCAAATGGTTGATCCGCGCCGCAGGTTCCGGCCTGTTGCTGGCGGTGCTGTTTTGGCTGTTGCCCTGGGATGCGATCAAGGCCGGGTTTCAGGCCACACCTTTGTGGGTCTTTGCGGCGGTTCTGGCGATCTTCGTCCTGGCTCATCTGGGGGCGGCTTTGAAATGGCGGATGCTTCTTGGCCCGGATATGCCCATCGGTACCACGTTTCGCGCGCATTTTGCCGGGCTGGCCGCAAATCTGTGCTTGCCGGGCGCCGTTGGTGGCGACGCCGTGCGTGCGGCGATGGCACAGGCGCAGCTGCGCGATGGGCCTCGGGTTGTAGCTGTGGCGATGATCGACCGGGTGATCGACATGGTCGCCTTGCTGATGCTGTCGGCACTTGGACTGTTGCTGGCGCGCGGGCATGAGACCGGCTTGGCCATCATCTTGCAAACACTGGTTGTGCTTGCTCTGGTGATCGCCGGGTTTCTGGCCCTGCCCCGGCTCTTGCCGATGATCTGGAGGGTGATCCCCGCTTTGCCCAGGCGCGGCTTTGGCGAACGGCTGGCCGACAGTTTCCGCCTGTTGGCGGCACGTCCAGCCCTGCTGGTCAGCGTGTTTCTCGCCTCAAGCGTCGTGCAGATCGTTTTGGTCTCGATCGCCTGGTGGCTGGCTGTTGCCGCTGGCGCTGGTGTGGCCTTCTGGCCCTGGCTGTTTGCCTGGCCTTTGGCGAAACTGGCGGCCGTTCTGCCGGTGTCACTGAACGGTCTGGGCCTGCGTGAGGCCACGCTGGCCGGCTTTCTTTTGCCCTTCGGGGCCCATGCACCTGCGGTGGTGGCCGCGGGCCTGATGTGGCAAGCGGTGTTGTTTGCCGCCGGCGCCTTGGGCGCAATGATATTGGTTTCGACCGGCCAGGGCCTGAGCTTTGGTCGCAAAGAGGATATTGTCAGCAGTGAATAAACCGGTGGAACAAAAACCCAAATACACCATTCTGGGCGGCGGCCCCGCAGGGCTTGCCACAGCACATCTGCTGGCGCGCGACACCGAGGCCGAGATCGCCTTGATCGACCGCGCGCCGCGGCTGGGTGGCAATGCCGCGTCTTTTGAGATCGAAGGCATTATCACGGACTATGGCTCGCACCGGTTTCATCCGGCGGCGGACCCCCATGTGATGAATGAGGTCAAATCGCTCTTGGGCGATGACCTTTTGCTGCGCCCGCGCCATGGCCGCATCCGGCTGGGGGGACGTTGGATTCACTTTCCGCTCAAACTGGGCAATGCGTTGAAATCGCTGCCCCTGCCTTTCGCCACATCCTTGATCCGTGACATGGTCACCGGCCCGCTGCGCCGCGCGCCCGAGGGTCCGGCGACCTTTTCCAGCGTATTGCTGAAAGGTCTGGGGCCTACGATCTCGGAAAACTTTTACTTCCCTTACGTGCGCAAGCTGTGGGGGCTCGATCCCAGTGCGCTGGCGGTCAAACTGGCCGAACGGCGCGTGTCGGGTTCATCCGTGTCAAAGATCGTAATGAAGATGGTGCGTATGCTGCCCGGATTGCGCGGCGAGACGACAGGGCGGTTCTTCTACCCCCGCAAAGGTTTTGGCCAAATCTGCGAGTCGATGGCCGACAGCGCGCGCAGGAACGGGGCCGAAATCCGTCTGGAGGAAGGCATCGAACGGGTCGAGCGTGATGGCAACACCGTCACCGCCGTGATCACTAAAGACAAGGCCGGGGTTGAGACGCGGCATGAAAGCAGCCAGGTACTGTCAACCATTCCGCTGACCGCGCTTCTGAAAGCCATGCATCCGGCGCCACCGCCCCAGATCGTTGCGGCCGCCGAGGCGATCCGGTTCCGCAGCATGATCCTGATCTACATGGTGCTCGAAACCGGCCAGTTCACGGAATATGACGCACATTATTTCCCCGAGATCTCGATCCCGATCAGTCGGATGTCGGAGACCAAAAACTACAACAACGTGACCGCCCCCGAAGGCCTGACCGTTTTGTGCGCCGAGCTGCCCTGTGATCCAACCGATCCCTGGTGGGAGATGTCTGATGATGAGCTGGGCGCGCATTTCCAGCAATGGCTGGGCAGCGTGGATCTTCCGGTGAATGTGCCAGTGCGCAAAGTGATTACGCGGCGTCTGTCGCATGCCTATCCGGTCTATGATGTGGACTATGCCGATCACTTCGCCGTGGTCGATGACTGGCTGGAATCGCTGGATGGGCTGGTCAACTTTGGCCGTCAGGGCCTATTTGCCCATGACAATACGCACCACGCCTTTGCCATGTCCTTTGGCATCGCCGATTGTCTGGGGGCCGATGGGTCTTTCGATCAGGCGAAGTGGACGCAATATCGCGAAAAATTCTCGCATCACGTGGTGGAGGATTAGACGCTTGGCAAACCCGGTGATCGATATTCTGATGTATCATTCGATTTCCGACGCGGGCGGGCCGACGTCGATTGCGCCGGATATCTTTGCGGCGCAGATGCAGGTTGTGGCCGATTCCGGCGTTGCGCTGATCACGCTGGATGATCTGGCGGATCATGCAAAGCTGCCTGCGCGGTCTTGCATTGTGACTTTCGATGACGGGTTCGAAGATTTCGCCAAAACCGCCTGGCCAACCATGGTCAAGCTGGGCGTTCCTGCCATTGTTTATCTGCCGACCGGATGTATGGGCGGTGCCGAGAACTGGCGCGGCTCCAATACGCCACCCCGCCCATTGATGAGCTGGGAAACGGTGCGTGATCTGGCCAGTGACGGCGTGCAGTTTGGCAGCCATACGGTGGCGCATCCCGATCTGGACGAGTTGGATGGGCCACAGTTGGAACAGGAACTGGTTCGATCCAAAGCGACGCTGGAAGACATGCTTGGCCGCCGAATCCGCCATTTCGCCCCGCCTTACGGGCGGGCACAGGCGCGCGTGCGAGCCCGGATCGCGCAGCATTATGATACCTCGGTCGGCACGAGACTGGGTTGTGCGGCAGCATCCGGCGACCTGCATGATCTGCCCCGGCTTGAGATGTTCTATTACCGCGACCCCAACCGCCTGCGCGCGCATCTGCGTGGACGCGGGCGCAGTTATCTGGGGTTGCGGCGGGGGTTGCGCGCAGTGCGAGACCTGAGTTCCAAACCCTGGGAGCGGACAACATGAGCGCGTTGCAATCCATTGCCCGCAAGGTGCTGCCGGAAAGCACGCGCCGCTGGATCACCGTTCAGCGTCAGAAACACCGCCTGCAATGGCCGCGCGCGGGATCCATCGATTTTGGTGACTTTGATCGGCTGGCCCCGGTGTCCAACATCTTTGGCTTTGATCGAGGTCAGGCCATTGACCGCTATTACATCGAGGCGTTTCTGCGCGAGAACCGCGCCGACATCACGGGCCGCTGCCTGGAGCTGGGTGACCCGGCCTATATCGAGAAATATGGCCAGAATGTCTCGCAAGCGGATGTGTTGCATTATGTCGAAGGCAACCCACAGGCCACCATTGTGGGAGATCTGACCAACGCGCCGCATATTCCCGACAACAGTTTTGACTGCATCATCTTCACGCAAACCATTCAGATGATCTATGAGCCGCGCGCCGCATTTCAGACTCTGTACCGGATTCTGAAACCGGGTGGCGTGGCTTTGATAACCTCAGCCGGAATCGCCAAGATCGGACGCCGCCTTGGGCGCGACGATTGGGGCGAATACTGGCACTTCACCGCTCAATCCCTAAACGCAATGGCCTTAGAATTCTGGGCCGAAGACGGGATCACCATTCACAGTTATGGAAATGTAATGACCGCATGTGCATTCCTTCAGGGCTTGGCCGCTGAGGAGCTTTTGCCCGCTCAACTGGATCACCGAGATGAGGATTTCGAAGTCATCGTAACCGCGCGATTGCAAAAGGAGGGTGCATGACAGAGATTATCCTGACGCCCGAGCAGATGCGCGGTGCACATGACTATCTTGGCGGTGACACAACCGTTCTGGGCCAGCTGTTTGAACAGGTCGCGCCCGGTCAGAACGTCAAGCTGCCCGTTACGCCTGAGACAGTGTTCTACATCGAGGGCATTTGGCGGCTGCTGGTCGACAAAGGGCTGAAGCCGTCCTTGATGCCCTCGGAAGGGTTGAACGCGCGGGAAGAGGAATTTGTCCACGACTTCAAACATTTCTTCCTGAAATCAGCCCCTCCAGGAGAGGCGAACCCGTCTTCGATGCTGTCGGATGCAATGGCTTTGTTGTGCCATGGCTCCATGGCGTTTTTGACGCTGGGCCCCGGCCCGGTGCCCGAGCGGCAGACCATGCCATCGGTGGTTCTGATTGGAGCCTATGGGGGCGAACATGTCGGAGATGCGGCCATTCTGGGCGGCGTTTTGCTGGGCCTGCATCATGACTACGGCACTGTCCACGCTACGATCATGAGCAAACGCCCCGAACACACGCGGCGCTTGGCATCAGCGCTGGATACTCCGGTTGAGGTGACCGTGGTGCCCTATGGGCATCGTGAAATTGGCAAGGAAATCGCGGTCAGCGATGGGCTTGTCTTTGCCGGTGGCCCGCTGATGGATCTGCCGCGCATGTTGGTGATGCATCTGAAAGCTGCTCGCCTTGCAGCAATCCATCAGGTTCCATTTGTGGTGCGCAATGTAGGCGTTGGACCGTTCAAACGCAAACTCTCTCGCTGGATTGCGCGGCAGATTGCCATGCATGCCGCTGTGTTCACAGTACGCACCAGCAAGGCCGCAAAAGCGCCCGAGCTTAAGGGGATCGACGTCAAGATCGGCCATGATCCGGCCTTTGATTATCTCAACAGCCGACCTGCTGACCTGGGCAAGCTGACGGCGCCCGAACAGCAATCGGTGGATCAGCTGCTGGACGGCACCAAAGGGCGGACGCTGATCGGCGTCAATATACGGCCCATTCGGCATGATTGGTCTGACCGTGGTGAGACATTTTCACGCGAGGCCGAAAAGCGGTGCTATGAGGAATGCAGCAAGGCGATGATCCAACTGGCGCAAACCAGCACCCAGCCGGTGACGTTTGTGTTTTTCCCGATGAACCCAATCCAGCTAGGCGCATCGGATCTGGAATCGGCCTTTATCCTGCATCAGATCGTAGAAGATCAGATTGATTTCCGGGTGCTTGAAGCTGACCCGGATGTGGATGGCGTGCTGTATCTGCTCCGCCGACTGGACGCGGCCATCGCAATGCGCTTCCATGGTTGTATCTTCTGCCTGTCGCAACAGATCCCCACTTTTGGGATCGATTACTACCCAGGTCAGGGTGGTAAGGTCGAACAACTGTTCACGGATAATGATCTGAGCGCGCGGGTTCGGATCATGGATCAAGTGCAGGCAGATTGGCTGCAAGACGGCCTGCATGCGGTGGTTCAGCAACTGAACGCATCACCGGAGCACAAGGATATGAAGCAAAGCGCCGAGGGTATTGTTTAGAGGAGACATGTTATGAGCGTTGGACAGAATATTACTGCGGGCAATGCAGATTGGACATTTGGCAACGACGTGCCCGACACGTTTGTGGACCACATCAAGGTTTCGGTCCCGCTTTATGAAAGCGGCCATGATCTGGTCTGTCAGCTATCTGATTATTTCGTGAAAAAGCAGGGTGTCGCCTATGAGATCGGCACCTCGACCGGAGAATTGCTGCGCAAACTGGCCGAACATAACAGCCATAAGCCTGATCTGCGCTGGATCGGTCTGGACGTCGAAGAGGCGATGATTGCAGCCGCGCGCAAACACTGCGCCGATATCCCCCAAATCGAGATCCTGAACGAAGACATCCGTTTGATGGAGCTGGAAAAGGCGGATCTGATTGTCAGCTATTATACGATGCAGTTCATCTCACCGCGCGACCGGCAAGCGGTCTTCGACAAGATCTATGAAACGCTAAATTGGGGCGGCGCCTTTATCATGTTCGAAAAAGTGCGCGGACCGGATGCGCGGTTTCAGGACATCGTCACGCAGCTTTACAACGACTTCAAGCTCAAGAACGGGTTCTCACCGGAAGAGATCATTGAAAAGTCGCGCTCGTTGAAAGGTGTGATGGAGCCGTTTTCCACCCAAGGCAATCTGGACCTGTTGGGCCGCGCCGGGTTCAAGGACATCATGAGCATTCAGAAATATATCTGTTTCGAAGGCTTCCTGGCGATCAAGTAAAGGTGTTCGGTCAAAAGACCGGGCGCCCAAGGGTCCATGTTAGTTTGGTGCCATCAGGCAGTTGCACCGTGACCGGATTGTCGCCGTCGTCTGCGATCATCTGGAACCGGGTCTGCTGCCAGTCGGGAACGGATTCAAGCTGCTTGGTCTCTGCAGCTTGACCGTTCAGCAGAATTTGTACCTCAGCCCCTTCATAATCGGCCAATCGCAACCGCAGATCCAGCGGTTCACCCGCGCGCAGTTTGCCTTTGGCGAACAGTCGGGCCGATCCATCAAGTTGCAGGGGCGCATCATAGGCGGGGACGCGCGCCCAGCGATCTGGTTTGAAGGCAAACCCATAGATACCGGCTCCCAGCCCCAGAACGATGCCCAAGGGCAACAACCATTTCAGGCGGACCATGCCTCGCCACACAAGCGTCGGTGCATTGGGGGTGGGACCATCCAGCGCGGTTGAGATCCGCCGCGCATAGACAAGCATTCCGAAGATGGCCAGCCCGGTCAGCATCACACCAAAAGCAAACCACAAGATGCGCGTTGCCATACCGCCCCATATGCCGAAATGCAGGCTATCTGCTGCTTCTCGCAGGCGGGTCATGGGGCCCAGCTCTTGCGCTGTGAACGCACCGAGTACTGCCATATTCGATGGATCCAATGTCACCTTGTTGGCCCGCCCGCGTACCAACCACGCGTCAGCCTGACCTTGCACAACGATGCTTTGCCCTGGGAATGACGGTAAGATCACCAGCTCAGGTTCCAAGGTTGGGATCTCATCCTGCGCTACGCTGACGGCTCGTAGCACATCAGCCCCATCAAAGCTTGAAGGCAGTGGTTGCTGGCGCTTTTCGATCGTTTCAGCTGCAGGATAATGATATGGTGTCAAGCTGAGCACCGCAGCAAAATAATACAAACTGGTCAGCGCCACGACGACAAGAAAAGGAAGTGACCACAGCGCTGTTAGTCGATGCATACCTCCCCAATAGGATCGCGCATTCATCTCCCGTTTCGGCCAGCGGAAAAAGCCGCGCCAAAACCTGCGGTAGCTTATTAGACCGGTGATAATCAAAATGATCATTATCGGTGCGGCCAATGTAACAACAAGAGTTCCGACCACGTGTCGAGTCAATAGGCTGTCGTGGAACGATCGGAGGATTTCTTTGAAGTCAAGCTTACCCGTAATGCCTTGAATTTCACCGGTTTGCGGGTTGGTCCACACCAGCGCCTTTTCTCCCCAAGGGGTCAGAATTGTGGTGTTATCCGCTACGAAGCCCGAAGCCTCACGCTCAATCCTCTCGATTCTGGCTTGCGGCCACTCGGTTCGGATATTGTCATAAATTGCAGCTACGGGCAGTGGTGCGCGCGGCGCATCCGTGCGGCGTGTACTATCAACCAATGCTTCGATTTCAGGTGCCAGAACCAGAACGGTGCCCGAGAGGAAAATGAGTGTCAGATACAGAACGATATTCAGACCAAACCATGTATGCAGCCAAAACAAAAAAGAACGAAAAGACTTGCGGTTGCTCATAATAGGTCCTGATAAACGCAGCTCGGCGCGCGCTTTAGTATATGCCCAATCCACGTTGAGTCTATGCCGCGACCCTGCGGCATATGTGCTTTGAACTTAGTCTGAGGCGCGCTCGGGTGGCTTGGCATAAGCAACGCGCACGAGGTCGGAAAACAGGGATTTTCTACGTACCAATCCGCACAGAACAAATACCACCAAACCGGCAAATCCGGCCTGAACCCCCGCACCAAGCGCGAACCACACAGTCAGCGCCGCCAGCGCCGCAAGGCCCGGTATTACGCTCGGACGGATCAGGGACATCGCTCCGATCTGACGGTTCACAGCAAACTGCGTAACGCAAGCGCTGGCAAAAACTGCGGCGAAAAAGCTTAGGGCGGCACCGACTGCGCCCAGATGAGGAATGCTTATTAGGGCTACGGTGATCAGGGCCAGCGCGCCTACGATCTCGGCGCGCAGCAGAAGCCTTTGTTTGCTCTTGGCAATCAGGGACCACCGCGCATGGCCGCTAAGCAACCGCAAGGGAAACACCCAGGACAGGCAGATCAAGACGGGGGCGGCCGTGGCGAAGGCCTCGCCAAACACAAGAGTCATGATCGGCGTGGCAAACAGCGTCAGGCTGAGTGCTACAAAAATACCTCCCCAGGCAATCACATGGATTGAGGACTGCATCATCCGTTCCCATCCGGCAAGGTCATTGTGCAGGCTGCGGGTGATCGCCGGGTATAGGTTGAAGTGATAGATAAAGCTGAGCACCAGCAGCGAGATCACCAACCGCTGAGCCGCACCAAGCCAGGCCGATTGTTCGGGCTCGGCCAGAACCGACAGCAGCATCATCGGCGCATAAAGCATGAAGGCCCAAAGCATGTTCGACAGACCAACCGCCGCTCCGGTTTTGAGGAAAGTCAGCGACTCGCGGATCGGCCAACCGGTTCGAAACGGCAGGCCCAGATAATACTGACCGGCAATGTAATAGACCGAAACCAGCAGCAACGTGGCGCATTCGATCCAGCCCACTGTTGCAATCGAGGTGCCCGGATGCACCAACAGAAACACGCCTGCGGCAAAGCCAAGCGAACGGATCGGGCGCGCCAGAGCCGCCAGATTCATATGTTCGAGCCCCTGAAACAGCCATTCCTGTTTCAAGGGCGCAAAAATCAGGCTGGCGATATAGATCCACAAGAGCGTCTGGCCCGTTGGTGTCAGATTGGCAAGCAGTGACAGCAAAAAGGCCGCGGGAATGACGAAAAGGGCCATGATAAACCGCACAACCGGGATCTGGCTGGCCAGAACACCGGCTTCTGCGGGCTTTACAGCCAGCGCCTTGACCCCGATAGGCCCGACACCGCATTCAATGACGATGGCCGCAAAGGCAGCAATCGATATAGCCAGCTCGATCGTTCCGTAATCTTCGGGGCTCAGCTGCCGTGCGAGATAGGCGAACGTGATGAACCCGACGACCATGCTCAGCGCCTGCCCTCCGGCCAACGACAACAGATCGCGCAGAAATTTGGGGCCCGATTGCGAGAAGAACTTGCCCAGCCAACTCGTCGGTTGATCACTCGGGGGCATTTGATTTCAACACGACGATACCGCCGCCCGCCAAGGTGCCGTGGAAATAGTCGGCTTCGGAGAAACTCTCCTCAATGGTGCTCAGGATATCTGCGTGCCTCCGTCGGGTCACAGATGGAAAGGTATAAACGATCCAGGTTTCCTGTTCGGGATCGTAAAGCGACTGAAACTCGGCCAGACTGTCCGCCCCGGCCCAATGCGGCGCAAAATAATCCCGGTATGGCGGCACGGTCAGGCCCAGAGCAATGACCTGAGCATCTGCGGCGCGGTGGGTTTCGACATAATCACGCGCGCCGGTGAAATCCTGTTTGGGATAGAGGTAGTTCTTGGGCAACAGAACCAGTGTCGACACGATACCCAACAGGGCCAGCCACCGCCCCGGATTGGCGATCGAAAGCCTCAGCTTGGTGGCCAACCAATCCCCCAGCCCGGTGGCGCCATGGATAAGGAACAGACAGATCAAACCAAGATCACCCAGAAAATACCTCGGCCAGACCCGGAACGACAAAGCGACCAGCAAAGCAATGGTCAACGCAATGTGCAGGACAAGCACCAGCGGCAAGACGGGCGCGGTTCGGTACAGCCGGACCATGGCAATGCTCATGACCGCAAGAGCCACCGGTAAAGCGGGCCCAAGGATCGGGCCAAGCCCGCGCACGATCTCGGCCAGAGTCCAAAGCGGGTTTTTCCATTGGGCGATGGACTCGGCCCGTACGGCATCTTCAGGCCCGGATTGTACGGCAGTGAATGTGGTGATCATCGAGTCGATCATGGGCAGGTAGATTGCGGCTGTCAGGGCAAGACCGAAAAGCGCACCGACCAAAGGCATCAGGATCGATCCGCGCGGGATCTCTTGCCCGCGCATCCGCATCAGCGCCAAGACCAAAATCCAGGTCAGCCCCAGCGCTGCAAAGTAGAACGCCGCCGACAGGTGGGTATACATGGCGCAGGCGAAGACAAAGCCAAAGCTCAGCCAGATGCGCCAGCTGGGCCTGCGCATCCCTTCCAGCACAAGCATCAAAGCAATGAGCCCTAGAAACAAAAGCCCGGTATAGCCGCGCGCGTTTTGTGAGAACCAGACATGGTGGTAAGACACGGCCATCAATGCTGTGGCCATCAAAGCCTCGGGCACGGGTACAACGCGGCGTGCCAGCAGCCAAAGCGCCCAAAGGCTGGCTACGCCCCACAAAACCGCAGGCAGCCTGAGGGCCCAGGCGCTTTCCCCGAACAGTCCGATTGAAGCTTTGCCTTGTAGTGTGAAGAAGACGTGGTTGTTCAGGCTGTCATATTGCGTGAACAATTGCGCCAGCGGCAGGCGGACGTAATCGACCAGCGTGTTGATCTCATCATACCATAGCGGGGCATCCAACCGCGCCAGACGCAAGGCCAGCCCAACCAACAGGATCCCCCCAAGGATCAGATATTCATTGCGCGAAATCGCAGGGGCCAGAGGCTGATCTGAGGAACGAAACCGGTTCATGGTACCAAAATAACAAACACTATCCTGCATTGGACTAACGGAAATCTTGGTCCAAAGCCAGCATCGTCATTGGACGTGCCCAGCTTGCGGCCAGTATGTCACGCAAGCGTCAATTGTTTCCGACTATTCGAACACGCGAGTGCGGTCTAAGGTGGGTGAGTATTTGGTGACTCAGTGATGTGAGGGCATTCATGTTCGGTTTATTCAAACGCGTTTGTTTATTTGTTTTCTGTGTTGCGGCTACGGGACAAGCGGCCCAGGCGCAGGACGCCACGATCCAGCTGTACCCCGATCAGAAATTCCAGACGATCAACGGCTGGGAGGTTCTGGCCCGTGGGTGGGAATACGACAAGGCCGCGGATCGGTTCGATGGCAGCTGGTATCAGGACAAGGCGCTGCATGATCGCATCATAGACGCGCTGGTGGAACAAGCTGGGATCAACCGCGTCCGGATCGAGATCCGGTCCGGCATGGAAAACCCGATTGACTATTGGGCTTTGTTTGAACGTGGTGAAATTGGCTATAAGAAGGTGAAAAGCCATTTTTATCATAAAGTTAACGACAATGGCGATCCCTTTAAGGCGCGAGCAGATGGGTTCCATTTCTCATATCTCGACTTTCAGATCGAAAACATCATCAAACCGATGCAAGAACGGCTGCAAGCACGGGGAGAAACGCTTTATATCAACCTCTGCGTGGTGGATTTCAAATGGGGTGGCGAAGAGCAGAGCAATTTCAAACTGGCAAGTAACCCGCAGGAATATGCAGAGCTTGTGACACAGGCGATGCTGCATCTGAAGAATACTCATGGGATTGTGCCGGACGCACTTGAGGTCATTCTGGAGCCAGAGAACACCAACGGCTGGCGCGGTTTTCATATCGGACGGGCCGGAGCAGCGGCGTCTGATCGTCTAAACCAGCATCAAATGGCGCCCGAACTGTTGTTGCCCTCGGTCCTTAATGCGCGCAATGCGGTACGCTATTTCGAGGCCGCGATAAGCGTTCCCGGCGTGGCCCCACGCACGGGCGCGATCACCTATCACCGCTATGCCGGGCGTCGGGCTTCGGTTATGGGCGATATCCGCAATGCAGCGGCGCGGCGAGGGATCCGCGTCGAGATGCTGGAATACACCAATGGCACGGTAGAGGATCTGATCCAGGACGTGACAGTTGCGCAAGCCAGCGCCTGGCAGCTTTTTTCGATTATCGCGCGGCATCCGCCCGCATCATCCGAGGTGGCGCGCAGCGTGCTGTTTTACGGCACGCCAGAGGATGGCAAGATCGGACTCTCGCATCAGGGGCGCAGTTTGGCGCAGTATTTCCGCTATGTCCGCCGGGGGGCCGAACGGATTGGTGCTGTCACAGATAACGGGGATTTCCTGGGCCTGGCCTTTGTAAACCCCGATTATGCGCTTTACCCCGGAGCGGTTGTGGTCATTCGCAGCCAGCGTGCGGGTGAGGTAGCTGTAAACGGCCTGCCCTACGGGCGTTATGGTGTCAGCTATTCTGGCGCGGGCGTGGTGACAGGCGAACTCCCACCGCTGACTGTTGAGGGGGCGCAAGCTACGTTATCGGTGCCGGCCAATTCTGTAGTGACGATTTATCCCGCGCCCTGACGCTCAAGACCCGTCCAAAGCGACCGCTTTGAACTGGTCGTTTTCGTATAGGACCGTCCCGTCCCATGGCGTATCTGCGTAAAGAACAGCGAAACTTGCACCCAACTGAGTGGCAGCCGGTATCCAATCGGTGTTTTCCCGATGGGCCCTACGCATTTCCCGCAAGGCACCAAAGCCGCGTTTGGTAAAGGGTCCGTAGAGCGCCTCTAGCCGGTTGCGCCAGTTCATCAGCCCCGCGTCGTCAAAAGGGATTGCGGTAAAGCTGACCAGAACGCCGCGATTGGCCAACAGCCTGAACCGTTCCTGATCAGGTGGCACAACCCAGATCGCGCCCTCGGGGCTGATTGTGCGGGCCTGACGGGCAATATCCGCTTCGGCATCGCGGTGATCGGACCAGCTAAAGGCCGTTTTTGCCAAGGGCCCGCTTGTCGATGATTTGGCCACCATGGCGAGGGCAAGAGGCAGGCCAATGCTGAGGATCACGGCCAGCATCACACTACCCCTAAAAGGTCGCAATAGAACCAGCGCCAAAAGGGCAAACGCCGCAACACCACGCAGTGTTTGCATCGGCACGCCATAGCGCCAGGCCAGCGCCACTGCGATCAGAACGCTGAAGCCCAACCCCAGCCAAATCACGATCTCAGCGCGGGTTTTCAAAAGCTTGCGCACTATCCAGACCGCAAGACAAACCAACAAAACCAGCGTCACCGCATAGGGCTGCGCGTCCGCGCTGGCCAGCAGCAGGATCAGCGCGCAGATCAGCGCCGTTGCTTGTTCTCGGGTATAAAGATCTCCGATCAGGCGGCCTAGCAACAGAAACCCGGCCCATTTCACCACCATGAGCATTCGAAACACTTGCGCCGTGGCCCATAGGCGGCTGTGATGAACATCTGTAAACCACAGGCTTGCCGCACATCCGACCAGCACCATCAGACAGACGAGCGCCAACATCAGGCTTTGCTTGCCCGGCAGGGCTCGGCGCGCGGCGAACCAGAGGAAAATGCAAGCTGTCAGGGTGACGAACAAACCGGCCTCGATCCACGAGCGGCGAAAGAATTCAGTGCCCAGATAGTGATGCGGCGCGCGGAAGCTGATCAGGATGTCAAAGAATTCTGCATCCGTCAGCTTTGCGCTGTCATGCCCACCCCCGGGCAGTGCCCAGAACACCACCATCAGAGCAACAAACACCGCCCCGGCCCCTACAATCGGCGCGACGCTGCGCAGACGGGTTTGGGTTGCAGGCGTCAACAGACCCACGATACCGGCGGCCAGAAAAGCCATCATGGCAATCTCGGTCCCGATCAAAGGATGCATCAGAGCGGCCGGTACAAAGGCGACAACTGAAAGCCAAACCCGTCCTGTGAACAGCAAAACCATCCCACCCAACGCCAGCGCGATGGCGACATTCGCGGGCTGAAAACTGTCAAAGCGCAAAAAGCCGGCCAGCCCCAGTGAGAAGCTGCCATTCGTGATCGCCAAAGCCGCGGACAATAGTGCTCCGGTGCTGCTGGCTCCCACCAGATTGCGCGCTCCTAGATAAGTGACCGCTCCTAGCACAAAGGCGAACAGACACATCAGGCTGTGTACGACGATGGGCAAAGGCATCAGGCTGACCAATGCGGCCATCGCTTTTGCGTAATAGATCCGCGGGCCAAATGCGGTGGCATGATCGGTATAGAAATCCCCGGCCATGGCCGAGGGATCAAGCAGTCGGGCGATGATCGGCAGTTGCTCGACCTGATTTCCGTGACCAAACAACGCGCCCACCAGAGGCAACAGTGATAGCATCGCCAAAAGCGATAGAATCTGGAATGGGCCGGGCTGTGGGGATTTGGGCTGCGCTGACATCTTACCTATAAGAACTTGTTCAAATCGCCGAACATGTTGGCACCCAATTCATACCTCAGCTTGCACGCCCAACCCAGAGCTTCGCGCGCATTGCGTTGATTTTCTGATCAATCCGCGAATGCGTGCCCTATTTGTTTCACCGCCGCGACGAATACCCTCCAAGCTTGGCGCACCTTGCGAAACCTGTTTATGCTGCACGCAGTTTCTGGGCCTGATTTGACGAGTAAGTTCATTGACATGAAGACAATTTCGATAGTCTCACCCGCCTATAACGAAGAAGAGAATGTAGAACGCTGCTACAGCGTAGTGCGTGATCTGTTCGAGGCCGAATTGCCCGGTTATAAGCGCGAGCATATCTTTGTCGACAACGCGTCCGAGGATGAAACGGTTGAAATCCTGCGGGGGCTTGCAGCCAAGGACCCGGCCGTCAAAGTAGTGGTCAATGCGCGAAACTTTGGTGTGTTCCGGTCGGTTTTCAATGGTTTAAAATACGCCAAAGGCGATGCGGTTCTGGTCATGCTGCCGGTTGATCTGCAAGATCCGCCCGAGTTATTGCCCGAATTCGTCAAGCTTTGGGAAAACGGATATGAGGTTGTAGCAGGCGCACGCACGGTGCGCGAAGAAAGCTTTGCCATGCGCTCGGTTCGCAAGGCGTTTTACTGGATCGTCAATCGTTTGTCGGATTTTGAGATCACGCAGAATGTGGGCGAGTTCCAGTTGCTGGATCGCAAGGTGATGGATGCGCTGATGGCGCATGAGGATCAATATCCCTACATTCGTGGCATGATCGCTTCGCTTGGGTTCAAGCGCATCATTGTCCCTTACGTCTGGAAAGAGCGTAAACGCGGCCTGTCCAAACACAATCTGCCGATGCTTGTAGATCAGGCGCTGAACGGCATTTTTTCGTTCACCCGCGCGCCCATGCGGTTTTGCACAATCGTGGGCCTGTTCATCTCGATCTTCTGTATCGCCTTCGCGCTTCTGAACGTGATCTTGTTCCTTCTGAACCCCGAACTTGCCCCCCGCGGGGTAACCACGATCATCACGGCGCTGTTTTTCCTGTCGGGCATACAGATGTTCTTTATCGGGATGCTTGGCGAATATGTGACCTCGATCCACAACCAGGTCCGTCGCGGGCCCATCGTGGTGGAACGCGAGCGGATCAATTTGGATGACGACGTCAGCTAGGCTTTGGTGAACGGGAACCGCCCGGTCAGAACTTTGCCAATCAGCAAAAAGGACAGCACTGCCGCTGCGGGCGCCATAATCGCTTGTGCCAGATAGGGCGACAGGCCGGTGCCCAGTGCAAGCTGCAAGCCAAACGCGTTAAACAGGTAGATCACGCCGTAACAGAGCGCATAGGCGGGGAACTTTTTGAACCCTTGTGCGCTTTCTGAAAAAACCAATTTGGCATGGGTGAAGAAGTTCCACAGTACGCCCAAGAAAAACGCCAGCGCCAGCGCCGGTTGCGGTGGCAGACCCAGAAACACCAAAGCGGCATAGATCAGGTAACCGACCAAAGTGTTAAGCAGTCCGACCAATACGAAATGCAAAAACCTGCGCGAGTCACTGCGCATCTTTGACATCCTTCGGCAGCAGATTTTGACGTTGCAGACAGTCCTTCAGACCGTCGCGCAGAGAATATCGCGGGCTCCACCCGATGCTGTTAAGCTTTGTCGTATCTGCGCAAATCACCTCCGGGTCCAAGACGGGCCGAGACCGTGCGCCGAGCCGGATCAGATCGGGACGGCCAAGCAGCGTAGCGGTTCCCATGATCAGGTCTTTCACTGGCTTAGCAGTGCCCGAGCCGATATTGACCGCACCGCCAAGCTGACTGTCCAGCACTGTGGCCAGAGCTTCGCCAAGATCACTTGCATAGAGAAAATCAAGTCGCTGTAGGCCATCGGTACAGTCAACGGGTTCTGCGTTTACAATACCTTGGGTGATATCGCTCAGCAAGCGGCCAGGGGCCTCATTCGGGCCGTAACAAAAGAAGATCCGTGCCCAGCTGAGGGTGAGGCCAAGGTCTTTTTGCGACGCAGTCAGCAGTTCTCCGGTATGGGCTTTGGCTTTTCCGTAAAGGCTGGCCGGAGCCAATGCGCTATCCTCGCGCAAAACACCCGTGTCGCCCAATGCCTCTGGCGACCAGTCATATTCGGCACAGCTGCCCGCACACAGCACGCGTTGGCCTCCCGATGCTGCGAACTGGCGCACCAGATCAATCGTGGCTGCCGCCCAATCCAGGTTTTCAGGCGCGTGCCAGCGGTCTTTGGGGTCGTCGTGCCAGGCCAGATGCATCAGATACGAGGCCTCTGCCGCGCGGATCGCATCCCGGCGCTGCGCCTCATCCAACAGATCAGCCTGAATATCGTTTCCCGCACCGCGCCCCAGGGTGACAGTCTGAAAGCCGCGCTGCTCCAGAGCCCGATGCGCATGGGGGCCGATCAAACCCCCTGCCCCCGTCATCAGGACGCGGGGTTTCATCGCGAGAAGATTTCCAGTGATGGGATCGGCACCACAAACTGCGTGCCCTGTTCGGCCAGATCACTCAGTTGCACAGCAATTTCATCGCGCAGGTTCCAAGGCAGGATCAGCACGAAATCGGGCCGCTCTTCGCGCAGGCGCTCAACCGGGCTGACCGGGATATGAGAGCCCGGCAGCAGTTTGTTCTGCTTGGCTGGGTTGCGATCGACACAATAGAGGATGTCGTCTGAGGTGATGCCGCAATAGTTCAGCAAGGTGTTGCCCTTGGCGGCTGCGCCATAGGCGGCAATGCTGCGCTTGCCCTGTTTGGCCGCACGCATGAAGGTCAACAGGTTCTGCCGGATCTCGCGGACCTTGTCATCGAACCCGTCATAGCCTTTGGGATTGTCCAGATTGGCCTGACGCTCTTTTTTGCGCATCCCTTCCACGATGGGCCGTTCGGTGCGGTCGGCCTCTTGCTGGCAGATATACAAACGTAGTGATCCGCCATGGGTGGGCAAAGTCTCAAGGTCGAAGACCCGCAGCCCGGCGGCAGCAAAGATTGTCTCAAGCGTAAGCAGGGACAGATATGTGTAGTGCTCGTGATAGATGGTATCGAACTGGACCTTTTCGATCAGGTTCAACAGATGCGGAAATTCAACCGTCCAAACGGCGTTGTCGTCCAGCAAAGTGGCGATACCACCGACAAAATCGTTGATGTCAGGCACATGCGCCAGCACGTTTGCCGAGGCCACCAATGACGGGCGCAACCCTTCGGCCACCAGTTGCTTGGCCAGGGCGCTGTCGAAATATTCGATCCGCGTTGGAACGCCCTTTTCGATGGCGGCGTTAGCGACCCCAGCTGCGGGTTCGATCCCCAGCACGGGAATGCCACGTTCCACAAAATATTGCAGCAAATAGCCATCATTCGACGCGATTTCGATGACCAGATCATCGCTGTCCAGCTTCAGCTGATTGGTGATAGTATCCACGTAATTGTGGCAATGGGCCAGCCAGCTTTCCGAGAAGCTGGAGAAATAGGCATAATCTTCGGAAAAGATATCCCCCGCCGGAACCGCATCTTCGACCTGAACCAGAAAGCACGTGTCACAAACGCGGACATGCAATTCATATTCCGGGCATTTGACCCCTGCATTTTCGGGTTTGACATACGAGTTGGCCAGCGGAGACATCCCCAGATCGACCAGAGTACGGGTCAACGGCGCGTGGCAATGGCGGCAA
Source organism: Ruegeria sp. HKCCD7255 (assembly GCF_013031565.1). NCBI lineage: Bacteria > Pseudomonadati > Pseudomonadota > Alphaproteobacteria > Rhodobacterales > Roseobacteraceae > Ruegeria > Ruegeria sp. HKCCD7255. The sequence goes on along the minus strand of NZ_WQAG01000009.1, from coordinate 66,865 downwards.
GTCGGGGACGTTTGCATTATACTTTCGAACCTCTGTTCTGGTAATCGTTAATCTGCGACAGGCAGAGCGCAGTGACGTCATCGCCCCGCGACCAGCCCGCGTACCAATCCGCAACCATGCGTATCGTTTCTTCAAAATTCAATTTGGGCGCCCAGCCGATCTGACGGGCGCGGCTGCTATCCAGCCGGAGCGTGGTGGATTCGTAAGGCGCATCCTCGGGCATATCGATCTCGATCCGCCCTTGCCCCAAGGCACTTGTCAAAGCGTGCGCCACATCGATGACTGGTCGCTCATCCGATTGATCCGGGCCGAAATTCCACCCGCTGTCATGCCCGTCATGCTGGGCATAAAGCCCTTCGGCCAGCATCAGATAACCGCGCAGAGGCTCCAACACGTGCTGCCATGGGCGCACGGCGTTGGGCGAGCGGATCTCGACTCGGCCTTCATCGCCCAGACATCCCCGAATGATGTCGGGGACCAAGCGATCTTCCGACCAATCCCCCCCGCCAATCACGTTACCCGCACGGGCCGAGGCGATCCGACAGGGATGGCCATCTTGCGCGTAGGGAGCAAAGAAACTGTGGCGCATCGCTTGCGTGGCCAATTCGGTACAACCTTTTGACCCTGAATAGGGGTCGAGGCCCCCCATCGGGTCGGTTTCGACAAAACTGCGACCGTCCTCGCGGTTCTCATAACATTTGTCCGAACTTACGATGACGCAGGCCTGCACAGTCTTTGCCGCTGCGATGGCCTCAAGCAAATGCACAGTGCCCATGACATTGGTGGCAAAGGTTCCGGCTGGGTCCTGATAAGACCGACGCACAAGGGACTGAGCGGCCAGATGCAAGACGATATCCGGCTTGGTGCCCTGTACGACATTGATCAAAGCGGATCTGTCTCGGATATCTATCTGGTGGTGCTCAACATCGCTCTGACCGCTCAAGTCCCACAGGTTGGGTGTGCTGTCAGGCAAAAGGCTGACGCCGGTGACCTCAGCCCCCATTTGAGCAAGCCACAGGGTCAGCCATGCGCCTTTGAAACCGGTATGTCCGGTCACCAGCACGCGTTTGCCTGTCCAGAAATTCGGGTTCACGTCGCGGGGTTGCATCGTCAGTCCCAGATCTTCCAGGGTGCCTTGCCGGAATCCCACAGTTCTTCAAGTTCTTCGCGTTCTCGGATCGTATCCATCGGTTGCCAAAACCCGGGATGGGCATAACCACGCAAATGGTCATCTTCGGCCAGTTTTTGCAACGGCCCCTGCTCCCAGATCGTGCGATCCCCTTCGAGATATTCACCCACTTCGGGCGACAGCACGAAGAACCCACCATTGATCAATCCGCCATCGCCAAGCGGTTTTTCCGAGAAATCCATGACTTTGTCACCTTGGGTGATCAATTGTCCAAAGCGGCGCGGTGGCGGAACGGCCGTCACGGTCGCGCGTTTGCCATGGGCTTTGTGAAACGCAATTAGGCTTGAGATGTCTACGTCACCAACACCGTCCCCATAGGTCAAGCAAAAGGCTTCCTCGTCCTTGAGCAAGGGCAGAACACGGCGCAGACGGCCCCCGGTCATGCTATTGGCGCCGGTGTCTATCATTGTGACCCGCCAAGGTTCGGATGCGCTGTGGCTAAGCTCTATCTCACCCGTCGACAGATCGACGGAGACGTCGGACATGTGCAGGACGTAATTGGCGAAATACTCTTTGATCACATAGCCTTTGTAACCAAGGCAAACGATGAAATCAGTGATGCCATGCGCGGCATAGATCTTCATGATGTGCCACAGGATGGGGCGGCCACCGATTTCGACCATGGGTTTGGGAATGCGCACGGTTTCCTCGGCAAGGCGAGTGCCCAGGCCACCGGCTAGAATGACGCATTTCATAAAAACCCTCTCTTACTTTTTAACACTTTAACCGGACCAAACCGTCACGTAATGGCCGCACCTTACCCCAACGTCGGATATGAGGAAATGACGAGCTGACCTGCCGGTGAAATTGGATCAAAATTTTTGACAATAGCTATGCGGATCGGAGTTTGTTGTGCGAAACGCAGGTAGAAAAGGCAAGGAAATCAGCACTTCAGAGCAATACCGAAACGTAGACCGAAGGCTTTGGCAAGCCTTCAGCTCCACTGCCTGCTGATTCTTTACTGGCCGCTGACGCCATCTCGGATCGCGTCAGTGAACCCTGTCGGAAACCCCGCTGCTCGCGGCTTCGGGCGTGATCACCATCCGACGGAAATCCCGCGCGAACATGGTCCGCGTGAACCGCCCCAGACCTGTCGGGTGCTCACCGAATGTTTCAAGGCGTGACAACAGCACCGATTTGATGCGCGGGTCGACCTGGGTGTCAAAGCCCATTTCCTGATCGAACCGGAACGCATCCAGCGGCGTGTCGAAATCACTGTTCTGCCAGGCCTCAATATCGTACCAGGTGGACCAGATCGGTGTATCCTCAAGGCTTTCTGCAAAAGGCACACTCAGCATGGTCGAGCGGTAATAGCTGATAATGCTGTAGAGCTGCGTCAGCGCATCACTATCGTTAGTCGGAAGCAGTTCGGCAATCGCACGATGCAGGAAGTCGAGCGCCTCTTCCACGATGATGAAACGGCCGATCATGGCGTATTTCGACAGAAGGTTACCACCCAGATCGCCCGAGATCAGAGCATCATAGTTCTCTTTGGCCCACTCCACACATTCGTCGCGGGTTTCGAACAGCTCTGACTGATTTTCGGTAAGGTAATCGTCGATCGCTTTCTGGAACCCTTCAGGCGCCTGATCCAAAAGCTCCTGCATTTTGCGGACCACCAGATAGGGGCGAATGCCCTGCGCGCGGCAGAACCGGAACGCCTCTTCGAAATTTCCTTCGTAATAGAAAATCGTCAGAAGCAGGTGGAACACGCGGGTGTCTAGATAATCCTGGAACGAGAAGCTTTCGCTTTCGACAACCATCTCTTCGGTTTCGACCACTGTATTGCCGGTATAACGGCCCAGGCAGCGGGCCACCACGCGGTGCCGGGTTTTGAAGCCAAACTTTTCGCGCGAGTCCGGGTTGGACAGAGGCGCGCCATGCAGCAGCATCAACTGATGCGCCGCAACGCGGCTGACACCGGTTTCTATCAACTGGTCCACCGCATCCATGAAGCTGGCCTTGGTTTCGCCGGGCATACACAGGATCAGTTCTCCATAGGATTGCATCCCTTTTGCATGCAGGTCCTGTTGAATTTCGGCATAAGTTTCCAGCTTGATATTGTCGCGTTTGATGTTCTTCAGCACGGTCGGGTTCAGAGATTGAACCGATGACGTCATCGGCAAGCGCCCACGGGCCTTGTTCATCACCTTGAGGATACGGTCACCGCGGTTTTTCCCTGTCGTGGTGCGGATGTATTTGGGCCAGTCATATTCATCCATCAGACTGCCCAGATAATCGGCAACCTCTTCATCCTGCACATACATTCCGAAATTGTCATCGGCGAAACAAAGCGGGCTGGATCGGTCTATCCGGCTGACCAGATAGTCCAGATCCGCCTTGGTGCGTTCAAACGAATGACGGAACACTTTCGAGTTGGATTTGACGGCCGAATTGCAGAAAGTACAGGTGAACGGGCAGCCACGCGCAAGCTGCATCAGGGCAAAAAGCCCGGTGTCAAAAAACTTGTCCATATAGCCCGCCAAATAGGGCGAGGGGATCTCATCCAGATCACGAATGCGGGGCACTTCGGCACCGCGCACCACTTCTCCGCTTGTACGGTCATACCACAGTGCACCGTCGATGGGTTCTGACTGCGCCGCTTTAAGGTCTTGATCGCAATCGATATAGCGCTGAACGGTATTGAGAAAGGCGCGCTCGCCTTCATATGTGGGGCCACGCACATGGATGTCGATCTGCGGCATGGTGCGGATCCAGTCATCCTGTTCATCATGGGTCAGCGGAAAGTTTGGTCCGCCCATCAGCGTGAGTGTCTCTGGCGCGCGGGCTTTGACGTAATGCGCAAATTCCTCGGCCAGACGGTGGTTCCAGGAATAGCTGGAAAAGCCCACGATATCCGGTATTCCACGATCAAGAGCATCCTTGAACTCCGACGGGTTGCGGAAGATCTCGACCGTTACCGGTGTTCGGCTTTTTGCGTAAGCCGTTACATATGTCGCCAGGTTACCAACCCCCAATGGGTAAGTATCCGAAGTTTCGGTGACCAGGTTATGTCCTAGGTCGGCCAAAAAAATTTTCATCTGCAATCCTCTCAATGAGTGGAAGCAGCAGGCAGCGTCTCGTGCCGTCTTTTTTGTTTTTTTATGCTAAATTATGAGGTGGCTGCCGCCTCCGTAAACTGTTCGATCTCACTATCCTCGTTTGTCTTGATTTCAGATTTTGGGTCAATGATGATGGTGTCGCCGTCGATATGGCAGGCGACGCGTTTCAGCTTTGGCAAAGTTTCGCAGGCGGATTTACCTGTCTTTGCCTTGAAGGGCAGGTTGTGCCAGGGGCACACCACAGTGTCGCCATCGACCCAGCCATTGGCTAGATCACCACCCGCATGGGGGCAGCGCCGTGTCAGCGCAACAACGTTGCCTTCGGACAGATGAGCCACGCAAAGCGCAGCAGATGCGCCACGTACCGTTCCCGGTGGCACCTCGGACAGGGGAACCTCAATACCGCGGTCGGTCTTTGTTCCGATGGCTTCGGCTGGATTTGGCTCGGGGTTTTCGGGCGCCATTGAGGGGATCAACTTGTTGCGCGCCCGCAGCGCAAGGCTGGTGACATAGCTGGATTGCAGCTTTGCCGGCCACTCTGCCAACGGGTTCAGCGCGCCAGAGCCGCTCCAGCCGGAATAGACGTAATTGTGGTGGTGCAGCTGCGGAAAGACCGGACGGTCGACAGACAGGCGGCAGGAAATGGCAAAGCGCGTTTCATTCGTGCGGTTCAGCTCGGATCCATGCACGTGATCGGTGTGGAAAATGACCACATCGCCGGGATGCAGGTCAAAGGTCCAGGTTTTGTGCAGCTTCTCACCATCAGAGATATTGCCGGAGGTTTCGAACTTGTATTCGCCAACGTAGTCATCGGGATAGATCGTCAACCCGTTGCCGGGTCGGATGCGGCCCATTGCAAACCAAAGGTTCATCCCGTTCGATGGACAATCCAGCCAGCTGTCGCGGTGCGGACCATGTGCCGCGATTTTGCCCTGACCATAGGTTTTGGCGAATTTGTTGAACTCGTCCTTATGGCTGCGGGCAATGTCATAAGGAATATGGAACCGCACATTGGGTGCGCGTTCGTAGAAGAAGGTTTCCACATCCGGGAAAGTGCCCTTCATGAAACGATCAAGAAAATCATGGGTCAGCGGCTCGATCTCGGCATAGACCGCGTCGGTCACCTTGGGGATATCAATCGGCGAGACCCATTCATGAATGCGGTGAAACCCGTCGCGTTCGGCGCGGTCTGCGGCTTCTTTGCCGACAGAAGCAGTGATCCCGCGGATCGTCGCTTCGTGCCACATGTCGTAGAGACCAAATGCCTGCAGGGCCTGACGGAAAACGTATACTTCGCCATCCAGGACCTTTTGCTGCATTCCCGACCGGTTCAGGCCTTCGCCCTGATCAAAACGCAGATCGTGGTACCCCATAACACTTTCACCTTTCAATGCACTCGAAATCGAATCAACCAAACGCCGCACCATCTAAATGAACAGCGATGGCATCCTTGTTATCTTAACATGTTTTTGCACGAAAAAACCTATTTCATGCAATTCCCTTCCCCGACTCCGGGCATCTTTTTGGCATTCTTGAGCCTCAAATCCGGCTCAGATACATAATTGTTGCACAACAAGAGACAATTTCGCGGCAGGTTGCTGCGGCATTGGCAAAGCTCTTCGGAAGTTTCTAAGCTTTGTGCATAACCGGATTGCGATTGCAGTTAAGATTTTTGGATTGAGTACGCGGGACAAGACATGACCCAGATTGGCCAAACCGGTCCGGAGACGGCTGCACGAAAACCGGCTTACGAACAGCTTTGCCGAGACAATCTTGTTTCGCTGATCTTGGTGGGTGAAGGCGACACTGCCGTCGACGAACATGGGTTGCGATCGATATCGCGCTTTGCCAATGCGCGCTTCGACTATCATGAGCTGATCATTATCGCCTCGGACCGTGTGCCGGATTGGGACAATCGGTTGCGGCAGATCGGTCAGGAAATCGAACATCTGCGTGTGCTGAGCGTTGACCGTCAAAGCGACTATGAAGACATGGTCATTCACGCCATGCACCACGCCATCGGCGATTACATCCTGTGCATGGCCCCGGACGCTGCTTCCGAGGCCGAGTTGGACCAACTGCTCGACCATATCGCCGGGGGTGAGTTTGATGTGGTCAAAGCTGTCTTTGACCCCGCACAGATCCGGCGGCGCGACCGTGTGACTGCCAGTGTGATGGCAGGCATTATGCGGTTAGTTACCGGCCAACAGATTGAATCCTTTCAAGCCCGCGCTTTTGTGCTGACCCGCACCGCCATGTCGCGGTTGGAACAGATGGGTGATATCCTCAAGTTTTTCCGCATCCTGGATCTGTCTGCGCATTTATCGCAAAAACGGGTCTTTGTCTCGCGCCCGCCCCGCCGCCGTTTTCTGGCAGGGTTCAGCGACAAGGCGCGGCTGAGCGCCGAACTGGTCTCGCTGTCCTCTGAACGGCTGGTACGCAGCTTTGCGCTGGTCTGCCTGTGCCTGTCGCTGCTCAGCATTCTGGCCACGCTCGGGGCGATCATCACGCGCTTGGTTTTGCAAGATGTGGCCCCCGGCTGGGCCTCGCTTGCGGTGCTGTTCTCGGCCTTGTTTGCCGCGAATTTTGGCGTGTTGTCTGCGATCTGCCTTGGACTGCTGCAATTGCTGAGACAGGGCCGACGTCGGCGCGAAACGGATTTGGTTTCGGAAATCAGTGGCGGTGACCTCTATCACGTCAGCGCCGCGTTGAACGTAGAAGGATCGGACGAGAGCAAATGACACATGCTTTGATCGGTCATACCGGTTTTGTCGGCGGCACGCTTTGGGGCACAGGCCGCTATGACGTTGGTTTCAACTCCAAGAATTTCCGAGACATGGAAGGCCAGAGCTTTGACACAGTGACCTGCGCCGGGGTGCAGGCGCAGAAATGGTGGGCCAACCAGAACCCTCAGGCCGATTGGGACGGCATTGCGCCGCTTTTGGACGTGTTGGGAACGGTCAAGACACGCCGTATGATCCTGATCTCTTCGGTGGATGTTTATCAGACACCAGTGGGCATTGACGAAAACAGCCCCACGCCCGTGGACGGGCACCATCCTTACGGGCTGCATCGTTTGCAGGTCGAAGACCGCCTGAACGCCCTGTTCGACGATTGTCGTATTATCCGCCTGCCCGGTCTTTACGGTGCAGGTCTGAAAAAGAACCTGATCTTTGACACGCTGATGGCGCGGGACTTGTCCGGCTTTGACGCAAGATCCGAGTTTCAGTTCTATCACCTGAAACGGCTTCAATCCGATATCGACCGCCTGTGCGAGACGGGTATTCACAAGCTGAATTTGGCGACCGAGCCGGTGTCAGTGAAAGACGTCATTCACAGCATCAACGGGCAATCCCACACGCTGGAGCTGTCGCGCCCGCCAGTGGAATATGACATGCGCACCTGCCACGGGGGTATCTGGGGCCAAGACGGGCTATATCTGGTCTCGGCTAAAGATTGTCTGGCCGATATCGCCGCATTTGCGGATGAGTGGCGGCGCGAACACCCATGAAACTTGCGGTTTCGAACATCGCTTGGACGGCAGAAGAGGATGCCGTGATCGCACAGCGGTTGCGGGATGCGGGGGCGGATGCGCTAGAAGTCGCGCCGTCGCGGGTGTTTGCCGATGTTGCCGCGGCCACTTCTGAGGATGCGCTTGCGGTTAAGGCGGACTGGGCCGCAGAGGGCCTGCCGATCGTGTCCCTGCAGGCACTTTTGTTTGGGCAGCCCGACCTGCGCTTGTTCGGTACCGCCCGGGATCAAGACGCTTTTGTAGATTATCTGGCGCATGTCATGGCACGCGCTGGCGAGTTGGGCTGTGGCCCGCTGGTCTTTGGCTCTCCGGGCAATCGCAAGCGTGGGAGGCTGAGCCTGGATCAAGCCTATGACGCAGCGCTGCCGGTGCTGCGCAGAGTTGCAGAGATCGCCGCTGAAACAGGCACGTATTTCTGTCTTGAAGCCAACGCCACAGGATATGGCTGTGATTTCATGACGCAACTATCAGAGGCCGCCGAGATGGTGCGGCGCGTTGATCATCCCAACATGCGGATGGTTCTGGACACTGGTAATATGCTGATGGCCGGTGAAGACGTAACTGCCATTGAACCGGTCCTGCCGTTGGTTCAGCACGTCCATTTCAGCGCCCCGCAACTGGCCCCGATTGCAGAGCATGCCGCCTTTCTGCGTCAGGTTCTGAGCGGCCTGAAAACTGCAGGTTATTCTGGTTATGTCACGCTTGAGATGCGTAAAACAGACAGCCTGACGCCTTTGCTGGAAAACCTGGCGTTCCTGCGCTGGGAACTGGATGAGGCTATGGCATGACGCAACTGCCTCAGTCGGCGGATGTCATCATCATTGGTGGCGGGTTCTATGGGGCTTGTCTGGCCTTGTTCTATCGCTCCGTCGCTGAAAATGTCGTGGTGCTTGAGGAACGCGGAGGCCTGCTGGAGCGCGCCTCTTACGTCAATCAGGCGCGCATTCACACCGGGTTCCACTATCCCAGAAACTTCAAGACCGCGCGCCGGTCGCTGTCTTTGTATCAGCGGTTCATTGCGGATTTTCCGTCAGCCGTATTTGGCGATTTCACCATGCTCTATGCCGTCGCGCGGCATGGTTCACGCGTGACGCCGCAGCGATTTGAGAAGATGTTTACCGATCTGGGCGCACCGATTGAGCGGGCTAGTCTGACAGAGTCCGCGCTGTTCAATCCCGCTGAGGTCGCGCAGGTCTGGCGCTGTCAGGAATATGCGTTCAACGCAGCGGCCTTGCGCAAGGATCTGGAACACCGTCTGGCACAACAAGGTGTCTCGGTGGCGATCGGGGCCAAGGTTGTCGCGGTCATCCCGGACGGCCCTGTTGCGCCGATCCGCGTTGCTGTGGACGGCCATGGAGAGATCCGCGCGCCAATCGTCATTGATGCCACCTATGGTCATCTGGCAGGCCAAAGCGACAGCGGCAACAGGCTGGGCTTCAAATACGAACTGGCTGAGGTTGCCCTGATCGACCCGCCTGCGGCGCTGAAGGGCGTGGGCGTCACCATGATGGATGGTCCGTTCTTTTCCACCATGCCTTTCCCGGCCGAGGATGCCTATTCGCTGACCCATGTACGCTATACCCCGCATCGCGCCTGGTTGGCCGGGCAGGCGCCTCAAGCGGCGGCGTGCAAAAGCCACTGGATGCATATGTTGCGCGACGCCAGCCGTTACCTGCCCTCTCTGACAGGGGCCACATGGCGCAAGTCTTTGTATGAAACAAAGACGGTTCTGCTGCGTAATGAACGCGATGACGGGCGTCCGATCCTGCTGGACCGAGACCCGCGCCATCCGGGCCTGATGATGGTCATGGGGGGCAAGATCGACAATATCTATGATCTGTTCGAGCGGCTGCAAAGCGATGGCGGATTGGCGCAAAACGCCCATACCCGGTTCATCAAGCGGGGTGGTGTGGCATGATCAAAACCGCGGAAATCGGCCAGATGGCCCGGTTCCTGACCACCGCAGTAGGCGGGTTGGTTCTGGATCTGGCAGTCGCCAGCGCGATGATCCTGATCTGGGCCTTCAGCGACCCTGTCGCCGCCTTTGTTGGCCTTGGCTGCGGCATGGTCTTTAACTATTTCGTTCACCTCAGCTGGACCTTCAAAGATCAGAACAAACGGGCCTCATTCGGTCATTTCCTTCGTTTTGCAGTGGGTGTCGGCGTGGTGCTGGTGTTCCGCATTGGGCTTTTGTGGGCGATGGAGGCCTACGGGATGCAGGCCTATCTGCACCCCACCATCCGATTGGGCATCGCCGCAGGCCTGTCTTTTGTCTTCAGCTATTTGATTTGCAGCCGGCTTATTTTCAGAAACCAGTCCGCAAACCCAGATACCGAGGGGCTTTATTGATGCGCGCTACCATGCAATTGATATTGGCGCTTGGTTCTCTGGCAATCCTGATCGGGATGTTGGCTGTGGGCCCCAGATTGCTCCCCCCGGACCCAACGCTGCCAAATGTTGCTGCGATGCAGGGGTATAATATTGGACTGGCCTGGATATTGATCTTTGTCTGGGCGGTTTTGGTGATCTTGCTAACCAGCCTGCCCGCCCAGACCCATGCGGCTGTGGCCCAAGCCACGCAAAGGCCCGTTTCGCTTGTGCAGGCTTGGGTAGAGCGTCTGGTGGTTACCCTGCCCCTGCTCGTTTTCTATTGGCCTTCGGCGATTGCGCGTTTTGGCCCGCATATCGAAGACAGTTACTTCATCGCCGCGTTGCACCGGATATCCTGCGGGCAACTCCCTTATCAGGATTTCGAGTTCCTCTATGGCCCTTTGATGCTGATCCCTGCAGCAATGCTGATAGGCAACGGTTTCTCACCGCTTGGCTATTACTGGATTTATCTGGGTCTACAGGCGGCGTTGCTGATCATCGTCATGGCGGTGCTTCAGCGGTTGATCCCGCAGACCGGCAAGCGCTGGCTTGCATTTGTCTTGCTGCTGCCCTTCTGGGTCGATGTCTTGCTTGGGCTGAACTGGATCGCGTGGCGTTATCTACCCGCCATTCTGGCCATTGTCCTTGTTGCACATGCGCCCAGAAAACCGTCAATGCTGGCGCTTGTTGCGGTTCTTCTGGGGATCGGTGCCGGGTATTCGCATGAATATGCGATAGCAGGTCTGGTTGCTGCCATTGCCATTCTGGTGCTCGATGGCTGGGACCAGCCGCGCGCTTTGGCTCTGCGGGTATTGGGGCTGACCGCCCTGACAATTGTCATTTGGTTGTTGATTGTGTCCTGGGCGCTTGGCGGCACTCTTGCGCCCTATTTCACCCAAACCTTGCAGGTGATGTCTCGTGCCAGCGCCGAGGGTCTGGGCCAGTTTTCCTTTGGGTGGAGCCTACATAGCCTCGCCTTGTTCGGCCTTCTGGCTGCCGCTTGTGTAGCGGCGGGATCGGGCGTGCGGCGACTGGCGGGCACGCACGCAGCCGAAGGGGATCTGATGTTGATGGGTGCGGGCGTGTTTGCTGTGATCACGCTCAAGATCGCTTTGCAGCGGGCCGATTTTCTACACCTCGCAGTGCCTTTTGTGCCTCTGATGCTGGTTTGGCTTGCGGGCCGACCGACCGCTTTGTTTCGCGTATCCCTGCCGCTCAGACGGTTTGGGGTTGCGATGATTGCATTGGCGGCCTGCGCTCAATTGGCGGGTCATGCGCCTCTGGGCCGCTGGGTTCTGTCCAGCAACCTGCGGGGGCTGTTCCATGAGGTCACAAGCCGCGAAACAGCACGCGCGATTGAGGCGCGCGGGCCATCGACACAGACGTTCCGCACCAAAGCGCAACCAGCGCGTGTTGATCTGGCCGCCCGCCTCGCCGCGCCGGATTTGGCTGGGCGGCCTGTGATCTTCTATGGCAATCTTTGGAAAATGGCGGCCGAAACAGGCACTTGCCCGGCAGGATATTCGTTTTATGACATCCTGTATACCGACCCGTTTAACCCGCTGTCCCAGACCGCCCGGGCAGAGGGCACTATCGTTGTTTCCCGCGCCGATGACCTTGCGGCCTTGACGCCCGCGCCCGAAGAGCCGCCTCAAATGCAGGTAGCCACGATGGGGCTTTTGCCTTGGATTATCGGTGACACCGCTGCACAGTCAAAACTGGAAAACCAAATCGAGTTTCGCATGTGGCAACAGGCTTTGGGGGCGGATCTGGTAGAGGACTTCGAAATGTTCGACCAGTCAGGGCCTTACGTTTTGATGGAGCAAAAAGATGACTGATCAATTGCTCTTTTCCATCATCATGCCTGCCTATAACGAAGAGGACGTGATCGAAGATACGATCCGCGATCTATGTGAGCATCTGAACACGACCGAGTTCCACTATGAGCTGATCGTCGTCGATGATGCCAGTTCGGATGCCACCGCCGAAATTCTGAAGAAACTGGTGTGGGACTATCCGAACCTGCGCAATATCCACAATGCAGGCCCGAACGGGTATGGGTTTGCGATCCGCAAGGGGCTTGAGGTGTATAAGGGCGATGCTGCGGTTGTTGTCACCTCGGACGGGGCCGATGCGCCGCAAGATGTGGCGGCCTATTTCAAATGCATCGCGGATGGGGCCGATTGCGCCTTTGGCGCACGGTTCGGGCCGGATAGCACCGTGGTGGGCTATCCGCCCGTCAAACGCGTGATCAACCGGGTGACAAACACGCTGATCGGCTGGATGGTTGGCGCGCCGTATCGGGATTTCACCAACGGGTTCAAATGCTATCGCCGGACGGTGATCGAGGACATGCAGCCGCTGGTGGCCGGTCAGTTCAACATCACGATCGAAATGTCTCTTAAGGCTGTTCTGGGCGGTTGGAACTATTCGGTTGTCCCCAATGATTGGCGGCAGAGGGGTGGCGGGGAGTCCAGCTTTAGCATTCTCAAGCTGATCCGCCCTTACGGGGCCACTCTGTTGTACTGCCTGCTGCGCAATTACCTTATGTCCGTACGTCGGTAGCTGCCATGAAACCTTTGCGCATTGCCATGGTCACCACGTTTTACCCGCCCTTCAATTTCGGCGGTGACGGGATTTATGTACAGCGTCTGGCCCGGGCACTGACCGCACGAGGCCATCATGTTGAGGTTATTCACGACACTGACGGGTTCCGCCAGTTGTCAGGCCGCACCCCCGATCTGCCACCAGAGGATGGGGTGATCGTGCACCGTCTGGGCTCGCGCTTTCCGATGCTGGGCGCTTTGGCCGTGCAACAAACCGGCCAGCCACTGTCGCATAGACGCGCCTTGCAAGAGCTTTTGACGGACCGGTTTGACGTCATCCACTACCATAACATCTCGCTGATCGGCGGGCCCGGGATCTGGAAGATTGGCACCGGGATCAAGCTGCATACCGCACATGAGCACTGGATGGTGTGCCCCTCGCATATATTGTGGCGCGACAACCGCGAGATCTGTGACGAAAGGCGTTGCCTGCGTTGCGTGCTGCGCCACAAGCGACCGCCGCAGCTGTGGCGCGCGACCGACCTTGTGGCGCGCGAGGCGCGCCATGTGGACGCGTTTTTGATGCTCAGCCAGTCTTGTCTGGACAATCATCGCCGCTTTGGGTTCACAGCGCCTGCGCAAGTGATCCCCTCGTTCCTGCCTGACGCGCCCGAACTGCCCGAGCAACCCTCGATCCATCCGCGCCCGTTTTTCTTTTTCGCCGGTCGATTGGAGGTGATCAAAGGTTTGCAGGACGTCATCCCCGCCTTTGACGACCGATTGAATGCCGATCTGCTGATTGCAGGCGATGGCGAATATGAACCTGAACTGCGCCGTCTGGCCGAAGGGAAATCCAACGTGCATTTCCTGGGTAGACTACCGCCCGAAGATCTGCGGCGATACTATCGCGACGCACTGGCCGCTATTACACCTTCGCGTTGCTATGAGGTCTTCCCGCTGGTTGTGCTTGAGGCGTTTCGCGACGGCACGCCGATCATCGCCCGCGATCTTGGTCCCTATCCGGAGATTGTTCATCACACCGGGGGTGGGGCTCTGTTTCGATCAACCGATGAGCTTGCGAAAATCCTGCGGCAATTTGCGGATGATCCCGCCCTGTCAGCCAAATTGGGGCAGAAAGCGCTTCGGGGATTTGATGAAAACTGGCGAGAAGACGTTGCCCTGACGGCCTATTTTGAAATCATCGAAAATCTGAGAGAACAGCGATCTTGAAGACGCTTTTGGGTTGAACGGCCCCTCTGAGCCCGTATGATCAAAACTTAATATCTTATTTAAACCCTCAGCTATTTTCATTCCAGCGTTGCGAACATATCATTATCCACCTGAAAGGCCCAGTTTGTGGGGGCGACTCCCTATTGTTGACAAATTTGTCCCGCATGTTTCGGGGTATTCCGGTGGGGTGAAGATTCTTCGGTGGTTAGTGAGTTGAAGGGAGAGAGTTCGGTGAAGGCCATTTTCTGTGGCAATGAAGCGCTGCTGTTACAATCTGCGCAGGTTTTTCTGGATCGCGGCGGCGAAATTTCGGGTGTTCTATCGCGGGATCCAAGGGTTGTGTCCTGGGCGGTTGAACGGGATTTGCCGGTCTTTGCAAGCGACCAAGAGGCGGTCCAATCCGCGGCGCAATGTGACTTTCTGTTCAGCATTGCCAATACACAGATACTGTCCGCAGATCTGATTGAATTGCCTCGGCTTGCTGCGATCAACCTGCATGATGGACCCCTGCCTGCCAGAATTGGTGTCAACGTTCCTGTCTGGTCGATCTATGAAGGGCAGACGGCCCACGCAATCACCTGGCATGCGATGCAGCCAGGTTTGGCGCCGACGCGTGCCTATCTGATCCGCGAGTTCGAAATTGCCCCTGAAGATACCGCCTTCAGCCTGAATGCGCGCTGTTATGAAACAGCGCTTGAGACCTTTCCGCAGCTTTTGACTCTGTTAGAGCAGACCCCGGAGCCCGCGATCATTTTAGCAGGTACGGGTCAACGCTATATTCATACGAAGCGCCCGGCCCATGACGGGCAGCTTGATCTGCAACTGCGCGCGTCGGACCTGATGCGCCAGACCCGTGCTCTGGACCATGGGTCTTACAAGAACCCGGTGGCTTTGCCCAAGCTTTGGACCGGACAGCAGGTTTTGATGATCCGTTCTGCCAAGTTGTCCGGTGCAGCGAGTGGTGTTCCGGGTCAGGTGATTGAGGTCACAGGCGACACAATCACCGTGTCCTGCCAGGATAGCGATCTGGTTCTGCACGGCCTGCAAGACGCAAACGGGAACGCGCCCAAAGGGCTTGAGCAGGGGCATATCCTGCCTCCTCCTCTGAATGTTGATATCGGCCTGTCAGAAGGCAGCGCTAAGCAAGAGGCCAACTGGGCCGCGGCCCTACTGTCGGCAAAACCCGCTATTCCGCCCTATCCGCGCAACACGATGCGCAATGATGCGGTACAAGAGCGGATCTTGGTGGACATTCCCGCCAAAGCCGATGCGACGCAGCTTACAGCAGCTTGGCTTGCGTGGAATGCCGGCTTGAATGGCGCGCAAAACGCTTCGATCTCTGTCCTGTTCACGCCGGGTTCGGCGCTGTATGCAGCTGACCGCCCGATGGGACTGGACACCGATCCCGAGCAGCAAGTGGAGCAGTTTCTGACACAGGCCAGCGCCGAATGGGAGCGTGTGACCCAAGCCAGCCCCATGGCGGTCGACCTTCCCTTGCGGATGGGTGCGCAGCGCGATCAGGCGTTGAATGCCCTGTCCGTCGCTGTCGATCTGCGCACCAGTCCAGCGACGTCCACACAGGACTTTGTGCTGATCCCCGCCGAAGGAGATCTACCCGCCAAGCTGAGTGTATCCCCTGCCCTGATGACTGATGCGGTGGTGCAGGCCATCGCGCGTGATTTCGCGGCGTTCTTGCAATCGATGCTGGACAGGCCCGAGGCCGCTCTGGGCGATTTGCCACTGGGCACGCCCACTATCGCTGCGCGCTCGGATGAGACATCAGATGGCGCGGCCAGCGTCCATGCCGCTTTCAGACGTCAGGTTGCGGCCACCCCGGATGCCACCGCCCTTGAGGTCGAAGACCGCCGGTTCACTTATCGCCAGCTTGATGCAGACTCGGATGCTTTGGCTCGCGTCTTGCGAGCGCGCGGGGCGCAGCCGGGGCAGATTGTCGGCCTGTGTCTGGAGCGCAGCGCCGATCTGGTGGTTGCGATGCTGGCCATCCTCAAGACCGGTGCCGCCTATCTGCCGCTGGATCCGTCTTACCCCGAAGACCGTATCACCTATATGATCGAAGACAGCGCGGCTGGGCTGATCGTCTCAAGCCCTTCTGCGGCGGCGCGCCTTGCCCTTCCACCTCAGATCACCATTATAGCGTCGGAACGTGATCAAAGCGGCGCGCCGCTTCTTGATCTGGGAGCCGAAAACGATCTGATGAACCTGATCTATACGTCAGGATCCACAGGTCGGCCCAAAGGGGTGATGATCCCGCACCGCACGGTTCTGAACTTCATGGCCGGTATGGACGACGAAGTACCCCTGCGCGCCGGATCCCGTTTGTTCGGTGTAACCTCGGTATCCTTCGACATCTCTGTGCTCGAGATTTTCTGGATTCTGTCGCGCGGCGCCACGTTGGTGTTGCAGACCGATGGGGCCAGCGAAACCGTCCTTCCCGATTTCTCATTGTTTTACTTCGCGTCCGAGGCATCTGGAACCGGCCATCACGCCTATCGCCTGTTGATCGAAGGGGCCAAGTTTGCTGATCAGAACGGGTTCAAGGCTGTCTGGACACCGGAACGGCATTTCCACGCCTTTGGTGGGCTCTATCCTAACCCGGCTATTGCTGCGGCCACCTTGGCCGGTATCACCAACAATATTGAATTGCGCGCAGGCTCTGCCGTGTTGCCCCTGCACCATCCCGTGCAAGTGGCCGAAGATTGGGCGCTGGTCGATAACCTGTCGAACGGGCGCGCGGGCATTGCTTTGGCGTCGGGCTGGCAGCCCAATGACTTTGTTTTGAACCCATCAGCCTTTGCCAGGCGCAAAGAGGTGATGATCGAAGGCATCGATACGCTGCGCGCCCTCTGGAAAGGCGAAGAGCGCAGCTTTCCGGGACATGATGACAAACCGGTTTCGCTGGAAATTCACCCGCGCCCGGTGCGTGGGGACATACCGCTTTGGCTGACCGCTGCGGGCAATCCCGAAACCTTTGCTGCAGCGGCCCAAGCTGGGTGCGGGGTTCTGACCCACCTTCTGGGGCAAAGCTTTGAAGAGATGGCAGAAAAGATCCGTGCCTACCGGCTCGCCTGGCGCGCTGCCGGACATCCCGGAAACGGAAATGTTGTGTTGATGCTGCACACTTTTGTTTCAGACGACGAAGAGAAAGTGCGCACCCAAGCCCGCGAGCCGATGAAACAATATCTGCGCTCATCCGTGGACCTGCTGAAAAAGGCCGCATGGACCTCGCCCCTGATGGCGGAACGGTCGCGCGAGTCGGGCATGAACCCACAAGAGATGTTCGAAAAGCAGGAACTCAGCGAGGATGAGCTGGACGCGCTGCTGGATCATGCATTCGAGCGGTATTACCACAGCTCGGGCCTGTTCGGCACGCCCGACAGCGCCGGCGACATGGTGCGTCAGCTGGCGCAGGTCGGTGTGGATGAAATCGCCTGCCTGATCGACTTCGGGATCGACACCGATGTGGTCATGGAAAACCTGCCCCATATCAAAGCGTTGATGGACAACCTTACGCAACAGGGCGGCGTCGATCGCAAGGCCACTGTGGCCGAAGAGATCATCGCCAAGGAAATCACCCACCTGCAATGCACGCCACCCATGGCCTCGTTGTTGGCCGCTGATGGTGTCGGACGGCAGGCTTTGGGGCAGCTGGATGTGATGATGGTTGGCGGCGAAGCCTTTCCACCCGATCTGGCGCGCGGCA
Source organism: Ruegeria sp. HKCCD7255 (assembly GCF_013031565.1). Classification (NCBI taxonomy): domain Bacteria; kingdom Pseudomonadati; phylum Pseudomonadota; class Alphaproteobacteria; order Rhodobacterales; family Roseobacteraceae; genus Ruegeria; species Ruegeria sp. HKCCD7255. Next base: position 49,215 of record NZ_WQAG01000009.1, on the reverse strand, counting down.
TCCGCGACGCTATGGCTAAGGACGGGCTGTTGCTGAACATGTATGGCCCCACCGAGGCGACGATCTGGTCGTCGGTCGCGCGTCTGGATGACCCGCAAGCGCTGATCCCGCTGGGCGACCCGATCCGCAACACGACACTTTCGATCCGTTCGGACACCGGGCGCGAACTGCCCGATCTGGTCGAGGGCGAGCTGTGGATTGGCGGCGAAGGCGTGGCTGATGGCTATTGGAAGCGCCCCGACCTGACGGCCGAGCGTTTTGTCTCAGCCGCAGGTCAGAAATTCTATCGCACCGGAGATCTGGTGCGGCGGGGTGCGTCCGGTCAGTTGGAATTTCTGGGCCGCAAGGACACTCAGGTAAAAATCCGTGGCTATCGGATGGAGCTGGGTGAGATCGAAGGCGCGCTTGGTGCTGTTGCTGGTGTGCGGCAGGCCGTGGTCAAAGCGGTCGAGTTCGGACCGGGCGATATCCGACTTGTGGGCTATGTCACCGCCAGCGGACCGGCACCTGACCCAGCGGCGTTGGGCACAGCCTTGGCACAGGAGCTGCCCGATTTCATGGTGCCCAGCCAATTCATGGTCATGGCGGATTTCCCGCTGACCCCAAATGGAAAGATCGACCGAAAAGCGTTGCCCAAACCGGTACTGGAAAAGGTTGAGGACGGCGCATCCGCCGCCACCGAATTTGAGGTGGGAATTGCAGAAATCTGGGCCGAAGCACTGGATTTGCCAAGCGTCCCGGTCACGGTGAACTTCTTTGATCTGGGTGGGCACTCGTTGTTGGTGGTGCAATTGCGACGCAGGTTGAAAGACAAATTGGGGCTGGATGTTGCTGTGACCGATATTTTCCGCTTTCCAACTGTACGAGGGCTGGCTGAGCATTTGGGGCAATCTGGGACGGACACAGGCAACCAACCCAGTAAAGCTGCAAGCCGAGGGGCTGCGCGCGCGCGAGCCCGTCTGGCCCACACGAAACGACGCTGAGGCGCAGGCTGGTATACCGTCTGGAGAACGAGCAATTGAGTAACGACGCAACAGGCAGTTTTGACAACCGCATCGCCATCATCGGCCGCGCAGGCCGGTTTTCGGGTGCGCCTGACATTGATGCCTTTTGGAAACTGCTGTCCGAGGGTCGTACAGGTGCGGCGCGTTTGTCTGACGCAGATCTTTTGGCGCGCGGTGTAACACGCAAAGAATTGGCCGACCCGAACTATGTCAAAGTCGCGCATATCCTGCCGGATATGGAAAACTTTGACGCGGGCTTTTTCGGATTTTCCCCGCGTGAGGCCTCCATTCTTGACCCGCAGCACCGCCATTTCCTGCAATGCGGCTGGGAAGTGTTGGAAGACGCGGGCTGGATGCCTGAAAGCTTTGACGGGCGTATCGGTGTGTATGCCGGTTCTGGCATGCAAAGCTATCTGCCCTTCAACCTGCTCAGTAACCCTGATCTGGTCGAAGAGATCGGGATGTTCCTGCTGCGCCATACGGGCAATGATAAGGATTTCCTGACCACTCGGCTGTCTTACCTGTTGAACCTCACCGGTCCTTCTGTTGCGGTGCAAACCGCCTGTTCCACCTCGCTTGTGGCCGTCCATCTGGCCTGCGGGGCACTGATGAACATGGAATGTGACATGGCTCTGGCTGGGGGTGTCACGATCGAGCTTCCGCACCGCGTCGGATATGGCTTTTCCCCGGGTGAGATCCTGTCGCCTGATGGCGTCTGTCGCGCCTTTGACGATGACAGTCAGGGCACTGTCTTCGGGTCGGGCGCTGCCGTTCTGGCCTTACGCCGCTATGAGGATGCGGTTAGGGATGGTGACGACATCAAAGCCGTCATTCTGGGCACAGCGATCAACAATGATGGGGTCGGCAAGGCCAGCTATCTTGCGCCCTCGGTCGACGGACAAGCCGAAGCTGCCGCCGAAGCCCTGGCCCTGGCCGGGCTTGAGCCGGGCGATGTCGATTATGTTGAAGCCCACGGTACGGGTACGCCAATCGGCGACCCGATTGAGCTGACCGCATTGCAAGATGTCTATAGCGGTGTGCAGGCTGGGTCGATTGGTATCGGGTCGGTGAAAACCAATATCGGGCACACAGATACCGCCGCAGGGGCGGCCAGTTTGATCAAGGTGGTCGAAAGCCTGACCCATGAACGCTTGCCTGCGAGCCTGAATTTCAACACACCCAACAGCCGGTTCGATTTCGTCCGCAGCCCGTTCCAGGTTGAGGCGCGCGGGCGCGATTGGCCGCGTGGACAACGGGTCCGCCGCGCCGCTGTGAACTCGTTGGGAGTGGGCGGTACCAACGCGCATGTGGTTGTCGAAGAGGCCCCCGCCCAACAACAGACACAGGAAGACAACCAGTGGCGGTTGTTCCCGTTCTCAGCCCGCAAAGATGGCGCATTGTCCGCGCTGCGCGAGAAATGGGTTGATTACCTGTCCGACCATTCTCCGGCCAGCCCCGACATCGCAACCACGCTGCGCGATGGCCGCCGCGCCTTTGCCGAACGGTTTGTGGTCGCCGCGCGCAATCCGTCTGAGCTGCGGTCGGTCTTGCAAGCCAAGGCGCATCCGCTTGGTGCAAAAGGCAAAAGCACCGAGGGCGATACGACGCCCGAGATCGTGTTCCTCTTCCCCGGTGGAGGCGCGCAATATCCCGGTGCAGGCGCCGAGATGCGCACATCATCGGTTGTGTTTGACGCCGCCGTGCATGAATGCCTGAACGCGTTGCCCGCAGACGCGCCTGCAGACCTCGAAGAAATGATGTTCGCGCGGGATCGCTCGGATGCTGAAGCTTCGGCCAAGCTGTCGCGCTCGGATTATGCGATACCGGCTTTGTTCATTCTTGAATATGCCTATGCGCGGCTGTGGGACAGTTGGGGCGTCAAACCCGACGCGATCTTTGCCCACAGCGTGGGCGAATACGCGGCTGCCGTCATCGCTGGTACGATGCAGTTGGGGGATGCGCTGAAAATTGTCACCCTGCGTGGTCAGGTGATGGAAGCTGCACCCGAAGGTGCGATGACCACCGTGCCCTTCAACGAAGCCGACACTGCTGAATTTATCCAGAGGACCGGGGCCGATCTGGATATCGCCGCGCTCAACCTGCCGGACCGCACAGTGGTATCCGGCCCCTTGCAAGCCATCGAACGGCTTGAGGACGAGCTTGCCAAACAAGATCACGAGGTGCGACGGATCCACATCGCCGTGGCCGCACATTCGCGCCAATTGGACGGTCAGCTGGATCGCTTCCGTGCCGGTTTTGAGGGCGTGACCTTTGCTGAGCCTAAGATCCCGGTGATGTCATCGCTGCGCGGTACGCCCGCGCAAGCAGGTGATCTGGCCTCGGCTGACTATTGGGTGCAACATTTGCGGCACACGGTCCGCTTCACCGATGCCACGAAAGAGGCGCTTTCCGCGCCGGGTCGGATCGTGATCGAAGTGGGCCCTGGTCAGACCTTAGGTCCGTTGGTCGAGGCGATGGAGCTGCCTCACAACCCACGCGCAATGGTCTATTCCGCACCTTCCGTGCGTGAGCCGGGCGACGAGTTTGGGGTAATGCTGACAACATTTGGCGCGCTCTGGGCCAATGGCTGCGAGGTTGAATGGGACAACGCCGTTCCCAGGGGCGGTCGCCGGATCTCGTTGCCAACCTATGCGTTTGACAAGACACGACACTGGATTGAACCGGGCCGTGGCAAAGCTGATGCTGATGATCAGGGCCCGTTGACCCTGCCTCGCATCGCGCAGATGGATGACTGGTTCGAAACCATCGAATGGGCACCCACGCCTGTGGCCTCGTTGGGTGCGACCACAATTGGCGCATCACCATGGTTGGTTTTTGCCGGGTCTGACACCCTGTCGCGTGCGGTGGTCAAAGGCCTGTCGCGCGCCGGTGCAGAAACCACCGTAATCACTGTCGGGTCTGCATTTGCCAAAACCGAGGACGGCTATCAGCTGCGCCCGAACGCGGTTGAAGACTTTGATGCATTGCTGGCTGAAATCGGTCAGGCTTTGCCAGCGCGGATCTTGATGTTGTGGCCTTTGGCCGACAACGGCACCACAGCGTTTGACAGCACGGTTCTGCTCGCGCGCCTGTTGCAACAGGGCGATACTGGCCGAATTCGGGTTGTTGTTGCCGCACGGGGGGCCTCTGGCCCGGATACGCGTGATCCCGAACTGGCGCTTTTGGCGGGCGTCATCCGATCTGCCCCGCGCGAAGTGCCCGAGTTGGAAGCCGTGCTGGTTGATCTGGACGCGCAGGCCTCGGAACCTGCTGCAATCGCTACGGATGCGCGCCGGATATTGGACGAGGCGCTGTCTACAAGCCCTGAAGATCAGGTGGCTTGGCGTGGTGACATCAGGCTGACACGCAAACGCGTTTCCAGCCCCATGCCCACTCAGACGGTGGAGTCCCGCATCCAACCCGGTGGCACCTGGTTGATCACCGGCGGCACCGGTGGCATCGGGCGTCAGTTTGGCCGTTGGCTGGGTGAGACCTATCAGGCCAAGATCGGGCTTCTGTCGCGCTCTGCCCATGAGGATGAGGCGCTGGCTCGCCAGATCCGCGCGGCGGGCGGTGATGTCATGTTCCTGAAAACGGATGTGACGGATAAAGACGCCATGGCTGCCGCAATCGCCTATCTGCAAAGCAGCTTTGGGCCGGTGCGCGGCGTCTTGCATGCAGCGGGTGTGTTGGATGACGGCCCCTTGTCCGTCAAATCGCTGGACGAGCTGCACGCGGTCATTGCTCCGAAAGTCAAAGGCGCGCAGATCCTTGACGAATTGCTGCCCGATGGCAGCCTTGACGCGTTTGCCGTTGTCTCTTCGACCTCGGTCGAAACCGGACCCGCCGGACAGGTGGGCTATGTGGGCGCCAATGCGGCGCTTGAGGCAGTTGCGGCGCGGCGCAGTGACGGGCTGTCTTTGGCCTGGGGTGCCTGGCGCGACAGCGGCATGGCCGCGCGGGTCTTTGGCCATGCTGGTTTTGAAGCGGAAACGGATAGACATCCACTTTTGGGTCATCGCCTCAGCGAAGACAGCGGTGAGGTCATCTTTGAACGGCTGATGCATCCCGAAGAGGATTGGGAGATCGCAGATCATGTGGTAGCGGGCCTGCCCGTCCTGCCCGGTACGGCCTTTATCGAGCTAGGGCAAAGTGCCGCCAAAGAGGTTCTGCAATCGTCACCATTTGAAATCTCCGCCCTGTCTTTCAACCAGCCGATGGTATTTGCTGAGAACCTGCCGCGCCTGATGCGGGTTACACTGACGCCGATCCAAGACGGGTTCGAGCTGAAAATCAGCAGTATGCTCAGCACCTCTGATCCTGCCGAGGACCATGTGCAGATGCAAATCCTGACAAAGCGCAAGGCAGACAAAGCCTTGCCACACGGGTTTGATGCCATCCCGGCGATGTCGCCTATCGCGGATGCGGATCTGGTCAAACAAGATGACGTGATCGGGTTTGGTCCACGTTGGGACACGGTTGGCCCGGCCCGGCGTGCGGGCAATTGGTGTGAGGGTCAGTTCACCCTGCCCGAGGCCTATCTGGCCGATCTGAGCAGCCATCCGCTGCATCCCGGCCTTCTGGATATGGCCGCCACCGTTGGTCTGAACGGGCTGCAACGCGACGCCACAGCCCCGCTATACGCTCCGATGTCGGTGGCCCGCATCCGGGTCTTTGCACCGCTGTCCCAAACGATCACAGCGCAATCGGTGAAAGTGGCAGAAACCAGAGGTCAGTTCGCAGCCTTTGACGTGGTGATCCGCGACAGCGCAGGCGCTGTGCTGATGATCTTTGAACATCTCGCCCTGCGCGCCCTGTCGCAAGAGGCGCTGTCCACGGCCCCGGCCCCAGCGCAATTGGGCAATCAACTGCTGGCGACCGGTATCCGGGACAGTGAGGCTGACGCGCTGTTCACACAGATCTTTAGCCATCCCAGCCGCCATCAGATCATCTCGCCGGTATCGCTGGATCTGGTTAAACTGATGATGGTCGAGGCGCGCCCAAAACCCAAAGCGCGCGCCAAATCAGACAACGCTTCAAAATCCAAACTGGGACCTCACAGCGCCAAGATGGCCGAGATATGGGAGGACATTCTGGGTGCGCCCGATCTGCAGCCCGAAGATGACTTCTTTGACCTCGGCGGCCATTCCCTGAACGCGGTTCGCCTTTTCGCGCGGATCCGGCAGGAATTTGACGTGGGGCTGCCGCTGGCCACGCTTTTTGAAACGCCGACCCTTGGGGCGCTGACAGCTTTGGTGCTGCAAACCGCAGGCTTGAGCGAGGACGAGGATGTGCCCACGCCCAGCCTTCCCACCTCCTGGAGCCCTCTGGTTCAGATCACCAAAGGCGACGAGAAAAGCCGCCCCTTGTTCTGTATTCACGGCGCAGGGGGCAATATCCTGAACTTCCGTCCGTTGGCCGGGTTCCTTGATCCGTCCATCCCGTTCTTTGGTCTGCGGGCCCTCGGCTCGGATGGCGGGGCCGAAGTCGATGCCACGATCGAGGAGATGGCCGCGCGCTATATCACAGCGATCCGCGAACGTTATGGCAAAGGCCCTTACCGTCTGGCTGGATATTCGGGCGGTGGCGTGGTGGCCTTTGAGATGGTCCGGCAATTGCGTGCGGATGGTGAAGACGTCGACAGCCTGACTTTCTTTGACACGATAGCCCCACATATGTCGCAGCGCCCGCTGAGCCTGGGCCAAAAGCTGTGGGCGGCGCGAAAATGGGATCTGGCCTATGCGCTGGATTGGATGAACCGACGTCGTTCGGGCCAGGAGAATCGAGACAAGCTGTCCGAGATCAAAGCCATTCTGGAGTCGGGAAAACCGCTGCCGGATGAGCTGATCGGTCCGCGCATGACCCATTGTTTTGTGCAGGCGCAAAACCTTTACGACACACCCAAACTGGACGTGGATATCCACCTGTTCAAAGCACGTCGCGCCAGCGCGCTGTTCATTGCGGCAGGCGATGATCTGGGTTGGGGCGAATATGTCGACGGACAGATCACCACGCGTGAATTCGACTGTGACCATTTCACCATGATGGCCGAACCTGCCATCGCCCTGATCGGTCATGAGTTAAACCAGCGGTTGCTTGGCCTTGAGCCCGAAGCGGATGAGATGGGCAGCGTGGCCTGACCTTTAGGTGTCGGGCCCGACGATAAATGTTACGATATCTTCGGCCAGCCCCTGCGTCATCAGGTTGGTATGGGTGCCGTCAGGATAGATCATCTGTCGCTTGGGTTCGGGCAACGCGTCATAAAGCCGGTTTGCCCAAACCACCGGAATGTCTCGATCTTTTTGCCCATGCGCCAGCAAGATCGGCGCGCTCAGGTCAGGGGCATGGGCGATGACATCATGGCGCTCGGCCCACATCAGCCGACACATGGGAAAACCGCGCAACCGTTTTTGCTGAAAGCGGCACAGGCTGTCATAGCCTGCTTCGATGATCAAACCACCCACCGGGCGCTGTGCCGCTAAGGCTGTGGCCGGGCTGACGCCAAGGCTGTACCCGTGGACAAAACGTTGTTCGGGTGACGTCGACCGCCCAATCAAAGTGTCCAGATGGTCGTACAGCACCATTGCATCAGCGGCGAAATTTGCCTCGGACGGAATGCCCGGCGCGTCCCCTGAGCCGCGATATTCCAGCATCACCACTCCGATGCCCTGATCGATGATCGGCTGAAGGCGACGGAACGAGGGCATAAGGCCAGTGAAGTTGCCATAAAAGCTGATCAGGACGGGCGCATCCGGCAGGCCGGGCACCGCAAAGGCCCGCAACTCGGTGCCGTCGCTTGCCTGAAACACCACACGTTCGACCCCTTCAAACGCTTCGGCAAGGGCAGTTTCGGCTGAAAACCGGTAGATCTTGTATTTCGACCAATATAGCACCCCTGCCATGACAGCGATTGCCAGTACCACAAACCCCGCAAGGGCGAAAACAAGAAGACGCGCGCCGTCCATCGTACCAAATTTCCTGAAGCTGCTATGCCCTGTTCATGGCAATAATTTCGGTCCAGTTGATGGGCCCGCTGACAGATGTCCTGTTCAAGATCACGTCAAAGCCTGCCTGCTCCAATAAATAGCGATGGTTATGCGAAAAGGAATGCTCCTCTCCATGGCTGAAGCTTTCGGTTGTGCGGTCCATAGCATGCGCCTGGGCCACCGGTTCGACCAAAGCCATGGCGGTCCCGGGTTTCGACGCCAGCAGACCGTAGACATCTCGGAGCTTCTTTTCCGAGAAATATTCCAGAACACCTCCATAGGCCAGTACCAGCAGATCGCGCTTCAAGTTTTGTCTGAGCCATCGCTGAGCACCGAAACAGGTAAACTCCAAACTGCGCTTGTTTGAAAAGGCGCGTTTGTTGCGATCGATGATCGATTTGTTGATATCGATACCGGTGAACGTCATGCCCTGCGGCATGTTCTGGGCACAATAGTCAAGGACGCGCCCGTCACCGCAGCCGATTTCGACCATATTCTCGAAGTGCCGTGCTCGCGAAAACGCCACCAGGTCTTTGAAAAAATCCTTATGTGTGCTGCGGAACCAACTCTGAAAGCGGTCAGAGTAGCGATCATAATATTGCGTATTGATGCCATCCTGCCAGAGGCTTGCAAAGGCCGTTTGCAGTTCCTCTTCGTTGCCACGTCTCGACGCCCGCTCGACCCGGGCCCACGTGATCAATTCCCGCGCTTTGCGACCAAAGGCACCGCCTCTGTCTTCGCTCAATGGCATGGCGTATTCCAGCGTTGTTCCCAGAGCGATGCGCAACTTCTTTCGTAGTCTATTCATAGAATACCCTTTCCGGTCTAGCTGACGATGCAGCAGGTGACCTCAGGTGATATGTCCAAGAAACCTACTTCGCATTTGGGCTGGCTTGGGTGCTTGATCCCGATGGGCCAACCGTCTTCCAGTTCAAGTTCAATTGATTTTGGCGCCAGTGACAGGCCTTCACCGGTCAGTTTCATTCGCGCCTCTTTGGCGGTCCAGAACGCATAGAACCTTTGGTTCCAAGCTACGCCCGAGATGGTGTTCAGGACAGTGCATTCGGCCTCGGTAAAGCAACTTCGCGCAATCCCTTGGCTCGCCAGACGGCGGTCATTGAATTCAAGGTCAATGCCCACCGGTCTATCGGCCGAAACAGCCAGAACAGCACGATCACGACTGTGGCTGAGATTGAAATAGGGGCCTGACACCAGCGCCGGTTTACCGTTACCGATTTCAGTGAAGGCCACATCCTTTGCAGGCCGGTCGAGATACCCGGCCAATACCTGCCGCAAAAACCCCCGACCCCGCACAAAGCGATGGCGGTCTCGGTCATAGACAAACCGGTCAGCCCGACTGCGCTCGACCGGATTGAGCGACCGCAGCGCAATGTCCAGATCGATCGTGGCATCATCATCCAATGAGGCGGACCAAATGTCCAACCCGGTCAGTGTAGTGGATATTTGGTCCACCAACGCCATGGCTAAGTCTCGTTCGGATTTTGAAGATGTGCTTCCATCGTGCCGACCAAGACGCGCGCCTCATCCCCGACAACCATCCCAAGGTGGGACCCGTTGAGGAAGCTCGAACAATACTGCCCATCCAGCAGAAAGCGACTCCATCCCAGTGAGGGTTCGATGTCAAAGGCTTTGCGTTCTTTCAGGCAGACGGGCTCGACAAAGATCAGGCTGGTTTTGCCGCCGAAAATGCCCCCGTCATAGCTTTGCGCAGCCTGAAACCATCCTTGTTCTACTTGCTGAAGCAGCGCCAGTTCGGGGCTATCGGGAAGTAGCCGTTTCAGCAGTTTGTTGCCCAGACCGTGGCGCCAACGCGCATCCAGACGCTCATTGAAATAGCTGAGGCCCCGCGCGCGCATCAGCTCGATCTCGTTCTGAACCCATTCACGCGGCCCAAGATGAACAGGGGATCGGAAATTATCCGCAAACCCCGGCGCATAGGTGTCCAGAATGAACAGTCGACGAACCTTTTCACCCGCGGCTTCGAGTTGGCGGGCCATCTCGAAAGCGGTGATCGCGCCGCCGGAGTATCCGGCCAGTAGATAAGGACCTTTGGGCTGGTGTTGGCGCAGGTATCGGATGTTGTCCTTGGCCATCGCCTCGATGGTGGTGTGCATCCTGTGGCCAAGAATGCCCCGCGTCTGCAGACCGATGACCGCGCGATGGCTTCCCATAATTGCGCCAAAATCCAGAAGATTGTTGACGTTGCCACCGGCGCCGCCGACCACGAACAAAGGTGTACCCCCATCTTCTGGTCCGGGGTGAATGACCGAACTTGGATCCCAATCGGCATCAGGATCAAATTCGCCATCAGCATCCTGAACCCGCAACAGGCGCGCCAGTTCACGCACCGTGGAATGCTGGAACAATGTCGATATCGGCAGTTTTAATCCAAACTCTTCTTGGATCCGAGCAAACAGACGCACGGCGAGAAGAGAGTGTCCGCCCAATTCAAAAAAGTCATCATCGACATTTAGTTGGGTGGTCCCCAGAACCTCGGCCCAGATTGCCAACAGTCGAGTTTCTTCAGGAGATTCAGCGGCAACCGGGTCTTCGGTTTGAACACGTCTGACAGGGGCCGGCAGTCTTTTGCGATCAACCTTACCATTGTGACTCAGGGGCAGGCTGTCCAGTGCTACAAACAGCGTGGGTCGCGAATAGGCTGGCAGCGTGTCGCGCATATGGTCGTCCAACTCGGCGCGGCTCGGGGCCTGATGCTGCGGTACATAATAGGCCACAAGAACCTTTTCGCTTTGACCCTGAGGTATGCGCGCCTCGACCACCGCCTGGCGAATTCCAGGGTGTTTGACGAGCGAGGTTTCTATTTCGCCCAGTTCGATACGGAAACCGCGGATTTTGACCTGAAGGTCGGCGCGACCGTAAAACTGCACCACACCATCGGCCGCGCGGCGCACCAGATCTCCGGTGCGATAGAGCCGCAGGTTTTCATCCCAGGGCGCGGCCACGAACTTGTCAGCGGTCAGGTCCGCGCGGCCCAGATAGCCCAGGGCCAACCCGTCGCCCGATACACAAAGCTCACCCATTTCGCCATCCGGCAATGGGTTGAGATCAACATCCAGCACATGGATCTGAGTGCCGTCGATCGCATGACCAATCGGCAGCGCCTGCCCGCTTTGCGCCTGCGTCAAAGTGATCCTGTGGCAGCAAGTGAACGTGGTGTTTTCGGTCGGGCCATAGCCATTGATCAAGGTCAAATGCGGGCAAGCCGTCAGAACCTGTGCAGCCTTGACCGGAGAAACTACGTCCCCGCCTGTCAAAAGTTGCTGCAAGGGGCGGAAGGCCATGGGCGTCTCATCCGCCATCGCGTGGAACAATCCAGCGGTCAGCCAAAGTGTGGTGATCTTCTCGCGCGCTATGATGTCGCCCAAACCGTCCAGCGACGCGGGCGTCTGTGTATCGCTCAGCACCAGCGCACCACCATTCAACAACGCGCCCCAAATCTCGAAGGTGGCGGCATCAAAGGCGATGGGTGAGTTCTGCAGGATGCGCTGATCGGGCCCGAGATCGGCAAAATCCTGACCTTTGACCAGACGCAAAACACCACGATGTGGAACCATGACACCTTTTGGCGTGCCCGTTGTGCCTGAGGTATACATCACATAGGCGATGCTTTCACCGGTGATCTGCACGTCGGGTCGTACGTCTGTTTCCCCCGGGAAAGCTTCGGTGGCTAGTATGGTTAGGCCCGGATCGTCGAGCGCTGCGCAATGACCCAACAAGACCGAGATGCCGGTGTCCTGGGCGATAAACTTCAGACGCTCAGCAGGCAATGTCACGTCAAAGGGTACGTATCCTGCGCCAGCTTTCAAAACCGCCAGAATTGCGAAGGGCAATGCCAGAGATCTTTGCGACGAGATCCCAACAAGATCACCGGGCCGCACCCCTTGATCGATCAGCCAGAGAGCCAGCGCATCAGAACGGCGATCCAAAGTGGCATAATCTATAGCTTCATTGCCAAACCGCACGGCTGTGCGATTGCTCAGTTCACTTGCAATTTGGCGAAACCTTTGAACAACGTCGCCACGCTCCGACACCGGCAAATCCTCTACTGTCCGAGACAAAGGTTGGTTTTCGGCTACTTCGGGGATGATCTGTCTATTCATGAAACTGAGAACTCAATAAACCTACACTCAAAACACACCTTACTCTGCTTCAGGTTGTATGGGGTCGGGGAACAGGGGGTGCTGACGTCGCGCGACGTCCACAAAAAGAATCCCGCATCAACCTGGACTTAAACTCTAGCCCGCATCAGCCGTGAATCGTAGTGAAATCGCATCCAGCGAGCCAATAGCCGTCGATATTTATGTGTTTCAAACGCTATTTTCAACATTATGAGGTGTTCTTAAGATATTGTTTCCATTTCAGGCATTAACCTGAAAGAGCACCGTGGAATCTTGCGAAAATTTCAGTTCACCGAGCAGGAAATTCTTAATAATTTTTTGGAAAAAACAGGCATTGAGTGGCGAAGTTATCCACAGGATCGGTGCTTTAGTGCCGCTTGGGTTGAACGTTTTCCGGTTAAACTGGGGGGCAATGAGCCCCCCAAAATGCCTTACGCCTTGGTGACGTTCTTTTCTGAAAGCTGTCGCCGCGCAATCGCGTTGCGGGTGTCGATCACCGGAATCCCAAGGTTAACCAACGCTTCATAGTTAACCTCGTCATGGTCGGTCGAAATCAGGATGGCGTCAAAATCCTCGGCGCGAATGTCGTCAAACGGCAGCGATTGCCAGCCCAGAAACTCGGGATATTCGCGCATTTTCGGGATCGCCGGTACATGCGGATCGTGAAAGGCCACTTTTGATCCGGCCTGGTTCAGCAATGACATCAACCGGACCGAAGGGCTTTCGCGCATGTCCGAGACGTTTTTCTTATAGGCTATTCCGATGATCAGAACCCGCGCGCGCGACAGGCCGATGCCTAGTTCGCGATCCAGCGTCTCGCGCAGACGTGCGACAACATAGTTGGGCATGTTCGAATTGATCTCGCCCGCCAGCTCGATAAAGCGCGTCGACAGTTCATATTCGCGCGCTTTCCAAGTCAGATAGAACGGGTCGATCGGGATACAGTGCCCGCCAAGGCCGGGACCGGGATAGAAGGGCATGAACCCGAAAGGTTTGGTACCTGCACCGTCGATTACCTCCCATACGTCGATGCCCATCGCGTCAAAGATCACCTTCAACTCATTGACCAGAGCAATATTCACAGCCCGAAAGATGTTCTCGGTGATCTTGACCGCCTCGGCGGTTTGGGTGGTCGAGACAGGTACCACCGCGTCCACAACATTCTCATAAAACAGCGTGACCAGCTTGCCAGCGGCTTCGCCGTCGCCGGCAACGATTTTGGGAATGGTGGCGGTGCGAAAATGCTTGTTGCCCGGATCCTCGCGTTCTGGTGAGAAGCCAACAAAGATCTCTTCCCCCGGGACATGGCCGGACTTCGCCAGGATTGGTGTCAGAACCTCGGCCGTGGTGCCGGGATAAGTGGTTGATTCCAATACAACCATCGCACCGGCTTTGATGTGCTTGGCGATAACCTCTGTGGTCTCGGTCACGAATGACAAATCGGGGTCACGGTGTTCTGTCAACGGTGTCGGCACGCAGATGACGATGACATCCATGCCTGACAATTGCGAAAAGTCAGCGGTCCAGGCCACGGTTCCCGCATCCAGCAGCGATTTGAGGTCTTCGCTGGCCACAGCTTCGATATAGCTGTCGGATTTGTGCAGAGCGTCAATCTTGGACGGGTCGATATCGAACCCGGTGACAGGCATACCCTTCTTGGCCGCCGTCACCGCAAGCGGCAGCCCGACATAGCCAAGCCCAATTATGCCAACTTGGGCGCTTTTGTTTTTAAGCTTGTCCCAGAGGTCCTGAAAGCGATCATGTTTCAAAAGATTTTTTCCCGTTTTGACCGTGGGCGATCCCATTCGGTGCAAATGTGTTGGTCATGAGATACTCGCGAAGAGCAGCGGTGAATTGCGGGGGGGCGTCCTGAGACACGGGTGCCTGTTTGTGCTGACCCAGCGTTTCAAGGGTGCGGTCCAGCAAAGCGGGCAGTTCGGTTTCATCCTTCGCCACAAAGATGTTGGGCCGATCTCCCAAGTGTTTGGCGGTGGTGAACTGATGGTCGTTGCGGGTTTCGCGCAAGTGACCCCTGCGGGGCATTACAACAATGGGTTTCCCGCGGCTTAACGCTGTCAGGATCGACCCCATACCGGCATGGGAGATGATCAGATCCGACTGCTGGAATTTCAGATTGTAATCCTTTGGCGTCATGCGCGCGACCGCCTCGAAATTCTTCGGGCGGTGATGGGTCATGCCTTCGTCGGTGATCTGACCGAACACTTTGGGGGGGTTGGGCGTCGTCCCGCACCATTCATCGATCGCGCGGATCAGCCGTTCAAACGGCTCGTGCGTCCCAATCGTCAGAAAGATCACAGTACCGCCCCCAAATAGTGGGGGCCCTCGGGCTTGGCCAGATGCTCCCATTGAGTCAGCCACAGATCAACATGTTTGCCGATTTTCTGACCCGAGAGCGAAAGCTCTTCGGCGTTGGCCATGCTGTCAATCCAGATGGTGCGTGCTCCCAGCAATCCGCCCAGGCGAACGGCGAAATAGCCCGGAGCTGCTCCGGTGCTGACAACCACATCCGGGCGATAGCGGATCAAAACCCAGGTGATCTGAAGTAACTGCTTGATCAGGCGAATTTTTTGCCAGCGGTTCGCTTCGGTCACCGTTGCGAAGTTGGGCGCAGCTTCGCCCGCCTCTTGCGCCTGTTGTCTCAGTAGCTCGCCCGAGCCGGGATCGGTGGTTACATAGGTCACTTTCATTCCGTCCCAGGCCTTGCGCAGGCGCATCAACTGCACCCAATGCCCGCCTGTAGATGAAATTGCCATGACATGTGGCATCTTACTCATACTCTTCTCCGCATAGCGGCCTCTAAACTGGTAAACCCAACGCTTGTCTCAACATCCAGAACATCCGTAGAAGCCTGAGTCGAAACAGCGTTGCAACCGTGGCACAATACTCTCTGGCCCCTTGTAGGCGTGGTGATCGCAGGACCTTTGGGATGTGTACGACCGCGCTGAGCGGCATTAAACAGGCCCGCCCGATCCAGCTTGCGCGGCCCAATACACCGGGCCGGTTCTTTTGGAACAATAGATAACTTTCATTGGTGAGGCGCAGCCATTTACGGCGCAGCGCGTCCCAATCCGAACGGCTGGGATGTGACACCGCAAGCGCATCCACATAGATCAGGGAATAGCCTTTGTCACGGGCGCGCCAGCACCAGTCATTGTCCTCGGAAACACCTGCCTTGAACGGGCCGACGGCTTCGAAAACATCTCGGCGTGTGATCAGGTTTGCGGTAACCGAAAATCCCTTTTGCTCTATGTAGGACCGACAGTTAAACGCAAACACCGTCTCAAAACCTTCCGCACCGCTACGAGGAGGAGGAGTTTCGTCGAACACATCGACGCGCCCACCGATCATGTCTGCATCAGTTCGGACCCGCCGCGCTGTTTCAACCCAATCGTCGGCAGCAACACAATCGGCGTCGATGAAATACAGATACGCCCCTGAAGTTTCGGCCACACCGCGATTGCGCGCTGCGGCTGCTCCTTTTTCGCCTTCGGCAACAAAGCGCACGTTCTCATATTTGGCGCGAATTTCGTCCAACGACTGGTCAGATCCGTTGTCTACAACAACAATCTCGACCTCCGATAGGTCGTTGGCCATAAGCGAGGCCAAGCAGCGATCAAGGCGGACCACGTCATTGTAGTGCGGGATAATGATCGAAGCGCTTATTTGAGTGTCATTAATAGCCATAAGCCGTATCGCTGTAGTGACATTTGTTCAAAATGACACCCATCACATTTGTCAGCTCAGCCAAGTGACGTTCTGCGATATCAACTTGTTTGACCGATGTCTTGTCGGCTTCGACCATAAGCAACGCGCAGTCGACATTCTTGAGGAAAGCAAAATTATCGTCGCTGACCAGCAAAGGTGGCATGTCAAATAGCATGATGTCTGGCTTGTACGCTGCTTCAATTGCGTTCAGCACGCGTCTAGTCGATTGCGATTGCAGAACCTCAGCCGAGCTTCCGACCGGTGCATCATTCGCACCAAGTATGACGTTCTCACCGATGCGAATACCGTGTTCGGCAAAGTCGACCTTGCCCTCGAAAACAGATTTCATGTTCGATTTGGGCTGCAATCCGAGCAATCGCGCGAGGTTTGTGCGGCGTAGATCGCAGTCTAAAACCATTGTGCGCAGGTCGGCCTGTCGCTCGAAGCTGAAAACAAGGTTGGATACCGTCGTGGACTTTCCGCATCCGCTGTGCGGCGACACAATCGCTATACGTTTCCAGTCATTCAGCTGCGCCAGCTGCAAGATGCGCGTCCGCAGCATATCGTATGGGGCTGCATGTTCGCCTCCGGAATAGGCGACCATCCGGTTCTTTCGCAAAATTCGCGGGTTCAGCTCCGCCTGTGCCAATGACGCCCAGGCCGAATTTACGGCCTCTTCCGGCGTTTTGACGGGTTCGTTGACCACTTCCGGTTTTTGAACCGGGTGTCCATTGATCGTCTGGGATTCCTGGCGCTGGACCCGCGCTTTTTCAATCGCGGCCTGAAGCTTTTCCATTTCTTAGTCCTTTCGCCCCAATACCAAATACACCATCATCAAGCCGCCCCCAGACTGTCGACAATAGGTGTTACAATTGCATCAAGTGGTTGATAATAAACATGAACCGCATAGAGCAGCGCGGGCACTCCAACCACGATCGCGATCAGCCAGGCGGCGACGCGCATCCGTGCACGGAAACGGTCAGCGGCTGTTTCAATGTAGGGAATCGTCGCCAGTGGCGTTACATTCAGCCGGGAAACCAAGTCTTGCGGGCGATGCACCGATTGGTCCAGCAGCATCAGCAAGATAATCAAAGCAACGCCCGTCATGATGCCGAAGAAACTGCCGCCCACTGCAATGAGCAACCGATTGGGCTTGCTGGGCGCATCAGGGATCGACGGTGGCTCCAAAACGACGACGCGTTGCCCTTGATTGCCTTCGACAATCTCTTTGCTGGCAGCGGCGTCCGCCAGTTTTGCGCGAACATCAGTGTACTGTCGCTGGATATTGTCGCGCTCCAGCGTAAGTTCTTCCAGTTGAATTGCGTTGATTGGTGTCTGGTCGATCGTGGCTTCGATCCTTTCCAGCTGCAGCAACGCGTCTGTTTTTTGTGCTTCGATATCCGCAATGCGCGAATCGATATCGGCCAGTTGGCTATCCAGCAGCGGGTTGCCGGTTGTTCCCGGCTGTGCTTGTGGAGCGGGTTGCAGGCTTACCACCTGTTCCAACTGCCTTACCTTCGCGATCAACACTTTGACCTGAGGGTGTTCTGACGACTTAACCGCCAGTTCGTCATTCAGCTGCGCCTGAAGAACTCTCAACTGTTGTTGTTCCGGCGTCAGGTTTGGTGTCACAGCCGAGCCGCTAACTTGTCCCGTCGACTCGAATATCTGGATCAAACGCACACGCTGATCTTGCAGGACCGAGCGATCACGCTCGTACTGTGCGATCCGGTCCAAAAGAGTGCTTTGCTGACCCAGCCGAGTGTCCAGCGTTTCGGGCAAAGCGTTAATGTTCTCGGTCTTGAATGCCAGGATGCGGGCGTTCTGGTCGGCCAGCTTTTCGCGCAACTCGGTCTCAAGACGTTCGAAGAAACCAAGTTTTTGTGCTGCGTTTTCAACGCCTTCATCAATACTGATCTGATTGATGATTTTCAGGTATTCTTCAAGAACCCACGCCGCATGCTCGGCTTGTTGTGCCTCAAAGCTGATATCCATGAAAGTGGCTTCACCGCGCCGTGCACGCGCCCAAATATAGGTCTTGCTGCGCATCCAACTTTCAATTTCATCTGGGCTTTTATTTGCTTGATCCGGCACCGGCTGTACTAAGTCGGCGATTGCCAGAAGGTTGGCCCGGGTCATCAACTTGCCCTGCGCAATCTGCAGCTGCGCTAGCTCCGGGGCAAGTTGTCCTGACGGGTCATCGATCTTTGGACGTTCAACTGCCAGCTTGGCCGCCGACACGTAAGAAGGGGGCAACGTTTGCGCAACAGTGATCGCGACCGCCGAAATCGCAACGGCGATAATCAGCAGCAGAGGAAACCGCCGCATGAACAATGAGAAATAGTAACGTACGTCCAACACTAGCCTAAGAACCTTTTACCCTAGATGCCCCTACCACCCAATTGTGGCATTATCCTGTCTGAC
Organism: Ruegeria sp. HKCCD7255; assembly: GCF_013031565.1. NCBI lineage: Bacteria > Pseudomonadati > Pseudomonadota > Alphaproteobacteria > Rhodobacterales > Roseobacteraceae > Ruegeria > Ruegeria sp. HKCCD7255. Next base: position 30,915 of record NZ_WQAG01000009.1, on the reverse strand, counting down.
CTTCCGGTATGATGCGGTCGGATGACCGAAGGAAAAGCAACTCGCTATTGTCTTTTTCTTTTTCTGCGGTGCTCTTCTCGTCGTCTTTAATTTCGTCCTCGTCGCTCTCAAGCGCGAAGCCACCGAAGAACACGCCGTCTTTCAACACAGACTTCACCACCCTCAACGACACAACATTTGTCTCGTCGCTCCAGGCGTACATCAACGCAAATTCACACAGTTGGTTTACCAGCCGGGGAACACCCTGTGTGGCTTGAAAAATCGCTTTGCAGGCACCTGAGGTGAACTCTTTGCCGGTACCACCAGCGGTTTCCATGCGGTGTGAGATATATTTGGTGACCGTTTTCTGATCCATCTTGTCAAGGTGGAAACTGGCCGCCACACGCTGTGCAAGTTGGCGCATGCTGGGTGAACGCACCATATCGCGCAGCTCTGGTTGACCAACCAAGATGAGCTGGATCAACTCGTCTTTATTACTGTTGATGTTGGTCAACATCCGAAGTTCTTCCAGCCCTTCCGAAGACAGGTTCTGCGCCTCGTCGATGATCAGGACGACGCGTCGCCCGGCAGCATATTCGCTGATCATGAATTCCTGAAAACGCTGAAACATCGAGACATAGCTTTCGCCTTGCACGAAAGGCACGGAAAGCGCGTTCAGAACCCATTGGAGCAATTCACCGCGCCCACCCTGAGCGTTCGAGATCAGGCCGATCGAGACCTGTCCGTCGTCCACCTTGGACAGCAGCTTTTGAACCAGTGTTGTCTTGCCGGCACCGATTTCACCTGTGACCAGAGTAATCGGAGCGCGGGACATAATGCCGAATTCGAGGACAGAGAACGCGCGTTGGTGTTGGGTCGACCAGTACAAAAAGCTTGGGTCCGGAATAAGCGTGAAGGGGCGCTCATTCAGGCCAAAAAAGCCAGTATACAACTCTCCCGAACTCATCTCGTTTTACCGACTTTCTCCGAAACCACGACGATCTTTACCAACACATAGCACGCATCCACGACAGTCAGGGATACACGAGCCGTAGCACAACATCTTACTCAACTTTCTGAATGATTCATTTGCTGGATGCAAATTGTCCAGCGGCTGATACACGATTACCACTCAATCTCTTCTGGATGCGTCAAATATAATCCTTTCTGGAAACAATACTAGGCCGCTGCCTATGCCAGCATCGCGCCCGAAGCGAGAGATTTTTCTGCGGCACAGCATAACAGTGAATCACCTGCTCGCGGCTCAAGTACCTTGTGGATCAGAATTCTAGACAAAAAGGGTATGCGGTCGGGCGCTGCCGGTAGTACTTGCGATAGCTGGATATCTTATAGGTAGAATCGCCTTTAGCCAATGACGTCGAGTGCCTGGAATACGGTAGGGCAAAGTGGGAAAGATTCTGTCAGAACTGTGCCTTGTACAACAGTTGCGCCGACATATTGTGCATCAATGATATTTCCTAGCCAGTATTGCGTAAGCAACGGAAACAATTCGGCCTTGAAGATGTACAGTGATGCTGATAGTAATGTACAGGTTATCAAAGGCTTAACGCGAAAATTAAAATTTTTTGCCAGAACGAGTAAAAATTATGGCGACAAAGCTGGTCAAAACCTGAGAAAACAGGGTGACAGCATTTGGAAAATTTTCATAAAGATGCGTTGTTCGTCGAGTAGTGAGTAATGCCAGGGCGTGTGTGTTAGCGTCCGGTTTTGGAGTGAAGTTTGTAATGGTAACACAGATGCATAATTTCGATGCCGTGGAAAAAGTTTCCCCGGACGGATCTGTAAGAAGTGCGCGTGCGCTCGGGCGACCGGCCACACAGCTTTATCGTGACTACTTGAAGCGCGCTTTGGATATTTCTTTCATCCTATTGGTTTCGCCGATCGCTCTGCCTCTTGTCGCCATTCTTGCGCTGGTTGCATCCCGCGATGGAGCCTCACCTTTCTATACCCAAGCCAGGGTCGGTCGTAATGGTGTCGTTTTCACCATGTATAAAATCCGCACTATGGTGAGCGACGCAGATGCCCGTCTTGAAAAACATCTGGCCGAAAATCCGGGTGCACGGATCGAATGGGACAGCACGCAAAAGCTTAAAAAAGACCCGCGCATCACTGCAATCGGTACGTTCATGCGCCGTTCTTCTTTGGACGAGTTACCGCAGCTGCTTAACGTTCTTCGTGGCGACATGTCGTTGATTGGGCCGCGACCGATGATGGTGAGCCAGAAGGCCTTGTACCCAGGGCGTACCTATTATGAGTTGCGCCCAGGAATTACAGGCTTGTGGCAAGTTTCGGATCGCAACGAATCGACTTTTGCGGATCGCGCGCGATTCGACACTACATATGGGAAAACCCTCTCTTTCAAAAATGACCTGATGATCTTGTTCAAAACTGTCGGCGCCGTGTTGCGCTGCACAGGCCACTGAGCAGGGAGTTTCACAGCGCCATTGCGCAAGTATTTGGTTTCGCTGTGAAAAAAGAGAGAACTTTTGGAATGCTGAGTTGGTAAAATTTAGAAGAGGCTGAAGCAAATTTGTCTCAGGTTTTTCTCCGGCTCGAAAATAATCTTCGTACGGCCCGACTAAGGGTTAAATTTGACAACAACTTCACAACCGGGGGAGACCAGATGTATAAACTCCTTTGCAGCCTTTTCGCCATTGCTTTGATGGCCACGGGTCTGACTGCAACCAAGGCATCGGCACAAGCTGGATATCGCATTCAACCAGGCGATATCTTGCAAATTGAAGTGCTGGAAGATGCCAGCCTTAACCGCCAAGCACTTGTGCTGCCAGACGGATCTATCAACTTTCCGATCGTTGGCTCTGTTCAGGCAGCGGGTTCATCCGTTGGCCAGCTTCGTGGCACTTTGACAAGTCGTTTGGCACCGAACTTCGCCACGACACCGACCGTCTTTGTTTCAGTTGGTGCACTTGCCGCGCCAACCGTGGCTGCAACGGCTGCAACCGGCAACGATGTGTTCATTACTGGAGAGATCACGATCCCAGGCCGTGTCCCGATCATAAACAACGCCACAATCCTGCAAGTTATCGCGGAAGCTGGTGGTTTGACCCGCTTCGCAGCCGGAAAACGCATCCAACTGCGTCGGGGAAGCAACGTTTACAGCTACAATTACTATGACAACACCGGCAATGTTGCGCTTCAGGCTGGTGACGTTATTGTGATCCCACAGAGGAAGCTATTTGAATAACCATCGCCCAGGAGCAGGGGGCCCAGGTGAAAAACAACAAAAGTTTGACGTTGGCACTCGCGGCAACGACCGCAATATGTTCAGCCAACACAGCTGCAGGCCAAGCAGTACCAAGCGCTCAGTCAGCCCCGGGGGGGCTGACTTACACGTATGGGATCAGTTCTTCACTGCGTATTAACGATAATTTCGGACTTGATGTCGGAAGTTCGCAGGAGACGACAACCATTCTGGACACCACGTTGTCCTATGGGTTGTTGAAAGAAACCCAGATTGACACTTTGCAATTCGATCTGAGCGGCATCGTGCGGCTGGGCGAGGTTCCGGGACAATCCCAGAATGTCGATGTCGACGATCCCAATGCGTTCTTTGCCTATACGCGTGATGGCGCCAATAGTCGTCTGGCGACAGATGCACGGATCCGTCGGGTCGATCTGAATTTCGACGACCCGTTGCGCGTTCAAGACCAGTTGAATTCGAACAGCCTGATCATTGATGATGGAACGCGGACCACCTCGCGGTTGAATTTCGCTTGGGAAAATGGGATCAACGACGCGGTTGGCTACGGGTTCGACCTGCAATACTTAGATGAAAGTTTTGAGGATACAACGGATCCCGGCCTTTTCGATAACGACGAATTGCGCTCTGAGGTATTTGGCACGTTCCGCTTCACATCGACCGCAACCGGGCGCCTCAGCTATTCGCGGATCGATTATGAGGCCGATGACACGCTTCAGGAAGAACGCGAAACACAAGAGTTGTTGTTTGACTTGACCTATGCGGTCAATCCGATCACCGACGTTTCCGTACGGGTTGGCTACGCTGATGTAGAAGAGACGGATATCACGCCATTCACCACTGAAGAAGATGGTCTTACTGGTGGGCTGACCGTTACACGAAGCCTGACCAATGGCTTTGCGGCAATTGGAATTGACACCGGTGTGGCGATCACTGGCCGTCGGACGAATTTCGACGTTACACGATCGTTTTTGTTAAAGGGTGGTTCCTTTGATGCAACGCTGGGTGTCACGCGTGGACCGTCGGGCGATATAGATCCGATTGGACAGATCGGATACAACTATACCTTGGCGAACGGGTCGATCGGTGCTGCATTTGTGCGAGACTTCCGGAACGACGTTCAGGGTAATGACATTCGATCGACACGCGCAACGTTGAGTTACCTAACTGACATCAATCCGGTGTCCAGCCTGGATTTTCGTGTTGGATACGGACAAGTGGACGACGCGGGCAATGGTAGCGTGACCGATACCGACAATACTACTTTCCGCGCAACCTATATCCGCGCCTTGAACGCCGATTGGAACCTGTCTGCAGGTTATGAATACCGGCACCGTTTCGAAGAAGGTGTTGGGTCAGCCAAATCCAACGAAATCTTTTTTTCATTGGACAGGTTTTTCGTCGTTCAACGCTGAACGGATTGATCGTGTAGTAACAGGAAACGATTTCTTTCCAAAAGAAATGGTTTCCTGTTTTTTCTCGCGACTGTTGAGCTGATCATCTATTGTTCTGTTTGCCGGATGGCGTTGATTCATTAGTTTTCTTGTTTGTGTAACCAAGTCTCTGGGAAGGCCGGACAATGTTTCGATCTGCACTGCTGATCCTGTCCGGGAACGCGTTCGGGTCTGCGATGACCTTTCTGCGCAACCTCCTTGTTGCCCGGTTGGTCAGTGTTGAAGATTATGGCATCGCGGCGACTTTCGCCATCAGCATGGCAATCGTCGAGCTCACCTCTAGCTTTGGATTGCAACAACTGATCGTTCAGGACAAAGACGGAAACGACACAAAGCTTCAATCTGGCTTACAAGGCTTTCACGCCGTACGCGCCGTGTTTTCGGCAGCCCTGCTTTTCTTCCTGGCCCATCCGATCGCAAATTTCCTTGGTATACCTGAAGTCGCTTGGGCCTATCAGGTTCTGGCCATTGTCCCGCTCTTGAACGGATTTATCCATTTCGATGTCTATCGCTTGCAACGGCAACAGAAATTCGGCCCGCTGATCCTCAGCACCAGCCTGCCTGCGTTTCTTTCGGTGGTTCTAACCTGGCCTCTGTTTCAGTATTTTGGCGATTACCGTGTGATGCTGTATGCGGTGATTGCGCAAGGTGTCGCGACAGTGGCGCTTTCTCATGTGGTAGCAATCCGTTCCTATTCTCTTCGATTGGACAAGCAGCTAGTGCGACGCGCGTTTTATTTCGGATGGCCGTTGCTGGTTAATAATGTGTTGTTGTTATTTGTCTTAGAAGGCGAAAAAATAATTGTCGGTCGTGAAATGAGTATGGCGAATTTGGCTATTTTTGCCATGGGCTTCACTATGACCTTAACTCCGACGTTGATCGTTGCAAAAAGCACTCAGAGCTTTTTCCTACCGCAGCTCTCAGCAGCCAAAGATGAGCAAGAGAGATTCAGACAGTTGGCATATTCCGTTATGCAGGTAAGTCTACTGAATGGTCTGATATTGACGGCTGGAATAACTATACTCGGTGCGATTTTCGTACAATTTGCCTTGGGTGAAAAATATGCGCCCTTAATTCCATATCTCATTCCTCTTGCAGTTTTGCATGCGTTAAGAGTTTTCAAAACCGGTAGCGCGACTGTTGCTTTGGCCGTCGGGCGAACAAGCAACGCCATGATCGCGAACTTGTTCCGCGTCATCTCCTTGCCATTTTCATGGTACGCAGCTGTCCTGGGAAACGATCTGTTAGTAGTTATTCTCATAGCTTCAACAGGGGAGCTGTTAGGATTTACCGTTTCACTGTTGCTTGTGCGTACGCGCGTGAATCTTCCCCTCAGACCAATGCTTTTACCGATTTTCTTGGGTTTCGTTCTTTTGGGCTCAGTTATGGCAAGGCAGTTCTGGTTTGAGGATCTAAACCTTCTGTGGATTACAGTTATTGCCTTTCTTCTGATTATGAGTGAGGCACTTTCGATGAAAGATCTTCGGGACTATATTCGCAAGGGCGTGTTCACTCGGTTCGCCGAATAAAGCCAAGATTGAGGAAGACGCCACGTCGACTAGAAAGATTCCGTTTGTCGTCCGCGTCGCACAGGAAACCGAGTATAGTTGAATTTGCGTTCGTCTTGCGGGTCTTTGACATCGTCCGAGATGGCGTCAGGCTTGTATGTCAGAAACCAGCCCGCTGCACCCAACAGAAAGCAATATAGAACAAACGGAACCTTCCAGAAATGGACCATCCAGCCCGCCATAAACAGGCCGACCATGGTAACTATCCATCCCATTCGGTACTGGCGCATCTTTGGATCAGTCAGAGGTCGTTTGATTACAGAAATCATCATGCCGAAATACGCAGCCAAGACTAGGAAGCCGGCCGGCAACCCCGCAATCATTGCATAGTAAATCCAGAACATATCGACACTGTCTGTCAACCAAGCTGGACGTATCCAGTCATCAAACCCAATTCCGAAAAGCGGATTAGCCAGGGCATTCTGCATGCCGTAGTCAAAAATCAGAATTCGCCCGTAACCCGTTTGAGCGTTCAGCGCGAAATAGCTGATCATAACTTCAATCGGTGTCCTGTTGGACAGAATATCGATGACTACGTACCATATTGCCACCAGCCCTGCGAGTATCCACCAACGGCTCTTTACGTCACGCAAAATAACGTCCCAAGCGATCAAACCGAACTGAGCTGTCATTGCCGCGAGCGGCCCTGAAGACAAGGAGAAGAACGCTGTAAGTGCAACGAGACCCGTGCGCCATATTCGGCCCCACACACCACGACCATAGCCGTAAACATAACACGCAAGTCCGATTAAAGCGCCGCCATAGACCCCGAAGTGGATCGGGTGTTCAAAAGGACCTTGGACGCGATCAAAGCCGAGCCTCTGCTCGTGGTCGACATCAGGAAATGCACTGCCAACATAGCTCCACAATTGGAGCAGAACGTTTTGTGCGGTTAGAGCTTCGATCAGAGCGAATGGCAACAATAGTGAGAAGCAGACAACAAGCAGTTTGGCAACTTTAAAAAATTGCACTGGCGTCCTAACGAACGCGCGTCCGAGTAAGTAGCAGCCGAGCAATTCGGCGGTATGCACGCCCACAGTTTGCCAGACACCCAATCCATGATTTGCGACCATGGCGATGATGAACCAGGCGCTTAATCCGATCATCGCATAGTCTGCGAAAATTCGAGGCCCGGCTTGCCCTCGACACCATGCGATAAACGCGGGAAAAAACAAAAGCAGAGCGACCGCACGATATGCGAGCAGCTTTATTCCAGCCAGTTCGATCGTGAGAGGCACCAAAAGACTGAACAGAAAAAAGACCACCAGGATATTGAGTTTTGCCCCGGTGTCGCGTGTTTGCGCGCGCGTGTATGTTTCTTCTGGGTGTGTTACAGCCATCTAACCAAAAATCACTTTCCCGGTGTCAATACCCGTCTTGCCATTCCTTGCGCCGATGCCAGATCTCACCCCAGACCGTCGCAGCCTCCTGCCGGCGCAAGAGTTTCAGCCCCACCATACGCGACCAGGGCCACAGCCGAAACATAGATTGTCCGATCCCTCGTTGCCATTTGGGGAAGTGATGCTGGATTAACGTCATCTTTGCCCTTAGCAACCGCACCATTTTGTCCGAGCGTACTTTTTCAGAAGCACCCGCATAGTGGATGATCTGAGCCGTTGGTGTGATGCGCGGACGCGCGCCTTTCGCGCGGGCGCGCAAGCATAGATCTGCTTCTTCTCCATACATGAAAAAGGCTTTGTCAAAACCGTCCAGTTCTTGCCAAAAATCGCGTTTAATCAGGAAGAAACAGCCTGTCACGATATCAACTTCGTACTCGCTGTCACGGTCCCAACCTGGAATGGCTTCTGGGTTGAACAGATCGCTTTTTCGAAACACGCTCGAGAACCCAAGCGCTTGACTGATCACGCCCCACAGGGTCATCTGGTTCCACGCGTTTGTCGGGTTCAGCGACATGTCACCATAGTAGGTCTTGCCACCCCAAATCCGCGCTTGTGGGTTTTTATCCGCAAATTCAATAAGATGATTGATGGCGTGATCCAAGACAACCGTATCGGGGTTTAGCAGCAAAAGGTATTCGCCACGTGCTCTTAGGGCCGCAATGTTATTGGCCAGAGCAAACCCGTGGTTGTCTTTTTCTGCCATCAATTCGATGTCGGGGAATTCGGTCGCAATCGCCTCGGGCGAACCATCGGTCGAAGCATTGTCGACCACGATCAATTCATAAGGAACTTGGGTCTGCTCCTGAACCGAGCGCAGGCACTCTAGCGTCATGTCTTTGGTGTTGTAGCTCACCACGATTATTGACACTCGCGGGGAGGCACTTGGGTCGATTTGGGTCACTGCTTTACTCATTCAAATTTGGAACCAAAAAAGGGGGTAATGGCCCTGCCCCCTCATTACATATTTTAGGAAAATTTGTAAGGATTTCCCGCGTCCTCGCGCGAAGTCGTCAAAAACAGCAAGAATTATCGCCGGATTGGTCTTAATCAGGGAAGTTTGGCCGGTATCGTTTTTGCCAGACCAAACAAGAAAGGAGCGCGAGTTTCCTCGCGCCCCGAATACTATCACCCAAACACAGCCATCGAGTCGTCGATGACATTTGTTGTGTCAAAGAAGTTTGCCTGGTCATCAATGCGGAAATCATAGATTTCGCCATCAAACCCATCGCCCCATTTGGGGCCAAGGCTCCAACCCCACTCTTTGCCACCAGCGCCGACAATGTCGAAGTCATAGCTCTGCTCGTCGAGAACAAGTTCACCATCTACGATAACCTGCAGCCTATCAGTCTCTGCATCAACGATTACAGTCAACTGATGCACATCTGTGTCATTCAGGCCCAAATCCTTAATGACAATGCCATCGTAGAACTTCGTGGATTTGTTTGCCACTTGGATCTCTAGTCCATCGTCCACGAGGCTCACGCCAATCTTTTTATGGTTCCATACAAGCCTTTCTGTCGCGCCATCAGCTGTGTCGCGTGCGAACTCGATCGAAAAAGAAACTTGGTCCGAATCTTCCAAAGGCTTCAAGCGACCGAGATCGACGCTATCCTTTTTCCCATCCAAGTAAATTGCGCTTTCGCCAGATGCGGTGGTGACTATCTCGGCATCCCCCTTCAGCGCTGAAGTCCCAATCAAGGTATCTATATCAAGAACGAAAGCGTCTATTCCGATTGAACTGACGTCATAGCTACCTGTGGATCCGTTAGCGGTATTCACAGGATCAGCGTCGACCGAGCCTGTGCCTGTAGTTGAGTCCGTGGTCTGCACCGGATCAATGGCAGTTGTATTAACCGGGTCAGTAACGACAGGAGTGGTTGTGGTTGGTGTCGAGGTCGTCGGTGTCGAAACTGAAGACTGACTTTCTTCAGGATGTGCGAGGATAGCCCCCGCATTCAGCAGGTCGATAATGCTGCCAGGAATTACATCGTAGTTGTGATAGGGAGTATTGTCGTTCAATGACTGATTGGTAAAGACATCGGCATAGTAGCCCGGCCCAGTCGGATCGGTATTCTGAATGATAGCATTGCTTTGAACTGTCCAATCGGACTGGTTTCCAAAACCTGTGATTTTGGACGTAATGTTTTGGTCAATCGTTACATTTTTCGAATTCGAAGCAATCGATATCTGCGGAGGAGCAAAGGCTCCCCCGACCTTAGCGAAGTTCGGGTCACCGTCTGCTTGCACGAGCGTATTGTTGCTTACAACCAGCCCGTTGGTCTCGCCGACAGTAATCCCGTGCAAATGAGAATTGTAGATAACGTTATTCTCGATGGTAACGTTCTGATAGTAGAGCGCAGTGTTGCCTTTTTCTGCCTCGATATTTCGCATGAAGATAGTCTGCGTCCAACTACCTTGCCCAATATCGAATGTATTGTCCCGGATAACAACATTCGACGTGGCTTCGGTGGTATTGTTGGTCCAGAACTGGATCATGTCACGGTGATCACCCGAAGTGGGTGACGCGTCGAAATCGTGAATATAGTTTCTTTCTATCAAAACACCCTGAACATCGACAAAGTTCAAGCCATCTGAACGCAGAGAGTGCAGTTCGTTGTTCTGAATTATCAGATTTTTGCTGTCCGAGAAGTTCATTCCCTTCCAGAAATCATAAACTTCGTTGCCGGCAATCGTAACACCATTCGACCCATTGACCGTCAGGCCTTTCCCAGCGCCATACCCGTTGTCTTCTGACGTCAATCCGCTCGCGACGTCCCCGTCAAACGTTGAATTCAGAATCGCGACATTGGAACTGTTGTTGATCTGAAAAGGTGCGTCCCAAATCTTGTCTCCACTGCTGAAGGTATAGTCAAACACTACTCCCTCAATGGTAATATTCGACGCGCCATTGATATTCATAGTCGAGAAACTGGCGGGATTGCTTGGATCGTTAGAGACGATGCGGACTTCAGAATTGAACGATTTGCTGATGTTCAAAGCGCCGTAATCGCCCCCAGACAAGCGGATCTCATCCCCACCGCTTGCGCTGGACAACGCAGCCGTGAGCTCTGCTGCGTTGGTTGCGTTATAGATTGTCATCCGTAGTTTTCTCCTGCTCGGATTTCCATTCCCCAATCAACGGTTATGCGGGGTGGAAACAAACTGCATCTATTTTGTTAATTATCCCTTCGATTACGGCAGAAAGGAGCCGATACTATGGATGATCGGTGGCTAGTTGCTGAAAAATGGAGGTAATTAGGGGTAGTTCCGTGAGCAATCGGCGAAGTTTTGCCGCTGAAATAAGGCAAAATCGTGGAATCCACACATTTCGCTTGCTCATCCGAGTCGCATTCGAGAATCAGTATGTTTGCGACTGTATGCCACTCTGTGATCAGCTTTGACGTCTTTTCCCAGCCGAGGTTACTCTGCGCTGTCTGGGGGGCAGAGGTGCGATTTTAATCGTTTGCTTTTCTACCGGCGGCGTTGTGAAAACCTCTTCTCGATCACCTTGCTTCAATACACGCCCCTCGTGCAGGATCATCACTTTGTTTCCGGCTTCAACGATACTTGGACGATGTGCCATGGTTACGACGATACTGCCGCGGTTGCGCAGGTCTTGAATCGCTTTGACCAAGGCGGCGTGACCACTTTTGTCCAGATTTGAGTTTGGTTCGTCCAACACAATCAATCGAGGCTGTTTGAAGATGGCTCTGGCCAAACCCAGCTGCTGAACCTGACCACCTGACAAAGGGTAGCCACCCAGACCGATGCGTGTCCTATACCCATCGGGCATATTCTGGACCATATCGTGGATGCCAGCGATCTGTGCGGTCTGAACAATGTCTTGTTCGACGGTTTGCTCTTCAAAGCCAGATATGTTCTGGGCGATGGTACCGGGCAATAGGTCTACGCGCTGTGGTAAATAGCCGACGGACGGCCTGCTCAAACTATTGCGCTGTGTTATCACCGGGGCGCCACCCAGCAAGACCTGCCCGGTGTCAGGTGTCCAGATGCCCACAAGCAATTTGGCCAGGCTGGACTTGCCGGCCCCGCTGTTGCCTATCACCGACAACCCGTCTCCGGGCTGCAGGGACAGTGTTACCTGGCTCAGGATGTAAGGCCGCGTCATTTGTGCGCCGGTTGGAGCGGACTTACTTATCGCATCGACGCGCAATTGGGTGATCAGGTTTGCGGACGGGTCCACCATTACCGGTTCCGCTGGCACAGCTTGCAACGCCGAAAGCCTGCGATGAGCGGACAACACGCGACCGAAAATGCGCCACTGGGTGATAACGTGATCCAAAGGGGCCAAAACGCGACCGGCAAGAACCGATACCGCAATGATCGCACCCAAAGAGATCTGTTGTTGAATTGCCAGAACAGCGCCGGTTGTTAGCAGTGCTGATTGCAAGAAGAGTCGAAAGCCTTTTGAGAACGCTGCAAAATACTCAGAAGTGTCTGAACCTTTGAAAAAATGCGACATGCTTTGCTGGTGTAAGCGTTCCCAATGCGCGATGACATTATCTTTGATCCCTAATCCGAATATCGTTTCGGCGTCGCGGTGAGCGTGGCGAATAAAACTGCGCTCGTGATTGTCAGCTCGAGTCGCTTGCGAGACGGGCACCTGAGTGAGTTTTCTGTTCAGCAACGCTGCAACGATAACAATTGCAGCACCAGAGATGGTTAAAAAACCCAGCCAGGGGTGGATCCAGAAGACCACCCCTAGAAAAAGTGGTATCCAGGGCAGGTCGAACAACGCCAATACGACGGGGCTGCTTATGAAGTTCCGCATGATCTCGAGATCGCGAAGGGGATCATGCTGCGAGCCTGGCTGTTCGATAGCTTCTACCAGCCATTTTTCGCATACCGTATCGCGTGTTTCGGCATCCAGTTGGAAACTGGCTCGAGACAAGATCCGTGTTCGCCACCACTCGAAGACGCCAAATAGAACAAACAGGATGATCACAAGCAAAAAGAGCTTAACCAGAAGATCCAGCGACCCAGAGGGCAAGACCTGATCGTATACAACGATCATGTAAAGCGGGCCTGTCAGGATCAAAAAGTTGACGATGGCGCTCAGCCCGCCAACTTGCAGGATTTTCGCCCGCAGCTTGTCAATCGCCAGACGGTAGAAATTTTTCTCCGCTGAAGAAGGTCTTTTGATTATTGGTTCAGTTTCTGATGCATCGAGTTTCACTAGTCACCATTACCAAACTGATACAGCCTAAACCGCCTTCAGATCATATCCGTGATCATCGGAACGGGTTCAGAGCTTCGAATAGAACTCAATATTGTCAAGCCACTATGACACAAATCCATAGCTTCGCAACCGCAGCAGCATATGCTGTCTGCGTTGTATTCAGCTTGTCAGTTGGCTTTGTGCTAGTCCAGAAGCCCGGCCAGGTAGGCGCCATAGCCGTTTTTCGAAAACCGTTTGGCTTGCTGTTTCAGGGCGTCGCGGCTGATCCATTGCTGTTGATAGGCAATCTCTTCGGGACAGCCGGTTTGCAACCCTTGCCGCTCTTCGAGCGTGCGCACAAAGTTTCCAGCGTCCAGCAGCGAGGAATGTGTGCCTGTATCCAGCCAGGCATATCCGCGCCCCATGGTTTCGACTTGCAATGCGCCCTCTTCCAGATAGCTTTGCAGAAGCTCAGTGATCTCCAGCTCGCCCCTGTCCGAGGGTTTGACAGCACGCGCCCGTTCGGGCGCGGTGGCATCCAGAAAGTAAAGCCCCGTCACAGCATAGCGTGAGGGCGGAACCTCGGGCTTCTCGATGATTTCACGGGCGCGCCCGGCTTCGTCAAAGGCGACCACGCCATAGCGTTCGGGATCGGCCACGTGATAGCCAAACACGGTGCCACCGGAAGGTTTCTGATCCGCTGCGGCCATCAGAACCGGTAGGCCGTGGCCGAAAAAAATGTTGTCGCCCAGGATCATCGCCGACGGCGCACCGTCCAGAAACGCTTCGGCCAGGATATAGGCTTGCGCCAGACCATCCGGGCTGGGCTGAACCTGATAGCTGAGCGAAATACCCCATTGCGACCCGTCGCCCAGAGTTTGCTGGAACTGATACTGATCCTGCGGGGTGGTGATGATCAATATATCGCGGATACCGGCCAGCATCAGCACGCTAAGCGGATAATAGATCATGGGCTTGTCGTAGATCGGCAGCAGTTGCTTCGACAGCCCCATCGTAATCGGGTAAAGCCGCGTGCCGCTGCCCCCTGCCAGGATGATCCCTTTGCGATCCGTCATCCGGTTTCTCCTAAGTCTTCCAATATCTGTGTCAGCTCTTGACGCCAGTCGGGTCGCGTAAGGCCAAAAACCTTTTCGGTTGCGCTGCAATCCAAGCGCGAATTCAACGGCCGCGTTGCAGGGGTCGGGTAGTCCCGGGTGAGGATATCCGTGACCGAACAGGTGATCTGCGTGCGGCTGAATATCTCGCGCGCGAAATCGGCCCAACTCGTTTCAGGCCTACCCGAAAAGTGATAGATGCCGGATTTGTTCGGATCGGACATCAAGCCCTCGGCCATAATGATACAGGCCGCAGCGATTGCGCGCGCCGAGGTCGGGGCGCCGATTTGGTCGCTTACAACGGTCAGATCATCACGGTCGCGTCCAAGCCGCAGCATGGTCTTGATGAAATTACTGCCATGTGCAGACACCACCCAGGAGGTGCGCAAGATACCATGATAGGCCCCGGCAGCCATGATCGCCTGCTCTCCGGCCAGTTTGGAGCGACCATAGGCACCCAGTGGCGCGGTTGCATCCTGAGGTGTCCAAGGCGCGGTGCCGGACCCGTCAAACACATAATCGGTTGAGATATGAACCAGCGGAATGCCCAGATCGGCACAAGCCCTTGCCATGGCCCCCGGCGCGTCACCATTAATAATGCGCGCAGCCGTTTCTTCGTCTTCCGCCCGGTCAACTGCGGTGTAGGCTGCCGCGTTGATTACCGCCGCGGGTTTGGTATTGCGTATCGCCTGCGCGCAGCTTTCCGGATCAGAAAGGTCTGCAGCGGCTCGATCCAGGCAAGACACGTTGGGATAGGCGGCCAGTTCCTGCGCCACCTGCCCCGTCTTGCCAAACACGAGGATCACGCTTTTACTCCCAAACGCTCGCCCACGCCCTGCCGGTTTTGTAGTGCGCGCCACCACTCCTCGTTATCCAGATACCATTGCACCGTAAGCTCCAACCCCTGTTCAAGCGTGACAGAGGGGCGCCATCCCAGCTCGGTTCTGATCCGGGTTGGGTCAATGGCATACCTAAGGTCATGACCCGGGCGGTCGGCCACAAAGGTGATCTGGTCTGCGTATGACCCGCCAGTGGGGCGTTTTTCATCCAGAATGGCGCAGATCATTCGGACCAGATCGATATTCTTGGCCTCGTTCTCACCGCCCACATTATAAGAGCGACCATTCTGTCCCTTTTGAAGGATGGTCAGCAGAGCGTCGGCATGATCTTCGACATAGAGCCAATCGCGGATATTCTCGCCCTTTCCGTAAACCGGTATCGGTTTGCCCGCCAAAGCATTCAGGATAACCACAGGGATCAGCTTTTCGGGGAAATGATACGGCCCGTAGTTGTTCGAACAATTCGACAGGACAACCGGTAGCCCATAGGTCTCATGCCAGGCGCGCACGAGGTGGTCGCTGGCCGCCTTTGACGCCGAATAAGGCGAGCGGGGATCATAGGCCGTGTCTTCGGTAAACTCACCGGTGTCGCCCAGCGAACCAAAGACCTCATCGGTCGAGATATGGTGAAACCGAAACCCGTCGGGCTGACCTTTGCCGTGCCAATAGGCACGGGCGGCTTCAAGCAGCGTGTAGGTGCCGGTGATATTGGTCTCGATAAAGGTGCCGGGCCCGTCGATTGAGCGGTCGACATGGGATTCGGCGGCCAGATGCATCACCGCATCTGGTTGATGTTCGGCAAAAACCCGGTCCATTGCGGCACGGTCACGAATGTCGGCCTGCACGAAACTGTAGCCGGGGGCTCCTGCCACACTTGCCACATTGTCCAGGCACGCCGCATAGGTCAGCGCGTCCAGATTGACCACGTGATGCCCCTGCCCGATGGCCTGGCGCACGACCGCCGACCCAATGAAGCCGGCGCCTCCGGTCACGATGATCTTCATGCCGCGCCCTCCCATATGAAGGGGCTGTCAAAGCTTTCAAACCTTGCGGCCTGTGTGTCTTTTTCAGAAAGGATCGGGGGCTTGCTCAACCCCCAATCAACCCCGCAGCTGTCCCAGTGAACAACACCGTCACAGTCGGGTGCGTAGAAATCGGTGCATTTATAACAAATCTCGGTGTTAGGCTTCAGCGTAAGAAAGCCGTGCAAAAACCCCTTTGGGACCAGCAATTGGCGACCGTTCTCGGCCGACAGCTCAACCGAGATCCATTTGCCGAAGGTGGGCGAGCCTTTGCGGATATCGATCGCCACATCCAACAGCGCCCCACGACCGCAGCGCACCAGTTTGTCCTGTGCATGCGGTGGGGCTTGAAAATGCAACCCGCGCAACGTACCTGTTTCAATCGACAGAGAGTGATTGTCTTGTACGAAATCAAACTCTATCCCATGGGTGGCCAGCGTGTTTTTGTTCCAGCTTTCGCTGAAAAAACCGCGCTCGTCGGAGAACCGCTTGGGTGTTAGAACGACAACCCCCGGCAGAGCGGTCTCTTCTACTTGCATCAATCAGTACCCTTCTTAAACTACTCGAACTCTTAACAATGGATAAATGCGTTGTCACTAACGCTACACGTTACCCGCCACAGCCCTTGGACGGTGTTGAAAAAAAGTGCAATACAATCATCGCCAAACTCATATCTATAAAGCGAGATTATTTTTTCTTACGGATCTATTTGCGCAACAGTCTACTTGGTATTCGGAAAATTGTTCGCACATATCGCGTTTTTTTGGGGTTGGGTCGTTTTGTGCCCGGAAAGTGTGCCGGGCCCCTACCAAGAACTCCGAAATAGCGCTCACATCGCACCTTTTGTGTTACACCACCGTCGCTAGGTTAGCAGACCAGAGGACCCATCCCGATGATTGCCTATGTTACTGTCGGCGCTGACGATCTTGCCAAAGCAAAACGGTTCTATTCTGCGTTCTTGCTTGCGTTGGGCTATACGTTGGACGAAGGGCCCGAGGGGCTCAGCTTTGCGCTGCCAGTCGCGCCCGGTCAGCGACCTGTTTATCCAGACTTCTATGTGAAACCCCCGTTTGACGGTGCGGCGGCCTCGACCGGTAACGGGGCGATGGTGGCTTTCGAGGCAGGAAACCAGCAGCAAGTGCGCGAGCTTCATGCCGCCGCCCTGGACGCAGGCGGTACAGATGAGGGTCAACCGGGCTTTCGCCCCAACTATGGGCCACAATTCTATGTCAGCTATCTGCGGGATCCGCAGGGCAACAAGATTGCGCTGTTTTCAAGCCACCCAAATGAGCCCGGGCGCGATGGTTAGGCGGGCACCCCGACTGACCAATTGAACTGGGCCTCACATGGATCGTAAACAGCCCCGTGCCTTACCAGACGAAAGTAACATCTCGAATGTCCAACCTTCTTTATGACGCACTCTTCGCACCCCACGCGACCAATCCCTCCTGTTTCATAATCCGCGCGGGCATAACTGATCTCAGCTATGCTGAATTCGTTGCACGCGCCGCCCAATTTGCGCACGCCCTGCAAGCAGCCGGTGTGCATCCGGGGGATCGTGTGGTTGTGCAGGCGCATAAAACGGTCGAGATGGTATTGCTTTACGCAGCCACGCTTCAGGCCGGGGCTGTGTTTCTGCCTTTGAATACCGCCTATAAACGCGATGAGGTCGCCTATTTCGTCTCTGACGCGGCCCCTAAGCTGCTGGTCTGTGACCCGTCATCGTCTGAAGCTTTGGGGGACATCGCCGAGCAAGCTGGTGCCCGGCTTCTAACCCTTGATGCGGATGGGCATGGAAGCCTGAGCGAGGCTGCGGAAGGCCAACCCTCGCAGTTCGAAACGGTGCCCCGAGCGCCCGGCGACTTGGCGGCGCTGCTTTACACGTCAGGCACCACGGGCCGGTCGAAAGGCGCGATGCTGAGTCATGAGAACCTGCTGTCCAACACCCAGGTGCTGACGGATCACTGGCAGATCACCGCCAAAGACCGTCTGATCCATGCTTTGCCGATCTTTCACACCCATGGTCTGTTTGTCGCGCTGAATACCGCGCTTTATGCCGGATCACAGGTCGTGTTCATGCCCGGCTTTGACGTTGATGCGATCCTAAACGCTCTGCCTGATGCAACCATGCTGATGGGTGTTCCCACCTTCTATACAAGGCTTCTAAATGACCCACGCCTGACCAAAGAGGCGGCCGCAAATATGCGCCTTTTTATCTCGGGCAGCGCACCGCTTTTGGCCGAAACCCACGAGGCGTTCACCGCCAGAACCGGGCACCGTATTCTGGAGCGGTATGGGATGACCGAAACCAATATGAACACGTCAAACCCTTATGACGGCGAACGTCGCGCGGGCACCGTTGGCGTGCCCCTGCCCGGCACCGAGGTGATCGTGACCGACCCTGAAACCGGTGCCCCCCTGCCCCAGGGCGAGGTTGGGATGATCGAGGTGCGCGGTGCCAACGTGTTCCAAGGCTATTGGCAGATGCCAGAAAAGACCGCCGAAGAGTTGCGGGACACAGGTTTCTTTATCACCAGTGATCTTGGGCAATACAGTGCAGATGGCTATCTGACGATAGTGGGCCGATCCAAGGATATGATCATAACCGGTGGCTACAATGTTTACCCCAAAGAGGTCGAAGATGTTTTGAATGACATCGATGGGGTGCTGGAATCTGCCGTTTTTGGGGTGCCGGATGCGGATTTTGGCGAAGCGATTGTGGCTGCCCTCGTGGCCGAACCCGGGGTCGCGCTCTCCATCGATCAGATCACTGCGGTTGTGAAAGAAAAACTTGCGCGGTTCAAACATCCCGGTCGGTATGAGGTTCTGACAGAACTGCCCAGAAACACGATGGGGAAAGTGCAGAAAAACCTGCTGCGGCAGGAGTACGGCGCACGCTGAACAAGTTGGACCGCCGGTGACAGCGGTCCAATCATTTTACCGGCCGCTGATTCCTGTACCCAGGGCCGGGAACCGGACGATCTTGTAGGTCCCGATTGACGCGTCTTCGCCGCCGTTCAGCACCGGTGAACGGTGAAGTTCGTTGATCGTGGCATAGACATAGCCATCAACGCCCATCGCAAAACCGTCTGGCCAAGGCAGCCCCTCATCCGACTGATACAGCACTTCATAGGTGCTGTCGGGTTTGGTAACACCCAGAGCATTGTCGGTCATCGCGGTGATATAGACATTGCCATCCGCATCAACAGTTGATCCATCCGAGATGACCTTATCGCCATAGCGTTCGACCTTGGCGGCCAAATCCGCATCGCTGAGGCTTTCATCCAACAGATCGGTGGTGCGGACACGGTACATCGCGCTGGCCGTCATTGGCGCGAAATAGACCCAGGTGTTGGTCGGATCGATGGTGATCGGGTTGATTCCGATCTTGGCGGGATTGCCACCCAATAGGATCTCACGCCCGTCAATGATCATTGGCGTGTCTTCGGGAATGGTGAACTGGCTGCCCTCCAGAACCCGGCGGGCGCGTCCGGTGTCCATGTCGATGACGATGATGGCAGAGTTCTGCCCGTCACCGGTATCCGAGATATAGATCGCGCCGTGTTCGCGGTCGATGGCCAGATCGTTCAGGAACGATGTTGCGCGCGCAGCGGGCTGTCCGACATAAAAAATGGCGTGCAGCCTTTCGGCCTTGGTATCCCAGCCGACAACACGACCGGTTTGCCCTTCGCCCTGCCCGTCGAGCATCCACAAGATGCCCTCACGGTCGGCACGCAGACCCAAAACACCGCGCAAACCGTCGCCGTCCTCGACAGGTGCACGCGCCCATTCCTCGGTCGGATAGGGTTTGGTCGTGCCATCGGGCATCACCTCGACCACCCGCAGCTCGGGGCCATAGAATTCATGCACAGACATGAACATCCGGCCATCTGGCCCAATGGCCAAATTGCCCGGAGGCATCTCTTTTGGAAAATCCAGATAGGTTTCTAAACCCTCGGCATGGCTGATCCCGGTCAGCGCCACGCTCAACCCAGCGGCAAACAACAGTTTCTTCAAGGCAGTCTCCTCCGTTTACTTGGCGAAGGGATAGATCAATTGAATAACTTGGATAAATAGGCTCAATATGGAAACCTGTGTTCGAAATAATCGAATGATCTGACCGAATGTATAGCATCGACGACCTAAAGACGTTTGTAGCCATCGCCGACGCACAGGGCGTCACGGCAGGCGCAAAGCGGGTGGGCATTTCACCGGCCACCGCAAGCCACCGTCTGAACAAGCTGGAAATGGCGCTGGAACTGACGCTGTTCCATCGCAACAGCCGCATGTTGCGGCTGACGGATGAGGGGCAGATTTTCTTTGATCGCACACGGATCATTTTGGCCGACTTGGCGCAAGCCGAACGGGACGCCGGCAGTGGGTCGGCACAGCTGACGGGACATCTGCGGGTCACAATGTCACCTTGGGTTCTGTCGCGTTTCATCTTGCCGGCGCTGCCGAAATTTCAGGCGCAACATCCCAACCTGACCTTCGAATTCCTCGCGGTGGATCGGTTTGTGTCTCTGTCGGCCGAGGGGCAGGACTGCGCCATCCGTGTGGGCAAACTCGCCGACAGCGCCATGGTGGCGCGCAAGCTCAGCGACAATCACCGGGTGATCTGCGCGGCGCCTGAATTTCTGGCCCGTCATAATCTGACACAATCGGCAACCGATCTGTTGCAACACCCTTGGGTCTGCCTGCCGTGGCAGACCCGGCTGTCCCTATGCGATGCCAAAGGCCGCAGACGCGATGCGACAGTGAAATCGAACGTTCTGGTTTCCAATTCCGACATGCTGACCGACGCGGCGGTTCAGGGGCTTGGGCTGGCGATCAAATCCCGCCTCGCCATCCAGACCGAACTGGAAGAGGGCCGCTTGATCGAAGTTGCGCCGGGTTCGTTGTGGGAGGCCGAGGCCCCGATCTGGTTTCTGTTCTCGCCTGAATCGCGGGCGGGCCAGAAGAACAAGATTTTTGGCGAGTTTGTCTCGACCTGTTTTGCCGGACACACACGCAACTGACCCTTGGTCAGAGCGGTTGGATGTCTAGTCCCAGGGTCTCAGGATGATTTTGGGTGCAGGCACCTCGCCTGCCCGCAACGCCCTGAAGGCTGCAGCCCCATCGGAGAGTGGTCGTTCTTCTATCCAGCTCAGCGCGCCCAGCCGACCGTCATAGATTGCCTGCGCCGTGTCGCGAAAATCCTGATCTGTGTAGGTGTAAGTGCCGATGAAGGTAATCTCCTGCAAAGTCATCCGCCTCACATCAAGACCGCCCGCGCCGTCACCCAGACCCACATGCGCGATCACACCTCCGGGTGCCGCCAGCGCTGAGGCGGTCTCGCGCGTTGCGGCATAGCCTACGGCGTCGATGACCAGCGGGTATTCCCCATTGGCCGATTGGGTGGTTTTCAGATCATCAATCTCGTCCAGATAGGCGCGGCGCAGGTCGTTTGGCTCGACAATTGTGACATCGCCAACGTTCATCGCCTTTAGCGCCAAGGCCGCCGCCACCCCAATGGCGCCACCCCCAATCACCAGTGCGCGGCGCTCCATCGCCGGGTGCAAAGCCTCAAGGCCCAGACGCGCCGCGTGCCAACTGACGGCCAATGGCTCAGCCAGAGAGGCTTTGGCCAAAGAAACGTGGTCCGGCACCTCAACCAGATTGCGCGCGGGCATGGCGATGTATTGCGCAAAGGCCCCTTCGCGCGGCGGCATCGAGATGATCTGCCGGGACGGGCACAGGTTTTCGCGGCCCGAGGTGCAATAGGTACAAGCCCGACAAGACACCAGCGGGTTTATCGTAACCCGTGCCCCATCCTGCGGGCCGCCAACGATTACACCTGCGGCCTCATGGCCCAGGATCAAGGGCGCGGGCCGCCGTGCATCATGCCCCAGATAGGCGTGCATGTCAGACCCGCAAATGCCAACGGCGTCAACGCGGATCAGCTGTTCGTCTGGTCCGGGGACCGCATCCGGGACATCCCGAAGCACAACCTGTTCAACGCCTTCATAGACCAAAGCTTTCATTTCGCCGTAAACCCCCCGTCGACCATCAGAACCTGCCCCGTCACATAGTCGGACGCCTGCGAGCAGAGAAACAGGATTGGTCCGTCGATATCGTCCATCCGACCATTGCGCCCGATACAGGTTTGGGCGGCGTTGCGCGCGGATCGCTCGTCGTCATCAAACACGGCCTGGGTCAGTTCGGTTGGGAAAAACCCCGGCCCTATGGCGTTGGCGGTGATACCGAAAGGTGACCAAGCCTCGGCCATCGCGCGGGTCAGCTGGCCGATCCCTGCCTTGCTCGCACCATAGGCGATGCCCCCAGGAAAGGCGCGCCTCGTCTGCAATGAGGCAAAGGTAACGATCCGCCCCCATCCGCGCGTTTTCATGGCGGGCACCAAGGCTTGGCTCAGAAAGAACGGAGCGCTCAGGTTCAGCGCCAGCGTTTGATCCCAGCCATCGGCAGTGACGTCATCCGCCGCTTCGCGCGTGTTGACGCCTGCGGCATGCACCACGATGTCCGGCGCGCCGAACGGGTCGGATATCTGCCGAGCCAAGGCTTGAACCTGATCCCGATCTGCCACATCTGCTGCAATCGCCGCGGCGGAGGGACCTATTTCAGCCTGCAAACCGTTCAACGCTTCGCGACGGCGCGCTACAGCCACCACCCGCGCACCGGCAGCGGCCAGGGTCTGCGCGGCCTGGCGGCCAAGGCCCGAGCTGGCCCCCGTGACGCAAGCGACCCGCCCCGTCAGATCGAACAGGCGGCGCGGATCATCCATCTGCGGTCAGGTCGAACTGCTCATCCGGGAAATACTTGGCCAGGCGGACATCTGCGGCACGGGCGTGCCCTTCCATTCCCTCGAGGCGCGAAATGCGCGCGGTGGCTTCGGCAATCGATTTCGACCCCTCACGCGTTGCCCGCTGCCAGGTGACGATTTTCATATACTTATGCACACTCAGACCACCCGTATAGCTGGCCGCGCCCGAGGTTGGCAGCACGTGGTTTGTGCCGGTGGCCTTGTCGCCATAAGACACGGTAGTTTCCTCACCCAGAAACAGGGATCCGTAACAGGTCAACCGATCCAACCACCAATCCAGATCTGCGGCCTGAACTGTCAGGTGTTCCGGCGCATATTCATCGGAACAGGCCGCCATCTCTTCCCTGTCCGAACACAGGATCACCTCAGCATAGTCGCGCCAGGCCGCAAACGCGTTCTCACGATTCAACTCGGGCAGAGCGTCGATCAGAACGGGCACCTGCTCCATCACCTGTTCAGCAAGCGCGCGATCATCGGTCACCAGCCAAACCGGTGAGTTATAGCCATGTTCCGCCTGACTGACCAAGTCAGTCGCCACCACATGGGCATCGGCCTGACCGTCGGCCAGAACCAAGCTGTCGGTTGGCCCCGCGATCATGTCGATGCCGACCTTGCCATAGAGAATGCGTTTGGCTTCGGCAACGAACTGGTTGCCTGGACCAACCAGAATATTCGCTTTGGGCAAACCGAACAGCCCATAGGTCATCGCTGCCACGCCCTGCACCCCGCCCATGGCCAAAATGCTGTCGGCCCCGCAGATATGCGCGGCATAGACGATTGCTGGCGCGACTCCTTCGCCGGGGCGCGGCGGAGAACAGGCAGTGATATGGCGGCACCCGGCCACCTTGGCGGTGGTCACCGTCATGATCGCACTGGCGATATGGCTGTATCGCCCGCCCGGCACATAACACCCTGCCGCATCCACCGGGATCGCCTTTTGCCCGGCGACAAAGCCTGGCACGATCTCCATCTGCACGTCCGATACGGTGGCTTTCTGTGTCTCGGCAAACCGGCGCACATTGTCATGCGCAAAACGGATGTCAGCTTTCAGCTTCTCCGGCACCTGCGCGATTGCAGCGTCAATATCGGCCTGTGTCAGTAAGACATTGCCATCGAACTTGTCGAACTTGGCTGCATATTCTAGCGCCTTGGCATCTCTTCCGGCCTCGATATCCGCGAGGATAGTTTTGACTGTTTCATGCACTTCGCCTGCATGAGACTGAGAGGTTAGCGTTGCCTTTTTCAGATAGTCACGTGGCATGGTTCAAAGATCCCTCAACAAATGTGCCGCCCTCGCGCAGAGGCTTGGTCGTGCAATGTAAGCGCTTACACGCAAAATGCAAGCGCTTGCATTTGGGCTTTTCCCTAAATTCGAAAACCGCTACCTTCTTTGGTATTGGCAAATCAAGAGTTCAGAAATGTCGAAACTAAATGCGGCTCCGACCCTTGGGGATGTCGCTAAAAAAGCAGGAGTGTCCACAGCCACCGTTTCCCGCTGCCTCAACGATCCCAAACGTGTGGTCGAGGCGACCCGCGAGCGTGTGATGTCGGCAGTCGAGGCTTTGGGCTATACCCCAAATTTCGCCGCTCAAGTGATGGCGGCCAAACGGAGCCTGACCATTGGTGCGATCATTCCAACAATGGAGAACGCCATTTTTGCGCGTGGTTTGCAGGCTTTTCAGGAAGAGTTGCACAATCGTGGCTATACCCTTCTGGTTTCAAGCTCGGCCTATGATCCGAAGATCGAGAAGGAACAGATCAGAACCCTTGTGGCCCGCGGTGCGGACGGGATTCTGTTGATCGGGCATGAACGGGATCCGGCGATACACGACTATCTTGCGCGGCAGAACGTGCCCGCTTTGGTCGCTTGGTCTTATCGTTCTGACGCGCCGCTACCATCAATCGGGTTTGACAATCGCGCGGCCATGTTTGATCTGACCTGCAAGGTGCTGGACCACGGCCATAAGAGTATCGCGATGATCTCGGGTATCAGTTCGGGGAATGATCGGGCGCGTGAACGCATCGAAGGATTTCAAGCGGCGGCAACGGCGAATGGGCTTGATCCGCAAGCCTTGCCGATCATCGAAAGCAGCTATGATATCGAAAGCGGGGCTGCAGCCTTCTCCAAATTGATAACATCGACGCCGCGACCAAGCGCGGTCTTGTGCGGCAATGACGTTCTGGCCGCTGGTGCCATAAAGCGAGCTACCGAAATGGGACTGCACGTGCCAAATGACGTTTCCATCACCGGGTTCGACGATATCGAACTGGCGCGCGTGGTCAGCCCAGCTCTGACAACCGTGCATGTCCCGCATCGAAAGATGGGGCGCAGAGCGGCGGATATGCTGATTGCAATGGTTGAGGGCAGCTTTTCGGGCACGTCGAAACAGCTTGAAACGCACATCATCGAGCGCGCATCGCTGGGGCCGGCGCGCGTGACCTGATCACGCGTATAGTGGGCTATTTCAGTGCCCGCGCCAAAAACGCCTGAGTGGCTGCCTTTTTCGGGTTTCCAAACAGTTCCTCGGGGCTACCCTCTTCCACGATACGACCGTCTTGCAGGAAACAAACCTTGTCGGCGGCCTCGCGCGCAAAGCCCATCTCATGTGTTGCCATGACCATCGTCATCCCCTGCTTTTTCAGCATCAAAAGCACGTCCAGAACTTCACCCACCAATTGCGGATCAAGGGCCGAGGTGATTTCGTCAAACAGCATCACCTCGGGCTGCATGGCCAGGGCGCGGACAATCGCGACGCGCTGTTGCTGACCGCCCGACAGTTGATCGGCATAGTTGTGCATTCGGTCGGCCAGGCCAAATCGTGCAAATAACTCCTCAACCTCGGGCAGCAATTCGGCCCGCGATTTGCCGCGCACGCGACGCGGGGCAAGCATCACGTTTTCAATGGCTGTCATATGCGGAAAGAGGTTGAAGCTTTGAAACACGATTCCGATCCGCGCCCGCACCGATTGCGGATCCAACCCGGGGACGGCAATATCTTCTCCGTCAAAGAAAATCTCACCGTCTTCGATGGGCTCAAGCAGGTTGATGCAGCGCAGAAGCGTGGATTTGCCCGCGCCTGAGGCGCCGATCAGGCAGACCATCTGCCCTTCTTCAACATCCAGATCGATACCGTCGCACACGGTTCTGTCGCCAAACCGTTTGACGACGCCGCGCAGTTCCAGTTTTGCCATTACCGTCTCTCTCGCATCTGGCGTGCCATCAGGTGATCGGCATAGCGCGTGGCCGGAATGGTCACGATCAAAAAGATGATCGCCGCCCCAACATAAGGAGTGAAATTCGCCAGAAGCGACTTAAAAACACCGGCCTGGCGAAAGATCTCAACCGGGCCGATAAAACTGAGCAGCGAGACGTCTTTTTGCAGCGCGATCAGCATGTTCATCTGCGATGGCACCACATTGCGCACCGCCTGAGGCAGCACCACATCGCGCATCACCTGCCGTTCGGACAAACCCAAAGACAGCGCCGCCGCGCGTTGGCTGTGATGTACGCTGTCGATGCCCGACCGGAAAATCTCGGCCACATAGGCGGAATAGGTCAGGATCAGCGCCAGCGAGCCCCAGATATAGGGTGAGTTCCACGGGCGCGGCAGGCCCAGCCCCGGAATGCCGAAACCGATCAGATAAACGGTCAGAATAACCGGTACGCCGCGAAAGATATCTGTGAACGCAGCACCGAATATGCGCAGCGGAAACAGCGCCGGAGATTTCGCATCACGCGCCAAGGCAATAAGCAGGCCCAAAACGGCAATGGCCGGAGCAGACCAGGCAAAGATCATCACGTTGATCCGAAACGCCTCGAGCAGTTTGGGAAAGGTCTTCAGCAAAACCTCACCGTTGAAAAAGCTCAGCTGCACCTTCTGCCAACCAGGAGCGAGCGGCACCAGAAGGACCAGCGCAGCCAAAACAACAACAGTGCTGGTCGCGGCGATGATCAAAGACCTGCGCCGCTGCTGCGCCTCATAGCGTTCGCGGCGGGTCTGCCCCGCCGCCTGTGATTTGGTCATGTTACTTGATCAGCGGAACACCGGTGGTGTCCTGAAGCCATTTTGCCTCAATCTCTGCAAGCTTGCCGCTGCTGGCCAGGGCCGCGATGGCCTCATCCACGCAAGCCTTGAGCGGGTTGCCATCCTCCATCAACATGCCGAACTGATCGGGATTGTCGCTGGCATCGGCGGGGAACTGACCGATCACTTTCGACCCCTCGATCATCACCGCGCTCAGGAACAGAGCGGTCGGCAGGTCGAACAGGGCCGCGTCAATCTGATTGGCCGAGATGGCCGCGTTCACATCCGCATTGTCGCCATAGAGCAGTGGATCGCTGTTTGGTTGGATCACACTTGCCAGTTTCGGCACCGCTGTCGTTGTGCCCACAGCCCCCCATTGCAGCCCTTTCAGAGCTTCAAGGCTTGGTTCGGTTTCAGTGGCGTTGGGGCCTACCAGCACAGCCATCGGCGCGGTGTAGTAGGGTGCCGAGAAATCGACCACTTGATCCCGTTCCGGCGTGATCGAGTATTGCTGCATGTTCACATCAAACTCTTTTGCGCCGGGCTGGATCGCCTCATCAAACGAAGACCGCACCCAGACCACATCTTCGGCGGCGAAGCCCATTTCTTCGGCCACAGCATAGGCCACAGCAGCTTCAAACCCTTGCCCGCTTTCCGGTGCGTCATCCAGAACCCAAGGGTAATAGGCCGGATTACCGGTCGCGATGGTGAATTTGCCGTCGGTCAGCGTTTTGCCCGCAGCACAATGCCCATCTGCAAAGGCGGCAGTAGACAAAAGTGCAAGGCTTGTCGCGGCAAGGGTAAGCGTCTTGGACATGGGCACGATCCTTTTGTTGGTGTCGCGCCAAGGTAAATCCGTGTCCCTTGTCTGTCCAGCAGGTTGGCGGTTGCAATGTCGCATTCAGCTAGTCTGAAACTGGACAATGCTACCTTAAGCTACCCTTGGCATCCATCCAATGCCCAGCGACGCAAATTGACTTTCAGACCGCCACCATAGGGGTGTTGTTTTGCGACATTTCCTGCCGCCGGGCGTTCGACATAGGTTTGCGCCTGATCGCATAAGGCTTCAGCGGTCCACTGATGGCAATTGGAGCAGCTTTGATCTTTCCACAGCTCCTCGGGGAGCCCGTCGATCGGAGGGAATTGAGGCGAGCCCGCCACCAATTGATTGATCGATTGCCCAAGCACATAGGAGTTTCCAAATGTCAGTGGGGAGTCAAGCGTTAGAACGATGTCGGCAGAAATCGCCCCTTTGTTTTCTGCGTCAGGCGCCTCGACATTGGGCTCGGCTTTGCGCGTTACCGTTTCTTCACCCAGTCTTAGCGCTGCCATGCGTTCGACGGCATCATCGGCGAAAACACCGTCCGGGAAGCTGTGAAGATAAACCTCGTATGAATGAATCGTGTCGTCGGTGAGCGCCAACTCATACATCAGTCGATCTGTTTCAGTTGCCTCTGCCTTAAGTTGTTCTGGTTCTGAATCGGTCGCAGCGGGTCTAATTGGTGTGCCGAAAGACTCGGCCATGACAGATTGCAGTAGGTCCGCCGCCTCAGTTGAGTGAACGCTGTTGGGATAGGCTCTCATAAACAGCATGATCTGTACGGGATCGCGAGAGCTATTGGCTGCTTGCCACAGATCCTCTTCACTTTCGTGCTGTGTGATTTGCGTTTGTGTTTCGGTCGAGAAGGTAAAGTCCAAGGTCAGCGATGAAGTATCCCAAGGTGTCTGCAGGCCACGGGTTTCTTCCAAAACATCCACTCGGACCTTCTTAAACAACTGTTCGATCGCCATACCGGGCGTATCGATGTGTTTGGCAAGGCTTAGGGTAAATGGGCTGTTTCCGGTTTCCCCGTCCAGCGCCACCCCGCCTGGGTCGGTTGCGTAGGCCAGGAATGTGCCGGTTGGAGCCTTCATTTCGGCCAGGCCGTTGTCGTCCATGTCCACAAGATCTTCGAACGGATTGTTCCGGCAGGCGTCGAGAATCACAATATTTGTCTTGTTTTTTGCCGAAGCCATCTGATGCAGAACCGAGCGCGCTTCGACCGCCATCAGATCAAGGTCGGCCGGGTCGTTCAGAGACACGTCGATCGGCAGAAGATAGTTCGAGCCGAAAGATTGCACGCCATGCCCAGCATAATAGAACAGCCCGACGGCGTCTTCTCCACCATTGCGCAGATCGCGCCCGAATTGTGCGATGGCGCGTTTCATATCCACTTGGTGGCTGTCGGACAGATGTCGAACCTCGAATCCTAAGTCGGTCAGTTTCTCGGCGATCAGCGCAGCGTCATTCACAGGATTGTCCAGGGCCGAAACAGATCCATATGCCGAATTGCCGATAACCAACGCGATGCGCGGTTCGGCCCAAGCCTGCAGGGCCCAGCAAAGGCTTACCAGCGAAACCAAAATTTTGACTACGTGACGCACGTTCGGTCCCTTGAATCCCTTTTTCCATTCAGCCCGTGACATGGGCGCACCAAGCTGAGTCGGATCTGACTAGCCAGCTTTTTTGGCTTTGTTGTGGCTCGTTCCTGTCTTATTCAATTTGGGGGCAAAAAAGATAGGAAATAGTTCACACATGTCACATTCAGGCTTGGTGCGATTAGTTTTTACCATTTTGACGATTTTTGCGGCCAATTCCACATGGGCACAGAGCATTGATCCTTTTGAATATGGATGGGAACTGGATGCTGGGTCTTCCGAACTGCAGTTTTTGTCGGTCAAAAAGAACTCGATTGCCGAAAATAGCGGTTTTGCAACCCTATCTGGTGTGATCAGCCCAAAGGGCGCAGCAGAGATCCGTGTGCAGATGGATAGCGTGGACACCAAGATTGACCTGCGCAATGTGCGTATGCGGTTCTTGTTCTTTGAAACCTTCAATTTCCCCGAGGCCGTGATCACGGCACAGCTGCCCCCGGAAAAGCTGATCGATCTGCATCAGACGCGGCACAAGATCATCGACTTGCCGTATCAGCTTTCGTTGCACGGTGTGACCAAGGAAAGCACCGCACAGGTTGCGATCACATTGGTCGACAATGACCGGGTCGCAGTGGCCAACACCACCCCGATCGCGATCGCCTTGACGGATTTCAACCTTGAAGAAGGCCGTGCCAAGCTCGAAGAGGCGGCAGGCGTCGACATTCTGCCCTTTGGGTTCATCAGCTTCGGGTTTGTCTTCGACCGAGCCCAACCCGGTACCCCACCGCAGCTAGAGCTGGTTTCGGCCACACCCGGAGCTGCCGCGCTTGAGACCAAAGGAGATCTGGATCGCGAAGCTTGCGAAGGTCGGATGGAGATCCTGTCGCGCACCGGCAATATCTATTTCAACTCAGGCAGTGCGCGGTTGTCGGATGCTTCGATCCCGCTGTTGACCAATCTTCATGATATCGTAAGCCGATGCCCAGATCTGACGATCGAAATCGGGGGCCACACAGACAGCGATGGTTCGGACGCCGCCAATCGCGCGCTCAGCGAACGTCGGGCACAAGCGGTCAATACTTATCTGGTCAATCAAGGTATCGCACCGGAACGCCTTGTAACCGTCGGCTATGGCGAGAGCCGCCCGGTTGTCTCGAATGACACGGTTGAAGGCAAACGCCGCAACCGCCGGATCGAGTTTGTACCGATCAACTGATAGCCGCGATTGCGTCTCTGGAACTCGCTGAAGAAACTTTAACCTTTTGGTGGGGAAGACCTCATCGAAAGCTCTCATGTTCTTTCCTGAACAAGGTCTGAATACGAGAGGAGTCTGAGATGGCTTTTACCGAACACCGAACCCCGGGACATTTCTTCAGCTGGCTTGTCGGGCCTGCCGAAGAACGCAAAGCACAGCAGGCACTGAAAGCTGAGAAAAGGCGCAAGAGACTAAAAGAAAACCTCAAGGTGGCTCGCGACCTGAGCGCTTCTGGCTATTTCGACGAGCTGCCGCCTGAGGGGTACTATTACCGGCACTACTATTTTTGACCTGGCTTACCGCCGTGCTTAGACGTCAGTTAAGGTGAACTCGATCCTTCGGTTTTGCCACCGGCCGCAGCCACGGATCAAAGCCTGGCAATAAAGGTAGATTCCGGTAGGGGGCAAGATTGTAACATGCTCAAATCCGGCGATGGTGGCGAATTGAACCTATTGGATTCTCTTCCTCATAACATTTGATTTTGCTAACATATTAAATCTACCAGAAAACCACTTGTTCAGATTGGAGAGCAAAGGTCTGCTTTGCGGTGCCGATTCAACTGATCGCCGCAACACACTCTTGGAACTTCTCTGCGGGTGAGAA
>NZ_WQAG01000038.1:0-1212 GCF_013031565.1 Ruegeria sp. HKCCD7255 | reverse complement strand
GACCAGTGCATCCAAATCCCAAATGTCAGCGCTGCTTTGATCGATTTTCAATGCTCAATCTGATAGAAATACGACGGGTTTGCGTCGCTATCCTGCTTCGGCAAATGAAACTCGTGAGGTTTGACAAGCTTGAGCAGGTCGAAAGCAGTGTTCTCGGGTCCAAAAACAGGTTATTTAGGCTGACCACGTCGGCCGATAGCTCTAAGCCCAAAGCAGTCAATTGGCAGAACAGTATCCTATCCGAAAATTGACTCTAAGCTTCTGGATCGCTTGAAGTTTTATCGAGCTCAGCGAGTTCTTCCCAAAGGCGTTCAGGGATAGACCACTCTGCCCATTCCATCGCCTGTTGAACATGCTGAGGCCATGTCACCCCGCAAACCGTTGAAGTAATGTCGTCGTTTTTCAAAGAGTATTGCAACGCAGCCGCTCCGACTGGGACATCGTAGTGCCCGCATACCTCTTCAACAGCACGTATTGGCGCAAGTACTTCATCATCTGCGGGTCGATACACATAAAAGCGATGGATCGCGCTGCCTCGGGCAAGTGCACCTCCGGAATAAGGTGCTGCGTTCAATATTGAAACGCCTCGTGATTTCGCGAGTTCTATCAGAGGTGCTGCGTTATCGTTCACTAGCGTATGTCTGTTGTGTGTCAGGACCACGTCAAAATCCCAACCCTCCAAAATTGGCATCATTAAGTCGATACGTCCCGCCGCGATTCCGACCGCCTTTGCAAGACCTTCCTCCTTGATACGGAACAACTCTTCAATCGCGCCACCTCGTCCTTTGACCTCAGATAGGTCATTTGCATATTCGACATCGTGGACGTGGAGTATATCAACGCTGTCGACGCTTAGGGCCGCGAGACTTTCCTCGACTGATCTACGCGCTTGAGAAGCATCAAAAGCACCGGTTTCCATGTCCCGGTCGATTTTGGTGGAAAGCACCTGACCGTCTGGCCAACCACCAAGCTCACGAATGACTTTTCCTATGCGCTCTTCACTTCGTCCCATGGCATAGCAACGGGATGTGTCCAGGAACGCATTTGGCTGCGAAAGAATTGCCCGAATTGTATCAATCGCGCGGTCTTCCTCAACTTCATACCCATAGATTTCCGGGATACTTCCCAACCCCGTCGATCCAAACCCGATGCGAGGGACCCGTATACCTGTCTTACCAATTTCGCGTAGCTCTGCCATGCCAACCTCCCAAT
>NZ_WQAG01000037.1:0-1217 GCF_013031565.1 Ruegeria sp. HKCCD7255 | reverse complement strand
TGATCAGCCCCACCTAAGTGGTCCAGTTTGATTGTTAGTGCATGATTGGCCTTTGGTCCATCTGAACGATGGTTTCGGGGGCCGGTGGGCGGTAGCTCAATGCGCTGTGTGGTCGTTTGGTGTTGTAGTGTTTCCTCCATTTTTCGATCGGGATTTGTGCTTCGCGAAGGCTGTAGAAGATCTCGCCATTGAGGAACTCGTCCCTGAAGCGGGCATTGAAGCTTTCACAGTATCCGTTTTCCCAGGGGCTGCCCGGTTCGATGTAGGCCGTTTTTGCGCCAACATCCTTGATCCAATCTTGCACGGCCTGAGTGATGAACTCCGGGCCATTATCGGAACGAATGAACGACGGGACACCGCGCAGGATGAACAGGTCGCTCAGAGCATCGATCACGTCGCCTGAGTTAAGCTTTCTATCGACACGGATCGCCAGGCATTCTCGGCTGTATTCATCGATGATGTTCAGCGTGCGGAACGCTCTTCCGTCATCCGTTCGGCAATGCACGAAGTCGTAAGACCAGACATGATCGCGGCGTTCAGGCCGCAACCGAACACACGACCCGTCATTCAGCCAGAGCCGCCTCTTCTTTGGTTGTTTCATTGGCACTTTCAACCCCTCTCGCCGCCACAGTCTCTCGACGCGCTTGTCGTTAACATGCCAGCCAGCATCTCGTAGCAGCGCAGCGATCCGACGATAGCCGTATCGACCATATTGCCGGGTCAGCTCGATCATGTCGGCCACCAATCGCTCTTCATCTGGGCGACCAGTTGGCACTTTCCGCTGCGTGGAACGGTGTTGCCTCAAAACGCGACATGCGCGGCGTTCCGAGACGTTCAACTCAGCATGAATACGATCAATGCAGGCACGACGACGAGCGGGGCTCAGAAGTTTCCCTTTGCAGCTTCCGCCAAGATCAGCTTATCCAGCGTCAGATCAGAAACGGCCTTGCGCAGCCGTTCGTTCTCTTTCTGCAGCCGCTTCAGTTCCTTCAATTGGTCTGCACCCATTCCGCCGTACTTTTTCTTCCAGCGATAATAGGTTTGCTCAGTCACACCGATCTGCCGGATCGCATCCAGACGCGGCATACCTTGCCCCGTCAGAACCTCAACCTGCCGTAACTTCGTGACAATTTCTTCGGGCTTTGGACGCTTGTTGGCCATGGTCTTCCTCCGTCTTCCTAAACATAGCGGAGGACCACTTCAGTGGGGGAGGATCA
>NZ_WQAG01000036.1:0-1226 GCF_013031565.1 Ruegeria sp. HKCCD7255 | reverse complement strand
GGCGGTCTCAATGGATCGCCGCAACACTTCACTTTGAGAGCAAAGATGGAGTGTTGGAATGGCTTATCGACGTCGGATTTATTTTACGGACCAACAAAAGGCGGAAATCTGGGATCGCTGGCAACGCGGAGAGTCGATGAGCTCGATCGGTCGGTTGTTCGATCGGAACTCATCGTCAATCTATCCGCTACTGGCACGGACAGGTGGTATCCGCCCACCTGAGAGGCGGCGCTCGCGATTGGCAATGACGCTGGCGGAACGCGAAGAGATCTCTCGGGGCCTGAAAGCCAAGCTGTCGTTTCGTTCCATTGCGCGTCAGCTTCGTCGAGCGCCTTCAACAATCAGCCGGGAGGTGCGTCGCAATGGCGGTCGACGCGTCTATCGCGCGGCCAGCGCAGACCTGGCGGCCTGGGATCGGGCCAAGCGGCCAAAGCCTTGCAAGCTGGCGGGGCAGCCGCAGCTCTGTCAGACAATAGCAGAGAAACTCGTGCGCAAGTGGTCACCTCAGCAAATTGCAGGTTGGTTGAAGCGCGAGCATCCCAACGACGAAGGCGCGCGCGTGTCCCACGAGACGATCTATAGAAGCTTGTTTATCCAGGCCCGCGGTGTGTTGAAGAAAGAGCTGCTGGCCCATCTGCGCGCAACACGTGCCATCCGTCGATCCCGTCATGCGAGCCTGAAGCGCGATGGGCTTGGTCAAATCAAGGATGCAATCTCGATCCGGGAACGTCCGGCCGCCGTCGAGGACCGCGCCATCCCTGGCCACTGGGAAGGCGATCTCATAGCGGGTTCAAAGAACAGCTTCATCGCGACGTTGGTGGAACGGCGCACCCGCTATGTCATGCTTGCCAAGGTAGGCGGGAAAGAAACGCAGACTGTCGTGGCTGCACTTACCGCACAGGTCCAGCATTTGCCCAGAGAACTTCGCCAGACGCTGACATGGGACCGAGGCAAGGAACTGGCCGATCACAAGAGCCTGACCTTGGCGACCGATCTCGACATCTACTTCTGCGATCACCACAGCCCGTGGCAACGCGGCACCAACGAGAACACCAACCGTCTCCTACGCCAGTACTTCCCGAAAGGCACGGACCTCTCCGTGCACACCCAAGAGCATCTCGATACCGTCGCCCGCGAACTCAACGAAAGACCCAGAAAGACCTTGAATTACTTCTCACCCGCAGAGAAGTTCCAAGAGTGTGTTGCGGCGATCAGTTGAATCGGCA
>NZ_WQAG01000008.1:0-202037 GCF_013031565.1 Ruegeria sp. HKCCD7255 | reverse complement strand
AAAAACCCGTCGCCGTCGCAGGCATCAGCAAAGACGACATGCGCACACAGGTCGGAGCCTGATCCTCCTCCCCGGCCGGGGTTTTCCCCGGCCTCGGGCGTGCCCCCTTTGTAACTTCCTTCGCAAAGGGGGCACGTTCTTCGGCAACGCTGCTTGTCATCAGATTCTGCGGACAAACGGTTTCGGTCGGTAGGGTCAGAGATTTGGTCTCGGCGGTGTACCACCGCTTTGGGCGCGTGAGTTACATCACGCCGAATTTCTCAAAGGCTTCAACAGTGCTCATGCCCTCTTTGATGGCAATGGCCACCTTGTTTTCGGTCGCCACCTTGTCCAGCGCCTTTTCGACCGCTTCCTGTTCCACTTCGGCAGGAATGACCAGAACGCCTTCGTCATCTGCAAAGATCAAATCGCCAGGGGCCACCACGGTTGCACCGATCTGCATCTTGACGCGATAGTCCAGAACCTTGCCGCGTACGCCCTGGTCCTGGGCAAAGCTGCCCCTCGAAAACACCGGAAACCCGAGGCGGCGAATTTCATCAGTGTCACGCACAAAGCCGTCCAGAATGGCGCCTGCAGCCTTGAGATGCTGCGCCCGCGTGGACATCAGCCCGCCCCAAAGCGCGTAGTCAAAAGAGGACCCGCTGGCCAGATAGATTTCGTTTTCCCGCAGACTGTCCAGTGCTTCGAACATGATGCCAAAGGGTTTGTCGGCCATCGGTCCATGGCCCGCCCCATCGGGATAATCGGCCTCGAGCACCGGCATGGCGCGTCCCACAAGTTTGGTCCCAGGGACAAGCGGTTTGATCGACTGCGGCAGGAACTGATTGCTATGGCCCACGACGTCGAGAACGTCGCCAACCACAGCGGTAAAAAGCTGCTCTTTGATCTGGGTGAACATCTGGGTGTCGGTCATGGTTGATCTCTCAAAATCCTGTAGCGGCACCGCCATCCACAAGGACGACCTGGCCGGTGATGTATTTGGCGGCGGGCGAGGCGAGAAACGCGCAGGTCCAACCGATATCTTCAGGGGCGCCGAGCCGTTCCATGGGGATGCGCGACAGGATCTTTTGCTGTCGCGGTAGGTCCCCGGCGGTGGCTTTGCGGTACAGATCGGTATCGATCCAGCCCGGAGCGACTGCATTCACGCGAACCCCCTGGCTAGAAAGCTCGGCCGACAGGCCACGCACCACTCCGGTCAGGGCGGTTTTGGCTGTAGTATAGCCCAGAACGCTGGGCTGGCCGATGAAGGCAGTCATTGATGAGGTGAACAATACGGCACCCGCACCCGCCTCGATCTGATCTGGAACAAGCGCACGCGTCAGTTCCAGTGCACCGCGTACATGCACGTCGAACACGCTGTCAAATTCGGCGATGCCGCTGTCGAGGAATGGTTTTTTCACCGTATTGCCAGCGTTATTGACCAATATGTCGATCGGGCCGTGGGTGTCTCGGATGGCTTGTGCTTGCGCAGCGACGCTGTCGACATCCGACAGATCCAACTGATGCCAAGCCGTATTGCCCCCGATATCATCGCACGCCTTGCGCAGGACATCGGTGCGCCGCCCCGCGATGATCACCCGTGCACCCGCGCGGGACAGACATTGCGCAATGGCCAGTCCCAATCCGCTGCCCCCGCCGGTGACCAGCGCCTGTTTTCCGCTCAGCCCGTAAATCTTGTTCAGATCAGTTGTCATAGTGCCACTACCAGTTTCAAAACCTCTTGTGGGTGCTGATCCCAATAGGGCAGGGCACCGCTTGCATCGGCCAGCGCAATCTCGCGCGTGATCAGCAGATCGGCGTCTGATCCAAGCTCTTCGAGCGCGGCCACCACATCATCGAAATCCGCGCGACTGGCATTGCGCGAGCCGAAGATGTCGAGTTCTTTCAGGTTGAACTGTTTGGTTTCGTAGGTGACAGGCGCCTTGGAATACCCGACATACACCACCCGACCGCAATAGGCGGCCAGATCTACGGCAGCGACAAAGGTCTCGGGGATGCCGACTGCCTCGATGGCCAGATCGACACCGGCACCTTGGGTCAGCCGCTCGATCTCTTGCGCCAGTTCCGGGCCGGTCAAGGTCAGAAACTGCGCGGCGCCACTTGCGCGCGCCACCTGTTCTTTGGCGGCTATCGGGTCAACCGCGATGACCTTCGCGCCAGCGCGCGCTGCAGCCATGATCGCTCCGATTCCGATCATGCCGCAGCCAAGGACCAGAACCGTGTCTCCCGCGCCTGCCGACCCGCGTCTGGCTGCATGAAAGCCGACCGAAAGCGGCTCGACCAGCGCGAGTCGGCGCGGCGGGAGTGAGGTGTTCGGGATCACTGAAACGGCAGGAACAACGATCTCTTCGCGTAACGCGCCGTCGCGTTGCACACCCATGGTCTGGTTGAAACGGCAGGCATAGCTGCGACCCGCCTTAC
Organism: Ruegeria sp. HKCCD7255; assembly: GCF_013031565.1. NCBI lineage: Bacteria > Pseudomonadati > Pseudomonadota > Alphaproteobacteria > Rhodobacterales > Roseobacteraceae > Ruegeria > Ruegeria sp. HKCCD7255. The sequence continues at coordinate 199,616 of NZ_WQAG01000008.1, read as the reverse complement.
AGGAGGTGCACTCACCGCAGGCCGAATAGGGCCAGAGGATCACGGATTGTCCCAATTCTAGGTTTTCGGGCGCGCCTGCTCCGATCTCGACAATCGTGCCGGCCACCTCGTGCCCGGGGACCCGGGGGAAAGCAACCAGCGGGTTTTTGCCGCGAAACGTATTCAAATCACTGCCGCACAGCCCGACATAGTGCACTTTCACGCGCACTTCGCCCGGTCCGGGGGTTTGTGCGGGGATATCACACAAGACGGATTTCCCCACGGCTTCTATGCGCAGTGCCTTCATCAAACGGTCCGTCATTGCGAGTTCGGGTTGGTAATGCGGGCGATCATCAAAGACCCAAGAATAATCAGACCATAGATGGCCTGGATCCAAAATGACGGTACCTGCGCCAGCGTCAGAATGTTCTGCACGATGCCCAGCAGAAGAACACCGGTCAGAGCGCCAATCATAGACCCTTTACCACCGTCCAGAGAGATGCCCCCGATGACCGCAGCGGCAAAGACGGTAAAGATCATACCTTGGCCCTGGCTTGCGCTGATCGCGCCGACATAGCCGGTAAGGATGATGCCCGCCACTGCTGCCAGTATCCCGGCGAAGATGAACACGCCCATTGTGATCCGTTCGACGCGGATGCCCGCCGCGCGCTGCTTCGGCGTTGCCGCCGATTGCGTAGATGGCCCGACCTGTCCGGTGATAGCGCATGAACACGCCGGCGCAGATAAAGACAATCAAAGCCAGCCAGACAGATATGGGCATCCATAGAAAGGTCTTTGTGGCCAACCAGAAAAAGCTGCTGGGCATATCCCACAGGGTCTGGCCTTCGGTGACGCCCACATGTAGCCCCCGCAGGACAATCAGCATCGCCAGAGTGACGTTAAAAGCGTTCAGTTTGAGTTTGACGATCATGAACCCGTTCAGGATCCCGATGATGGCCCCGGCCAACAAGGTGCAGCTAAGCGCCAACGCCACGGGCCCTTCGGTGCCAAACCCGGCCGAAGCCGCAGGGATCACCAGCATCGCACCAAGCGCAGGGGTAATGCCCACATTGCTTTCGAGTGTCAGGTCGAATTTGCCGGTTATGATGATCAGGCTTTCACCCAGAACCAACAAGGACAACGCCGCGGATGCGCCCAGGATCGTTGCAAGGTTGGCAAGCGTAAGGAAGTTTCCGTCAACATAAGCGCCTATCACGATCAGCGCGATGATCGGGGGCACCAAAGCAAGTTCGCGTAGCAGGCCCAGGATCGCGTTGCCTCCGCGGTGTTTGTCGGCAGCGGGTGGCTGCTGCATCTCGGTTATGTCCGTCATTGGTTAAGACCTTCAATATTTGCGACCATCTCGGCTTCGCTCCAGCCGGCCTCGAATGTCGCTACAATTTTCCCGTGGTACAGAACGTGGACACGGTCACAGATCCGCAGATCCTCAAGCTCTGAGCTGGACAGCAGAATGCCTTTGCCGCGCTGGCGCAATTCCTCGGCCTTGTCCAACAGCGCTGTTTTCGATTTCACGTCGACGCCCGCAGTTGGATCAATCAGAACCAGCAGGTTCGGATCGTTCGACAACGCCCGCCCAAACACGACTTTTTGCTGGTTTCCACCGGACAGTTCGCCCACGATATGCTGTGGCCCCTTGGCATGAATATCCAGATCCTGGATCGCGTCTTTGGCCTTTTGGGACTTGCGCGACGGGTTGATGAAACCAAGTTTGCCCAGTTCGTTGAAGATGGGCATCGACACGTTTTCCTCGATGGTTTGACCCAGCACCAATCCCTCTTTGTGGCGGCTTTTGGGGACACACCCTACTTGCAACGCAAGCCCGCGCGGGACATCGCCGGACGTCATCGGCTTGCCACCAACTTCAAGTGTTCCCTTGGAAAACGGCGCCAGGCCAACGACTGCCTCGGCCAGTTCAGTGCGACCCGAGCTTGAGATGCCGGTCGGTCCGACAATCTCATAGGCGCGGACGTCAAAGCTGATGTCGTGGAATGTGTCCGACCCCAGATTGTTGTACCGCGCCACAACAGCTCCGTCGTCGCGCCGCTGACGCGATGCGGCATCGGTCAGCGCATGGCCGCTGGATGAGCCGGTCATCGCCTCGATCAGCGCGTCTTTGGGCAGGTCCGCAACATCTGATGTGACAATATGGGTGGCATCGCGAAAGACGGTCACGTCTTCGCAGATCTCATAGACCTCCTGCAAATGGTGCGAGATGAACAGGAAGGTAATGCCCTTTTGTTTCAGCTCTTCAATGCGCTTGAACAGCCGGGTGATTTCCTTGCCATTCAGCTGCGCTGTCGGCTCATCGAGAATGACAAAACGGGCCCCGCGCGACAGGGAAGGCGCGATTTCCACAAGCTGCCGCTCTTCGACACCCAAATCACCGGCTCTTGTGTCAACACCGACATCCACGCCCCAACGATCCAGCAAAGCACGTGCTTCGCGGCGCATCATGCACCAGTCGATCAAGCCAAACCGACGCATCTGCCTGTTGATGAACAGGTTCTCGGTGACTGACAGGTCTGGGATGATGGTCGAGTGTTGATAGACGCAAGCGACGTGTTTTTGCCACTCCTTCGGGTTGCCGGGGGGCGGCGCGTCTTGGCCGTTGAATTTGACCCAACCGGTATCGGGTTCCCGCAAGCCGGTCAGAATGGAAACCAAAGTGCTTTTGCCAGCCCCGTTTCGTCCAACAAGCGCGTGAGTTCGGCCGGGGTGGATGCAGATTTTGGCATCCCGCAAGGCAACAGTGGATCCAAAGCGTTTACTGATATCGCTGGCTTCGACAACCGGGGTGACAGCGCCCGGCGTCATGCCGGGCGTTGCCTTGGTTGCTGCGTCGAAACCAACCTCTGAGATCTGGGACATCTCGAAATCCTTGATAAGATTTACTTGATCGCATTGCCCCAGAGTTCAGGATCATCGACATTTTCGATGGTCACAAGCGGTGCAGGCAACTGATCTTCCAGAACGCCGGGGGCCACTTCGACAATCGTGCTGCCGTGATCTGTCGGGCCTGCCTCGAATACATGCCCATCAAGCGCCATTTTTGCGTAGAGCAGGCCGTAATAGGCGTAAAGGTCGGCTGGCTGTGACACGGTTGCGTCGATCTTGCCTTCGCGGATCGCTTCATATTCCTGCGGAATACCATCATTTGACACGATCACGATATGGCCTTCTTCACCGCGCGGCACCAGCAGGCCCTTGCGCTCGAGCGTTTGCAGAGTAGCGGTCAGGAACGCTCCACCTGCGTGCATGTAGATACCCGAGATGTCGGGGTTCGACACCAGAAGGGCATCCAGGCTGGATGCAGCGATATCAGCCATCCATTCTGCGGGGATCTCGAGCACTTCGATATCAGGATAGTTCTCGTTCATGCATTCGCGGAACGCTTCGGCGCGGTCACGGCCATTGACCGAGGCCAGCGCGCCCATGATCTGAACAACTGGTCCGGCGTCGACATTGGCACCGATATATTCGCAGGCCTTGGTGCCATAAGCGCGGTTGTCAGCGCGAACGACGATGGCGATTGGGCCAGCTTGCGGAGCGACATCGACACCGATCACGGGAACATTGGCTTGCGCTGCGCGCTGCAATGCCGGGCGAACCGCACCACTTTCAATCGGCGTTGTCACGATCGCTTTCGCTCCAAGTGTCAGCAGGTTGGCCATATCGGTCATCTGCTTAGCGCTGTCGTAATCCGAGTTCACCGGTTCGAGCATGTTCAGCCCCAGCTCTTCGGCATATTGCGGCAGATACGCTTGATAGGCCTGCCAGAAAGGCGAGGTCAAAAGCGGGATGTTGACACCAATTGGTGCGCCGTCATCGGCCATTGCCGCACCGGCGAGGCCGGTCGCAAGTACGGCGCTGCTGAGTAGATTTTTAAGTTTCAAGGTTAATCCTCCCATGTGTGTGGTGTGCCAATACGAAAAATGCCTGGCATTTTTGGAAAATCGGCAAGCTCCCCCCTGATGTGATGCATAGACATGGGATGTTTGCCAAGTTTGCGCTTGAAGATTCTTGAAATTGGACTTAGACCTGTCGAAAGATGGGATGTTTCGAACAGAGAGGCGCGGGTGAGCAGTCCTAAGGTTGATCAGGCGATAAATCTGGTAAAAGAGCTTATCCAGACCGGGGCGGTTCGGCCCGGAGACAAGCTGCCGAATGAGGCCGAATTGGCGACCCAGCTAGGGGTCTCGCGCAACTCGCTGCGTGAAGCGGTGCGTGCGATGCAGACCATGCGCATTCTTGAGGCGCGCCAGGGCGACGGCACCTATGTATCGGATCTCGACCCGGCTATGATGATGGACGTGCTGCGGTTCGCAATTGATGTCTCGGACGCGCAATCCGTTGTCTGGTTTCTGGAATTGCGCCGCACGTTAGAGATGGCGACCACTCAAGAGGCTGCCGTCCGCCGAACACCTGCGCAACTGGATGAGCTTAAGGCGCTGCACGACAAGGTTCTGACCGAAAATGACCCGTCGACGTTGATGGCGCTGGATGGGGCCTTTCACGACAAGATCGCCGAGATCGGTGGCAACCCGGTTCAGGCTGCGCTGTTGCGGGTTGTGTCTGCGCCAACGGTTCGGGCGCGGATCTGGCGTCAGCGGCTGGCGGATCACGATTTTGGCGGCATACGCGGGGAACATCAGCTGGTGCTGGACGCGATAGAACATCGCGATGTTGAAGAAGCGCGGCACGCGATGTGGGGGCATCTGAGTCATGTGATCACCTGGGTACGCAACAACACCGAAGCGCTGGCAAACCCGATGGACAAGCAATGACCCAGACGGACCCAAGGCTTTTGCACCTTTCACCCGACGACAATATCGCCGTTCTGACCGCGCCAGTGCGCAAGGGCGAGGTGATCAGCATCAATGGTGGACAGTTCACGATTCCGGTTGATCTGGACTTGGGGCACAAGCTGGCCATTCGGGCCATCATGCGCGACGAGGACATTCTGAAATACGGGCTGCCGATTGGCTATGCCCAAGGTGATATCGCTGCGGGTGAACATGTTCATGTTCACAACCTGGTCAGCCGATACACCGCAGTCGAAATTATGGAGTAACCGATGACGGACATGACAGGCTGGTTGCGCAGCGATGGCCGCAAAGGGATACGCAATACGATACCGGTCGCATACACCGTCGAATGTGCGCATCACGTATGCACTCGGATCGTGCAAGGTTGCGCCGATCAAGACGCTCAGGTCATCGGGTTTTCAGGGTGTTTCCCCAGCGGTTATGGCGAAGACATGATGACCGCGCTGTGTACCCATCCCAATGTCGGTGCGGTTCTGCTTGTGTCGCTGGGCTGCGAGAATTTCCGCAAGACCGAGTTGATGAACCGGATCGCAGCATCGGGCCGGCCCGTTGAATTGATGACAATCCAGGAGGTTGGTGGCACCCGCGCCACGATCGAAGCCGGTGCCCAATGGGTGCGGGCGCAGCGTGCAGCGCTCGATACGCTTCCAAAGGTGCCGATGTCCGCTTCGGAGCTCGTGATTGGCACGATCTGCGGCGGTTCGGATGCGACATCTGGTTTGACGGGAAACCCCGCTGCCGGGCGCGCCTTTGATCGGCTGGTGGCCGAGGGCGGGACTTGCATTTTCGAGGAAACAGGCGAATTGATCGGGTGTGAGCATGTGATGGCCGCCCGCGCCGCGACACCGGAACTGGAAACCGAGTTGGTGGCCACCGTGGAAAAGGCTGCGCGCTATTATTCCGCCATGGGCTATGGGTCATTCTCGCAGGGCAATGCCACAGGTGGGCTGTCGACGATCGAGGAAAAATCGCTTGGGGCCTATGCCAAATCGGGCAGCAGCCGGATCAGCGGAATCATACGCCCGGCGCAACAACCCGGATCGGGTGGGCTGTTCCTTCTGGATGTGGTGCCCGACGGGCCACCTAAATTCGGGTTCCCTAATATCAATGACACAGCCGAGATCGTCGAGCTGATTTCATGCGGCGCACATGCGGTGATTTTCGTCACCGGGCGCGGCTCGGTGGTTGGCTCGGCGATATCTCCGGTGCTCAAGGTCTGTGCCAATCCACAAACCTATGACCGGATGTCCGATGATATGGATGTGAATGCCGGTCGCATATTGTCGGGTGAGGCCACGCTGGACGAGGTCGGTGATGAGATCTATCGCAAGCTGCTGTCCCTGGCGGCAGGTGGAACCACCGCATCCGAAGATTTGGGACACCGCGAATTTGTGCTGACCTACAAAGAGCAATCGCGGCCGGAACCCGGCTGCCACGTCGCTGCCTGAGGCCGAGATGACTTTACCCCCTGATCAACAACTTTCTTTTGGCACCGCCAGTCTTGGTGGGCTTTATCGCGCGGTGTCGTATGACGATGCACAGGCCGTGCTTCAAACCGCATGGGACGCGGGGATACGGTATTTCGACACCGCGCCACATTATGGGAATGGCGCGTCCGAGCATCGATTGGGCGACTTTCTGCGCGACAAATCAGGTTGGATCCTGTCGACCAAAGTGGGCCGGATCCTGACGCCGGACACAAATCCGCCCGCAGTGACCAACGGTTTTCATAGCGCTTTGCCGTTCAAACAGCATTTTGATTTCACTTATGACGGTATCATGCGATCAGTTGAGGACAGCTTTCAACGGCTGGGTCTGAACCGGATCGATATCCTCTATGTTCACGATATCGGCGATCCGGGCGCGGGTACCGACACCGATTTCCACCGCGCGCAATTGCTGGACAGTGGCGAAAAGGCGCTGCGCAGTTTGAAAGAGCAGGGTGTGGTTTCAGCGGTGGGCCTTGGTGTGAACACGGTCGAAATCTGCGAAGAGCTCCTGGGGCGCATCCCGATTGATCTTATCCTGCTGGCCGGTCGCTATACTTTGCTGGAGCAGACTGCAAAAGACAGGCTTTTCCCTTTGCTGGAACAGCATGGGGCAAAGCTGGTGATCGGAGGGGTGTTCAATTCGGGGATCCTGGCCACCGGACCGGTTGCAAGCGCGCAGTACAACTATGTCCCAGCCCCCGATCATATAAAGACGCGCACGGCACAGATCCAAGAGATCTGTGCGCGCCATGATGTGCCTTTGGCGTCGGCAGCGATCCAGTATCCGGCGCAAAGCGAATATGTGGTCTCGACGCTGATCGGGACCGCCAAAACCAGTTCGTTGCAGCGCAATATCGACCAATTCGAAGCCCAGCTTCCGACAGCGCTTTGGGATGAATTGCGCGGGTCCGGGTTCATTGCATGAGGCGGCGATGATCATCGACTCGCATCAGCACTTCTGGACGCTGGCCCGCGGGGATTACCCCTGGCCCAATGACAGCGTCGCCCCCATTTTCCGAGATTTCACTCCGGATGACCTGCGCCCGTTGCTGACCCGGTCGGGGGTCGATCAGACAGTGCTGGTACAGGCCACCGACACGGTCGCCGAGACCGAATTTCTGCTGGATATTGCGAGACAGACCGGTTTTGTTGCAGGCGTTGTCGGGTGGGTCGATCTGACCGCATCCGATGCTATCGCAACGATCGACCGTTTGCGCCAGGATCCTGCGTTGAAAGGGCTGCGGCCAATGCTGCAGGGGATCGCGCAGACCGATTGGATTTTGCAAGATGACGCACAACCAGCGCTTGCGCATATGGCGTCGACCGGACTGTGTTTCGACGCATTGATCCAGCCGCGCCATTTGCCCGTGATTGCCAGGCTTGCGCAGCAGCATCCGAATTTACCGATTGTGATTGATCATATCGCAAAGCCGCAGATGGGAGCAGCACGCTTGCCGGACGCAGCCTTTATTGACGGGATGCATCAGCTTGCTGCATGCGGGTCAGTTCGGTGCAAGCTGTCGGGCATGGTGACAGAGGTGGGGCCAGGGTGGCGGACGGAAGATCTGATGCCCTTTCTTGAGGTGGTTCTGGATCTTTTCGGACCGGACCGCGTGATGTTTGGCAGCGATTGGCCTGTGCTTAATCTCGCAAGCGATTATGCCGCTTGGATGGCTTTTGTGCACAAAGCCATTGAACCGTATCCGGATGCTGAAAAAGACATGATCCTTGGCGGGGCCGCGCAGCAATTCTATGGGCTCGCCTGACAGCACCGGTGTTTTTCAACGCTCCGTTCTAATCGGTTTCCAAACCCGTCAACCTTGTTGATTGCCAAGAGAAAACCTTCGCGAACCACGCAGAAACGATTTTGCATTCGGCGCTGAGCCAAACTTGAAAAGTAGCTTGCCGACTCACTTGCAAATATCAAAGTAACTTGCTTAAATGAAAATACGCATGCCCGGTTAGGAGGCTGGGCTGCAGCCGGACGCTCATTTCAACCGTTCGGTCATGAACTGCTTGGAGGAGTGAAACATGAAGAAATTATTTGCAGCGGCGTTCTCGGGCGCCCTGTTGGCGGCAAATGCTTTGTTTGCGGCCGATATCACGATTGGCCTGTCTGTGGATCAGCTGTTTGAAAGCCGTGTCGCGGTGAATGACGGTATCAAGGCAGAGGCTGCTGATCGTGGCTATGAGATTGTCGAGGTTGTCGCGGATGGTGACGCACAACAGCAAAATGCACAGATTCAATCGCTTATCGCACAAGGTGTTGATGCAATTCTCGTTTGCGCCGTGGATCAGAACACGATCGAGCGCGCTTTGCTGGCCGCGAAGAAGGCCAATATCCCGGTGGTTGCCTATGACCGCGATTTGCCCGACAGCCGCGTTGTTCAATCCTTTGTTGGTCCGGACTCGCTGATCGATGGCGGTCTGGCCGGTGAATACACCGCCAAGGCACTGGCCGGTGCCGATGGTGAAATCACGATTGTCGAGCTGATTGGTGCGCTCAATGACCAGAACGGGATTGACCGTTCCAAAGGGTTCCGCGAAGGAATTGCGAGCCTAGAGAACGTCAATCTGATCGAAGTTCCCACCGATTGGGACTCGGCGCGGGCGCTGTCGGGGACGCAAAACGCGTTTCAGGCAAATCCGAACGTCGCGGCTGTTTTCGCGGCCACCGATACTCATATCCCCGCCGTTGAAACCGTGCTCGCCGACTTGGGCAAGCTGGTGCCCAAAGGTGAAGATGGGCATGTGGTCATCACTGGCGTGAACGGATCGAATGACGGCTATCAGGCGGTATTGTCGGGCACAGCCGACGCGTTTGTTGTGATGGGAACCGAGGCCACTGGCCGCAAGGCGGTGGATCTGGTGTCTAAGATTTTGGCCGGGGAAGAGGTTGACCGGCTCAACTATGTTGGTGGAAATCTTTACACCGCCGATGACGCCGAGGCCAATAAGGCCAAGATTTGGGGTGCACCCAAGTAATAGCAAATCTGGTGCGGTGCGTCTGTTCAGGGGCGCACCGCAATCCTGTCATCAGGTATCAAGCGCGTGCAACCCGTAGTGAAGTTTCTCAAATCTTACCCGGCCATTCAGATCATCGCGGTATTGCTGGTCGGGTTTTCGCTTCTCTCCCCTTATTTCCTGACCTCCGGCAATATCGAAGCGATGCTGGGCGCCAATGCTGTTGTGCTGATTGCAGCGATCGGAATGACGGTTGTGTTCTTGGCAGGTGGTATTGACCTGTCTATTGCCACCGTGATCAGCGCCAGCGCGGTGATTGCCGGTTTGGTCATGGCGCAGACCGACAGTGTTTTGGCCGGTGCGGTGACGGCGTTGATCGTCGGCTTGGCCTTTGGGGCGCTAAACGGGGTCCTGATCGGGTATTTCCGCCTGACACCTTTCATCACAACCATGGCGACACAGCTCATCGCGCGCGGTATCGCCTTTGTTCTCAGCCAGGGAATCGCGGTCAAAGGGACGCCATTCTGGATGCTTGATTTCGGGTTTATGGCCTGGTTTGGCATCCCGGCGGTCACTTGGGTTGCATTGGTGCTGGTGGTCGGCTCAGCCCTTGCCATGTCGCAGACGGTCTGGGGACGGCAGGTGATGCTGGTCGGTTCAAACGAAGAGGCCGCGCGCCACACCGGCATCAACACGCGGTTTGTCGAATTCAGCGTCTATCTGTTTGCAGGTGCAATGGCTGGCGCGGCGGGCTTTATCTCGATTGCCAACCTGGGGAATGCCATACCGGGTGTGGGCGATACGTTGCTGCTGATAATCATCGGCGCGGTGGTTCTGGGGGGCACCGGAATGAACGGCGGCGAAGGCTCGGTCGAGCGGACGCTGCTTGGGGTCGCCATCCTTGCCATTCTGACCAATGGTCTGAACCTGATGGGGATCCCCTTCTATGACCAATTGATCATCCAGGGCGTCCTGATCTTCTTGGGGACTTTCCTGGCCATGCGTCTTGGCGCGCGGGGGGAAACCTGATGGAGGCTTTCACACGTGATCCTGTGATTTCGGTCCGAGGACTGAAAAAGTCTTTCTCAGGCAAGACCGTTGTCGATGGTGTCACCTTTGACCTTATGCCAGGTGAGGCCCTGGCGCTGGTGGGTGAAAACGGCGCAGGCAAGTCGACCACCAAAAACATGTTGTGTGGGTTGCTGCGGCCAAGCGATGGGCAGATCCGCGTCGACAAACAGTCGGTGGACCGGATCAACCCGGTCGATCACGGTATCTCGGCGGTGCATCAGGAACTGTCCCTGTTCGGTTCGCTGAGCGTTGCGGAAAACATCTGCGTGTCCGATCTGCCTGGATCTCCCATCGCAGTCGATTGGAAAAGCGCGCAAAACATCGCGCGGGCGCAGCTGGACTTTCTGGGGATCGAGATTGACCCCCGCGCTCTGATCGAAACCTTGGGCGCGGGCAAGCAGCAGGTTGTCGAAATTGCCAAGGCTTTGCTCCATGCTGATAAGGTACTGATCCTGGATGAGCCGACGACCTCGTTGACAGCGGTGGAACGCGAAAAGCTGTTTACCATCATCGTCAAATTGAAAGAACGCGGATTGGGGATCATCTTCATTTCGCATTTCATGGAAGAGATCTATCGGGTCTGTGACAGCTTTCTGGTGCTGCGCGATGGTCAGCAGGTCGGGCAGGGCAAATTGGCCGACGTCTCGCAGCGCAAACTGGAAGAGATGATGGTGGGGCGCACCCTGAAGGATGCGCAGGTCGATCTGGCTGAGCCCACACAGCAGCCGATGCTTGAAGTGCGCGATCTGACTTCGTCGGATTTTGCCGATGTCAGCTTTTCGGTCAATCGCGGAGAAATTCTGGGAATTTCGGGCCTGATGGGGGCCGGGCGGACCGAGGTGGCCGAAGCGATTTTTGGGCTGCGCCCATCAATGGGGTCGGTCCTGATCGACGGTGCGCGGGTTGATCAATCCAGCACGGCCGAGATGAAAGCGAAGGGTGTTTGCTATATCACCGAAGATCGACGCCAAAAGGGGTTGTTTCTGAACCGTCCGGTGCGCGAGAACCTGTCGGCTGCGTCTCTGGGGTCATTCGTGCGGCGCAAGCTGAAGGGTTTTGGGTTTTCGGGCGAAACCGCCAAGGCTGTGGCGCTTGCGGATGACATGAATGTCTCGGCCCCGCATATTGACGGCGCGGTTGGTGATCTTTCGGGGGGGAACCAGCAGAAGGTGTTGCTGGGCCGGTGGCTTGCGACCTCTCCCGAAATTCTGATTTTTGACGAACCGACCAAAGGTGTCGATATCGGTGCCAAATTCGACATTCACGCCCGGATTGCCGAGCTTGCGCGCGCGGGCAAAACGGTGGTTGTCGTGTCCTCTGACCTGCCCGAGCTGTTGCATATCACGCACCGCATGCTGGTGATGCGGCGCGGGCGTATCGTTGGCGCGTTTGACCGTTCTGACTATGACGCGGTGAAAATAATCTCATTGGCGGCCAGCACATCTTACGAGACAAGAACATGACCGGGCAGATCAAACAGCTGATTTCGCATCAGAAATGGGTGGCCGTGGCGCTTGCCACCATCGCATTGGCAGGGGTTCTGTCAGTGGTTTCGCCCGTCTTTCTGACGGTTTCGAATTTTCAGGCCATTCTCGTTCAATCCAGTGTCACCGCAATCATGGCCATCGGCATGACATTTATCATCCTGACCGCTGGAATTGATATCTCGGTCGGCGCGATCCTGTTCTTCACCTCGGCGCTGTTTGCGCAATTGTTCCTGACCACCGAAAGCTATTTGCTGTCTTTTGTCGCCGCGATTGCCTGTGCGATTGGGCTGGGGACGTTCAATGGCTGGCTGGTCGTGAAGTTTCGCGTCTCGCCTTTGATTACCACGCTTGCCACCTATTCGATCTATCGCGGTGCGGCGATCCATCTGACCGGCGCGCAGAACATCCCCGTCCCGCGTGAGATGGGTTTTCTGGGGAATGGCCGGATCCTGGGCCTGCCGGTGCCGATCATCATCCTGTTCATCGTGGCGGTGATCGGGATCTATGCGCTGAACCGCACGCGGTTGGGTGTTTATGCCCGTGCGCTTGGAAACTCGGATCGCTCGGCGCGCGAAACCAATTTGCCCGTCAGCCGCACCCTGCTTGCAGTTTATGGGTTCAGCGGACTTGTCACCGGAATTGCGGCGCTGATCCTTCTGGCGCGGGTCGGTGGGCTGCAATCGGGTATCGGCATCGGCATCGAGTTCACGGTGATCGCCGCCGTCATCCTGGGCGGTACCAAGTTGAGTGGGGGGTCGGGCACCGTGGTCGGCTCGGTCATCGGAGCCATCTTTCTGGTGCTGATCGACAACGGCCTGAACCTGATGAACGCATCGCCTTATATCTACGATATCGTACGGGGATCGGTACTGTTGGCGGCGGTGGCCATTGATCGGTATTCGGCGATGCGACAGAAATCCGCGCTCGAATCTCAGCGTGCGGCCCGGCTTGGGATAGACAGTCCGCTCGTGTCCCCACCCGAACCGCTGCGTGGCCAAAACGGCTGATCTCAGCCGAGCCCTATCTCTTTCAGCAGGGCGGCCCCATGTTCGTTGAGCAGGGGTGCCGCTTGCAAATCCGCCACCCGCGTTCCGCCAAACCGAACGGGCGATTGCATCATGCGCAGGTCCGTGCCGGACGACGTTTCAACCTGCTGGATCATGTCGGTGAAACCGTCCGACTCCAGCGTTTCGGGCCAGTCCAGAACCCGCGCGCACCAGACGCCCTGCGAACCAAGATCCTGTTCCCATGCTTTTGCGCTGCGGGTGCGAAAAGCGCGTTGCAAGCCTGTGAAAATCTCTTCTTTCCTTCGGAACAGATGGCTCGGATCGTCCTGATCCCCGCACAGATCGGGCAGATCCATCAGCTTTGCCAAGATTTCAATCGGTGTCATCGCCAGCGCCAGATGCCCTTCTGCGGTTTCATAGACACCGTAGGGCGCAGCCAGATAGCCATGGGCAGAGCCTTGCTGTAACCGTTGCGGCGGCCGTTCACCGTTGTTCAGATAGGTGGTGAGAAACTCAAATTGCAGGTCGAGCAGGGAGTCGAGAAGGCTGGTTTCAACCAATACGCCTTCACCGGTACGCGACCTATGAAACAAGGCCCCCAGCAGGCCTTGCGCCAGATTGGCTCCGGCGCTGATATCTGCAATGGGCAGGCCAACGGGAACAGGCCCTTGTTCGGCATTCCCGTTGAGCCACATGATCCCCGACCGGGCCTGCGCCAGCAGATCCTGACCCGGTAGATCGGCCCACTCCCCGCTGGGGCCATAGCCTGACACCGAGCCATAGATGATATCGGGCTTGATCTGTTGGACATCGCAATAACCAAGTCCCAACCGCTCCATGACACCGGGGCGGAAATTCTGAATAACGATGTCAGCGCGCCCGATCAGTCGCCGGGCCGCCTCAAGCCCTTGGGGCGATTTCAGGTCCAGCGCGATGCTTTCTTTCCCACGGTTGATGGAATGAAACAGGGTCGAGTCGTCTTCGATCCGGGTATCCGACAAGTAGATCTGTCGGCACAGATCGCCCTTGTCGGGGTTTTCAACCTTGATGACTCGCGCACCCATGTCGAGCAGTTTCAGCGAGGCATAGGGCCCGGCGAGAAACTGGCTGAAGTCGACAACCGTTATCCCTTTGAGCGGCGCAATCATGGATCAGCTTGTTTCAAATTCCAGCGCACCCAGCACGTCCTGTGTATCTGCCCCCAATTCGGGCGCACCTGCGGGGTTTTTCAGGGCCTTGCCATCAATCCTGATCGGACAGCGCGTTGTCTGTGCCTCTTGCCCCGACGCGGTGCGAATGGTCTGCACCGGATCAAGGGCCTTGAACCCGTCACTGGCGACAAAGCCGGGCCAGTCCAGAACCTCGGCGCACCAGATGCCAGCGGGTTCCAACAGGCCGACCCAATGCTGGGCGGGCTTTTGTTCGATGATCCCTGCAATCACCGCCTTGATCTCATTCAAACGCGAAAAGGCCTGATCCTGGCCGAACTCTGACAACTCGGGCGCGTCAAGCAGATCAGCCACCTTCGCCAAAGGCGCCATCGCCAACGCCATATAGCCGTCTGACGTGCGATAAATACCGTAAGGAGCAGGCTGATAGGGGTTGGCGTTGCCGAATGCGTGGCGTTGCGGCTGGCGTTGGTCGTCGTTGAGGAAGCAGGTGAATTGTTCAAAGGTCATGTCGATGGCCGCCGACAACAAGTCCACCTCCACAAGCCCGCCTTTGCCGGTCGCGCCTCGGCGCACCAGACAAGCCAGAATACCCTGAACCAGATTGCCAGCGGTTGCCACATCCAGCATGGCAAAGCCGGTCGGAACGGGACCATCCTGGGCATTGCCGTTCAGCCAGGCGATGCCCGACAGCGATTGCACCAGAAGGTCTTGTCCGGGCTTGGCCACCCAGGGGCCGTCGGTCCCGTAGCCGGACACAGCCCCATAGACCATGCGCGGGTTAAGTGCCTTGACGGTGTCATAGCCCAGACCGATACGTTCCATCACGCCTGGGCGGAAATTGTGGATCATCACATCGCATTCAGTAATCAGCGCGCGGATCTTTTCCAGATCCGTGGACTGTTTCAGATCAGCGGTTACGCTTTTCTTGCCGCGATTGAAGGTATGAAACACAAGACTGTCATTGCCGACCTTCTGATCGTTCACCACCATTGACCGGCACAGATCACCGCCTTGAGGTCTTTCGATCTTGATGACCTCGGCCCCCAGATCGGCCAAGCGCAACGCGGCGACGGGACCTGCCAGAAACTGCGCAAAATCAAGCACGCGGAGCCCGTCCAGGGGGCGCATCTGCGGCGCTTCGGTCATGGGTATTCCTTTCAATTAAACAGTCAAAGCCGCCTCGAAGGGGCTGGAGCTTATCTGAAAGCCTAAGGACTTTGACAGCTCGGCCGCTGTAACACGGATTGTGGAAAGCGTCTCTGCTGCGGACGCGGTTTCCTTGGTCTGGGCAATGAAACCCGAAGTGATTGCAGCGGTGACACCCCGGCTGTCGAATACCGGCACACAGAGGTTACGAACGCCGCTGACCATCTTGCTTGGTGTATCCTCGAACCCGTCCATGCGAATACGCGCCAAGCGCTCTTTCGTCTTCTTCTGCGCTTTGGTGGGCAAACGGGCGATATAGCGCTTTTGAACATCATCTGCCGAAAAGGCCAGGATCACATGGCCTGAACTGGTCTGTTCGACCGGAAACAAGGCGCCGGTTCTGACAGCATAGCCTGCAGGCAGCGGACTTTGGACCGAAGCCAGAACAAGAATGTTCTCGCGGTTCAGCACACCCAAATGGCACGATTGCATGCTGCGCGCGGAAATACGTTCCAGCATTGGCAGTGCGGCCTGGATCAGGCGTTCCGTTGGATCGTGGCGGTGGGACAACTCAAACAGTTGGAGCGTCAGCGCATAACGGTTGGTTTCCTCGTCTTGCCGTAGATATCCACGATCAGCGAGATAGACCACGACACGGTAGATTTCGCCCATCGTACGTCCAAGCGCATCCACGATCTCATTCATCGTCAGCCCTGAAGGGGAGTCGGCCAGAAGCTCCAGCACATCCAGTGCCTTTTCGACGGCCGGAACCATCGATTTTTCTTTCTTTGATGCAGTGGTTGCGATGTTGCCCGATTTTGTCATCCGCTTTCCCCTTTGGCTGAGGCGAGGAGTCTAGCCTGCTCGGCCTTTGCGAAACAGAGGGACATCAATTCATTTTCGTTGCGCAAGCCTTGTTCCGTGGTCAAATCCATTGCTCCGCGCACGGCGGCTTTAACAGCCTGAGTTGCAACGGTTGAGTGGGCGGCAATGTCCTGCGCAAGCGCGCGTGCCTGGGTCAGTTCTTCTCCGGGCTCCACCAGATACTCGACCATGCCGATCCTGTTGGCCTCTTCCGCCGAGAACCTTTGACCTGTCAGCAGGATCTTCATTGCCTGGCCATAACCACACATTCGGGTCAGATGTTGGGCTGCGCCGCCTGCTCCGTTCCAGCCCAGTTGTACTTCGGGGGCCGAAAACTGCGCTGAACGCGCAACCACGCGCAGATCACAGGCCAGAGCGATTTCAAGCCCGCCGCCCAAGGCCCAACCCTTGACTGCGGCAATGGCAGGTTTGCGCAGAGCAAGGATGGGCGGGATATAGTCGAACCGGTTACGCCAGGCCCAGAAATCCTCGTACCCTTCCAAAGCCTTGATATCCGAACCGGCGCAAAACGCCTTTTCACCAGCGCCGCGGAAAACCACCACATGCACCTCTTTGGCCTCGTTAGCCTTGGTGCAGCAATCGGCCAATTGCCGGTACATTTCGGGGGTCAGCGCGTTGTGTTTCTCAGGGCGGTCCAGGACGATTTCGGCAGTGTTTTCTCGAAATTCGATTCGAACGCATCCGTTTTCGGTCTCGCTCATGGAGTCTCACTCAATTCTCTAACTCTTGGGCAAGAGCCTAGCACAACCTATTTCAAATACAAAAGTAATTTTTATACTTGCAATAACCTGTCGACTTGCGCCATGCTGTTTGCGTCAAAAGGGGCGTGGTGGATGAAGTTGAAGGGAATGACCTGGGATCACCCAAGAGGGTTCGAGCCGGTTGTGGCGGCCTCAAAGGCTTATGCCGCGCAGCGGGGTATCGAGCTGTCTTGGGACAAGCGTTCGCTTCAGGCATTTGCGGATGCACCGATCGCGGGTCTGGCTGAAACCCATGATTTCATCGTGCTTGACCACCCTCATGTTGGTCAGATTGCCGAAACCGGGGCTTTGCTGCCGTTGCCGGAACCCGAAGATGCAGATGCGTCTCTGGGGGGATCTGCGGAAAGCTATTTGTGGAATGGGCAATGCTGGGCTTATGCAATCGACGCGGCATGTCAGATGGCCGCGTGCCGATCGGATCTGGATGCGCCCCAGCCCGTCTATTGGGAAGACTTTCTCAGGTCTGAAGCGTCGCAGTACCGCGCGATCACACCGCTTTTGCCTGTCGATGCGTTTGACATGTTCATGACCCTGGTCGCCGGGCGCGGGGGCGAGGTCATGCCGATCAACCCTGATGAATTTGTTTCAGAAACCAATGGCCTCTATGCGCTTGGGATCCTGCGCGCGCTTTACAAACTGGGCCCGTCCGCGCAGACCGAAATGAACCCGATCAAGGTGCTTGAGACCCTCAGCACAACCGATGAATTCGCCTGTTCGCCCTGCCTGTTTGGTTATGTGAACTATGCGCGGCCGGGCTTCAGAGACCATAAGATTTCATATTTTGATCTACCGCTGTGCGAGGGTTACTCCCTGCCTCGCGCAATCCTTGGGGGTGCTGGTATTGGAGTGTCCGCCAAGACCCAGCACCCCAACGAGGCGATTGCATTCGCGCAATGGATTACATCCAGCGCGGTGCAATCGGGTGTCTATCTTGACAACAACGGCCAGCCCGCGAACCGCCATACATGGCTGGCACAGGCTGAAAACCCCTATCTTGCAGGGTTCTTCAAGGGCGCATTTCACACCATCGACAACGCCTGGACACGCCCGCGCGATATCTGGTTCCTGGGTTTCGTCGATGACGTCTGCGAGATCATGTCCGACTTTTTCCGCAAGGATATCCCGGCTGAGGATTTCCTGACGCAGATCAACTCTCTTTACCGTCACAATCTTCAGAAGGCCTGAATAATGTCTGTTGCTGTCATCACCGGAGGGAACAAGGGCCTGGGCCTGAGCCAATCGCGCCGTTTCCTGGAGGCGGGATATCAAGTCTATGTCGTCGCCCGCAGCCGGGCCGAGTTTGATTCTCTGGGTGACGTGGCGCATTTCATTCAATGTGACATCGCCAGCGACCGGTCGGCGGATTGGCTGACCACACTGCATTCCGAGGTCGGGCCCATTGCGGCGCTGGTCAACAACGCAGGGGTGCATCTGAAAAAGCCGATCTGGGATGTTGCGCCGGATGAACTGGACACGGTGCTGGATATCAACGTGCGGGCGATGTTTGCGATCTGCGGGCGCTATGTCGCGCTGCATCGCGAGGTTGGCGGCGCGATTGTCAACGTGGCGTCGATGGGTGGCATCATGGCTTTACCTTCGGCTGCAGCCTATGTGACCGCAAAGACCGCGGTGGTTGGATTGACGCGCTCGGTTGCGGTGGATGCAGCACCTTACGGCATTCGCTGCAATGCGGTCAGCCCTGGCTTTATCGACACCGACATGACCCGCGCGGTTCTGGCTCGTGATCCCGCGCGGCGCGACAAGATCGAAGGGCGCATTCCGACACATCGGTTTGGTCTGCCCGAGGATGTTGCGAACTCCATCTTCTACCTGGCGTCTGACCAGGCCGCTTATGTGAACGGCGTCAACCTGCCGGTCGACGGCGGATATGCAATCGGATTCTGAGAAAAGACCATGACCCTAATTGAAACGAAACTGACTGCCGCACGAGCCATCTCTTCTCAGGATCAGACGGTGGCATCCGAGATTCCCGATGGCCACGCGCGGTTACGCCTTGCTGTGGGAAGCCTGTGCGGAACCGACATGCACTACTTCGCCGATTTCGCCAATGCCGGGTTCCAGCTGCGCAACCCAGTGACTTTGGGTCACGAGGCCTGCGCCTGGGTGACCGACCCCAATGGCTCGGACCTGAAGGCTGGTCAGTTGGTCGCACTGAACCCGATCATGAATTGCGGGGTTTGTGAGGCCTGCAAGCGCGGTGAGGTCAACCTATGTACAGCCAAGAAGTTCCCAGGTTCTGCCACCACGGTCCCGCATCTTGACGGGTTTTTCCGAGAGGTGATTGATCATCCGGTGAGCTGCTGTCGTCCGGTTGCCGATCACGTCGACCCGCGCCATCTGACGTTTGCCGAACCTCTGGCCTGCGCGTTGCATTCGCTGAACAAAGGCGGGGTTTCCGCTGGTCAAAAAGTACTTGTGACGGGGTGCGGCCCAATGGGCCTTTTGGCGATTGCCGGTGCTGCGGCGTGCGGCGCCGAGGTGACGGCGCTGGATCTTCGACCCAAGGCGGTTGATGTGGCGCTGCGCGCGGGGGCTAAGACAGGTTTGGTTGTGGGCGAGTTCGATCCCGCGGACCTGACCAAGCAGTTCGACGTAGTGATTGAGGCCAGCGGCGCGCTGCCCGCTTTCAACACCGCGCTGGATGCGGCCCGGCAGAAGGGGCGGGTCTCGATCCTAAGCAATGTCCAGTTGCGCGCGGCCGAAGTGACGTTGAACCTGATCATGTTGAAAGAGCTCGAAGTGGTTGGCTCGTTTCAGTTCAACTCGGAATTTGAGCAAGCAGTGCAGTTGATCGAAGCCGGGTCGATTGATTTCGACGTGCTGACGGCGGGTTCTTTTCCGTTGGAAGAGACGGCTAAGGCTTTGGAGCTGATGACCAGCGGTAAGGCCTACGGAAAGATCATCATCCTCGGTCAAGTGAACAAAGATCCCGGCGGGGCGACACAAACGCACCGGCCATGATGCTGGGGTAGCGGTGTGAGGACAAGGTCATAGGAATTTGTGAGGGCGGTTTCAGGAGTTGGTTAAGATTTAGTACGACGATAAAGTGGATCTTGAAAGCTATCTTGACAAAATGGGCAAGTTTCGATCCTCTTTGAATAGTTTGGTCGTACCAAAGATGAGAATGTAGAGTTGAGGGCATCAAGTGCCAGAGCTGAGCGCGCCCGCCCGGAGGAGGTCCGGGAGGAGGCAGCGTAAGGGGGAATAATATGGCAGAAACGTTTGACCATATCGTCGTAGGAGGTGGATCGGCCGGATGTGTAGCCACGTCGCGCCTGGTTGAAAACGGCGCAAAAGTGCTGCTTCTCGAAGGGGGCCACCATCATCGCCACCCTCTGTTGGACATGCCGCCGGGTGTGTTCAAACTGCTGAAAAACGACTCGAAGTTTTTCAAAAACCATATGTCGGTCCCGCAGCCGCATTTGAACGGGCGACAGTCGAAAATTCCGCAGGGCAATGTTTTGGGTGGTGGCTCGACCGTGAATGGTCAGGCCTATGTGCGCGGTCGGCCGAGTGATTACATCGAGTGGAATGAGATACTGCGGGGCAATAACGACGCGGTAAGCTGGGATTGGGAAGACGTCCTGCCGCATTTCAAGCGGCTGGAAGGCAACAAGAAGTTTAACGACGATCTACACGGTTGTGACGGCAAGCTGGTGGTCTCGGACCCGGGCTATATCGACGACATGGCCCGTTGGTTTGTGCAGGCCATTCAGGCACAGGGCGAGCCGTTCAATCCCGATTTCAACGGCAAAACTCAACGTGGGGTTGGGTATTTCCAGTTCACCTATAATCAGGGTCAGCGGATCTCGGCGGCCTATGCCTTTATCGACCCGCTGAAGAACGACCCAAATCTCGACATCCGGTTGGAATCCCAGGTTCAACGTATTCTGATCGAAGGCAAGCGTGCGGTTGGTGTTGTCTACAAAGACAAATCCGGTGTCGAACACGAGGTCAGAACCGATGGCGAGGTGCTGTTGACCGCCGGTGCCCTTGTGACACCGAAGCTGCTGATGCTTTCTGGTCTGGGGCCAGCCGCGCATCTTCAAACCCACGGGATCGCGGTTGAAGAGGATCTGCCCGGTGTGGGCCAGAACCTCAAGGATCACCCGGATGTCTCGGTCGTCGCGCGCGCCAATGGACCTTATGGCTATTGGGGTCAGGATCGTGGTTGGAACATGATCCGCAACGGGCTTGAATTCAAACTGTTCGGGCGCGGCAGGATCACCACAACCGGCTTGGAAGCGGCGTGTTTCCTGAATCCGACCGACCCCGAGGCGCCGCCGACCCATGAAGCCTATTGCATCCCGGTGATGTATCTGAACGACGAGCAGTTGAAAGACATCAAAGAGGACCACGGCGTTTCCATTCAGATGGTTCTGCTCAAGCCGCATTCGACCGGGGATGTTCAACTGGCCTCGGCTAATCCGGCGGATATGCCGCTGGTCAATCCGAACTTCCTGCAGGATCAGCGGGATATGGACGAAATGATCAAGGGGTTGCGGTATTTCCGGCAGACGATGGAGACCGAGCCCTTGGCCAGCAAGATCGACAAGGTTGTTGCGCCTTTGGATATGTCCGACAGCGGTCTGGTCGAGCATTGCAGGAAGGTCGTCAAAACCAACTTCCACCCGGCAGGCACAGCAAAGATGGGCGCCGATGGCGACAAGATGGCTGTACTTGATGCGCGGATGCGGGTTCGGGGCATTCAGGGTCTGCGGGTCTGTGACATGTCAGCTGTGCCCGAGATCCCTGCAGGCAACACAAACGCGCCGGCCATGATGCTGGGCGACCGGTGTGCAGACATGGTTCTGGGGGTTTTGTGATGACGGTTTTGGGAGTCAACCAAAATTTTTTGTACGACAATAAGGTAAGCCTAGAAAGTCTTCTTGACAATACAAGTAAGATTGGGTCCTCTCGGAATAAGTTTGGTCGTACCAAAAAGTGCGAATGGAGGATTGGGGGGATCAAATGCCTGACCTAGGACGGCTTCTGCGAGAAAAGAACATCATCTTTGTGACTCTGGCTTTGTGCCTGTTGTTCTTTCTGATCAGCCCGCGCTTTATGAGCGTAGAAAACATGTCGGCGATCTCGCGCCAGATTGTCCCCATCGGCCTGATCGCTTTGGGTCAGTTCTTTGTCGTTGTTTCAGGCAATATTGATCTTTCGATGGGCATGGGCTCGGTCCTTTTTGCGATTCTTTTGGGCGTTTGTTTTGGCCTGACGGGTGGTGTCGCCGTCGGCATCGTGGCCGTTATCGTGGCGTCGTTGGCGCTTGGCTTTTTGAATGGCGTCTTTGTGGCAAAGCTCAAACTTCCGGCTTTTATCGTCACGCTCTCAATGCTGTTCATGGCACAGGGGCTTTCGGGTCTGATCATCCCTCGCGGGCAGCAGATCTTTTTGATGGGTGGGTTCTTTCGCTTTGTCGGATCCGAGAAATTCATGGGCTTTTACTGGTCCTTCCTGTTTCTCGTCGTGCTCTTTGTGCTGGCCTACATCGTCTATAATCACACGCGTTGGGGGTCCTACGTTGTCGCCATCGGCAACAGCGAAGAGAACGCCAAGCTGGCCGGTATCAATGTCGACCGGGTCAAGATCGGGATCTTCATGTTCTCGGGTCTGTGCAGTGGCTTTGCCGGGATCATGTTGTCGACCCGCATGGGGTTTGTGCAGCCCGGCCTGGACGGAAACGGGCTGCTGCTGGACGGTATCGCGGCCATTATCATCGGTGGAACATTGATCCTGGGCGGGCGCGGCACCATCGGTGGTGCGTTCTGGGGGCTCTTGTTCATCGGTGTCATCAACAACGCATTGAATTTGCTGAATGTCGAAGACGTTTGGCACCAGGTCTTCAAAGGCGCGGTCATTCTGGCAGCGCTGGGTGCGAACTGGGTGCTGTGGCAATCCCGCCAGGCCGAGGCGCACTGAAGAAGGAAGGCAAACTGTAAATCAGAAACCAAAAGTCCGGGTCAACCGGATCACTAATCGGATTAATACGGAGGAAATAATCCAATGAAATTATCCAAAACCTTGGCGGCAACCACCGCCCTTGTTTCAGCCTTTGCCGCAAGTGCAGCATTGGCAGATGACGCCCTGGACATTGTGTTCATCAATGATGGCCATGTCGCTCCTTACCACGTGGCGTGGCTGTCGGGCTTTGAAGACGCGATTGCAGCCTATGACGAGGCGTTCGACGATGTGAAGGTCACCGGGCGCTGGCTGTCTGCCGAAGGTTCGCTGGAAAAAATGATCCAGCAGGCTGAGGTTACGATCAACGAAAAGCCTGACATCATGTTCGTGAACGCGATCAACGTGGATGCGTTCGAACCCTTGGTGACCAAGGCTCAGGCCGAGGGTATCACCTGGATTGCCGTTCACTCGCCGATGGACAGCGCTGACTACAGCTTCACACTGGGTGATGTGGTCAACGGAACCAATCAAGGCATGGCCATGTGCGCCCTGTCGGGTGGTGAGCCCTATAAGGTTGGCATCATGCTGGGTCAGGCCGGTAACCCGTCGGGTGAAGCGCGCCGTGAAGGGATCCTGAAAGGTATCTCGACTTGTGACAATGTCGAAGTTGTGGCCGAACAGCCCGCCGACTGGGACACTGTCAAGGCACAATCCATTGCCGAAAACTGGCTGACCCAGTTCCCTGACCTGGACGCGATTTCCGGTGTGACCGATGGTTATATGTATCCGTCGATCGCAATCGCAGCGAACAGCGGTCGCGACGATCTGCACTTCTATGGCTATGATGGCGACATTCCGATCATGCAGCAGATGGAAGGCGGAAATGTCAAAGCTGACATTCTGCTGTCGGGTACGCGTGAAGGCTGGAACTTTGTGCAGATGGCTTATCGCATTCACAAAGGCGAGACGCCGGACAAAGTCTATGACTTCTTCACGCCGCTGGTTCTGAGCGAAGAGAACCACAAGATCGCGCTGGAGAACGGCTTCCCCGAAGATGTTCAGGTTTACTATGTCGACCAGGCGCTGGAAGTCGCGCAGAACGGGTACCTGGAATTTGGTCCTGACAGCGTGAAGTAAACGCTGCTTGCGTCGGCATCCTACAGGGTGCCGACGTGTCTCCGATTGGGAAATAAAAAGATGACAAGTACAGCTATGGCTTCATCGGCACAAAACACCAAAAAGCTCGATGGTTTGACCCTTCGGTATCTGGTCCTGATCGGTTTGATCGTTATTGCTTCGGTCGGGTTCAGTTTCGCCAACGAGAACTTCTATTCTCTGACCAATATCGGCATCCTTCTGCGATCAATCGCGGTGCTCTTTCTGCTGTCGATGGGGATGACCTTTGTCATGTTGACCGGAGGCATTGATCTGAGCGTCGGATCGAACGTGGCCTTTTCCGGTGGTGTCGGGGTCATAGCACTGACGACAACCGGAAGCGCGTTCATTGGCTTTGCCGCTGCCATTTTTGCTGGCATGGCCATCGGAGCTGTAAACGGCTTTTTCATCGGGCGGTTGAAGCTGTCGGCCTTTATGGTGACGCTTGCCACCTTTGCGTTGGCCCGTGGCTTGGCTTTGGTGATTTACGATGCAGATTCGATCAATGTATCGAACCAGACTTTCTTGTGGCTGGGCGGTGTGAGCTGGGGCAACATGCCTGTGGTGATCCCGTTTGTCGCGCTGGTGTTCATCGCGCTGTCGATTGTGCTCTACAAAACCACCTTTGGCCGCGATGTCTATGCGGCGGGATCGAATTTTGCCACGGCCTTTGTGCTGGGACGTCGGCCTGAAAAAACACTTGTGTGGGTCTATGTTCTGTCCGGTGCGTTGGCTGGGCTGTCGGCCATCATCACGGTTGGGCGCGTCTCATCAGGGCAGCCCTGGGCCGGTCTCTATCTGGAATTTGACGCAATCACAGCGGTGATCCTTGGGGGCACGTCGCTGTTTGGCGGGCGAGGGATGCTGCTGGGAACAATCCTTGGCGTGCTGCTTTATGGCATCATCATCAACGGCCTCGTTCTGACCGGAACCAACCCGTACCTGCAAAGCCTGATCAAGGGCATGATCTTGTTGGGCGTCGTTCTGCTGGATACCTATACGCAGCGGGGGAAAACCGCATGAGCAACCGCATCGATATGAAGGGCATTGGCAAAAGCTTTTTTGCCACCCGCGCGCTGGACAATGTCGATTTTTCCTGTGTGTCCGGTGAGGTTCACGCTCTTGTCGGCCTGAATGGTGCGGGCAAGTCGACCTTGATGAAAGTGCTGGGCGGCGTCTATCAAAAAGACGAAGGCGTTATCGAACATAACGGCAAGCCCATCGAGATCACCGCGCCTGCCGATGCGGCCAAGGCCGGGATTTCCATGATCCACCAAGAGCTGTCTTTGATCAACGAACTGACCGTGGCCGGGAACATATTTCTGGGGCGCGAGCTGAAGCGGGGCGGAACCCCGTTCCTGGACAAGCGCGAGATGGCGCGTCAGGTCAAAATGCAGCTGGATCGTTTTGGATTGTCATTGGATCCCAACAAACCTGTGCGCGAGTTGAACTCGGGCGAGAAACAGATTGTCGAGATCATTCGGGCGCTGATGTCCGACAGTTGGCTGATTGTCATGGACGAACCCACTTCGGCCCTATCCGAAGAAGACAAGGATCGTCTGTTCGAATTCATCGCCCGGATGAAGGCCGAAGGCATCGCGATCATCTATATCTCGCATCACATGCCCGAGATCTTTTCAATCGCCGAGCAGGTCACCGTTATGCGGGACGGTGTAATCGTGCTGTCCGAGCGCACCTCGGACACAACCGAAGACGCCGTTATCCAGTCGATGACCGGCGAAGAGCTTGAGCATTTTGTCAAACCGCACAAAGAGATCGAGGGCGACCCTCTCTTGTCGGTGCAGGACCTGTGCAAGGCGGGGACCTATGATCAGGTGTCGCTTGAGGTTCGACCGGGTGAGATCGTTGTCATGACTGGCCTGCGCGGCTGCGGTGCGCCTGAACTGGCCAAGGCCATTTTTGGCCTGGACGGCGACTATCAAGGCACGGTTCACTACAAAGGCCGCCCGCTCAAACCTGGCCGCGGGCCCTCGGTTTCAGTGCGCGACGGGATGGGGCTTGTTACCGAGAACCGAGACAAGAACGGTATTTTGCCACCTCTGTCCGTCCGAGATAACATCGCCTTGCCGTTCCTTGAAAAGTCCGTGCGCGCCGGGCTGATCGACGGGGGCTATATCGACAAGGTGGTCGACAAGGCCATCCGGGATACATCGACCAAAACCTCGTCACCGGATCAGGAAATCCGGTTTCTGTCGGGCGGCAACAAGCAGAAAATCTGTTTCTCGCGCTGGCTGGACGAAGACCTTGAACTGTTGATCCTGCTTGAGCCCACGCGGGGCATCGATGTCCATGCCAAGGCCGATATTTATCGGATCATCGAAGACCTGGCCGAACGTGGCGTGGGGATCTTGATCCTATCCTATGAGATTGACGAAGTCATCATGTTGGCTGACCGGGTTTTGACCTTGTACCAAGGGCAAAGCGTTTCGGAATATGTGTACCCGAATTTCGAGAAAGATCAGATGCTTGCAGACATGGCAGGCGCGGGTCAGCCGCATTAATCGATTAAAGGAGAGAACACCTGTGTTCTACAAATGCTTCATTGACAATGAGTGGGTCGAAGCCAGCAACGGTGCCAGGATGGAGGTGCGCAATCCGGCAACCGGAGAGGTTTGGGCCGAAGTTCCCGCCTGTACCCAGGCCGAGGTCGACCAGGCGATAGAAAGCTCGGCGCGGGCACAGAAGGAATGGGCGCTGTTGCCACCTATTGAACGTGCCGGTTACATCTACAAGATCGCCGAAGGGATCGAGCGCGAACGCGCGCTGCTGGAGGAATTGCTGGTCAAAGAGCAGGGCAAAACCCTTGCCGAAGCGGCTGGTGAGGTGACCGACACCATCCGCTATATGACCTATTCCGCCGAAGCGGCGCGGCGTCTGCGCGGGGATATCTTTCCGTCCGACAACCCGCGCGAACAGTTGTTCATCTACAAGGTGCCCTTTGGCGTGACGCTGGGCCTGTGTGCCTATAACTATCCGCTGGCGCTGATCGGTCGTAAGGCGGGGCCAGCGCTGGTGACGGGCAACACGATGATCCTCAAACCGCATGAGGCGACACCGGTTACGGCATCGGTGTTCTGCCGCATCGTCGAAGAGGCCGGTCTGCCCCCGGGCGTCATCAACATGGTGACCGGCACGGGCGCCGAGGTTGGCGCGCCGCTGGTCGAAAGCCCGACCGTTCGCCTGATCACCCTGACCGGTTCGATCCGTGCGGGTCAGGCGGTGGCGCAGGCCTCGGCCAAGAATATCACCGCCTTGTCGCTTGAGCTGGGGGGCAGCGCACCCTTTATCGTTCTGAAAGACGCCGATCTTGATGCGGCCGCCGAAGCCTGCGCCATTGCGCGGTTTGCCAATGCCGGGCAGGTCTGCATCTGCTCTGAATCGGTACTGGTCGAAGAGGCGGTGGCCGACGCGTTTACGGAAAAGCTGCTGGCCCATGTCGCCAAGATCAAAGTGGGCGATCCGATGACCAATGGCGGGATGGGGCCGATCACCACCCCCGGCGCGTTGGAGCGGGTTGAGAAGATCGTGGCCGAATCCGTGGCCGCTGGGGCCGCTATTGCCGCAGGCGGGAAACGGCCCGAAGGGGCGGAATACGCAACCGGCAACTGGTACGAACCCACGGTTCTGGTCAACGCCTCGGCTGACACAGCTGCCGTGCGCGAAGAGATCTTTGGCCCGGTCTTGCCTGTCGTTCGGGTGGCCGACTATGAAGAGGCGCTGTCGATTGCAAATGACCGCCCGGATGGGCTGTCCGCCTATCTGTGGACGCAAAACCCTTCGGTCTATATGGACGCCATCCAGCGTCTTGAAACCGGAACCATCTTTCTGAATTCCGGCATCATTGGATATATTCAAGGCTACCACAATGGCCACAAGCTGAGCGGTGTGGGTGGCGAAGACGGTGTCTATGGCATCGAAGGCTATCTGCAAAAGCGGACAGTGTATCAGAAATTCTGATCAGATGTTGCGGCGGGCACAGTTGAAAAAACACTGTGCCCGTCAACCTGTCAGGCCTCAGGAATGATTGCACCGGGGTACTGGATCACCTGACTTGCCAGGCTATGACCGGCTTTTGCGGCTTCCAGATCACTTTGACCTTGAATGATGGCGGCGATGTAGCCTGCGTTGAAACTGTCACCGGCGGCAGTGCTATCGACAACTTTGTCGACATGGCGCAACCCGTTGGGCGTATCCCCCGAGGCAAGGTCCAGCGGTCCTTCAGCGCCGCGTTTCAAGGCTCCCCGTGTCACGCCATTGGCGGTCAGGCGCTGCAAAACCTCATTTGGACCAGCGTCACCGAACATGGCCATTTCATCATCAACCGAGGGCAGCGCGATATCTGCCCGAGCCCACATGGCGGTATTGACCTGCTGAGCGACCTGGGTGCTTTCCCACAGGCGCGGGCGGTAGTTACTGTCATAGACAACCGTGCCACCCGCTGCACGAAACCAGTCGATCCAAGCGATGATCTGATCGCGGATATGCTGGGGCAGAATGGCCATCGAAATGCCTGTCAGCAGTACAAGATCGAACTGGTTCAGGCTTTCCAATGTGATCTCGCAAGGGGTCTGGAACAGGCTGCGCGCCGCTGAAGCGGACCGCCAGTAATAGAAACTGCGCTCACCCGCGTCGTCGGTTTCAATTGCGTAAAGGCCCGGCATCTGATCTGCGCGTCGCTCGACGCAATCAGTATTCAGCCCATGAGAGTTCATGGCCGCCAGAATACGGTCGGAATAGGGATCTGTACCCAAAGCGGTGACATAAGAGACGGTGGCCTCGGTCCCGCGCAACTGCCGTGCAAGATAGACAGCGGTGTTGAACGTATCTCCTGCGATGCCAAGTGCCGCTTGGCCGTCCTTGCCGGCAATCAGCTCGATCATCACTTCTCCGATGCAGGCGATGCGACGGAGTGAGCGTTTGGGGTGGGTCATTTATAGATCCTTGAATGTCGAAGAAACCTGCGTCCAGGCGCCTTCAAGATGCGCGGACATTGCGGCCTCGGCGGCGTCTGGGTCGCGCATTAGAATGCCGTCCAAAATCGCCGTGTGCGCACGGAAATTGTTCCGGTTGCGATCAGGCAGGCGCGGCATCTGGGACCATTGCGGTTCGAGCCAGGCCACAAAAGCTTTGTGGATTGCCGGAAGAACAGGGTTGCGGGGGATTTCGTAGAGGACACGGTGAAACGCCATGTCCGTCGCATAAAAGACCTGACTGTCTTCGATGGCCGCGCCATTTGCTTCCACGGCGGCCTTCAAGCTTGCCAAATCTTCTTTGTTTGCGATTTCCGCGGCCTGCCGTGCCAGGGACACTTCGATCATGGCGCGGCAGTCGAACAGGTTTTTGACTCCGTTTGGTTCGGTCAAAAGATGCGTCACGATCCCGCTCACCGCGTCGACGGCGGTGTCAAAACTGGGCTTGCGCACGACAGGACGATGGCGCGGTCTGGCCTCGATCAACCCGCGCGACGACAAGACCCGAACCGCTTCGCGCACCACAGTTCGCGATATGCCAAACTCTTCCATCAGGTTGCGCTCGGGCGGCAGCGGATCACCATCTGCGAGATGGCCTGAATACACACGCTTTTCGATTTCCCGCACGACCTGATCGGCTGCCCTGCCTGATACGTCTTGTTCGGTCATCCTTGTTCCTTTAAGTAGGGCAAAGTCATCAAAGACTTGCGCCACATAGGCCCTCACTAGGCCGAATGAGATCAGTGCTTTTGTACGATAAAAAAATATATCTGCGCAATAAACTTGACAGAAAATTCGATAATTGATTAGTTTTTCTTGTATTTGGTCGTACCAAAAGAGAATTCTATGAACATCCCACTCACCGACCGTCAGATCGCCCGGGCGCAGGTAAACCTGTTCGAAGTACCGCTGGCCGAGGTCTTGACCGATGCCAAGCATGGCGATCACACGCATTTTGAGCTTGTGTGTGTGACCATAACTTTGAATGACGGCTCAGAAGGGACCGGCTACACCTATACCGGAGGCAAAGGCGGACGCGCGATCGCGGCGATGATCGAACATGATCTTGTTCCCTTCCTGATCGGGAAGGACGCGACCGAGGTTGAAGCCCTGTATGAGGCGATGCAGTGGCATGTGCATTATGTTGCGCGCGGCGGCGTGGCCTCGTTTGCGATTTCGGCGGTTGATATCGCGCTTTGGGATCTGCGTGGCAAGCGCACGGGTCTGGCGTTATGGCAAATGGCGGGTGGCCAGTCCGACCGGTGTCGTGCCTATGCGGGCGGGATCGATCTGAACTTTCCTTTGCCAAAGCTGCTGGACAGTATTCAGTCGTACCTTGATCGTGGATTCAACGGGGTGAAAATCAAAGTGGGTCAGCCCACGCTGGCCGAAGATGTCGAACGAGTCAAAGCGGTCCGAGAGCTGATTGGCCCTGATGTCACCTTCATGGTGGATGCGAATTACTCGATGAGCGTTGATGAAGCCATCGCCGCCGCCAAAGCGTTCAAGCCGTTTGACATCACTTGGTTTGAAGAGCCGATTATCCCCGATGACTATAAAGGTTTTGGTCGCATAGCCGATACGACGGGCATACCGTTGGCCATGGGCGAAAACCTGCATACCATTCACGAATTCGAGTATGCGTTCGAGGATGCCAAGTTGAGCTTTATTCAACCCGACGCGTCAAATTGCGGGGGTATCACGGGTTGGTTGCAAGTTGCCAAGCTAAGCCAAACCCATGACATCCCCGTCTGTTCGCATGGTATGCAAGAACTGCATGTCAGTCTGGTCTCGGCGCAACCGAATCCGGGCTGGATCGAAGTCCATTCATTTCCGATTGATGAATACACCCATCGCCCGCTGGTGGTTGAGGATAACCTGGCCATTGCGCCTTCGGCTCCTGGGGTTGGCGTGAGTTTTGATTGGGACAAACTACAAGCTGCACATGAGGGCATGAACAGATGACTGCTGAACCTATCCGCTCTGCGTTTTATCGCGGTGACAAAACCTTCGCCGTCGAGCAGGCGACACCGGCAGAGCCGGGTCCGAACGAGGTTCGGATCCGCGTCGCCTATTGCGGCATTTGCGGGACCGATATGCATGTGTTCCACGGCAATATGGATGCCCGCGTCGGCAAGAATCGGGTTATCGGCCATGAGATGTCCGGGGTCGTCGAATCGGTCGGCGCAGAAGTTGATGCGTCCCTGCTGGGCCAGAAGGTTGTTGTGCGTCCGCTGGATCATTGTGGCGAATGCCCGGCCTGCAAGGCGGGTCACGAGCATATCTGTCACAACCTGAAATTCCTTGGCCTTGATACTGATGGCGCGATGCAAGAGCTGTGGGTGGTGCCCGCTCACACGATCCATAAACTGCCCGCTGATTTGCGTCTGGACTATGCCGCGCTGATCGAGCCGGTGGCCGTCGCCTGTCACGATGTGCGCCTGTCTGGCCTTACGGCGGGCGAGGATGTGGTTGTGATTGGGGGCGGGCCGATTGGCATTCTTGTGGCCATGACCGCGCGGGACGCGGGCGGGCGTGTTGTGATCTCGGAAGTAAACCCCAACCGCTTGGCGATTGCGCAGAAGCTGGGTTTTGACACGGTCAACCCGGTCGAGGTTGATCTGGCCGAGGACATCAATGCCCGAACCGGTGGCAAAGGCGCTGATATCGTTTTCGAAGTGTCGGGCACGCAGCCGGGCGTTGACGCGATGACAGCGGTGGCGGCGACACGCGGGCGGATCGTCATGGTGGCGATACATGCGCAGAAGCCGCAGATCGACATGTTCCAGTTTTTCTGGCGCGAGCTCAAACTGATCGGCGCGCGGGTCTATGAGCCCGAAGACTATGAGAAAGCCATCTCGATCATCGCTTCAGGCGGGGTGGATGCAGAAACTGTCATCACCGATGTCGCACCTCTGAGTGAGATCCAGACAGCTTTTGAATCCCTTGATAGCAGCCCTACAGCCATGAAAAGCCTCATCAAAGTCGGAGAGATCGAATGAGCATACTGAACGCCTTTGAGCTTACCGGCAAAACAGCCCTGGTCACCGGCTGCAAACGCGGCATCGGGCGGGGCATTGCCGAGGCGCTGGCCGAGGCTGGTGCTGACATCATTGGTGTCTCGGCCAGTCTTTCGCCCGACAGCGAGGTCGAACAGGCCGTCCGCGCCCTTGGGCGAAAATTCACCAGCTATCAATGCGATTTTTCTGATCGCGCTGCGGTGCTTGCCTTTGCCGCGCAGGTGCAGGCCGATGGGCATCAACCCGATATTCTGGTCAACAACGCTGGCACGATCAAGCGTAAGCCTGCTGCGGAACACCCTGACGAGTGGTGGGACGAGGTGATCGAGGTCAACCTGTCAGCGCAATTCGTTCTGTCCCGCGAGATTGGCAAGGGCATG
This sequence comes from Ruegeria sp. HKCCD7255, assembly GCF_013031565.1. Lineage (NCBI taxonomy): Bacteria > Pseudomonadati > Pseudomonadota > Alphaproteobacteria > Rhodobacterales > Roseobacteraceae > Ruegeria > Ruegeria sp. HKCCD7255. Next base: position 167,330 of record NZ_WQAG01000008.1, on the reverse strand, counting down.
GTCGCGCGCGGATCGGGCAAGATCATTTTCACCGCGTCGCTGCTGACCTTCCAGGGTGGGATCACGGTTCCTGGATATGCCGCCTCGAAAGGTGGGGTGGGCCAGCTGACCAAGGCTCTTGCAAATGAATGGGCGCCCAAAGGCGTGAACGTTAACGCCATAGCACCGGGTTATATCGCGACGGATAACACGCAGGCCCTGCAAGACGATCCCGATCGCGCGCGGTCCATTCTGGATCGCATTCCACAAGGGCGTTGGGGCACTCCGCGTGATTTTGGCGGACCAGCGGTTTTCCTGGCGTCTTCTGCCTCGGACTATGTGAACGGGGAGATTCTCGTGGTGGATGGTGGTTGGATGGGGCGTTGATCGCCCAAAGCCGCCCATAACGTCTGCGCGCCCTATTTGACCGATCCCGTCAGCAATCATGACGGGATCTGATTACCGGAATGTTTAGTGAGGCACTGGATGTCTCAACTATTTCTGTGTCCCATTTCTCTATAACAACGCGGTTTCAAAGCCAGGGAATGACCGTGGCTTGTCCGTCAACTCTGCGTTTCGAGATAATTTAATAATCATGATCGACTCGTCTTGACAGGCGGAGAACAAATTGAAATGTTCACGTGAACAATGCGCTGAGATGCGAGCTGGGGGCTACATGCCAAATGAATTGATTTCAGATGTTAACGCGCGGCGCGTTTGGGATAGCCGTGGCAATCCAACCGTCGAAGTTGTTGTAACAACCCAATCCGGTCGGGTCGGGCGTGCCATCGCTCCGGCGGGTGCTTCACGCGGTGCGCGTGAGGCGATCGACATGCGCGATGGCGGTTCTGCCTTGAACGGTATGGACGTGAAGCGCGCGGTCAAAAACGTGGAAACGCGGATAGCACCGGCCATCATTGGCAAAAATGTGCTGAATCAGGCTGAGGTCGATCAGGCGATCCTGGATCTGGACCCAAGCAAGCTCAAAAGTGAACTGGGCGGCAATGCAACAGTGGCAACTTCGCTGGCGGTCTTGCATGCAGCCGTTGCAGCAAAAGGCGTTCCCCTGTGGCGCCACTGCGCCGACCTGTCCGGAAATGAACCCAGCTTGCCTCTGCCCGAAATTCAGATCTTTGGTGGTGGGGCCCATGCCGGTCGTCGCGTCGATATTCAGGATTTCATGGTCATGGTTCCCGGAGCCGATACGTTTGATGAGGTGATGGAAGTGACCTCGGAAGTGTATCGCGCCGCGGGTGCGATCATGAAGCAGAAGGGGCGCCTGGCAGGTGTTGCGGATGAGGGCGGCTGGTGGCCTGTCTTTGACCATAACGAAGAAGCGCTGGAAACGCTGGTGCGCGCGATCGAACTGGCTGGTGAAAAGCCTGGTGACCGGGTTGTCATCTCGCTGGACATCGCCGCGTCGGAATTTGGGTCAAACGGGCGCTACCGGTTGGCTTTGGAAGACCGAGAGCTCGGGCGCGATGAGATGATTGCCCTGTTGGGTCGGTGGTTGAATGACTATCCCATTCTGTCGATCGAAGACCCGCTTGCCGAAGATGATCCCGAAGGGATGCGTGCCTTTACGCAGGAATTCGGCAGCCGTGTTCAGATCATCGGTGATGACTATCTGGTGACAAATGCCGCGCTGCTGGAAGAGGCGGTGCGCGACGGAGCCTGCAATGCGGTTCTGATCAAAGTGAATCAGGCGGGCACCGTGACCGAATCCATGGATTGTTTGGCCGCTGCGAAAGCCGCCGGGTACGGCACCATCGTTTCGGCCAGATCTGGCGAAACCGAAGATGTCTCGATCAGCCATATGTCGGTCGGTTTTGGGGCGGGCCAGCTGAAGGTCGGGTCCATTACCCGTTCAGAGCGGACGGCCAAATGGAATGAATGCCTGCGCATCGCAGACGAGATGGGGCAGGGGGCATTTGTAAAGGGTGCACCGCTGGCCTCGACCGTCTGGGCACAAAAAGTCGGAGAAGAAGCCTGATATGAAACTTTCGCGCTATGGTGACCGTTATGGTCGCAAAATCCCTTGCATAATCGACGACGAAGGCGTTGCACGGGATGCATCTTCCATCGTCGAGGATTTTGGACCCCGCACATTGTCGCCTGAACTGCTGGATCAACTTGCCGCCACGGATCCGAAATCACTGCCGATCGCCGATGTGGAAGGCAAGCGCCTGGCGCCACCCGTCGCGCAGCCGTTCAATATCTGGTGTGTTGGTCTGAACTATTCCGATCACGCGGCTGAAGCAGGGTTGCCCGTGCCGGAAGAGCCCATTTTGTTCAACAAATCCACGGTAACCTATTGCGGCCCAAACGATCAGATCCTGAAATCCCCGCAGATGACCAAGCTGGATTGGGAAGTCGAACTGGGGATCATCATCGGCAAACCAGCGCTGAACATCACCAAAGATCAGGCGATGGATCACATTGCCGGGTTTGTTCTGGTCAACGACATCTCGGAACGCGCCTGGCAGATGGAACGGTCCGGCCAATGGGTCAAAGGAAAAAGCTTTCCCAATTTTTGCCCGACCGGTCCGTTTCTGGCTACCAAGGACGAGGTCTCGGACGTTCAGAACCTGAATATGTGGCTGGATGTGAACGGGAAACGGATGCAGACCGGTTCGACCTCGACGATGATTTTCGATGTGACGACGATTGTCAGCTACATGTCCGAGTTCACGCGGCTTGAAGCCGGAGACCTGATTTGCACCGGCACCCCGCCGGGCGTGGGTGCAGGGATGAAGCCTCAGGTCTGGCTGAACGAAGGTGATGTCGTGCGGCTCGGCATCGACGAATTGGGCGAGCAATCCCAGACCGTTACAGCTTTTGGGGGCGTGTGATGAACAGCTATGATTTTTCCGGCAAAGTGGCCGCAATCACCGGTGGTGCAAACGGGATTGGCGCTGCTGTGGCCGACCGGCTTTTGCAATCGGGGGCACGTGTTGCGATTTGGGATCTGGATATCTCCGAGCCCGAAGACCGCCTGAAGGCTTATGCAAAGGACCAACTGCTTGCGGTGCAGACCGATGTAAGTGATCTGGCCAGTGTTGAGGCCGCTTTGGCGACCACCGAGGCCAGTTTTGGCAAGGTCGATGTCTTGGTCAACAGCGCCGGGATAGCGGGGCCAACGTCAACTTTGGCCGAATACCCTGCCGATGCCTGGCGCGCGGTGCAGGTGGTCAACGTCGACGGCACGTTCAACACCTGCCGGGCGGTCAGCCAAGGGATGATGGCCCGCAATTATGGGCGGATCGTCAACATCGCCTCGGTCGCCGGGAAAGAGGGCAATCCGAATGCGTCGGCCTACTCAGCGTCAAAGGCGGCTGTGATTGCCTTGACCAAATCGCTTGGCAAAGAGCTGGCGGGTCATGACATCGCCGTCAACTGTGTCACGCCTGCGGCGGCAAAGACACGGATTTTCGATCAGGTCTCGGATGACTTTGTGCAATTCATGCTGTCCAAGATCCCGCGCGGTCGTTTTGTGACCGTCGATGAGATCGCCAATATGGTGGTCTGGATGGCGTCCGAGGAGAACTCATTCACCACAGGTGCGGTGTTTGATCTGTCCGGCGGGCGGGCAACCTATTGACGGGCTCCGTCCCCATATCACCTCGTTTGTCGGGCATGACGGTCTGCGTCACCGCCGCAGGGCAGGGTATAGGGCGCGCGATTGCTGAACGCATGATTGCCGAAGGGGCTGAGGTTCACGCATCGGACCTTGACGTCGAACTGTTGCAAGGGCTTGGGGCTGCGTCATTGACCGCCGTGGACGCCACCGACCCGGTACAAGTCGACAAGTGGATCGGCGCACTCGAGAGGATAGATGTGCTGGTCCATGCCGTGGGCTATGTTCATCACGGCACAATCGAGGAATGTTCGATTGATGATTGGCGCCGATCTCAGTCGATCTGCCTGGATAGCGCCTTTTATGCGATCAAATCGGCAGTTCCGAAAATGCGGGGCGGGGGTGGCAGCATTGTTTTGATCGCGTCGATTGCGTCATCCATCAAAGGCTATCCGAACCGCGCTGCATATGGGGCGGCAAAGGGCGGTGTCATTGGTTTGATGAAAGCCTGCGCCGCCGACTACCTGAAGGACGGAATCCGCGTGAACGCAATTTGCCCCGGTGTCGTGGATACACCGTCGCTGCGTCAGCGGATCGCCGATCTCGCTGACGAGGCTGGTGGATTGGTTCAGGCCGAAAAGCTGTTTCTGGATCGCCAACCAGCCGGAAGATTTGCCGCGCCCGAAGAGATCGCGGGAACCTGCGCCTGGCTAGCCTCAACAGATGGTGCGTTTGTGACGGGTCAGGCCGTGCAGGTCGACGGGGGCATAACGATCTAAAACCAAGACCGAACAACTACATAATCTCAGAGGAGGAGAGAAAATGACGAAGTTTGGGAAACTATTGCTGGGAACAACCCTGGCGGCCACGACAACCTATGCGACGAGTGTAGTGGCCGAACCCAAGACCAACATGATGCACCAGTGGGCCCAAGGGTCCGAGGCTGCTGCGATTGCCAAGCTGGGTGAGATGTTTGAAGCCCAGGGCGGAACATGGAACCAGACAGCTATTTCGGGGCATACCTCGAACACTCTGGCCAAGTTGCGGTCGGATGTCGTTGCGGGCAATGCGCCTGCTGCGGTGCAGTTGAAAGGCCCGGAAATCGCCGAGTGGAACGCGACCGGCGCGACTGCAAATCTGGATGCCGTTGCTGCGGCCGAAGGGTGGGATGACGTTGTCGCGCCCGAACTTGTTTCGGTGATGAAGCCCACCGGCAACTGGGTTGCGGCCCCGATGAACATCCACCGCGTCAACTGGCTGTACAGCTCGCCGAAAATTCTGAACGAGCTTGGCCTTGAAGTGCCCAAAACCTGGGATGAGTTCAATGCTGCCTGCGACAAGATCATCGAGGCCGGATATGTCTGCATCGCCCATGGCGCGGCGGATTGGTCGGATACGACCACCTTTGACAGCGTTGTCTATGGTATGGATATCGACCTCTATCGCAAAGCCTTCCAGGAGGCGGATGTCGAAGCCATGCGCAGTCAGGGCATGATCGACGCCTTTGCACAGCTGCGCAAAATGGTCGGTTACATGGATGACGGCATCAATGGCCGCTCGTGGGAGCAGTCGATGACGATGACCATGACCGGCGAAGCCGCGTTCTTCCTGATGGGAGACTGGACGGTGGCCTCGGCCAATCTTGCCGGGTTCAAGGAAGGTGTCGACTATTTCTGCGACCAAACCCCTGTGAATTGGGGCGGAGACGGGTTTATCCTGAACGCGGACTCGGTGGTGTTCTTCAACCAGAAAGACGAGGATTATGTTGAGGGCCAAAAGCTGTTGGCCAGCATCATTATGTCGCCCGAGTTCCAGGTGACGTTCAACGTAGCCAAAGGGTCGATCCCGTCGCGTACCGATGTTGATCTGTCCGAAGGCGGCTTCACTCAGTGTCAGCAGAAGGGTCTGGAAGACCTGAAAGCTTCGGTCGAACAGGGCACGCTGGTCCGTTCGATGGCCCACAACATGACCGTGCTGCAGAAATACCGCGGCGCCATGATGGAGGTGATCACCGAATTCGTCGCTGACGATTCGATCACGCCGGAAGAAGCGGCCAACCAATTGGCTGACGCTGTCGAGCTGCAAAGCTAAGCAGCGCAGCCTGATCCGTGCCGGCACCCTTCCAAGCCGGCACGGATCGATCACGCATGTGACCTCAAGGAACCGGAATGGCTAGATCCTCAAAACCGGCTGCACAGGGCCTGTTTCAGCGACTATCCGGGTGGACACCGCAACTGGTGCTTGTCCCGACTTTGCTGGCGGCTTTTGTCTATGTCGTTGTCTTCTCGCTTTGGACGCTGTGGATTTCGATCTCGCAATCCACATTGTTGCCGAACATGGCCTATGGTGGCTTTGGCGAATATGCCGCGTTGTGGCAAAGCAAACGCTGGATCGTCGCCTATCAGAACCTGTTCCTGTTCGGGACGCTTTATGTTCTGGGTTCGCTGATTGTCGGAACGCTGTTGGCGGTGCTGATCGATCAGCGCGTCAAGTTCGAGTCGGTCTGGCGCACCATTTTCCTTTATCCGCTGGCGATTTCGTTCATCGTAACCGGAACAGTCTGGCGCTGGATCTTTCACCCGCAAACCGGGGTAGAGCGCGCTTTGAACGATCTGGGGTGGATCAGCGCGCAGTTTGATTGGATCACCGACCGCGATATGGCGCTGTATGTCGTCGTCTTTACCGGCATTTGGCACGCGTCAGGCTTTGCCATGGCGCTTGTGCTTGCGGGGCTGCGTTCGGTCGATAGCGACCTGATCAAAGCGGCGCAGATCGATGGAGCCTCAATGGCGCGCACCTATCGGCGCGTGGTCCTGCCAACGATCTGGCCGATCTTTGTCGCTGTCACTGTTGTTCTGCTGCAATTCGCCATCAAAACCTACGACCTTGTCGTGGCCCTGACCCAAGGGGGGCCGGGCGTGGCCACGACGGTTCCAGCAATTGTGGTCTATGACCTGATGTTCCAGCGCGGTCAGATCGCACAGGGTGCCGCCGCTGCGGTGATGATCCTGGTCGCGTTGGCGCTGGTCTTGGTGCCCTACCTGATCTGGTCGATCTGGAGAGACAAGCAGGGGAAAAGAACACATGGCTGAAGTATCGCACCAGGCGTATGACCCCCTTGCCACTGGCAGCAAGACTCAACAGGCGCGGTCGCGGGGGATCGTCTATGTCCTGTTGACCTTCTTTGCACTGCTCTACCTGTCGCCGCTGCTGATTATCTTCATGAACACTTTCCGTCCGTTGGATGAGATCGTGCGCGAGGGCTTTATCTCGGTCCCTGACTCACTGTCGCTGAAATACTGGGGTGAGGCCTGGGGGTCGTTCTGTATCGGCGGAACGTGTGAAGGCGTGTCGCGCTATTTCTCGAACACATTGCTGATGACAATCCCCGCCACGATCTTTTCGACCGCTTTGGGGTTGGTCAACGGATACGCGCTGTCGAAATGGCGGTTCAAAGGCGATGCCTGGGTTTTTGGGCTGATCACTCTGGGTGTGTTCCTGCCCGCTCAAATGACCTTGCTGCCCTGGGCTTTTGTGCTGGGTCAGATTGGTCTGTCCAATACGATCATGGGGCTGGTTCTGGTGCATACCGTGCAGGGCACCAGCTTTACCACACTGTTCTGCCGGAACTATTTCGTGGCTGTCCCCGATGATCTGATCAAAGCCGCACGGATCGATGGGGCCGGGTTCTGGCGCATCTTCCGTCGTATCATGCTGCCCCTCTCGCCACCGATCGTTATCGTCTGTGTGATCTGGCAGTTCACCGGGATCTGGAACGAGTTCCTGTTCGGCACCGTGTTCACCTCGGGTGAAAACCAGCCGATTACCGCTGCGATCGTTGCCTTCTCGGGCTCGGGCACGGGCGAACGTCACTATAATGTAGAGGCTGCATCGGTCATCTTTGCCGCTTTGCCACCATTGTTCATCTATGTGCTTGGTGGAAAATACTTTGTTCGGGGTCTGACCTCGGGCGCCGTGAAATAGAAAGGTCGGGCCATGTCTTCCTTGCTGATCAGAAATCTTCGCAAAAGCTATGGTGCTGTAGAAGTTCTGAAGAATATCAATCTCGAGGCTGAATCAGGCGAGTTCGTCGCGCTGGTCGGGCCCTCGGGCTGCGGGAAATCCACTCTGCTGTCCATCATCGCGGGACTGGAAAGCGTCACCTCCGGTGAGGTGCTGATCGAAGACCGGGTGGTGAATGACGAGGCGCCAAAGGATCGTGACATCGCCATGGTGTTCCAGTCCTATGCGCTCTACCCGACCATGACGGTCCGGCAGAATATGACCTTTGGGATGGAGTGTCGGAATATCGACAAAGCCACCCAGGACAAGACGGTGCAGCGTGTCGCGGCGCTGTTGCAGATTGAGCCTCTGCTAGGTCGCAAACCCGCGCAGCTTTCGGGAGGTCAACGTCAGCGTGTAGCCATGGGCCGTGCGCTGGTGCGCGATCCCAAGCTGTTCCTGTTTGATGAGCCGCTGTCCAATCTGGATGCCAAGCTGCGGGTCGAGATGCGAAGCGAGATCAAGAAACTGCATCAAAGTGTCGGGCGCACGACGGTATATGTCACCCATGACCAGATTGAGGCGATGACCCTGGCAACGCGCATTGCCGTGATGCATCAAGGGGTGCTTCAGCAATATGACACGCCCAAAGCGATCTATGAGACCCCGGCAAACATGTTTGTTGCGGGCTTCATGGGCTCACCCAATATGAACTTTTTGTCCGCCAAGATCGCGTCCACTGCGGATGGGCTCGGGGTCGTGGTCAATGGGGGTGATGGCACGGTACTTCCGGTGCCCGCAGATCGTTATCAATCGTTGGAAAACGGCCAGGATGTGGTCTTTGGGGTGCGCCCCGAGCATTTCAGCCCGGCTCATGAACAACGGGCCGAGCGAAAAGGGCGCACAACAGTGTCCGTTCCGGTCACTGTCGACATGGATGAACCCACGGGATCCGAGACGATCCTCATGTCCAGAATCGCCGGGCAAGACGCTATACTTGTCTGCGAACCCGATGAAGCGCCAACGCCGGGAGAGACGATGGATTTTGCCATCGACATGAGCAAGATCAGTCTGTTCGATACAAAATCAGAGCTTCGCCTGTGACAACCGCAGATCTCCCGAGCGAAGACTTCAGCGGCAAACACGTCATCGTCACCGGTGGCGCAACCGGTATCGGGGCCAGTATCGTCGCAGCGTTTGCTCGGCGAAAGGCCCAGGTTTCATTTCTGGACAATAATGTCTTGGCAGGTGAAAGACTGGCACAAAGCCTGGGCGATGACGTCCATTTTGCGGACGTTGACCTGAGTGATGTCGACCGTGCGCGCGATGCTATTGATCACCTATGTGAAACCGCAGGTCGCATAGACGTGTTGGTAAACAACGCAGCCAATGACACGCGCCATGCCACGCAGGATGTAACCCCGGAAAGCTGGCGCAACACTCTGGCGATCAATCTGGATCACAAGTTTTTCTGCAGCCAAACTGTGCTGCCAAAGATGCAGATGCAAGGTCACGGCGTGATCCTGAATTTCGGATCCATCGCATGGCGTGTGGGCCTGGCCGATGCGGTTGGCTATGTCACCGCAAAAGCCGCAATAGAAGGTCTGACACGCGCTTTGGCGCAAGAGGGAGGCCCTTTTGGTGTGCGCGTAAACTGTTTGCTGCCGGGTTTTGTCAGAACCGAAAGGCAGGTGGAAAAGTGGCTGACACCTGAATCTTCCAAGCTGATCTTGGAACAGCAATGTCTGAAGCGCTTTATCGAGCCCGAAGAGATCGCGGACGTGGCCGTGTTTTTGTGTTCCGACGCCGCGCGCGCGATTACCAAACAGACCATTGTCGTGGATGCCGGTTGGTCTTAGAGAAAACTGTCCCGCAGCCGTGTAAGCAACTGGCTGATCCGATCTTCGGGAGATTCTATCAACCCAACAGCCACGGCGCGGACATGGCACCTGTTGTCGTCTGACAGGTATTCTACCGGCGACTTTCCATCGATCCGCGCCAGCATCAACGCAGGCAGTAACCTTGTGATCCGACGCTCAATCTCTGATGGGTTGCCAAAGTCCAACGAGGGTACATAGGCCCCCCAGAAGCTTTCGATATTGGTCAAAAGCGTCTCGCGCGAGTCGGGTAGATGAAACGCCTTGAGCACCAGATGGTTCAGGCAGAATGCCGGATCAAAGCTTGCATCACCCATCGTCGCACATTCAGCATCCAGAAAGATCGGATCAGATGCGCGGAACATAATGTTCTTGGGGCTGACATCGCCATGAACCAAGACCTGGTCGGCCTGATACAGCATCTCTGCTAGATCGTTTAAAGGCGCCTCTAGATCGGGATGCCGCCCCGCCGTAAAGGTCAGGTAAGGTTCGATCCGCAGCGCGCGGAAGTCGTCCCGATTGTTGAATGCGCCCCGGTCGAAATCGGGTCGGGCAGAGGCCGCTTGCAGCATCCCCAAGAAACGTCCGACCTGAGCCGCCTCACCTTTGTCTGGCGCCGAGGCAAGCAGAGCGGCTTTCCAAAGATAGACATCGGGGCCGTCGACGAATTCCATCGCAAAGCCGTGCTGCGTCTGTGACCGCCCGAACAGTTTGACGGCACCTTGCGGATAGGTCTCTGCGGCGAATTGCAGCCACGCATATTCGGCGGCGTTGCGGTGCAAAGGCGCGGTCCAGTCTTCGACGACCTTTAGTTTTTCGAGTGCAAATTTGGCGCAAAGCGTTTGTCCGTTAAGGTCAAACCGCGCGATATCAGAGGCGACCCCACCTGTCAGGGGAACCACATTGGTGACATCTTCGGGCTGACCAAGTTGCAAGTCTTGGACCAGGTTTTTGCATCTGTCATCAATGGTAAGCGTCACTTTGGTAGATTCCTGAGTTGTTCACGTGAACATTTCCGGTTATTACTGGAAAGTCAAGCTGGTCTTGTGATCTAAATCCGAACAACCCGGTCAGGAGAGTTCATGCCCAAGCGCGTTACGATCAAGTCAATTGCCGATGATCTCGGGATTTCTCATATGACCGTTTCACGTGCTTTGTCAGATAACCCAAACGTCCAGAAGGACACACGCGAAGCGGTCCAAAAGCGGGCGCAGGAATTGGGTTATGTCCGCAGTGCGGCTGCACGGGCGATCCGTGGTGACAACAGCCCCATCGTCGGCCTGTTGGTTCCAAACATCACCAATGACTTCTATGCGCGTTTTGCAAATACATTCGCCGAAGCCTGCGAAGATCATGGGCTTCAGTTGATCATTCATCTGACCAAAGACGACTACGCCGCCGAAAACGAAGCAATGCTGCGCCTGCGTGAGATACAGGCGCAGGCCGTGGTCACCGTTCCGGCACCAAAGACGGACATGTCTCTATTGGACGCGGGCAGCGGTTTGAAGAACATTCAACTGATCCGTCAGCGGACCGATGGCGACCCTGTTTCATCCGTTCTGGTCGATGATTCCGAGGCAATTATACACGCAGTCCAACATCTTCACGCTCTTGGCCACAGACATATTGCTTATCTAGGTGCCCCTGAAGCCCTGTCATCCGGGCGCCAAAGGCTGGCCGCTTTCCAGCAAGGGTTGAATTCTGTCCACCTCAGCGCCGAGAGCGCTGTGACATTGCTGGATGCCCCTTCACAACAGATGGGCAACAACTCGGCGCACCGGTTGTTGCAGGGCTCCGACGCGACAGCGATTGTGTGCGGCGGTTTCGAGATTTCGATTGGGGCGCTGAAAGCTCTGATCGAAACGAACACGCTGAACAGGGAAATGGCATTTGTCGGCTACGGGGATCCCGATTTCTATTCCTGGATCGACGGTGGCATCACTACAATACAGGTGCCCGTCGATGAGTTGGCCAGTTCTGCTTTGAAGATCATCACAGATGAAACCGATCAAAGCGGTATTGAACACCATAGCTTTGCGGCAAAGCTGGTTGTGAGAAACAGCAAGCAGATAGGATGACCCGCAGCAATCAGGTGATCACAGCGGGCCCTTTTTTACTTTTGAAAGCTTATAAGCGCGCTTACTCTGCGGCTTCAAGGTCGGTTGCGGGGGCTGAACCCTTTGACGGAACCTGACCGTTTTCAGCCGTTGCCTGGCCCATTCCGATCACCGGACGCCGGGGGTTTTTGTTGTGCATCAGCGCCAGCGCATCTGGGCGGGCATAGTGGCCGGCCGGGTCGGCTGCTGTTTTGGAATGCGAGATCAGGCCAAGGTCGATATCGGCGATGACCAGGCCTTCGGCATCATGTGCCAGGTTTTCGCCGAATTCAGCACCGTTGGGTCCAAATATCCGTGAGTACCCGCCTCCAACTTCGACAAATTTCTCATGCATCTCGTTCTTGACCAACAGATCATAGATCGGCTGATCAATCACGGAACAAGAAGCCAGAACAAAACACTGACCTTCCACCGCATAGATCTGGTTGACGTTCACGCTGACTTCGGGGCTGAAGGCCTTGGACAATTTGGCGTAGAGGCTAAAGGCCGGCCAAGCCGCGCAGTGGATTTCCTCGTTCTGACTGAACATCGCGTATTTGCTGAGCGGCTGCAGGTTTTCCCAGCAACACAGCGCGCCCACATTGCCCAGCTCGGTCTGGTTCACGAACATGTCGCTGCCGTCGCCTTCGCCAAAGACCGAGCGTTCCACATGTGTCGGCTTTAGCTTGCGCCGACGCGAGATAACCTCACCTTCGGGGCCATAGTGCCATTGCGCCATATAAAGGCTGCCGCCCTCGCGTTCTGAGACGCCGATGACAACATGGATGTTGTTGCGCCGCGCTGCCGCGCGCAGTTTGAGATCCTGTTCGCTGCCGGCAACGATTGCGTTCTGGAAGTAGGGCGCTGCGAACTGCATATTGATCGCAGGCGGGTTGAACCAAATCCACCAAGGGTAGCCAGGCAAACAGGTTTCGGGGAAGTTGATCAGCTCAACCCCCGCCTTGCCAGCTTCATCGATCAGACCAATGGCCTTTTCCACACCTGCGTCGAGGTCAAGTAAAACAGGCGCGGCCTGTACCGAAGCAACTTTTACGATTTTTCCAAGAGGTCCATGTCCGGACATGATAGTCTCCCTGTTCTTTTTTCTGACAGTGAGGCTGGCAGGAATCTTGCGGTTCTTCTTAGCTGCATGGGCCAAAAAACTTGTGAATTTGGGACAATGCTGGCCCGAAATTACAAGACCTTTGCAATTATTTCGTTTTGAAACTATCTTCGTTTTATCCAAACGCGGGGGCGGGATGCCGTCAGAGACGCATATCTACAGTACGGAAAGCATTCGGCCGGATCAGCGTTTTGATTTCTGGCGCGATGTCATCTGTGATGCCTATTTGCCGATCACTTGCATGACCCCAAACCGTTCAGAGTTTCATGGCCAGATCAGTTTGACGCGGTTGCCGCGTCTGAACCTGTCGCGGGTGTCGGGCAGCCCGCAGCATGTCAGGCGCAGCAAGTCCGAGATTGGACGTGATCGTGACGCCTATTTCATGATCAGCCTGCAGCTGTCCGGAACTGGGGCGGTGGTGCAAGCTGGGCGCGAGGCGGTTTTGGCAGCGGGCGATTTTGCGGCCTATTCGACCATTGAACCTTATGAAATCCGCTGTGAAACAACGGTTGATCAGCTGATCCTGCAGGTTCCGCGTTCTGCCATGCTCGCCCGGTTGCCACAGGCAGATCTGCTGACAGCGCGACGTATTCAGTCCACAGATGGGTTGGGCGGTATGCTGTCGTCGCAAATACGCCAAAGCGCCGATCTTGTGGCCGAACAATCGGAGCTCGTACAACAGCACATGCGGGATTTGATGATAGATTACGTGGCCACTGGCCTGTCATCCTTGGCACCGTCGTCTCTCGAACTCAGTCGGCCCGAGCAACTATTGCTGAACCGCGCCAAAGCCTATGTGAAGGCCAATTTGCGCGACCACGATCTGAGCCGGGATAGCGTAGCCCGGGCCATGGGGATGTCGGCTCGCAACCTGTCGCGCGTGTTTGCGCGCGAGGGTCAGTCGATCGCCGGTTTCATCCGAGCGGCGCGGCTCGAGGCCATTGCCTTGGACCTGGCTGATCCAAGACTTCTCCGCATGTCGGTCACGGAAATCGCACTCAGATGGGGCATGCCCAACGCGCAGCATTTGTCCCGTCTGTTCAAGGAAACCTACGGGGTGTCGCCACGCGCCTACCGGGTTGAACAGCAGAAGATGCAGTGAGTCACAGATCGATTTCGATTACCCCGTCAGCCTCGGCTGTGCGGCTCTGACACAGAATGATCGAACCCTCTCGCTGCGCTTTGGACAGCACGAAATCACGGTGCTCGACTTCGCCTGACACCAGGCCGCATTTGCAGACACCGCAGATACCGTCGCTGCATTTCACGTCGATGGGGATGCCGGCCTCAACCAGAACGTCGGTGGCTGTCTTGTCGGCTGGTATGTGGAATTCTTTGCCACTGCGGGCCAGCTTGAGCGTAAAGTCGTGATTGACGTAATCGGGCGCTTCGGGGACCGAGAAATATTCCAGATGCCGCGCCTCTTCCGGGAAGCCCGCGCGTTCAGCTGCCTCCAGCACGCTGGTCATATAGCGGTCAGCGCCGCAGGTATAGACATGCCAGCCGGGCTGGTACCCGGCCATGATCCGATCCAGATCGGCCCGCGTGCCTTCATCACTGACATGCAGCTTGACCCGGTCGCGCCATTCAAACCCTTCGATATCCTCAAGCAGACCCATGGTCTCACGAGAGCGGCCTGAATAATGCAGCTCGAAATCAGCCCCTTTGGCAGAAAGCTCATGCGCCATTGCGATCATCGGGGTGATGCCGATCCCGCCCCCCATCAGGATCGTTTTGGTGGCCGTAGGTTCCAGCGGGAAATGGTTGATCGGGTGTGAGATAAAGACCCGGCGACCCTCGGTGAAGATGCGGTGCATCAGCTTCGAGCCCCCGCGCCCCTCATCCTCGCGCAGCACCGCGATCTGGTATTTCGTCCGGTCAGCAGGGTCACCCGACATCGAATACTGGCGCAGGAATTCGGGCGCGACCACGATGTCCAGATGCGCACCGGCCTGCCATTCGGGCAGCACTCCGCCATCGACCGGGGTGAATTCGTATTTCATCACCCCATTTGCCGTGGCTTCGGCCTTGGTGATGATTGCGGGGATCACAGGGCTTTCGCCATCGGCGGTGTATTTGTGAATGACACTGTCATCCCCCTGGGCGCGGCGGTCCTTGTATTCCTGAACCGAGACCATCGCCTTATAGGCCTCGATTCCCGCCTCGCGGTCCATGTTGAACGGATAGGGGTGGGGATGCGGTGCCAGCGGTGCGGGATAAACCGCAAGCGTCTGATCTTCGAATTTCAGATCCAGATCTTTTTGCAGTGCGCGTTGGTTGGTGGGCTCTTTGGTGGGGCGGTAACCGCCATCCTCCTGAATCTCCAGATCCCACCACCATTTCTTGACGGGATTAAGCGTACCATTGTCGACATAGTCATCCAGCTTGGCCAGCGCCGGTGCCAGTTTTGGCACATTCATTGCCGCCCAGCGGAAGGGGCGTTCCTTGAAGATGCCCTCAAGGTTCCACGGGCAGGTCTTCATGCAACGCCCGCACATGGCGCCACCTGGCGTGGTGACGCGATAGGTGGCGCATTTCTGGCTGTCGGATTTCCAGATCTCATAGCCGTTGAACATGGTCTTGGGCCCGGCCGTGATCGCGCCCGAGGGGCATTCGCGCGCGCATTTGTTGCAGCTTTCGCAGAAGGTTTGCAGCCCAAAATCAATCGGCTTGTCATGGGCCATTGGCAGCGTCGTGGTCACCGTGCCCGATTTCAGCCGGGGGCCCAGATAGGGGTTCAGGATGACCTCACCGATACGGCTGACCTCACCCAGACCAGACAGCAGCAACAGCGGCGGCTGCAACACCTCGCCATCCATCACCGTATGGGCCTTGGCCTCATATCCCAGGTTGCGGATCTGCTTGGCAATGACACCACCAAGTAGCGAAAACCGTAGATAGGCGCGCATGGATTGAACCACCGCGATCCAGTCATCGCCGGAGGAGCCTTCCATCGTCTCATAGCCCTGATCGATGATCATGTTGATCGATTGATCATGGGGCGGGTTCAGCACCTCGCCGCGCGCGTCATGGCTGTACCAGGCCCAATCGGGACAGCGTGAAATGCCAACCGCGTCGATGCCCAGCCAATAGCTGGTCGCCTTGACCAGATCGGCGGCCTCTTGCGGGTCGAGCGTGAGCTTTTCCGGCGCAGGTTCACCGTCTTGCAACAACACAAACGCTCCCAGGGCTCGCCGTTGTGCCATGGATGGCGCGGCTTTGCGCACATAAAGCCCGCCGGTGGCAGCTTCTTGCACCTTTTTGCCCATATCGCCGAACTGCGCGCGGGCGAACATGTCGGCGCGTTTGGGCACGCGGGCTACGTTTTCTTCGTCGATATAGGTGGTGGGTTCGTCGACCCGTTTGAGATTTTCAAACGGGTGCGCCCCGTCGACAAAACGCCGTTTGGCAAAAGGAACGGCGTTCATCGCGTTTTTCGCCGATGCAGTGCCAAATTTCCAGGCGGTGCCAAAGGCGGATGCGGGCTGTTCCGAGCGCGGGGCCAGCGGGGCGTCAGGCGCAAATTCGAACGTGGTGGTGACGGCGGCAAGGCCAAAGCGCGCGCCTACGTAAGGGTGCGCAAGAACGCCATCTTCGACTGTTGCCAGACCGGCCTGAACCGCCAGTTTGTTCAGATCGACGTCCGAGCTGGACACCGTATGGCCACGCGCGTCAAAGCCCAGAAGACGCAGATAATTGGCCAGCACAACGGCGGTTTCAGACGCCAAAAGTCCCGCCCGATGGGCCTGCGCATCCTTGATCCAGCCAGTGCCGACCTCATCCTGATCTGGGTCGCGCGGGTTTTCATAGAGAAACACCAGACAGTGGGTGTGGCCGTCGATACTGGTCGGCGGAGCCTCCATCGACTCTTTCAGATCTGCCATGATCATGTCGATGCCAGCGGCCAGAGTTTTGGTCTGACGCGTTTTCAGGTCATGCGCCAGCCGCGCAACGTCGGGGTTCTGATGGGGGTGTTCCAGCACTGCCTCGGGCGGCAAAAGGCAAGTGCCGACCACAGCGGCATCCGCGAAATAGCCAAAGGATTTCAAATGATCCGCGCGCTCTTGCAGATCACTTGGGGTCTCGGCCACCGCCTTGTTGATCAGCCCGTCGCGGATCGCGTCCAGCATCGCCTGGTGTTCGCGCATCGCGTTCACGATCGACCTTGGATCAGATGGACGCGCATAAGATAGATGCTGCGCCTCTGGCACAGACCCCAGATCGGGGGCGCCGGTGGCCCGCGCCAGCAACTCGGTCGGGTAAGGACCCATGTGAACCGGGCGGTGTTTGTTTGAGAAAAAGCGCAAAGTCATTGGCTATGGGCCTTAGTTGAACATTGTATTGGGCAGCATCAGCGCGATATCGGGCACTGCCAGGATTACGACAATTGCCATAAGCATTGCGAACCAAAACGGCCAGATGCCACGGAAAATTGTTGCCATCGGAACGTCGCGGGCAATTCCCTTTACGATAAAGACATTCACCCCGACGGGCGGTGAGATCAGCCCCATCTCAAGCGCGATAACAGCCAGAACGCCAAACAGGATCATATCCACACCCAGCGGCTCAAGGATAGGTTGAACCACCGGAATGGACAGCACCAGCATGGCAAATCCGTCCAGGAACATGCCCAGGATGATGAACATCACCAGAAACGCAATCACGACGTGAAGCCCGGTGAAGCCCTGCGCCTCGACCCAGGAGGATAGGACAAAGGTGATGGACGTGAAACCGACAAAGGTCTTGAAGATGAAGGCCCCGAACAAGATCAGGTAAACCGATCCCGTTGCCC
This sequence comes from Ruegeria sp. HKCCD7255, assembly GCF_013031565.1. Lineage (NCBI taxonomy): Bacteria > Pseudomonadati > Pseudomonadota > Alphaproteobacteria > Rhodobacterales > Roseobacteraceae > Ruegeria > Ruegeria sp. HKCCD7255. Next base: position 149,884 of record NZ_WQAG01000008.1, on the reverse strand, counting down.
GCAGGGTCGAGCTGAAGACCTCGTTCATCGCTTGCAAGGTGCATTTCCCGCGCAGGGCCGTGACAACAAGGGTCAGCGCAGCGCCGATCCCTGCGGCTTCGACTGCTGAGAACGCTCCGCCATAGATGCCGCCAACGGTCAGCAGGATGATCCCGACCATGACACTGGCGCGTCCAAGCGAGACCCATTTTTCCCGGCGGTCCACATCTTCGGAAAGTGACGGCGCTTTCGACGGGTCCATACGGACGACGATCCAGATGGCGATGATAAAAAACAGAGTCAGCATCAGCCCGGGCAAGACACCGGCCATGAACAACCGACCAATGCTTTCTTCGGTCAGAATCGCATAGACGACAAAACCGGCAGAGGGCGGGATGAGGATCCCCAGAGTACCGCCTGCAGCGATCGAACCGGTGGCCAGCCCGTCGTGATAGCCAAACCGGCGCATTTCAGGCAGGGACACGCGGCCCATGGTCATGGCAGAGGCCAGGCTTGAGCCAGAGAGCGCCGAAAACCCCGCGCAGCCGACCACCGCAGCCGATGCCAGCCCGCCACGGAACCTGCCCAACCAATTGTGGGCGGCGGTATAGAGATCCCGGCTGAGGCCAGAGACCCCTGCCAGATTGCCCATCAGAACAAAGAGCGGGATGATCGTGAGGGGATAGCTGGTGGCCTCACTGAAGATCTCGCGCGCCAGCGAGGGCAGGGCGGCTTGGGGGCGGATCAGCCAGATGCCCGCTGTGCCCACCACCATCATGGCGATGCCCACCGGGGTTCTGATGTATAGCAAAAGCAGAAGGGTGATGAACCCAAGTGCGGCAATCGTCGTCAGGTCCATTATTCTGCAACCTCATTTGGGTCTTCACCGGCCCAATGGACCAGCCCGCGTGCGATCTGAACCAGCAGCGTCAGGGCAAAGAAACCCAATGCGATGGCCAGCGCGTAATAGAACGGAGCGTGCGGGATCGTCAGGTTGCCCGTGACATTGCCGCAGGCCAGTCCGCAGTTTCCCTTTTTTATCAGCTCGCTGGCCGCCAGGATCAGGATGATAACTCCGACCCCGCGCGCGATCAGATCGGTCCAACGCCGAACCTTGCGACCGAAATGTTTGGGCATGATGTTGACGGTGATATGGTTGTTCTGGGTGGCCCCAAAGGCGACTGCCGCCGCAGCCACAATCGCCGCCGTCATGGATGACAGATCCTGAAGCCCAAAGATCGGATCAACCAAAATGTAGCGCCAGATGACCCCAACCACAGTCAGGGTCATCAAAAGCAGCACTCCGACCGAGCCGATCAGGACAAACACATAAGAAAGCCGGTCCAGCCAACGCTGGGCCGAAGTGTGAAAGCTATGTGATCGGCCCTTCATCGGATCAGTCCTGGACCATCAATGTCATGATGTCGCCCACGGTCTTGTCCCCGGCAGGCTGAGCCAACAGCTCGGGCAGTACCGCGTCGATCACGGCTTGCATCTTGGCGCGTTCTTCATCGCCGATGTCGATGATCTCTAGCCCCGACTCTTCAGCAAGCGCCATACCCTTGTCGGAGATTTTGGCATAGGTTGCACCGGCCTGGGCCGAAAGCTCTGAGGTCGCGACCTTTTCTACCGCGGCCTTTTCCGAGTCGCTCAACCCGTCGAAAACTGCCGCAGACATGGCCACCGCAAACGAAGATGCGCCACCGGGGATGTCGGTGGTGACGTAATTTCCTGCTTCGTGCAGCTTGAACGAGCCGATCCCTGCTGGGTCGATCATGACGCCGTCAACCACTCCGTTGGCCAGCGCCTGGTTGATCTCGCTGACCGGCAAAGCAACCGGAGAAGCGCCGAGAGCTTCCAGAAACGGCGTGCTGGTCGGGTCGACCACCCGAATGGTCATCCCTTTCAGGTCATCAACCGTGCGAACGGGCTTGTCCCGTGTGATCAGCACCGGCGGTGAGTTGGCCCAAAGACCAATGATTTTGGCGTTGTATTCCGTTTCAAGCTCGGGGCGGGCCTTGTTGATGGCCGTCGTGCAGCTGATCGCGTCCACACAGATACCGGGCAACCCGATCACGGCGGTCTTGGGGAACAGTTTGTTGGTAAAACTGGGCAGCAAGAACGCCATATCGGCGGTTCCGTCCAGCAACAGGGAATATTGCTTTGGCGGGCTCTGGTTCAGCGCGCCACCGGGAAATTGTCTGACCGTCAGTTCCCCATTGCTCACCTCTTCCAGCATTTCGCCCATGGGCGTGAAATAGCCTGCGTTCATCGGGTGTTTTGGGCCCATGAAATAGGCAAGAGACAGTTCACTTGCGGCAGCCGTTACAGGAACCAATGCTGCAAATGCCATCGCCAATAGTGGATGCTTCATGTTCTTCTCCCAGCTGCAAGTTGCTGGCAGTCATAGTTATCAACGTAAACAATTAAATCAAGAAAATATTTGCACTAAGCTTTTTGGGCCCGTATCATGGGCATGTTTCTGGGTGACAATGAAATTGAAAAATGGCGAAAGACTATAAATTACAAGAACGTCTGGGGTTTCGGCTTAGTCGGCTATCGAAGATGATGCAGACAAGGCTCGAGTTCAGTTTGCGAGAGCATGGGGTCACCAGGCTAGAATGGTGCATCCTGTCCGGCGTTGCGTTGGAGGGGTATGATTCACCTTCAGAACTGGCCGATCACATTGGCATAACGCGGCCGGCTGTCTCGCGTCTTCTCAAGGGGCTTACCGAGCGTCGTTTGATCGAACGTGCTTTGATAAATTCAGACGGACGGTCCCGGAAGCTTACAGTCACCAAACAAGGAATGGACAGCGTTACGAAGTGTTTGCCGCTTGTCGAAAGCACGCAGGATCATTTCACCAAAAAGCTTACGGCCGCGCAGCAGTCTGCACTGAGTGAGACGTTGGATTTGATGCTGTCCGGTGAGGATACGTCTTTTGAAGACTTGTAGGGTTGGGGTTTAGATCCTTGGGTGCGTCGGGTGGCTGACGTTTCGAAACAAGAGCTACCGCCATTTTATATTTCTACCGATTGAAATAAAATATTGACACAAAAAACGCCGCCTATATTTTTGTATCGAACGTTATACAAATAGCGACCGGAAGATCTGGTGGTTTTGCACCGCCTGGGTCGCGTCAAAACGATGGCCGTCTCGAGGAATAGAGCGGTCCAATCAGTAAGGAAGCCCGGCATGTCACCAGATTCACCGCAAGCAAAAGAAGTGCGCAAAACTATCGAGCAGCTAATCGAAGGTGCCAGCTCCAACGATTTCTCGGTCCTTGATCGCATTTATCACGACGACATGGATATTTTCATGCTGGCGCCCGGATGTGAGGTTCAACGCGCGAACAAAGATCAGTTCAAGGCGCAAGTGATCGCAAAAACGAATGAAGCGGCGGAACCTCAGACCTGGGCAAAATACCATGTAGTCGAGGCCGACGAAGAGCGCGGGCATGTCGTGATCAGCCGAAAGGTCAATCTGACGGACGGAACACAGATCATCACGCTGTCGATTGATCTGGTGCTGGAAGACGGACGTTGGCAGATCATCCGCGAGGTCATTTCGCTGTCCTGACGGCGAAATGGGAAACCGTTCTGCATTCCACTGATTGCACATCCAGACGGGGCAGGGGCGACCTGAAAGACTGGTCGCTGTGCCCGAAATCAACACGACTTGAAAGGAATTCACCATGAATCATGCGTCGCTCAACCGTCGCCAGACTCTGGCCGGGCTCACGGCTTCGGCAGCCATGCTTGCTGCTGGTCGGGTACAAGCGTTTTCCGATGTGGCGATCGGCAACGCGACGCTGACTGCGTTGTCGGATGGCTCGCTGACGGTCCCTCCTGTGCTTTTTACAGGACTGGCCGAGGCTGATGCGGCTGCATTGGGTGAGACCGTTCAGCTTGCGGCCAATACCTATGCCTATCGGAGTGGAGACCGCGTGTTCTTGTTCGATGCGGGTTCGGGAAGCGATCACTATATCTCGCAGCAATTCCCGATGGTTGGACAATTACACGCTGATCTCAAGGCAGCGGGAATTGCAGCCGACGAGGTCACGGATATTGTGATCAGCCACATGCATATCGACCATATCGGAGGGTTGGTCGCAGGCGGAACTCCTGTCTTTTCTAATGCCTCGGTCCACCTGTCCGAGGCGGATTGGAACTTCTGGAACAACGAAGACCTGCCCGCCTCAGTGCCTGATCAGATGAAACCGATGGTCAACGCCGCACAACTGGTCAGTTCGATCGTGAAAGAGAATGTGGTGACCCACAAGGCCGAGGCCGATCTGGGCGAAGGCGTCGTTCTTTTGCCGACGCCAGGCCACACCCCGGGACACAGTGCTGTAATGCTGACCTTGGGGTCGGAACAGATCATGTTGATCGGTGACGCGATCGTGTCGGACAAGGTGCATTTCGCAAATCCCGACGCAGGCTGGGCGCTTGAGTTTGACAAGGCTGTCGCCGCCCAGACCCGCAAATCCATTCTGGATCAGGCTGCCACGGACAAGATCAGAATAGCAGGAAGCCATCTGTCGACACCCGGTATCGGCTTTGTCGAAAAGGACGCAAGTGCCTACCGTTTTGTTCCGACCAGCTAAGGCTATCAAAGAAACACCCAGAACATGGGTGTTTCTTTCCTCTCCGGTGGAAATCGTTCCGTAATAACGAACAGTCCTTAGAGGAGGGGCCATGTTTCGGAGGCGATCCAACCGCCCACAATAAGCATCAGGGAGAACCAACGATGACGTCAGACCAAACAGGATTTGACCTTGCCGAAAGCGTGATGCCCTTGGCCAAGGCGCGCCATCTGCGCGACATGCTGGGTGCGCAGGCGCTGTACGACAAGGTTCTAAAGACGGCACGTGCGGCTGAGGGTAACGCGGTGATCGCCACCTCGGATGCAGCAGCATTGCTGGCCCAAGGGCCGCTGGCGGGGATCCCGTTTGGTGTCAAAGACAATATCGACTGTCTGCCGTTTCCGACAACTGGTGGCTCGCCCGGTTTGTTGGAAAACCTTCCTGAGGTCGATGCGCCCCCGGTCGCGCGGCTGAAAGCAGCAGGAGCTTACGTTCCCTTCAAGCTGAACCTGCACGAGCTGGCCTTTGGCATCACGTCGAACAATGCGCATTTCGGAGCGGTCTCGACGCCCTTTGATCCCACGCGCGTGGCTGGCGGGTCCTCGGGGGGCAGTGCGGCTGCGGTGGCACGGGGGCTGATCCCCTTTGCGCTTGGGACCGATACCGGTGGATCAACCCGTATTCCGGCTGCGTTTTGTGGTGTGGTCGGCTTCCGGCCCAGCGTCGGGCGATATCCTGACGGCGGTGTCCTGACGCTCAGCACCACGCGGGATACCGTTGGCCCGATTGCGTCCTGTGTGGCTGACCTGCAGGAAGTCGATGGCCTGATCGTACCGGATGACAGTGAAACACCGGGCATCGACCGTCCTTTACGGATCGGGCTGATCTACCGGCACGCAGGGCTGTCGAACGCAGTAGACGCGCGGTTCGAACAGGCGGTCACCGCGCTTGAAGCCGCCGGGCTGGCCCAGTTTGTCACCCTAAGCGACACCGTGTTCGACGGGCTTGAACAACAGATGGGGCAAGCCATTGTGGTAAACGAAGCCCATCGGGTCTGGACTGATTTCTGTCAGAACCGGTTGGGTAAATCCCTGACCGAATTTGCGGAAACGATTGGCAGTCCCGATGTGCGCGGCGTGTTTTCCGCGCTTCCCGATCTGTTGGAGCCAACGGCCGAGCCCTTTGCAGCGGCGCATGCTGGTGGGGGGCTAGCGCGGCTAAGGTCTGCCTATGCCGATCTGTTTGATCGCGAAAGCCTGGACCTGATTGCCATGCCCACGGTGCCGGTTCAGCCTCCGCTGATTGGCGAAGATGAGACAATCGAAACCGATCAAGGTCCGCAGCCAACCTTTCCGACTGTTATTCGCAACACCTCGCTGGCCAGTCTGACGGGGGCGCCGTCGCTGTCACTGCCAGCAGGGCTGGATCGCGACGGCTTGCCGGTGGGATTCATGGTCGAGGCCCGCGCCGGCCACGACCGCTTCTTGCTGGCGGCGGCCGCGCGGTTAGAGACGATCCTGAAACGCTGAACCCAATGCCTGATGCTTAGATTTTGCCCAACCGGGCTGCGATGCCTGCAAGCGTGTCGCGCCAATATTTGTGGCGCGATGACGTTTGGTTGCGCGCATGCCAGAACATTGCGATGTCCAACCCCTCTTGCAGCCAGGGTGGATCTACTCGGTTCAGGCCTTGCGTCGCCAACTGGCGCGGCAGGGTGGCGATGATCGGAGTACCGCGGATCATGTCCAGCGCGCTGTCGAAATCCGAGACCTGTATCGCAACATGCCGAGACCGATGCATCTTGGCCAAGCGGCGATCGACCCCGAAACCAGCATCCGGGCCAAAGGCAACGCGGGCCTGAGGCCGTTCGCAGAAAGCGTCAAGATTACCCTGTTCCAACGGGTGGTCGGGATCGAAGTAAACCGCATCCGTAAGCGTAAAAAGCTTGCGTTGCAAAATTCCATCGCCGCTTTCGGCAGCCACTGGCATGATAACGATGTCGACCGAGTTCTGTCGCAGCCGTTCCGACATCTGAAACGCCGAGCCGATGGAATAGATCTCGACCGAAAGCCTTGGTGCCACCTCAAGCGCGTGGTGCAGAAGGCTGTTGTAGAACAGGCCGCGTTCGACAGAGGTGCCGGTCAGGCGCAGAACGCCCTGATCCTGCGCTGGGTCGTAGTCTTGCGGTTCAAACATTTCTTGCAGATGGCGCAGAGAGGCCTCGACGGCTGGAAACAGTTCCTGCGCGCGCATGGTCGGTTCAACCCCGTTGCCGCTGCGCACAAATAGGGGGTCACCGATCCGTTTGCGCATCTGATCCAGCCAATAACTGACAGTTGACTGGTTCATATCCAGCATTTTGGCCGCGCCCGATAACGACCCCGCCTGCCGAATGGTCAGCAGGATACGCAACTGACGACCATCAATCTCAAGGTAATCAGATTCTTCCATAGTTGCTATCTATATCATCCAATTACCTGCGGGCCAGGGTTTTGCTATCTCATGTTGCATCGTTTCGAAACTCATCTCACAGGGACCGCATCATGAAACTCTATGGACACCCGCTTTCGGGAAACACGCACCGGGCAAAGGCTTTGATCGAACTACTGGGCGTAGACTATGAATTCGAGCTTGTTGACCTGAAAACCGGGGCCCACAAAACGCCCGAGTTTCTGGCGCTGAACCCGTTGGGGCAGGTGCCTGTATTGACTGATGGTGAGCTGGTCTTGCGCGACTCCACTGCGATCATGACCTATATCGGTGAAAAATATGACACCGAAGGCCGCTGGTTCCCCAAGGATCCGACTAAGCGCGCGCAAGTGCAGGAATGGCTGTCGGTGGCCGTGAACGAAGTGCAGAATGGCCCGTTCATGGTTCGTGCAATCAAGCTGTTCGGCGTTCCGGCGGACGCAGACACCGCTGCCGCAAAAACTACCGCGCTGTACAGCACCTTGTTCGAGCCGCATCTGACCGGCCGCGATTGGTTGGTCGGCGACACGCCGACGGCTGCTGATTTGGCCTGCTATGCCTATGTCGCGCGGGTCACCGAGGGCGGGTTTGACCTGTCCGCATACCCTGCGATCAACGCGTGGATTCAGCGGGTTGAGGCCATCGAAGGCCTGCCGCCGATGGTCCGTATCGAAGAACTGATGGCCGCTGGCTAACAGCTAAACGCTGGAACCGGGCATGCTGGTTCCGGCGCTTCAAAACAGGGGCAGTTGCAATGGCACTTTCTGGTTGGGACAAAGAGGTTTCACCCTATCACCCCGGTGAGATTGAGCTGCACTCCCGGTTGGGCCGCCAGGAAAAGCAAGAGAAGATGGGGCGCTTCATCCACCGCCCCTATATGCCGGATCAGCACCGCGAATTCTTTGCGCAGCTTCCCTTTTTCATTGGCGGCAGCGTCGATTCAAAGGGTTGGCCCTGGGCTTCGATCCTGTTTGGGAACCCCGGATTTGTCTCAACGCCCGATGACCGAACGCTGTCAATTTCGGGTTCTGCCGTTCAGGGCGATCCCTATGGTCAGAATGCAGTGGCCGGATCTCCGGTCAGTTATGTCGGGATCGAGTTGCCGACCCGCAGGCGCAATCGCGTCAACGGGGTGGTACGCCATCAAGAAGACGGGCGCACGGTGGTGGATGTGGTCCAGTCTTATGGCAACTGTCCGCAATATATTCACACGCGCAAGCCGCACTTTACCCGTGATCCACTGACTTCGACGACGGTAGAAAAACAAGCCTTCACCGATCTGGATGATCACGCGCGCGCCGTGATCACCAAAGCCACGACGTTTTTCGTCGCCAGCCACAATCCACGCGATGATCAGCGCATCAATGGTGGTGTTGACGTCAACCATCGCGGCGGAAATCCGGGCTTTGTCAAAGTCGAAGGCAATACGCTGACGATACCCGATTTTATCGGGAACTTTGCCTTCAACACTTTGGGCAACTTTCTGGTCAACCCCAAGGCAGGCCTTCTATTCATCGATTTCAACAGTGGCGATCTGATCCAGCTGACCGGCAAGGCCGAGCTGCTTTGGGACAAGACCCAAGAGGTCGAAGCCTTCAAAGGGGCCGAGCGTGCGTGGCGCTTTCACCTGGATCACGGGCACCGTCTGGTTGCGGCTTCTCCGCTTCGGTTCGACGCGGGCGAAGCTTCACCCAATACAAGGCTCACCGGCGATTGGGTTCAAGCCCAGGCAACGCAAGAGGCCGAGGCCGCGCGCAAGGCGTGGCGCCCCTTTCGAGTGACACGCATTGTAGATGAAAGCAGCGTGATCCGTTCGTTCTATCTTGAACCTGCCGATGACAAAGGGCTTTTGACCCCCAAGCCCGGGCAGTATCTGACGATCCGAGCCCGCCCCGAGGGCTGGACGCGTGACGTGATCCGAACCTATACCCTGTCTTCCTCCCCCTCGGACGGGTACTATCGGATCTCGGTCAAGCGCGAGGAAGCCAAAACCGATGCCCCCTCGGGCGCGATGTCGACATACCTCCATGAGACGCTCAAGCCAGGCGACACGATTGACACGCGCGCGCCGAATGGTCGGTTCTGCATCGATACCGCCGAAACGCGTCCGGCGGTGTTGATCGGGGCGGGTGTGGGGATTACGCCGTTGATTTCCATGGCCCGACAGGTTGTCTCAGACGGGTTCAGCCGCCGCCATTTGCGCCCTTTGACGGTGTTTCACGCGGCGCGCACGACGGCCGAGCGAGCGTTTGTCAAAGACTTCACCAAGTTGCGGGACGATACGCGTGGCGCGTTGCGCTATGTCTCGGTGATCTCGCGTCCGGCGCCGGACGAAAAGGCCGGCCGCGACTTTCACTTCGAGGGCCGACTGACACCGGAAATCCTGCAATCCCTTTTGCCATTGGCCGACTATGATTTCTTCTTGTGTGGACCACCGGCCTTTATGCAGACCACCCACGACATGCTGCTTGCTCTGGGTGTGCCGGACGCGCGTATTCAGGCCGAGGCCTTTGGTCCGGCTGCGATCCAGAGGCAACGGGCGGAACCGTCACAGCGCGAGGTTTTTATACCCCCGCCAAGTGCGATGGTCCGGTTTGCGAAGTCGAAGATCAACGCCGAGTGGACACCCAAATCAGGCAGCTTGCTGGACTTGGCCGAAGCCCAGGGCCTGACTCCGAACTATGGCTGCAAAAGCGGCAATTGCGGCAGCTGTGCCGTAAGGCTGCTCCGCGGTTCAGTGGGCTATCCAACACAACCTGAGTTTCCCCTGGAAGAGGGTGAAGCGCTGATCTGCTGTGCCGTTCCGGCGGATGAGACAGAGTTTTTGCAGCTTGACCTGTAAACAACTCGCTTAGTGGCTGAGGATCATCTTTACCCGGTTGTCCAAATCACGCAGCAGATCTTCGGCTTTCCAGCCCGCGCGTCCTCGGAACATATATCCCTGTCGGATGTCGTACAGCAGCGCGGCCCGTTCAAGAGACGGGAAATCCGGTGGCAGAGTGCCCTTTTCCTTTTCCCGATCAAACCGTTGCGCCAGCCGTTCATCGGTATCCTGTATGGCGGCCTGCACCCGCTCGTCTACGCCTTCGACCTGACCGATATTGGTCGATACCGAGGATGCGAGAAAGCACCCTTTGGCACCATATCCGCTGTCGGTGGCATAGTGGATCACTTCTTCAAGAAAACCACGCACCGCTTTTTCGATATCTTCTTCGGCCTCGAAATCGACCACAGGTTTGCAGCCATCGACGTTGGCATATTGATCAATTGTCTTGAGAAACAGCTCTCGCTTGTCACCGAAGGCGGCATACATGCTCGGGCCGGTAATGCCCATGGCTTTGGTCAGATCCCTGAGTGATGCACCGTCGTAACCTTTGGACCAGAACACCGACATGGCGTTCAGCAAAGCCTCTTCATAGTCGAATTTACGCGGTCGCCCGACTTTTTTTGTATCGATCAATATATATTCCTTGACACCTGTTGTTTGTGGGTATTTATATATCGACCAATAAATAAATCAAGGATCAAGATCGATGTCATCCAAACTTGAAGCTGGACAACCCTTTCCGGCCGTCACAGTGCCGCTGCTGAATGGTGGTGAGGCGGATCTTTCCAAGCCAGCCGACGGGCATGATTGGAAAATGATTGTCGTCTATCGCGGCAAGCATTGCCCGCTTTGCACCAACTATCTGGCCGAGCTTGAGAGCCTGCGGGACGGGATCTCGAAAATCGGCATCGATGTCGCCGCCGTGTCCACCGACAGCGAAGAGCGGGCCAGCGATCAGATGGCGCAGGTCAAACCAAGCTATCCGGTCGGTTATGGCCTGAGCTTGGAAAAGGCCAGAGAGCCGGGCCTTTATATCTCGGGCGTTCAGAATGGCATGAATGTCGAAGCCCCCTTCGCCGAGCCGGGCCTGTTTATCGTTAACGAAGAGGGCAATCTGCAATTGGTGGACACCTCGAACGTGCCCTTTGCGCGCCCAAGCCTTGAATCCGTGCTCAGAGGGATGACCTGGCTGCGCGGGCAATCCATGAAATTCCCGGTGAACGGCTCGCATCAATAAGGAACGGAAATGTCAGTAGAAGCAATCAAAGCTGCGGTTGATGAGCTGATCGCGGCGGGGACGTCTTTTGACGTTCAAGCGTTGGATCGGATCTATCACGATGACATGCGTGTGGTGATGATCGACATGGATGGCAATGTAAACGAGGCCAACAAGGCCGCTTTCAAGGGCTTGTTCGAGGCAAAGAAAGCGGAAGGAGCCGCGCCTCTGAACACCTGGGCTCAGTACAATTCGGTGACGGCCGAGGACGAAGTTGGTCATGTCATGATCACCCGCAAAGTCAACCTGATGGGGCAGGATCAGATCCTGATCCTCAGCATTGACCTCATCTTTGAGGACGGGCGTTGGCAGGTCACGCGTGAGGTCATCTTTGCACGCGACGATAACGAAGGCTGAACCATGGAACAGAGCAAGCTGAGACTTTTGTTGGTGCTGGGGCTTCTGACCTGTCTGGGTCCGTTGGCCATCGATATGTACCTGCCCGCCTTGCCAGCGATCTCGGACGATCTGGGCGCGGACACGGGCGCGGTGCAGATGACATTGACCGCCTATTTCCTTGGGTTTGGGCTGTCTCAGCTGATCTATGGGCCTTTGGCGGATCAATATGGGCGCAAATGGCCGATGTTTGCCGGTGTCACGATCTTTGGTCTGGGTTCGGTCTTGTCGGTCGTCGCGCCGTCGATCGAGGTTCTGACCCTCGCGCGGTTGGTACAAGGTATCGGCGGGGCGGCTTTGATGGTCATCCCGCGGGCTGTTGTGCGAGACAGATTCACCGGTACGGACGGGGCGCAGCTGATGGGGTTCATGATGATGATCGTCAGCGTCTCACCAATGCTGGCACCCTTGGCGGGTAGCGGTGTGCTGGCTTTTTCCGGGTGGCGGGGCATCTTCGTTCTGCTGGCCGTTATGGCTGCGGTGGGATTGTTGATCATCACCTTTCTGTACCGCGAAACCCTGCCACAGGAAAATCGCGTGGTGTTCAACCGGCAGAGCTTTGTCGAGGGCACCGGACGCCTGTTCCGCGATGGTGAATACCTAAGCCTGACCTTTATTGGCGGCTTCGCCATGGCCAGCTTCTTTGTGTTCATCGCCTCCGCCTCATTCGTCTATACCGGAGAGTTCGGTCTGACACCTGCCGGGTTCGGGTTGGCCTTTGCTGTAAATGGCGTTGGGTTCTTTATTGCGACAATGGTTTCAGGAAAGGCCGGGGCGACTTTGGGCATGCATCGTCTGGTCCGTATCGCGATCACGTGCTTCTTTGTCATCACCCTGAGCCTGGTGGCACTGACGCTGGCCGATCTTGTCACGCTTTACCTGCTGATCACCCTCTTGGTCATGGGGTTCTTTTGCCTTGGCCTGACCATTCCCACGGTGATGGTTCTGTCGCTTGAGAACCACGGCGACATTGCGGGCCTTGCCTCGTCGTTGGGTGGCACGCTTCAGATGTTCACCGGGGCCGGAATGATTGCCATCGGCAGCCCGGTTTTCGACGGCACAACTCTTCCCATGGTCAGCGCCATTGCAGCCTGCGGAGCAGCGGCATTTGCCCTGACCCGCACAAGCTTTCTGCGCCAACCCAATCTGCAAAACTCCTGAGAGAAGGAATGAATATGAGATTTTTGACCACCTTGGCTGCAATCGCGCTTAGCGCGACGGCGGCACTTGCCGATATCAAGAAAGAGGCAGAAGAAAGCCTGATCGCGCTGAACGATCAGTTCAACCAATATGTAATCGACAAGAATGTTGACGGCCTTGTCGGTCTTTACGCCGAAGATGCGCTGTGGATCGAACAGGGCAAACCCGTGGCGCAGGGTCACGACGCGATCCGTCCGGTTTTTGCCTTCATGGCCGAAAATGACGGGGTGAACGATCACTCGATCGACCGTCTTGAAATCGCCGAAGATGGTTCGCTGGCGGTCATGGTCGGTACCGCGATTGTAAAGGTTGAGGCCTTCAATCTGGATACGACCGGCACCTTTCTGTTCGTGCTGAAACCCGAGGGCGACAGCTGGAAGATCGTCACCGATATGTGGCACCAACACCCGCCCGCCGAATAATCCGTGATGCAAGGAAGAACCATGCGTAAACTATTGACTTTGGGGGCGTTTGCCCTGACCGCCACAGCTGCTTTTGCGGATGATCCTGTCGCTGAACTCAATGCTGTGAACGATGCGTTTAACGCGGGCATTGCCGAACAGGACGTTCAGGGGCTTTTGGGTCTTTACCGGGAAAACACAATGTGGATCGAACCGGGAATGCCAATGACCGAAGGCTTGGATGAAGCTCGGAAACTGTTTGAGTTCGTGACGTCGAAAAACGGTGACGTCACCCATTCAATCAACCATCTGTTTGTGTCCGACGACACCTCGCTGGCTGTCATGATCGGTGATGTGAACGTCAAAATCGAGTCCGCCGGAATCGACGGGTACGGGACGTATCTTTATGTACTTGATCAGGTCGACGACGAATGGAAGATCATCGGCGACATGTGGAATCAGGTGGCAGAGTAAAGCCGTAACCTGAAAGCCATTATTCCCCACGCCGCTTGTGTTCCAAGGGTGTGGGGTTATGGTCTTTGTTTTATGAACACTGCCTTAAGCGCCAATGAAGACCAGCGCTTAGCCCTTACAGAGTTCAAAGGCCTCGCGTAGAACCTTCGTGTCGCCAATATGGTTGGACAGAACCAATATCAGCTTGGCATTCAACGCTTCGCTTTCGTCGTCTGTCAGCCCTTCGTGCAGCTTGATCAGATCAGAATAGAACGCATCGGGCGTTTCAATGTTTGGTTTGGTGATCAGGTGGCCCATATCTGTCTTATCCTTTTCCGCAGGCGGTACGAAGTGCCTGGCGCAACGCATCGCTGTCAAAGCGGTCCCACCGGGCGGTGACATGCTGATCAGGTCGGATCAGGTAGACGGCGGACTTTGCATCGCCCAGATATCTTTCGGACAGGACGCCCGTCGGATCGTCTGACGCCGACAAGGCAAGCCGCGACACTGTGATACCGTCATCCTCAAAGCTGTCGGGTGCATCGGTGTCGATGGTCAGCAAGATAAACCCGTCCCCCATTTGGTCCAGCAGGAACCCTTCGCTTAGCGGCGCATCAGGGCAAGGGCTTCCGACCCGAGTACGAGACGGGCCTCCAGTCAACGCGTCTTCACCGTTCAGCGACAGCCCGTCATAGGTGCAGGGCAGGGACAGCCTACCAGAGTTCACCAGCGGTCGCGCGAATTCCTGCGTTTTGGCCAGATCCAGAACCGCATTGCGGAAGGTATGGCTAATCTTGGATTTGGGCGTGATGAAATCGGTAGAACGGGTCGAGTTCAGAATATTCTCATCCGCGCCATAGGCCCGTTCTTCGTTATAGCTGTCGATCAGGCTTTCAGGCGCTTTGCCAGCAAGCACAAGGCCCAGTTTCCAGCCCAGATTGTCGACATCCTGCATCCCAGAATTCGCGCCACGCGCGCCAAACGGGGATACCTGATGCGCTGCGTCTCCGGCAAAGATCACACGGCCTTTGCGGAAGTTCTCCATGCGGCGGCATTGGAACGTATAGATCGAAGACCACACGATGTCATATTCCACATCCTCGCCCAGCATCGCATCCAGACGAGCGCGGATGTTTTCCTCTTTCATTTCTTCCTTGCGGTCGACATCCCAACCGATCTGGAAATCGACCCGCCACACGTCATCGGGTTGCTTGTGCAGCAAAGTCGAGGCACCCGATTTGAAATAGGGCTCAAACCAGAACCACCTTTCGGTGGGAAACTCGGTCGATTTCATTTTGATATCGGCAATCAGGAAACTGTCCTGGAACACCCGACCTTCAAAATCCAGCCCCAGCATATTGCGCAGGGGTGAGCTGGCGCCGTCGCAGCCGATGACCCAATCGGCCTCAAGCTGATAGGTGCCGTCGGGCGTCATCACATCCAGCACCACATGGTCGTCTTGCGCATCTACCGCATCGACGCGGTTTTTGCCCCGGATCTGAATCGGCGCGCCCTTTTCCTGCTCGGCGCAGATCTGTTCGAACAGGAATTTTTCAAAATAGGGCTGCTGAAGATTGATGAAGGCCGGATTGCGGTGACCTTCCTCGGGTAGCAGGTTGAACTCATAGACTTGTTCCGCGTCTTGGAACACTTTGCCCAGGTTCCACACCACGCCCTTGTCCCGCATCGGTGCACCACAGCCGTAGCGATCCGCAATCTCCAGCGTGCGTTTGGCGAAACAGATGGCGCGGCTGCCCATGCCAATGCCTTCGTGGTCGTCCAGGACAACAACGGGGATCCCCTGCCGTCCCAGATCAAGCGCTGTGGCCAACCCAATTGGCCCGCCGCCAACAACCACTACAGGATGGCGTACGGCTGAATCCACGTCCTGATCCGCAGATCGGGCGTAGGGATAGAGTTTGAATGCAAGTGTATAACGATCGTCGAACACTGGAATTCCTTTCTGACCAAGTGGGGTTGGCGGCTGAGTGGATCAGCCCTGAAGCTGTTCCCACATCTCGATATCGCGCTTGTCGGTCCAGATACGTGGCGTGTCGATTCCGCGGGCTTCGTCATAGGCGCGGGCGACGTTGAACGGCAGGCAGTGTTCGTAAATCGCGTAATCGGCGAATTTCGGGTCACATTCTGCGCGCACGGCGTCCCAGGCCTCTTTCAGGCTGCCACCACGCGCAGCGACCTTGGCGGCCGGGCGATAGGTGCTTTCGACAAAATCGCGGGTGTTTTCGATGGCGGCGTTGACCATGTCGTGCCCAACCAGCGCGTCGCCGCGTCCGGGTGCGATGGCGTCCACATCATAGGCTTTGATATTGTCCAGGGTCTGGCCCCAGTCACCAAAGTGACCATCGCCGCAATAGCAGGCCGAGTGGTATTCGACGATGTCACCGGTGAACATCACGTTCTGATCGGGTACATGGATCACCGCATCACCCGCCGTGTGGGCCCGGCCCAGATGTTTGATATCGACCCGGCGATTGCCCAGATAGACGGTCATACTGTCGCTGAAAGTGGTCGTTGGCCAGGTCAGGCCGGGGATGCTCTCATGGCCTTCAAAGAGGCGCGGGAAGCGTTGGAATTCGCTGTCCCAATCCTCTTGTCCGCGCTCCACAACCATGGACCGCGCCTTGTCAGACATGATGATCTGATCCGCCCCAAAGGCCGAAGCGCCCAGAACGCGCACCGCGTGGTAATGCGTCAGCACCACATGGCTGATCGGCTTGTCGGTGACTTCGCGGACCTTCTCGATCACCTTGCCGGCCAGGCGCGGTGTCGCCTGCGCTTCGACAATCATCACGCTGTCATCGCCGATGATTACGCCCGAGTTTGGGTCGCCCTCGGCAGTAAAGGCATAAAGCCCTTCGCCGATCTCATCGAAGGTGATTTTCTTTTCGGTCAGGTCGCCTTGCGAGGCAAATGCTTTGGCCATGGGTTTTATCCTTTGAATGGGTCGTCGAGTGCTGGCAGCACCGTGCCGGTGCACGTGCCAAATCCGATCTGATAGCCGTCGCCTTTGGCGGCGCCGTGCAATGTCAGGGTGTCGTTGTCTTCGATAAAGCTGCGGGTGGTGCCATCCGCCAGCGTCATGGGTTCCTTGCCGCCCCAGCTGAGTTCCAGCAGAGACCCGCGATTGTGTTTTTCCGGCCCCGAGATGGTGCCCGACCCCAGCAGATCACCCACCCGCATCGGGCAGCCCGAGGTGGTGTGATGCGCCAGTTGCTGAGCGGCAGAGTAATACATCTCGTTATAGTTGGTCTCGGCAATGACGCTGGCATCGCCACCTTCGGGCGTCAGCGTTACCTGCAAGTCGATATCGAACAGCATCGGGGTGGTGTCGCGCAGATGTGGCAAAAGCTCTTTCTCGCGCGCGGGCGTTGCGCAGCGGAAGGGTGCCAGAGCGGCAGCGGTGACGATCCATGGGCTGATCGAGGTGGCGGTCGCCTTGGCCTGGAACGGGCCCAGCGGCTGGTATTCCCAGGCCTGAATGTCGCGCGCCGACCAGTCGTTCAGCAGTACATAGCCAAAGATATTGGCATCCGCCTGATCCACCGTGATCGGTCCGTTCGAGGGCTGACCGACGATTGCGCCCATCTCAAGCTCGATGTCAAAGCGCTGCGACGGGCCCCAGCGCGGCGCGTCATCATTGGGGCCTTTCAGCTGGCCCCACGGGCGACGGATGTCGGTGCCCGAGACCACAACGGATGAGGCGCGTCCGTTATAGCCAATGGGGATATGCAGCCAGTTGGGGGGCAGCGCGTTTTCCGGGCCACGGAACATGGTGCCCACATTGAAGGCATGGTTCTTGCCTGCGTAAAAATCAGTGTATTCCGACACGGCGATGGGCATATGCATTGTCGCATCTGCCTGCGCCACCAGCATCGGGGTCAGTTTGTCCTGGTCGGCGTTGCCCTCGGCCAACAGCGAGGTCAGCGTTGCGCGCAAGCGGGCCCAGGCCTCGGACCCCAGCGCCATAAAGGCGTTCCAGGTCGCAGCGGTCAAAGCGCCACCGAAATCGACCAGACCGGCCTCTTCCAGCGCGCGCATGTCGAAGATCTGATCCCCAATGGCCACGCCGCATCTGGGTGACAAAGTGGCAGTCGAGAAGACGCCATAGGGCAGGTTGTTGAGGGGGAAGGGTGTGTCAGCGCTGTTGGCGCTGTCCACCCAGGAGTTCATCAGTTGTGTCATTAGGAACCTATCGCGTCAGGTTGTTGATCAGGATGGGCGGCAGCAATTTCCGGCAGGCCAAGACAGGCCTGTTCGACCCGGGTGATCTTTGGGAACGGGCTCAGATCCACACCCCATCGGTGCGCATTGTAGACCTGCGCCACCAGACACAGATCGGCCAGATCGGGGGCCTCGCCAAAGCTGAATGTACTGGTATCGGATAGCTGCGGCTCAAGCGCGTTGAACCCTTCGGTCATCCAGTGATCCATCCAGTCGCGCGCCTGTTCGGGTGTCGCGCCATAGCGTGACTTGAGTTGCCCGATCAGGCGCAGATTGTTCACCGGATGGATGTCCAGCGCCACGGTATGCGCCGCCGCAAGAACCCGCGCGCGCTGCGCAGGCTCCTCGGGGATCAGACGCGGCGAGGGGAAAACCGCGTCCAGATAGTCGATGATCGCCAGCGACTGAGTCAGAACGGTACCATCATCCAGAACCAGCGTCGGAACACCTTTACCCGGGTTCAGCCTTACATAGTCCTCGGCCTGCTGCGCGCCTGCGGTCAGATCCACCGGGATCGTCTCATAGGCCAACCCCTTGAGATTCAGGGCTGCGCGCACGCGGTAGGATGTTGTTGAACGCCAGTAACTGTAGAGTTTCATTTCAGACCCGGCGTGCCGTCGAACTTCTTCTCGATATCCGCCCAGCAATCGATGTAGTCATCCTGCAGCGGTGCTTCTTCACCGGCGAAGCGAGTCAGATGCTGTGGAAAGCGGGTTTCGAACATGAAGGACATGGTGTTGTCCAGCTTGTCAGGGCCCAGATTGGAGTTGGAGGCTTTTTCGAACGCTTCCTTGTCGGGCCCGTGCGGCAGCATCATGTTATGAAGGCTCATGCCACCTGGAACAAAGCCCTGCGGCTTGGCGTCATATTCACCATAGATATTGCCCATCAGTTCCGACATGACGTTCTTGTGGTACCAGGGGGGACGGAAGGTATCTTCCATCACCATCCAGCGTTCGCGGAACAGGACAAAGTCGATATTGGCGGTGCCGGGCTGCCCCGAGGGCGCGGTCAGCACGGTAAAGATCGACGGGTCGGGGTGGTCGAACAGGATCGATCCAATCGGGCAATAGTCGCGCAGATCATATTTCACCGGCGCATAGTTGCCATGCCAGGCCACCACATCCAGCGGGCTGTGGCCAATCTTGGTTTCGTGGAACTGACCGCACCATTTGATTGTCACGGTCGAGGGTGCCTCGCGGTCTTCATAGGCGGCGACGGGGGTCTTGAAGTCGCGCCGGTTGGCCATGCAGTTGGCCCCGATCGGGCCCCGGCCCGGCAGTTCGAACTTCTGGCCGTAATTCTCGCAGACAAAGCCGCGCGCAGGGCCGTCCAGAACCTCGACCCGATAGAGCAGGCCGCGCGGGATGATGGCGATCTCCTTGGGTTCCAGATCGATGATGCCCAGCTCGGTGCAGAACCGCAGACGGCCCTCTTGCGGGACCACCAACAACTCGCTGTCGGCGGAATAGAAATAGCTGTCCACCATGGACTCGGTGACCAGATAGATATGGCTGGCCATACCCACCTGTGTGTTCACATCACCCGCTGTGGTCATGGTGCGCATGCCGGTCAGCCAGGTCAGGCCCTGATCCGTGTGGGGGACCGGATCCCAGCGATACTGACCCAGGCTGGTTACGTCTTCGACAATATGCGGTGCCGATTTCCAATAGGGCAGGTCGATTTTTTCATAACGATGCGAATGCTTCACAGACGGGCGGATGCGGTAGCACCAGGTGCGCTCGTTCTGATGGCTGGGCGCGGTAAAGGCGGTTCCGCTCAGCTGTTCGCCGTATAGGCCATAGTTCACCCGCTGCGGGCTGTTCATGCCTTGTGGCAAAGCGCCGGGCAGCGCCTCGGTTTCAAAGTCATTGCCAAAGCCCGGCATGTATCCGGGAACTGTGCCAACAGGGGTTTGCGCCTGTGTGAACGCGTGGGGGGCGACCTCGTTCATCTCGTAACTCCTCATCTGAGTATCCGGCATAGATTCGACTTGTCCTAAGCATTCGTTGCATTTGCAACGATGTCAAGATATTTGTTGCATTTGCAACGAAAATCGTTTCATCTTGCTGTGAAACTTGGAAATAAAATTGGTGCTTATGTCCCAGACACTGCCGGAATTCGATTTCGACGGCTTCCTCCCATACCGTATGACGGTTGTCGCAGCGCGGTTAAGCGCCGAGCTCGCGCAACATTACAAGTCAACATATGGAATAACGACGGCGCAATGGAGGGTGATATTGAACGTTGGTTATTCGGGTGCGGTGTCGGTTCGTGACATCGAAAAGAAAGTTAATCTTGAAAAATCAAAGGTCAGTCGAGCCGCCGCCAAGCTCGAAGCCGAAGGGTACATCACCAAAGATATTGATCGGGCTGACAGGCGGCTGGTGAAGCTGCAACTCACACCCAAGGGAGCGCAATTGTTAAGCGAACTGGTGCCGCTGGCAAAGGCATATCAACGCAAGCTCGAAGCCGAATTGAAGGGAAACCTGCAAGGGCTGCAATCCGCCTTGGATATTTTGACGCAAAAAGAACCGCCTCAGGGCTGAACCTGTTCCGAGGTCTCACGCTCTGACATGGCCTGGGTCAGAGCTCTTAGCCCCTGGTCCAGCGCAGCGCGATCAGAATCCGTCATCAAACCAAACACCTCTTCTGCGCGGGCCTGCACCTTTGGAAACACCGTTTCGAATGTTTTCTGGCCTTCACTTGTGCAATGATAAACGCGAAGCCTGCGATCTGTGTCAGAGGTGGTCCGACGGATCAAAGACTTGTCCTCAAGTTTCTGCGCTGCACGACTGACTTGAACCTTGTCCAAGGACGTCTTTTGCGCCAGCTCTAGCGACGTGAGACTGCCCGCATTTGCCAGCAGGAACAACAACCTCCACTCTTCCCGAGAAAGGCCATAGGTTCGGCAATAGACATCTACCAGTGTTTGCGAGAATGCTTCGGCAGCGACGGCCAACCGGTATGGAAAAAAAGAGTCCAGTTGCACTTGCCAACCTCCCGCGCGAACATCTGTAGTGAAGACTAAGCCGCGCGCGTGGGCGAAACAACGGCATTCTCCGCCACCCTAACGATGCACGATTGTTCGATGGGTACAGGCCCCTCAGAACGGTAGTCCGACATAGTTCTCAGCAAGTGATTTCATGGCGGCTTCGGATGCAAACAGGTAGTCTAGTTCGGTCTGTTGCAATCTTTGGTCATAGGCGATGCGGTCGGGAAACAGGTGCAGCAAGTTTGTCATCCACCAACTGAACCGCTGCGCCTTCCAAACACGCGCCAGCGCCTTTTCACAATAGCTGTTCAATCCGGCGTCGTCGCCGTCCTGATAGTGCGCTACCAAAGCGTGATAAAGATAATAGATGTCGCTGGCAGCCGAATTCAGCCCTTTGGCTCCGGTTGGCGGTACGATATGGGCGGCGTCTCCGGCCAAAAACAGGTTTCCATAGCGCATGGGTTCGGCCACGAAACTGCGCAGTGGGGCGATTGATTTTTCAATCGACGGCCCGGTTTCCAAACTATCGGTAACATCTGCGGGCAGACGCGCCTTGAGTTCCGCCCAAAACGCCTCGTCCGACCAGTCTTCGACCCGGTCGCCCGACGGCACCTGAATATAGTACCGGCTCAGAACTCGGCTGCGCAGCGAACACAAGGCAAAGCCACGCGCGCTTTTGGCATAGATCAGTTCAGGTGAGACAGGTTTGGTTTCGCTGAGTACGCCCAGCCAACCAAAGGGAAAGACCTTTTCGTATTCCGTCAACACGTTGTCCGGGATCGATTTGCGGCTGACGCCATGGTACCCGTCCGCTCCGACCACATAGTCACAATCAATTTGGATGTGGTCAGTGCCGGTGCGACAGGTGATTTGGGGGACGTCCGACGTCAACGCGTGCAACTGCACGTCTTCAACGTTGTGAAGCACCGTGCCCCCCAATTTGTCGCGCGCTTCATACAAGTCGCGGGTCAGCTCGGTCTGGCCGTAGACCATCACAGATTGTCCGCCCGTGTAACCGGCCAGATCGATCCGGCGCTTGCGTTCGCCATCGGCAATGAAAAAGCCATCATGGATCTCACCTTCGGAATCCATCCTTGCGGCACATTGGGCCAACCGCATCAGCTTGACGAAGCCGTGTTCCAACACACCTGCACGAATGCGGCCCAGCACATAGTCGCGACTGTGTTTTTCCAAAACAATCGTGTCGATGCCCTGAAGGTGTAACAATTGGCTCAGCAAAAGGCCCGAAGGACCACCGCCGATGATCCCGACCTGCGTTTTCATGATCTGCACGCGTATCCTCCCCTGTGGGTTGACCTTGCCCTGATCCGGGTGAGGACTGAATGGATGTTTCCATTCCTTTTTGGTACAAATCGAACATGTCCGGCATTCAGAACTATAACCTGTACGGCGAGATCCGCGATCTTCCCGATGTGGTGCATTGCGAAGCGATCGAGCAGCGTTCGAAGCTGCACAACTGGGCGCTGCGCCCGCACCGCCACGCGCGCCTGCATCAGGTCCTTTTGGTCGACAAAGGTGGGGGCGAAGCGATGCTGGAAGGCGATAGCTTTGGCTTAGGTGCAGGCAGCCTGGTTAACCTGCCGATCGGTTCGGTGCACGGGTTCACGTTTAAGCCGCAGACAACCGGCTGGGTCGTAACATTGGCTGCCGAGTTGCTTGATCAAGGGTTACTCGACCGCGAAGGATTGCGGCTTGAGCTGAGAACCGCACGGGTGCTCCGGTCAGATGACGAAATACGAAACGTGGTACGGTCCATCTTTGCCGAACATGCAAACAGGTCCTTTGCGCGCGCGCATATCCTGCGGGCCTATTCCGCGTTGCTGATCGGTCTGGTGGCGCGTCGAATAGCGGGGCAGGTCCCCAAGCCCGATCAGAATGACGATGGATTGCTGCGCCAATTCGAGCGTCTGTTGGAAAAACATGCGTTAGATCATCTGGGGGTGGCGGATTATGCGAGTATGATTGGCGTAACCCCAACGCATCTCAGCCGGGTGGTGCGCCAGGCAACCGGGCATTCGGCGTCGGCCGCGATTGCGCAGAATATGGTGCGAGAGGCGCGTCGCAATCTGGCGTTTACCAACCTGTCGATCTCAGCAATCGCCTTTCAGTTGGGGTATGACGACCCTTCGTATTTCAGCCGTGTGTTCAGGCGCACTACGGGAATGTCCCCGCGCTCCTTCCGTCGTAGTCTTGGACAGGACAAGGCTTAAGGTCAGAACGGATCCAGTTACGACAGCCGGGCCCGTCTGACGGTTCAGACGGTCGCGCCGGTCTGTTTCGGGACCTATGAGCGTTGGCGTAAGATCGGCTCTGGCTGGGCGCTTCGATGCCAGGGGCGTCGTGCCACAATGCGGAGAAATTTATAAACTGCCAGCTTGACGGGCGAATTTTCGCCTGTGAAGCTGAAAAAATGATCAGTTTAAGAGCAGTTTTGGTGTCTTCTTTGGTCTGCCTGTGCGCTTCAGCCGGCATGCTGCGCGCTCAGGATGATCTGGTCAAATCCTTCGCAAGCTGCGCCGGGCGTTATTCGGCCGAGATGGAACATGCCTGGCTGATCAACGATCCAAAGGCAGAAGATCTTGAATTGCGCCGCAGCGGATTTGTTGAGCTGCTGGAGGCGACGACCACGGCTGCAAATGCGCAGGTCGTTTTGCATCATCGCATAAACACCAAGCATGCCCATGCACGTTTGCTGCAAACGGCTTCATTTCACTCAGATACCGACGAATCCGTGACCGCGCGCAAATTGGCGCTGCGTCTTTTGGAGCAGTGCGAATTGTTAATTCTTGGTGGCGCATAGGGCAAAAATTACGCAGACGCCCAAATTTTAGCCGTCAGCGCCCGAAGCGCCTTAGAATTGAGCATCAGCCTTAATCTTTTCAAGAACACCGGTCGTGGGACTCTGACCCGACCGCATCACTGACTTAGCAAGAGCGTGCGCCGCTTGGCGGCTTAAAAAATGTGCGAAGGTGTCCGGCCTAGGAACCAGATGACTCCCTCGCACACCGCAATTTTGCGTAGGGGGGTTATATGGGGTGTTTCGATGTCCTGAACAACCCCGCTGCGCATCGCAAAAAAGGAAACGCTGATGCACACCAAACTTCTCAACACAACTGCTGCTGTCCTGTTCGCAAGCGCCCTACCTGCGCTGGCAGATTGTCCGATCAAGGTTGGCGTCTTGCACTCGCTGTCCGGTACCATGGCGATTTCGGAAACCACGTTGAAAGACACGATGGAGATGCTGGTCGAACAGCAAAACGAAGCGGGCGGCTTGCTGGGATGTGAGCTGGAAGCCGTTGTTGTTGACCCGGCATCCGACTGGCCGCTGTTTGCTGAAAAAGCGCGTGAACTGCTGACCGTTCACGAAGTAGACGTGATTTTCGGCAACTGGACTTCGGTATCGCGCAAATCGGTTCTGCCGGTCATCGAAGAGCTGAACGGCCTGCTGTTCTATCCGGTTCAGTATGAGGGCGAAGAAAGCTCGAAAAACGTATTCTACACCGGTGCCGCCCCGAACCAACAGGCAATCCCGGCCACTGATTACTTCCTGGACGAGCTGGAAGTTGAGAAATTCGCGCTGCTGGGCACCGACTATGTCTATCCGCGGACAACCAACAACATTCTTGAAAGCTATCTTCAGCAAAAAGGCATCGCCGAAGAAGATATCTTTGTGAACTACACCCCGTTCGGTCACTCGGACTGGTCCAAGATCGTAGCAGATGTTGTTGCCCTTGGCGCAGACGGTAAAAAGGTTGGCGTGATCTCGACCATCAACGGCGACGCGAATGTGGGCTTCTACAAAGAACTTGCAGCCGCAGGGATCTCGGCCGATGACATCCCGGTTGTTGCCTTCTCGGTTGGTGAAGAAGAACTGGCCGGTCTGGATACCACAAACCTTGTTGGCCACCTGGCAGCCTGGAACTATTTCCAGTCGGCAGACAGCGAAGCCAATGAAGGCTGGGTCGAAGCCTGGAAGGCGCGCATGGGCGAAGATCGTGTGACCAATGACCCGATGGAAGCCCACTATATCGGGTTTAACATGTGGGTGAATGCGGCGACCGAAGCCGGAACCACAGATGTGGATGCTGTTCGCACCGCAATGTACGGGCAGGAATTCCCGAACCTGACCGGTGGAACAGCCGTGATGCTGCCGAACCATCACCTGGCCAAGCCGGTTCTGATCGGTGAGATCCAGGAAGACGGTCAATTCGACATCATCAGCCAGACCGAAGAAGTTCCGGGTGATGCGTGGACAGACTTCTTGCCCGAATCCGCCGTTCTTGTGTCGGACTGGAAAGAGCTGGGTTGCGGTATGTACAACACCGAAACCGAAAGCTGCGTTCAGATCAAATCGAACTACTAAGATCTGAACCCGAAATACTCGGGGCGCGCGCGCGCTTAGATGCGTGCCCCGAGACCTAATGCTGAGGTCTTCCTAAATGATGCTTCCGTTCAAGCGGGCTGTGTTGGCCCTGCTGATCCTTGCGGCCCCGACACTGCTGCAGGCGCAATCGGCTGAGGCTCCGGTGCAGCAGGTTTTGCAAACCCACGCCGACGTCATCGTCAAATCGTCGCGCAAGACAATCGGTCCCGCCATTGATGCGCTGGCCACAAGTGGTTTGCCCGAAGCGCAGGTTGTGCTTGAACGCTGGCAGGCAAAAGACATGTGGGTCAACAAAGAGACCGGTCTTTTCGTTTTTGCAGAAAAGGCAGATGGCGGGTTGCAGCTGTTTGACGTGTCGGACGGATCAGAGATCGGCTCAGAGATCGGCATCGCAGACAGGAAACAGTTCAAGCAGTTGAAACCCAATTCGGGCATTCGGGGCATGATCGCATCTGCCCTTGTGCAGTTCCGCCTGAATGATCCAAACCCGGAAAACCGCGCCGACGCGTTGACTGCGATCGAACGAGATGCAGAAGCGTCTCATCTGGCTGCGCTGCGCGGTGCGATTGATACTGAGGATGACGCAGACCTGAAGGTCCGCAAAGAACGGCTGGAGCGTCTGTTGACGATCCGGTTCGATGAAGACGAAGCCGCGCGTTTGGCCGCGATCGAAAGCTTTGCCGGTGATCTGGGTGTGGACGTGCGCGCGACGCTCAACCCCTTGGTTGCCTCTGAAATCCAAACTGCCCAACAGATCCCGGACGGGGCTGTTTCGATTAAGGTCGGCTCGGACGATCTGACCCGCGATCAGGCATATAACCTTCTGGTTGATGCAGGTTTTGCACCTGCGCTTGTTGATAGCGCCTCCGTCAAAGAAACATTGATCGCCAATATCTCGGGCGACACGGTTGCAGGCGTTCAGGTCGCCAGTTTGAACGAAGACGCCGCGCGGGCTGCGGCTTACCAGCTGTTGGCTGAGCAGGGCCTGGCTGACCCTCTGGTCACCCAGAATGAAATAGACAAGGCGATTGAAAGCCACAGTTTCTTTCGCGTCTATGTCGGAGCCCCTCTGCCCGTCGCTTTGGCCGCGCAGGCCACATTGCAAGACATTGAGACACAGGTGGCGCTGAACCAAACCGCCGATCTGGTGCTGGACGCGCTGTCTCTGGCCTCGATCTATTTTCTGGCCGCGATTGGCCTTGCCATCACCTTTGGTGTGATGGGCGTGATCAACATGGCGCATGGTGAGTTCATCATGATGGGCGCCTACACCGGATATGTTGTGCAGCTGTTCATTCCCGACCTGACCCTTTCAATCCTTGTCGCCATTCCGTGTGCGTTCATGGTGACATTCGGAGCAGGTGTGTTGATGGAGCGGCTGGTCATTCGCTGGCTGTATCACCGCCCGCTTGAGACGTTGCTGGCCACCTTCGGGGTGTCCATCGCGTTGCAGCAATTGGCCAAAAACATCTTCGGCACACAGGCGCGTCCGCTGACCGCTCCGGCCTGGTTGGACGGATCGATGGTGATCAATGACATCGTCTCAATCAGCTATATCCGCATCGCGATCTTTATTCTGGCGCTGCTGTTCCTGGCGCTGTTTCTAATCGTCATGAACCGCACACGGCTGGGGCTAGAGGTGCGCGCGGTCACTCAAAACCCGCGTATGGCAGCGTCGATGGGGATCAATCCCGACCGGATCAATATGCTGACCTTCGGCTTTGGATCGGGCATCGCAGGTATCGCGGGCGTGGCGATTGGGCTTTATGCCAAAGTGACCTCGGAAATGGGGTCCGACTATATCGTGCAAAGCTTTATGACCGTAGTGGTCGGCGGTGTTGGCAATATCTGGGGCACGCTCTTGGGCGCGACCATGGTGGGCACACTGCAAAAAGGGATCGAGTGGCTGAACCCGTCGAACACACTCGCGGCGCAGACCTACATGATCCTCTTCATCATTCTGTTCATCCAATTCCGGCCACGCGGCATCATCGCGCTCAAGGGCCGGGCGGCGGAGGCGTAACATGGTTGAGATGACCTCTACCGCCTTGCCGCGCCGCAAACCGCTGGTGCTGCGCTACCCGTCGGTTGCGATCTTTCTGATCATCTTGGCGCTGTTCACGGCAGTGGTCACGATCCTGGGCGAAGGGTTCGGGATCGGAGTGATCTCGACCAGTTTCATCAAGACGCTGGGCAAGACGCTGTGCCTGTGCCTTGCGGCTCTGGCGATGGATCTGGTCTGGGGCTATACCGGCATCCTGTCGCTTGGGCATATGGCCTTCTTTGGCATCGGTGGCTATGCCATCGGCATGTGGCTGATGTATGCGCGCACCGAGATCATCGTGCGCGACAGTCTGGCAGCGGCGGCCTTGCCACCCACGCCGCAGGAAATCTCGGACGGCATCGCCACGCAGATTTTCGGCGTTGTCGGGGCGTCAGAATTCCCACCGATCTGGAGCCTGGCCCATTCCTTCCCGCTGCAACTGGCGGCAGTGGTGCTGGTGCCGGGTCTGCTGGCCTTTGTCTTTGGCTGGCTGGCTTTCCGCAGCCGGGTCACGGGCGTTTACCTGTCGATCCTGACGCAAGCCATGACATTGGCCTTGTCGCTGTATCTGTTCCAGAACGACAGCGGCTTGCGTGGCAATAATGGCCTGTCTGGCCTGCAAAACCTACCGGGGCTTGAGGATGTTCCGCAATCAACCGTATCGATCCTGTTCTTCTGGGCCTCAGCTCTGGCGCTTGGACTGGGCTATGTGCTGTGCGCTTGGGTGGTGTCGGGCAAGTTCGGGTCGGTGATCCGTGCCATCCGCGATGATGAAAGCCGGGTGCGGTTTTTGGGGTATTCGGTCGAGGCCTATAAGCTGTTCATCTTTACCTTTACTGCAGTGATCTGCGGCATCGCAGGCGCGCTGTATTATCCGCAAGCCGGGATCATCAACCCGGCCGAGATCGCGCCCATTGCGTCCATCTATCTGGCGGTCTGGGTGGCCATCGGCGGGCGCGGGCGCTTGTATGGTGCGGTGATTGGTGCAGCCTTTGTGTCGCTGCTGTCGACCTGGTTCACCGGAGGACAGGCGCCTGACATTTCGCTTGGGTTCTACACGATCCAATGGGTCGACTGGTGGACCATCTTGCTGGGCCTGTCCTTTGTCGCGGTCACGCTCTTTGCTCCGCGCGGGGTGGGCGGACTGATCGACCGGTTCACCGAGCGTCGCGCACCTGACAGGCATGGCGCCGATCTTGGGCCTGATCTTGGATCCTTGCAGGAACGGGAGGCGGATAAATGAGCACGCTTCTCGAAGTGTCCGGTGTCTCGGTCAGTTTCGACGGTTTCAAAGCCATCAACAACCTGACCTTCCAGATCGGCCCTGCCGAAATGCGGGCGGTGATCGGGCCCAACGGTGCAGGCAAGACCACCTTCATGGATATTATCACCGGCAAGACCAAGCCCGATGACGGTCATGTGCTGTGGGGGGACAAATCGGTCTCGCTGTTGTCGATGACCGAAAGCCAGATTGCGCAAGCCGGGATTGGGCGCAAGTTCCAGCGCCCGACCGTGTTCGAAGACCAAAGCGTCGGTGAAAACCTGATGCTGGCGCAGAAGAACAAGCGCAGCCCCTTTGCTGTGTTGCGGTTTAAGCCCAGCCAGAAAGACCACGACAAAGTCGCTCAGCTGGCCAAGGAAATCGGTCTGGAGCAAGCTTTGGACCGCAAATCCGGCGAACTGAGCCACGGCCAAAAGCAATGGCTTGAGATCGGAATGCTGCTGGCACAGGACCCGCAGCTCTTGCTGGTGGATGAGCCGGCTGCTGGCATGACGCCGGCCGAGCGCGAACACACGACGGATATTCTGGTTGAGGCGGCCAAAACCCGCGCCGTGGTGGTGATCGAACATGACATGGAGTTCGTGCGGCGCCTCAATTGTAAAGTAACCGTTCTGCACGAAGGCTCGGTTCTGGCCGAAGGCTCATTGGATCACGTCACACAGGACGAAAAAGTCATCGAGGTGTATCTTGGACGCTGATTTGCTGAGTGTTTCCGATCTGTCGCTGCATTATGGCGGCAGCCAGATCCTGAACGGTGTCGAGTTCTCGGCCAAGCGGGGGCAGGTGACCTGCGTGATGGGCACAAACGGGGTGGGCAAAACCAGCTTGCTCAAGGCGATCTCGGGTGTGCATTCGCGCAGCGGCGGTAGCTATCAGCTGGACGGTGAAGATATCGGCAAGGCCTCGTCTTTCGAGCTGGCCAAGAAAGGCGTCGCCTATGTCCCGCAAGGGCGCGAGATCTTTCCTTTTCTGACCGTGCGCGAAAACCTCGAGACCGGATTTGCCTGCCTGCCGCGCAGTGAGCATTCTGTGCCGGATTATATCTTTGACCTGTTTCCGATTCTCAAAGAATTCCTGCCGCGGCGCGGCGGTGACCTGTCGGGTGGGCAACAACAACAGCTTGCCATCGCGCGTGCCTTGATCACCAAGCCCAAGCTTTTGCTGCTGGATGAGCCGACTGAAGGGATTCAGCCCAACATCATCAAGCAGATCGGTGAGGTGATCCGTCTGCTGCGCGATCAGGGCAATATGGCCATTGTTCTGGTCGAACAGTATTTCGACTTTGCTTTCAACCTGGGCGACAGTTTCCTGGTGCTGGAACGCGGCACGCCCGTATTGCGCGGCAGCAAGGCCGAGATTGCCGAAGATCAGCTGCGACAAGCCGTTTCGGTCTGACCCGCCAACGCGCCCTCGACGCACGGGCTTGCGCAGATCGGGCCAAGGGCGTAACACTCTGGTACGGTTGACAGTCACCGAGGCGTCGCTGCTCTGATCTGAGTGCTAAAACTGTCCACATCATACAAACGACATCGCATTCACTTTGGCGTCGTTTCGTTAAGCCAGCGACCGACGAAGCATCAGCACGCCAGAAATGGATGTAGGATGAGCAAAAATCCAATACCGCTTTATGTCGATGACCTCTCGGGGTTCACGCGCGCATTGTCAAAACAACTGGCCGGGCAAAGCCCGTCTCATCTGCTGTTGATGAACATGGTCGCTCGCGCAGCGGGGTTTCAGAATGTACAACATATGCGCGCGATTTCCGCGGCCAGAACGCGGATGCAGAACCGGCCGCATGAAGACAGCGTTGACGCGCGTTTGGTCGAGCGGGTTTTGAACCAGTTCGACGCGCAGGGACGCCTGCGCCAATGGCCGTCGCGGCGCAATGTGCAGACCATGGCACTGTGGGCCCTTTGGGCGCGTTTCCCGGCCCAGAGGGAGATGCCCGAGAAAGCTGTAAACGCAGCACTTGGGCAGGAACATCTGTTCAATGACCCGGCCACGCTAAGGCGGACGATGATTTCCTGCGGGTTGATGACGCGACAACGCGACGGCAGCAACTATTGCCGTGTCGAACAGGAACCACCCCCTGACGCCAAAGCAATCATCCACGCCCTGAGTGCCAGGCGCAAGATGCGGAGCCCGATAGGAGCATCATAGCAAAGGATGGACGGGCCAATGTGTCTGTGATTGTATGCGACCGCTGTGGATGGGCCGTCAATGCGATCAACCTCATATCTTGCCGTAAGCGTCGTGGGCGCCGTTGCCAGCCTTGGCATCTATCTGATGTCCTATTCGTATTTCCTGTCGGAAGAGCTTGAGAACATGCAGGGGCGCTTGTCGCTCTATCAAAGCTCGGTTTCGAGTGAGCTGGAGCGGTTTTCACACCTGACCTATGTGCTGGCGCAGGATTCCTTTGTAATCGGAACGGCGCAGGGCGATGCGACCGGGGCCTTGAATCGCAGGCTTGAGGATTTTGCCGATCAGGCCGGGTTGGATGCGATTTATCTGATGGATGAAGAGGGGATCACGATCTCGGCCTCGAACCACCGCGATGCGGGTAGCTTTGTGGGTCAAAACTATGGATTCCGCCCCTATTTTCAAACCGCCTATGCCGGCGATCAGGGCCGGTTTTACGCGATCGGAGCGACCACAGGTTTGCCGGGCTATTTCATTGCAAATGCGGTGCGGGGGGATGGACCTGATCCCATCGGCGTTGTCGCGATCAAGATCGACTTTTCCGATCTGCAAGACAGTTGGCGCCAATCGGGCGAACAGGTTTTGTTGGCCAATGAAGATGGGGTCGTGCTTTTGTCGTCAGACGCGGACTGGCGCTATCGCGTGCTCAGCCCTTTGAACTCCGAGCAACAGGAAAAGATCAAGGAGGCCCGTCAATTTCCGGGGCAAGACCTTGAACCACTGGACTGGACCGAGCTGCCTGGGGATCAGGCCCGGATTTCTGGGGTGAAGCGCCTGCACTTGGCGGCAACCGATCTGCCCCATGGCTGGTCGCTACACTATTTCGCCAGCGATGATCAGGTTGTTGCGCGCAGTTGGCTGGTGACGGCGCTGTTTGTGCTGATGGCCGGGGCCGCGTTCATCTTTTTGCAGGTTCAGCGCACGCGGCGGGTTGGCGCGGCGCTGGCGCGTTCGGAACAGGAAGAGGCGCAGTTGCGGCAGGCCAACGAGCGGCTGGCGGTGGAAATCGAAGATCGCAAGACCGCCGAACGGCGCTTGAAACGCACTCAGGGTGAGTTGGAACGCGCCAGCCGGTTGGCGGCACTTGGCCAGCTTTCAGCCTCTGTCACCCATGAGCTGGGCCAGCCGATCGCTGCCATGCGCAATCATCTGGTCGCGGCCGAGATCGGATCATCGGGCCAAACCGCGCTGACGCAGAAAATCGGTGGTCTGGTGGATCGAATGGAAGGCATTACGCGCCAGTTGCGGTTCTTTGCGCGCTCTGACAGCGAAGCGTTTGGTGATGTCGATCTGTGCGCCTCGGTTGATGCCGCGCTGGCCCTGCTGGCGCCGAATATCGAGCAATCGGGTGTCAGGGTCCAATTTGATCACCCGGATCAGCCGGTTCTAATCCGTGGCATTGCCCTGAGGATCGAACAAGTGATCACCAACCTGCTGCGCAACGCTATCGATGCGATGGACGATACGGACGCGCCGGAAATCCATATCTCGGTCACCCGGTCCGATCATGAGGCTATACTTGAGATTTGCGATAACGGTCATGGTTTGGGCGACGCCACCCTGGCCGAGTTGCAAGAGCCGTTCGTGACCACCCGCGAAAGCGGGCGTGGGATGGGTTTGGGTCTGGCCATTTCGGCCAGTATCGTCAAGGATCACGATGGCACGATGACAGCCCAGAACCGTGACAGCAGCGGCACGGTATTCCGCGTGACATTTCCCACGGCACTCAGACCCGAAGACACAGACTCATGACCCAACAGCAACCTTACCGTGTTCTGATCGTCGATGATGACAAATCGATGCGCTTGTCGCTGGTCGAATTGCTGGAAGCCGCCGGATGGGCGGTGACAGCGGTGCCGCGCGCGGCCCAAGTGGTCGAGCACCTTGCCAAAATCGTGCCCGACGTCATCCTGTCAGATGTGCAGATGCCGGGCATGTCGGGGCTTGATCTGTTGGCAAGCCTCGACAAGCAGATCGCTCCGCCGGTGGTCTTGATCTCGGCGCATGGGGATATTCCGATGGCGGTTCAGGCGATCCAGGACGGGGCCTATGGGTTCATCGAAAAACCCTATGAGCCCCGCCGTCTGTTGACCGTTCTGTCCCACGCGGCCGAGCAGAACCGGATGCAGCAAAGCAATTCGCGGCTGAAAGATCGGCTGTTCAAACTGTCCGGTCTTGATCGCGTTCTGCTGGGCCAATCGGACGGGATTGCAGGGTTGCGACAAACGGTTCTGGACCTTGCCGATACGGCGGTGGCGGTGCTGATCCAGGGGGAAACCGGGACGGGCAAGGAGTTGGTTGCCCATGCTCTGCACGATCTGGGCGGTGCGCCCGATACGCCTTTTCTGGCGCTGAACTGCGCCGCTCTGTCTGCCGATACGTTCGAGGCAGAGATGTTCGGGGTCGCGGGCACATCCGACGGGCGGTTGATTGCAGCCTCGGGTGGTACGTTGTTTCTGGATGAGATCTGTTCCTGCCCTTTGCCGGTTCAGGCCAAGTTGCTGCGGGTGATCGAAGACCAGCATGTATTGCCGGTTGGGGCGGTCACCCCAGTGCCCGTGAACCTGCGTATTCTCTCTGCCACAAACGAAGATCCCGTGAAGGCCGCCGAAGCGGGCCGGTTGCGTCAGGACCTGCTGTTCCGTCTGAATACCTTTGTCCTGACCCTGCCGCCCTTGCGCCAACGGCGCGACGATCTGGTTCTGCTGACGACGCATTTCCTGAATGAATTCGCACAGGTTTACGAGATTGACACGCCGGAACTGGATCAGGACGATATCGCCGCTTTGTTGGCGCATAACTGGCCCGGAAATGTGCGTGAGCTGCGCCACGTCTGCGAACGGCGCATCCTGACTGCGCGTCGGGGCGGGGGCTCTTTGGCTCTGGCCATACAAAGCGATCAGAATTTCGATGATGTGCCTGATACGCTGCGCGAGGCCGTGGCCGCATTCGAACGTGAGTTGATCGGCAAGGCGATCAAAGCCCACAAAGGCCGCATGGATGCCGCCGCCGAGGCATTGGGGATCGGGCGGCGCACTCTGAACGAAAAGATCGTCAAGCTTGGACTCGACAAGGATGCATTACTGTAGTCCAAGCGCTCTGCGGAAATCCGCAGGGCGGGGCGGGTTGATGGCGCATATTCCCACATAGCCACCTTGCACTAGCTTTCGTATATTGACGAAAAATCGCGTGATCTGGGAGGAACCACTATGCGCAAACATCTGAACCGGGCAGCTATTGCTGCCCTGACGCTGACCTTTGCATCCGAAGCCTTGGCGACTGAATGGAACGTGTCCTTGTGGGGCAAACGTCGCGCTTTTACCGAGCATGTTGAAAAGCTGGCAGAACTGGTTAGCGAAAAGACCAATGGTGAATTTACGCTGAACATCAGCTATGGCGGCTTGTCCAACAACCGTGAAAACCTGGACGGTATCTCGATCGGCGCGTTTGAGATGGCACAGTTCTGCGCGGGCTATCACCGCGACAAGAACCCCTCGATCACCGTGCTGGAACTGCCGTTTCTGGGCGTAACCTCTTTGGAGCAAGAGGTTGAGCTGTCGATGGCGGTGTATCAGCACCCTGCTGCTATCGAAGATCTGGGCCGTTGGGATGCGACCCTGCTGATGCCGTCGCCTCTGCCGCAATACAACCTGGTTGGTGTGGGCGACGCGCCCAAGTCACTGGCGGATTTCGAAGGGCTGAGCGTCCGCGCAACCGGCGGTATCGGTGCCGCGATGGAAACGGTTGGGGCTGTCCCCACCTCGATGTCGGCCACCGAAGTGCGTCAGGCGATGGACAGCGGTATCGTCAAGGCCGTCAGCTTTGCGCCCCACGCTCATATGTCCTTTGGTACAATCGAAAACGGCACGTGGTGGACAACCAACCTGAACCCGGGCACCGTGAACTGCCCTGTTGTGGTCAACACACCCGCGCTCGAGGCACTGTCGGATGAACATCGCGAAGCGCTGATGGGCTCGGTTCAGGAAGCATTGGATCACTATGTGAACTATTACGAGTCGCAAACCATGCAAGCCTGGGGTCCCGAACTGGACAAGCGCGGCATTGAGCGCGTGACCTTCACCGACGAAGAGATCGCCGCCTTCAAAGAAGCCGCTGCAGCCCCGGCCGCAGAAGCCTGGATTGCCGAAAACACCGAGCGTGGCCTGCCCGCACAAGAGCTTTACGACCTTGTGACCGGCAAGATCGCAAGCGGCAGCTAAACCACTCTGCACCCGGCGGCCCGTTCGCGGGCGTCGGGTGCCTTTTTCTGACAGCGGAGCATACCGATGGCCGGGTCATCCCTGGTGCTGTCCGACGACAGCCGCCTGAGTATCATTGATCAACGTCTCTATAAGCTGGAAAGCTTTCTGGCTCTGATCAGCGGTCTTACCGTTTTTGTCCTCATGCTGATGGCCGTGGTTTCGGTCGGCGGCAGAAATTTCGCGAACGCGCCGCTGCCCGGATATGTCGACTGGATCGAACAAGCCATGCCGCTGATTGCGTTCATGGGGATTTCCTACGCGCAGCGGGATGGCGGACATATTCGCATGGATATGGTTGTCGGCGCACTGAAAGGGCGGGTGCTCTATATTGTGGAGTTTGTGACCACTGCGTTCATCTTCGCGCTGATCATCTTGCTGATCTGGGGCAGTTGGGCCCATTTCAGCCGCAGCTTTGATTTCGGCGCCCCACTCTGGAGCCGCGACAGTTCCATCGATATCGGCATCCCGCTCTGGCCCGCCAAGCTGTTGGCCCCGGTGGCCTTTAGCGTCTTGTGCCTCAGGCTTGCACTGCAACTTTGGGCTTACGGCCGCGCCATTCGAAACCCCAGTGATGCTCCAATCGCTGTGCCCCTGATCGCAGATGCCGCAACCCAGGCTGCGATGGAAGCCGAGCACGTCTCGGGCAACGAAACCAAAGGTTAGGTCACATGGAACCGATTGATATTGGCCTGATCGTTTCAGGCGGAATGCTTGTTCTTGTTGTGCTGGGCATGCGCGTGGCCTTTGCGGCTGCCATGGCCGGTATGGTGGGCCTGATCTGGATCTTCTGGGCGAAGTTTGGTTATGACCCAGGGCGCTTTGGCCAGGCGGTAACAGTCGCCGTCAAGACCGCAGGGCAGGTGCCCCATTCCAAAGTGTCGAGCCAGGCGCTGAGCCTGATCCCGACCTTCATTTTGATTGGCTATTTGGCCTATTACGCCGGGCTGACCAAAGCCCTGTTCGAGGCCGCCAAACGCTGGCTGGCCTGGGTGCCGGGCGGGTTGGCTGTTTCGACCGTCTTTGCCACCGCAGGCTTTGCTGCCGTATCCGGCGCCTCGGTCGCGACCTCGGCGGTGTTTGCCCGGATTGCCATCCCTGAGATGCTGAAGATCGGATATGACAAACGGTTCGCAGCTGGAGTTGTGGCCGCAGGGGGAACCCTGGCCTCGCTGATCCCTCCGTCGGCCATTCTGGTGATCTATGCGATCATCGTCGAACAAGACGTCGGCAAGCTGCTGCTGGCGGGCTTTATCCCCGGCATGTTCTCGGCTGTGATCTATGGGCTGTTGATCATCGGTATGGCCGTTGTGATCAAAGGTTTCGGCCCGGCGGTCACAGGCTTTACCTGGAAAGAGCGCTTTCTGTCTCTGCCACCCGCCTTGCCGATCCTGATCGTGGTGATGACCATCATCTTCTTCGTCTACAACCCCTTTGGTGGGGACGCGTGGGGCACCCCAACCGAAGGCGGGGCCATTGGTGCCTTTGTTGTGTTCGTCATGGCTGTCTTTCGTGGCATGCGCTGGTCACAGCTGAAAGACGCGCTGCTTGAAACCGCAAAGCTGAGCGTGATGATCTTTACCATCATCTGGGGCGTGCTGATCTATGTCCGTTTCCTGGGATTTGCACAGCTGCCCAATGCGTTCTCGGACTGGATCACCTCGCTTGAGATGTCGCCAATGCTGATCCTGATCTGCATCCTTCTGGCCTATGCGGTGCTGGGGATGTTCATGGATGCCATCGGAATGCTGCTGCTTACTTTGCCGGTCGTCTACCCCGCCGTCATGGCATTGAACGGGGGTGAGGCGGTCAGCGCGGCGGACAGCACCTTTGGGATGTCGGGCACCATGTGCGCCATCTGGTTTGGCATTTTAGTGGTCAAAATGGCCGAGTTCTGTTTGATCACGCCCCCCATCGGGCTGAACTGCTTTGTCGTCGCCGGCGTGCGTGATGATCTAAGCGTTCAGGACGTGTTCAAAGGCGTGACCCCGTTCTTCCTGGCCGACGCCGCAACAATCGCCTTGCTGGTTGCCTTCCCTTGGATTGTGCTCTGGCTGCCAAGTCAGGTCTGACGGCTAAGATTCAGAACCGATAGAACCGGCGCGCTGTTTCACTGAACACGTGCCGGTTTTGATCTTCGCTGAGCAGTTGTTCGTGGTTCTCGACCAGCAGGGAATAGGTCGATGACAGGCTATCAACGGGAAAGTTTGATCCGAACATGCAGCGGTCGGCCCCGAACTGCGACAGGCAAGTCTCGACTATCGGGCGCACACTGTCCGCTGTCCAATTGTGGTCAAACATGCCAAGCCCGGACAGTTTGCAATAAACCTGCGGCAGGGCCGACAGGCTTTTCAACGCATTCGACCAATAGCTAAGCCCGTGTGCGCTGCGGTCATGGGGCGAGCCCGCATGGCACAGAGCCACCGGCGTTTGTGGTGCCTGCGCCAAAACCTCAGCTGTCTGCTCCATCAACTCGGGCAGCAATTGAAGATCAAAGGACAGGCCACGCGCGCCCAACTCTTGCAGGCCTTGAAGAAATCGGGGATCCGACAACAAGGCATTGGTTCCGGTTTGCGCGTCTTCCCCCGGTGCGCGACCAATGATCTGACGAACGCCACGAACCGATGGCAGGGATTGCAGCCGGTCAAGCTGAGCCCCCAGATCGTCGGCGGTCAGGTCGCCGAACGACACCTGTACAAGCGGCCAATCGGGGTTCTGATCGGCCACCTGCTGCACCCATTGCGCCTCGGCCCAGGGGTCGGCGGCACCAACCTGGATATGCACTGATGCATTAATCCCATGCGCCTGCGCATCAGCACGAAACTCGGGCAGCAGATAATCCCGTTGAATGGCGCTGGGGTCGCCAAAGAACCGAACAGTGCCTGTTTCCATCAGCCACGGGTAATGGACGGCGTTCAGATCCCAAAGATGGTGATGCGCGTCGATCTTCATGGTGTATCGATTCCAGTGGTCCGGTCGAGGATATCAACACCCTGCATTTTCCAGAAATGCAGAAGATCGATAAAGATCCAGTTCTCGGCCAGCTTGTCTCCTGCGCGGCGATAGATATCGATCACCCGAAACTCGCCGGGTTTGTCGGTGGCGGGCATCCCCATGAACCCGCCCGAAGGGGTAGCCACGAAATTGGGCCAACCGAAGAAACCGCCATAGTGACCTTCTGCCAGACGACAGATATGGCCTGTGCCGGATCGTTTCGAAAAGCCTGCGCGAAAGGGGCCCGAATGCTGTTTGGCATATCGCTCGATCGTGTAAGTGGCACCGATCCCTTCGGGACCCCACCAGATCATGTCGTCATGCCAGGTTCGGGCCAGCTCTTCCTCAAGCGGCAGGCCACTATCCCACCGGCCCAGATCGGCAATCATTGCGTTGATCAGATCAAGCGTCTTGATGCCGTCCTCTTCGGGCTGGTCTTGCATGAGCAACCCGTCATGGGTCATCGGGCCGGGCTGCACCAGATGCGCTGCGGTTTGCGGTTGAAAGGGGTTCTGACCGGCTTGCACCATCAAATGCGGAATGTCGAAATACATCGCGGTTTCGACGATCCTGCCCCCGGCGACACGGTAGAACGCGCAATAGCGCAGAAACGCCATTTTCCCGGTTGGTCGGATTTTCAGCCAGGCGTGATCAAACAGCCCCACCAGATGACCCATCGTGACCACCCAAGTGTCACCATCTTCAGCCAGTGAGTTCCGTCCGGCAAACAAGATGTCGACCCTGTTTTGCATTCGGGTCAGGCTGCGTTTCAGCGGCTGCCAGAAGGTTTCGACCACCTGCTCTGCGCCCAAGATTTCATCGAATGGATGAAATCCGCGCCACTTCAGGTCGGGCGTGCAGAATTTGGCGAAGATCGCCGGGATTTCGTCAGCGGATGCTGCATCCAGCGCAGTGTGAAACGCCGTGATGAATGTTTTTTCGTCGCGGAAACTTTGGGTATTTGCCATTTTTTTCAGCATGTTCGGAGTGTTTAGATTCGATCCTTGCCGTTAGTTTTGCATACGTATGCAAAAAAGTCTTGCCAGAAATGATGGGCCGCGAATACAGTTTTGCAAACGTATGCAACGAATCCTTCCAGGGGGCACTATGGCGGAAATTCAACTGCGCAACGTCGGCAAACGCTGGGGCTCTTTCGTGGGGGTTCACAATTTTGATCTGACCATTGCGGATCGTGAGTTCCTTGTGCTGCTAGGCCCCTCGGGATGCGGCAAGACCACAACGATGCGGATGATCGCTGGTCTGGAAGACGTGACCGAGGGCGACATCCTGATCGACGGCAAAGTGGTCAACGATCTTGAGCCAAAAGATCGCGATGTGGCCATGGTGTTCCAAAGCTATGCGCTATACCCCAACATGAATGTCTACGAAAACATTCGATTCCCGCTGAAAGTGCGCGGCATCGATCCGGCGACCCACGATGAAAAAGTGCGTCGCGCCAGCGCTATGGTCGAACTGGATGACTTTCTGCACCGCAAACCGGCCGAATTGTCAGGTGGCCAGCGTCAGCGTGTGGCTTTGGCCCGCGCTATTGTGCGCGAACCGAACGTTTTCCTGATGGATGAGCCGCTGTCGAACCTGGATGCCAAACTGCGGGTTTCGACGCGCGCGCAGATCAAGAACCTCAGCCACGAGCTGGCCGTTACGACAATCTATGTGACCCATGACCAGATCGAAGCCATGACACTGGCTGATCGAGTAGTGGTGATGAAACAGGGTGTGGTGCAACAAGTGGGCAGCCCCACCGAAATCTATGACCGGCCTGCAAACACCTTTGTCGCGAGCTTCATTGGCTCGCCTGCGATGAACCTGATGGAGGGTGAGGTCAGCGGCGGCGTTTTCCGTGCCGAAAACGTCGAGGTACCGGTCGATGCCCCCGATGGCCCGATGACACTGGGGTTTCGGGCCGAAGACGCAAGCCTGGCGGACGGGCAGGGCCACATCACCGCACCGATCTATACGCTCGAACTGCTGGGCGACGCGACCATGATCTCGGTCCGCGTGGGCGGTGCCTTGGTCTCGGTCAAAGCCGATAAATCATTTCGCGCCGAGATTGGTCAGACCGTCTCATTCTCGGTGCCGAAAGAAATCTGTCACCTCTTCGAAGCTGGAAGCGGTGCGCGGATCGGGGAAACGCCCCAGAACCAGCCCATACGGGCCTAACAACGGTCCGGACGTCGACGACGGACCGATCCTGACAGGGAGAAACGCATGAAACTCAAGACGATCCTTTTGGCAGGCGCTATGTCTGTGATGGCGGGCGGCGCATGGGCGTCCTGCTCGTATGAGAACGAAGTTCCGCTGAAATCGCTGACTGCGGGCTTTGAAGCTTGGAAAGCGGTGACCGACGCGATGGCCGAATGCGGCAATTTCAGCGCGTCGCTGGACCAGGAGTTCCGTGAAAAGCAGCCAGAGGCCTTTGCCGCAAACCCATCGCTCTATCAGATCGGTGGTGTCGCCAATGAGACCATGATCCCGCTGCTGAATGCGGGCACAATCCGTCCTCTGGATGATCTGGTCGAGAAATATGGCCAGGATCTGCTGCCCAACCAGCTGATCAAGGTGGATGGCAAGGTCATGGCGATTGCCATGATGGTCAACGCGCAGCACCTGATGTATCGCAACGACATTCTGGCCGATCTGGGCATTGAAGAGCCCAAGACCTATGACGACGTTCTGGCCGCTGCTGCCAAGATCAAGGAAGCGGGTGTCATGGAATACCCGATCGGCGGCACCTACAAGACCGGCTGGAACCTGGCGCAGGAATTCGTCAACATGTATATGGGCGAAGGCGGTGAATTCCTCGGGGAAGGCAACGCGCCTTCGATCAACAACGAAAAAGGCGTTAAGGCGCTCGAGACCATGAAGGCCATGACCGAGTTCATGGACCCCGAATATCTGGTCTCGGATTCCACCTATGTTCAGCAGCAATTCCAACAGGGCAAGATCGCCATGGCGAACCTGTGGGCCAGCCGTGCCGCTGCGATGAACGACGAGGCCGAAAGCCAGGTTGTGGGCAAGGTCACAATGGCGTCGGCCCCGATGGGTTCGGTACGTCCATCGACCACCATTTGGTGGGACGGCATCGTTCTGGCCACGAACATGAGCGATGAAGAGGCCGACGCCGCCTTCCGTCTGGTGATGGAAGGGATCGATGGTGACATGGTCAGCGCCAACAACGACACAGCTGTTTGGCTGAATGCGGCTTACCAGCCCGGTGAGTTGGCGGCTGGTGCTGCTGCATCCGCCGAGAACGGTGCAGGTGCATACCCCGCCAGCGCGGCGATGGGTGTTCTGCACAGCGCTTTGGGCAATGGTCTGGCCGATTACCTGACCGGTGCCAAAGACGCTGAAACCACTTTGGATGATATCGAGGCGGCATATATCACCGCAGCGAAAGAGGCCGGATTGATCAGCAACTAATCCTCTCTGGGGAGGGCTCCGGCCCTCCCTCTTTTCCCACGCGAGAACCATGAGAAAGGCAGAGCCATGAATTTCCGGACATTTGCCGCTTTTGTCGGCCCCTCTGTCTTTATGATGCTTCTCTTTATCGCGTTCCCGCTGGTGAGCGTGTTCAAGCAGAGCTTCTATATCACCCAACCCATCTACGAAACGGTCGAGGTCGAAACCTGTACCCCTGGCTTTTTGACCCAGACCTGCACGACCGAGGAGGTTTCGCAGCCCAAACTGGATGAACATGGTGAGGTGATCACCCGGACAGAATATGTGGGTCTGCAAAGCTATCTCAACGTGCTGGAACCGGAACGCGCGTGGCGTGCGATCACCAATGGTGAGTGGAACGTTCTGTCTACGATAGATTTCTGGAAGGCGCTGCGCTTTACGGTGACCTTCACCCTGATCACCCTGCCGCTGGTGGTTGGTTGTGGGCTGGGGATTGCAGTCTTGATCAACAACGCCGCCAAATCGATCAAGGGTCCAGTCATTTTCGTATCGCTGTTGCCGTTTATCATCACACCGCTTATCGGGGTCCTGTCAATCAACTGGCTGTTCCGGGGAGACGGAATTCTGACGGCGACGATGGAATGGTGGCTGCAACGCGATATCGCCCTGTTTGCGCAGGCCTGGACAATCGAGATCCTGATGATGCTCTATCGCGTCTGGCACGTGGCACCCTTTGCAGCGATCGTGTTCTATGCAGGGCTTCAGACCGTCAACCAGGACAGCCTGGAAAGCGCGGTGATCGACGGTGCGACGCGGTGGCAGCGCATGAAATACATCGTGATCCCACATCTGATGCCGCTGATCATATTTGTGTCGATGATCCACCTGATGGACGCGTTCAGAACCTTTGAAGAAGTTGTCGGCTTCTCGAGCCAAGGATATGTCATCTCGCTGCAATGGCTGACCTATGATTTCCTTGTGCCGGATCAGGCGGGCAACCGGTCGATCAGCCGGGCCTCAGCCAGCGCCATGCTGACCATGATCGGCATTGTCATCCTGCTTATCTTCCCGCTGCGCCGGACCTGGCGTGATCACAAAGGAGGCCACTGATATGTCCTCGCGCGCGCTTCGCCAACCGCTCAGCCTGCGGCTGACCTCGAATATCTTCCTCGCCTTCTGGTGCCTGGTGGCGGCTTTCCCGATCGTCTGGATCGTGGTGATGAGTTTCAAGTCACCTGTGGATGCCTATGACAGCAACGCGCTCAATGTGATTATGGGCCCTGCCACGCTGGCAACAGGGAACGGGCTTTCGGTTCTGGACATAATCCTGGGCATTGTCGTGATTTGGGGCACTGTGATTGTCGCAACCAAAAAGCTACCGTCGATGGTTTTGTCCTACACCAAACCTGGTCAGCATTGGTTTGGTTGGATCATTGGCGTTCTGGCGCTGCTGATCGGGTTTCTTGTGGTCTTCTTTGTCGTTCTGCCTGCAGTGTTGAACGTGCTGAACCCTCTGTTTGGACCGCTGGGGCGTGATGTGTTGGGGCTGACGACCGAGCATTATAAAACCGTCTGGGTAGATCGCGGGTTTTCCAGTAACTTCCGGAACTCTCTGATCGTCACCGCCGGTGTTGTCACCGTGTCGCTGACCGTCGGAACCTTGGCAGGCTATGGTCTGGCACGCTCTGGCTCGACCTTGGCGTTCTGGATCCTGATCATCGCGCTGATCTTCCGCGCCCTGCCGCATTCAGTGTTGGTGGCGGGATATTTGCCGGTCTTCATCAACTCGGCCGAATGGCTCAGCCCGATCCTTGGCGACAATGCACCCACGCTCTATGGCAAACCCTTTGCGGTGATCGCGGTGCTTGTGGCCATCAACCAACCCTTTACCATTTGGATGCTGCGCTCGTTCTTCCAGAACATCCCTGCGGAACTGGACGAGGCCGCGCGTGTGGACGGGTGCAATCATTTTCAAGCCTTCCGGCGTGTGATCATGCCGGTGATGTGGCCGGGCGTGATTACCACAGGTCTGTTCAGCTTCCTGCTGGCCTATAACGATCTGCTGGTCACTTCGCTGCTGTTGGATGCACAGAACCAGACGATGGTTCCGGCCAT
The DNA here is from genome assembly GCF_013031565.1 of Ruegeria sp. HKCCD7255. NCBI lineage: Bacteria > Pseudomonadati > Pseudomonadota > Alphaproteobacteria > Rhodobacterales > Roseobacteraceae > Ruegeria > Ruegeria sp. HKCCD7255. The sequence goes on along the minus strand of NZ_WQAG01000008.1, from coordinate 106,343 downwards.
CGTGGGTATGTTCAACCGCGAAACCACCACAACCGATCAGGTTGTTGCTGTGGCCGCTGCTGTGTCGATCACCGCGCCTTTGTTCTTCCTGGTGATGATCTTCCAGCGCCAGATTGTCAGCGGTCTGACCGCCGGTGCGGTCAAAGGGTAATGAGCAATCATGCCCGTCATAACGCCATGTCACGCCACCCGGCGCTGAACAGGATGCCAAGGGATTTCCTGAGCTTTGGAGGGTTCTCTTCCAATCTCACCCCAAGGCACCCTGAAAGGATATGACATGAAAGGCTCGCGCCCCGAACAGGCGGTTTTGACCCGCGATACCGACCTAAGTAAGACCGAAGACACGCGCCGCGTGATTGAAACCATGGTGGATGGTCTGAATGACCACCGCATCGACGATATCGGCGAGTTTTTCGCCCAGGGTTTTCGTTGGATGGGCAATCAGGGCTGCGGAACAAAGACCGGTTTGAAAGAATTCCAGGACAATTGGCAACGCCCGTTTCAGGCCGCGTTCTCCGATAAGACCTGCATCGACGAGGCGCGTCTGTATATGGGCGAGTGGGCGGCTGCATTTGGCCGGCAAGAGGCCACCCATTCCGGTGAGTTTCTGGGCATCGCCCCCACCGGCAAGCGGGTTGAGATCCGCTACATGGATTTCTGGAAAGTGGTCGACGGCAAGATCGTCGACAATTGGGTCAACGTCGATTTCGCCCATGTGGCGGCGCAGCTGGGTGTTGATCTGTTCCAGGGCGAAGGCTGGGAAGCATTTGACCGGGGCGAGAAAGTTCCGCCTCGGCCCGAAAACTGAGGATTGAAAACATGGCAATCGAGTATCTCAAACGCGGTAAGTCTGACGCTGACCGGGCTGAAGATGACGCCAAAACCCGCGCCGTGGTCGAAGCGACGCTGAAAGACATCGAAGCGCGCGGCGATGCTGCCGTGCGCGAGCTGAGCGAGAAGTTTGACAACTATTCGCCGGCCTCGTTCCGGCTGAGCCAGCAAGAGATTGATGATCTGATCGCGCAATTGTCGGATCGGGAACTGGCGGATATCAAATTTGCGCAGGAACAGGTGCGCAACTTTGCCCAGGCGCAGCGGGATTCGATGTTGGATATCGAGGTGGAAACCCTGCCCGGCGTCATTCTGGGGCACAAGAATATCCCGGTGCAATCCGTTGGCTGCTATGTGCCTGGTGGCAAGTTCCCGATGGTGGCCTCGGCGCATATGTCCGTGGCCACCGCCTCGGTCGCGGGAGTTCCCCGCATCATCGCTTGTACCCCTCCGTTTCAGGGCAAGCCAAACGCCGCAGTGATCGCAGCCATGCATCTGGGTGGCGCGCATGAGATCTATGTCATGGGCGGCATTCAGGCCATTGGCGCGATGGCGCTGGGGACCGAGACAATCGATCCGGTGCATATGCTGGTTGGCCCTGGAAACGCGTTTGTAGCCGAAGCCAAACGCCAGCTCTTTGGCCGTGTCGGCATCGACCTGTTTGCCGGACCCACCGAAACCATGGTGATCGCCGATGAGGTGACCGCCGATGCCGAGCTCTGCGCAACCGATCTGCTGGGCCAGGCTGAGCACGGCTATAACAGCCCCTGCGTGCTGGTGACCAATTCACGCAAATTGGCCGAAGAGACATTGTCCGAAGTGGCCCGTTTGCTGACGATCCTGCCCACCGCTGACACCGCCAAAGTATCGTGGGAGGAATATGGCGAGGTGATCCTGTGCGACAGCTATGACGAGATGTTGCAGGTCGCCGATGACATCGCTTCGGAACATGTGCAGGTGATGACCGACCGAGACGACTGGTTCCTGGACAATATGACCTGCTATGGCGCTCTGTTCCTTGGGCCGCGCACCAATGTCTCGAACGGCGATAAGGTGATCGGCACCAACCACACGCTGCCGACCAAAAAGGCCGGACGTTATACCGGTGGGTTGTGGGTCGGGAAATACCTGAAAACCCATAGCTATCAGAAGGTTCTGACTGATGAGGCGGCGACGCTGATCGGTGAGTACGGCTCGCGCCTGTGTATGCTGGAAGGCTTTGTCGGCCATGCCGAACAATGCAATGTGCGGGTCCGGCGCTATGGTGGCGTCAATGTACCTTATGGCGAGGCGGCCCCGTATCGGGAAGCGGCGGAATAGGGGGCTCTGCCCCCAGCCTTCGACTTCCCCCGGAGTATTTTTGGAAAAGATGAAGTTGGACAAGCATACCGAACACAAGGGTTTGATCGCGCCGCTCAGGGCCGCGATGTATGACTTTTCGGAACAGGGCGTGCGGCGGGCCTTGGCAGAACTGTGCACTCCGGACGCGCTGTTTCGCTTGTGCCATCCCATTGGCGACAGCGCGGGCATTGACGCTTTCTATAATCGGGCCTATGGCGATTTGCTGAAAGCCTGGCCCGATCTGGAACGCCGGGATTATATCGTGATGGCTGGTCCCGATGAATTTGGCGCCGATTGGGTTGGGTGCGGTGGCTATTATACCGGAACCTTCCTGGCCCCGTGGCTGGACATCCCGCCGACAGGTCATCAGGTGACGATGCGGTTTCACGAATTCTATCGCTTTGAAAATGGCAAGGTGGTCGAAATGCAGGCGCTTTGGGACATTCCCGAGGTGATGATGCAGGCGCGGGCCTGGCCCATGGCCCCCAGCCTTGGCCGCGAATGGCATATTCCAGGCCCGGCCACGCAGGACGGGTTGGTGCCTGGCCCCTATAATGCAGCCAAGGGCAAAGAGACCTGTCAGCACATCATCGACATGCTGGACTATCTCAAGAAACACCCCTCGGAAGGGGGGCCGGAAGTGATGGAGATGGAGCGGTTCTGGCATCCGCGTATGAACTGGTATGGCCCGTCAGGGATCGGCACGGGGCGGGGCTATGCAGGCTTTCGCAACTGGCATCAGATCCCATTTCTGAACGGAATGCCGGATCGCGGGCAATATGTGGATGACATCACCTATCACTTCTTTGGGGATGGCGAATACGCTGCTGTCACAGGCTGGCCCAACATGATCCAGACGGTGACTGATGATGGCTGGATGGGGATTGCGCCCTCGGGCAAGCGGATCACCATGCGCAGTTTGGATTTCTGGCGGCTTGAAAACGGGCGGATCCGCGAAAACTGGGTTCTGGTCGATCTGCTGGATGCTTATCGTCAGCTGGGCGTGGATGTCTTCACTCGTCTGCGAGAGTTCAACAAGGCGCGCAATATGGGTCGCATTGATTTGCCGGACGGGATGAGTTGATGACGGATCTGCCGCGTACCCCTTCGTTTGCGCTGACCGGCAAGACGGCTCTGGTGACCGGAGCCTCTTCGGGCATCGGGCAGGGATGTGCCGTGGCCTTGGCCGAGGCCGGTGCCCATGTGGTCTGCGCCGCGCGCGGGCTGGATCGGTTGCAGGAAACGGTGGCCGCGATACAGGCCCAAGGCTGGTCGGCTGAGGCTTTGGCTTTGGATCAAGCAAATCTGAAGGCGCTAGAAGCGATGTTTGAAGGCCGTGCGTTTGACATCGTGGTGAATTCTGCCGGGTTGGCGCGCCACAGCCCGGCGGTTGAGACCACGGCTGAAGATTTCGACGCAGTAACAAATGTGAACCTGCGCTCGGCTTATTTCCTGTCGGCCTATGCGGCCAAGGCATTGATGGCTGCAGGCAAGCGCGGGTCGATCATTCATATCTCAAGCCAGATGGGTCATGTGGGCGGCGTGGACCGGGCGCTTTATTGCGCCACCAAACATGGGCTTGAGGGGATGGTGAAGGCGATGGCCATCGAATGGGGCAAGCAGGGCATTCGGATCAACACGGTCTGCCCGACCTTCATCCGCACACCGCTGACGCAAGCCACCTTCGACAACCCCGAACGCGCGGCCTGGATCATGGAGAAGATCAAGCTGGATCGAGTGGGGGAAGTCGAAGATATCATGGGCGCGGTGCGCTATCTGGCCTCGGACGCGTCGGCGCTGGTGACCGGTACGTCGATGCTGATCGATGGGGGATGGACGGCGGACTGATGGCTGAGAAAGTGACATCCCTGCAGGTTGCGCAATTGGCGGGCGTCAGCCAATCCGCCGTCAGCCGTGTGTTTACGCCCGGTGCATCCGTCAGCAAAAAGACCGAAGAGAAAGTGCGCGAGGCGGCCCGTCAGCTGGGCTATCGCCCCAATGTTCTGGCCCGTGCCATGGTGTCCGGCAAAAGCCGGATCATCGGTCTGGTGGTCGGTTATCTGGACAATTACTTCTACCCAGAAGCGCTTGAGAAACTGTCCAACGGTTTGCAGGAACATGGCTATCACGTGTTGATCTTCATGGCATCGCGCTCGGCTGGGAATATCGACGATGTGATGGAAGAAATTCTGGATTATCAAGTGGATGGGGTCGTTTTGGCCTCGGTCCCCATGTCATCGGATATCGCCATGCGCTGTCAGCAGGCGGGCGTGCCGGTTGTGCTGTTCAACCGTAGCCAGGATATCGACGGTATCACCACTGTCACTTCGGATAACTATGCGGGGGGGCGCAAAGTGGCCGAGTTCCTGCTGGCGGGCGGGCATGAGCGGATCGGCTATATCTCGGGCTGGCAAGGCGCTTCGACCCAGCGCGACCGCGAGGCGGGGTTTCGCGCCGCTTTGGCCGAAGCCGGGCAGAGCGTGTTTGCGCAGCAAGACGGGATGTTTCACACCGAAAACGCCAAGGCGGCAGCGCGGGCGATGTTTGATCTCGATCCACAAGCTAGGCCGGACGCGGTGTTTGTCGCCAATGACCACATGGCGCTGGCGGTGATGGATGTGATCCGGTTCGAACTGGGCCTGCGGATACCCGAAGATGTCTCGGTCATCGGTTATGATGATGTTCCCCCGGCGGGCTGGCCGGCATATAACCTGACAACAATTCGCCAGCGGGCCAACTTGATGGTGTCCGAAACCGTCTCGGCCCTGCTGGACCACATTGAGAACCCGAAAGAAACCAAGCCGCGCAAAGTGGCGATTGACGGCCCGCTGGTCGTGCGTACCTCGGCACGGTTGCCAAAGGGCTGGGCCCCGCAAAGGACGGAAACATGAAAGGCTTTGATCCGAAGTTCCGGGATTTCCCGGATTACATCATCGGCATCACCAAAGAGATCTGGGAAGATCGTGGCATCGCAACGCTGCATGACTATTACGGCGCCGATATCGTCGTGCGGTCGCCCGGATCGGTTGTTTTGGGCAACCAGAACGTCATCGGCGCAACAATGGCGACGCTGGCCGAATTCCCGGATCGTCAACTGCTGGGCGAAGATGTGATCTGGTCAGGAACCCCGGAAGAGGGGATGCTGAGTTCGCACCGTATCCTGTCCACCGCGACCCATTTGGCCGAAGGCGTCTATGGCAAGCCAACCGGGACCAAGCTGCGCTATCGGATCCTGGCCGATTGCCATGCGATCGACAACAAGATCAACGATGAATGGCTGATCCGCGATCAGGGGGCCATTGTGCGTCAGATGGGGTGGGACCCAAAAGACTATGCCGCTGATCTGATTGCACGCGAAGGCGGGCCCGAGGCTTGTGTCAAACCTTTGACGCCTGCAAATGACGTCGATGGGCCCTATAAAGGGCGGGGCAATGACAATGAATGGGGCCAGCGCCATGCCGATCTGCTGACAAGCATGATGAATGCTGATCTTGGCGCGGTCGAGCGGCACTATGACCGTGCGGTGCAGACGGAATATCCGGGCGGTGTCACCGGCCATGGCTGGGACGCGGCAGACCGGTTCTGGATGTCGTTGCGTGCTGCAATGCCCAATGCCAAATTCACCATCGATCACCAAATCGGTCGCGATGATCCGAACATGCCGCCACGGTCCGCCCTGCGTTGGAGCCTTCACGGCACCCATGACGGCTGGGGTGCCTTTGGCGCGCCGACAGGGGCCGAGCTCTATGTTCTGGGCATCAGCCACGCCGAATGGGGCGAGCTGATCGGCGGCGATATCAAGCTGCGCCGGGAATGGACCCTGTTTGATGAAACTTCGGTCTGGAAACAGGTCCTGCTGGCCACCGGAAACCTCTGAGGCCAGGGATGCAAAGATTTCTCGACGCCAGTGAAGGAACCCGGCGGCTGCATGGCCACCGGGCGTCTTTGCGGGCAAAACGGCTGAACAATCGCCCTCCGGGTGCTGGGACTTGACCCCATGCACCACACCAATGAACGGAGAAAAAGATGAGCACTATTAAACAACGTATCGTCCGCTATGGCGAGCTGCGGCCCTGTAAAACAGCCTTTATCGATGCCCACACGCCCGGGTCGGATCAAAAGGAGAACTTTACCATTATCGGTGGCGGCGTGTCGGAAAGCCCCGATCAGCATGTCCACATCACCGATAAGGTGGGCTTTAATATCGGCGCAGCGGGCCAGCCGCCAAAATGCCGTAACTCCCTGCACAGCCACACCACGGCTGAGGTATTCTTTGTTGCCAAAGGCCGCTGGCGCTTTTTCTGGGGCCGCTATGGCACCGCTGGCGAGTTCATCGCCGAGGAAGGCGACATTTTCAACATTCCCACTGGTATTTTCCGAGGGTTCGAAAACGTCGGACAGGATTACGGGATGATCATGTCGATCCTGGGTGGTGATGACGCCGGGGGTGGGGTGACTTGGGCACCGCAGGTGATCGAGGATGCGCAGGCCCACGGTTTGATGCTGGGCGACAATGGTGTGCTCTATGACAACAAGAAAGGGCAGGAGCTGCCGCATAACGTGCGCCCGATGCCTGTCCTGACCGAAGAGCAGATGAAGGATTACCCCGAGGTTCCTGTTGAAGATGTGGTCGGCAAATATGTGGCCCGGTATTGGGACCTTATGGCGCTTTCGGCCAATAGACCCGCGCCGGTGATCGGTGAGAACGCGCTGATCAAGGACAAACCCGGGTTCGAGGTCGATTTTCTGGGCCGCGGCTCCAGCGTGACCGAACCTGTAAACACGGATAAACCGGTCGTCCTGATGCCTGCCAGCGGCCATTGGCGCCTCTCGGTTGATGGGTTTGAGACAACCGTATCTACCGGCGACACCGTTTTGGTGCTGCCGGGCGAGGCTTATTCCGTGCAACCCTCGATGACCGGGCAGGCGGGGCTTTACCGCATCACCGCAACAGACGACCCGGCAGGAGCAACCTGGACAGGATGAGCGCAGACCCAAAAGACACCCATGCGATCTATGAGCGGCAAGCTGTCGAATATGTCAAAGGCCGCTCAAAAGCTTTGTTCGAGGCGCGCTGGCTGGCGCGCTTTACCGCCAGCCTGAAACCGGGCGATCATGTCCTGGATCTGGGCTGCGGCGCGGGCGATCCCATCGCGCGCTGGTTCATGGCGGAAGGTTTCACTGTCACCGGGGTCGATTTCTCTGCGGCGATGCTGTCCATCGCACGTGATCGCTGGCCCGATGGCGATTGGCGGCAGGCTGATATGCGAAGCCTTGATCTGGACCAACAGTTTGACGGCATCATCGGGTGGAACAGCTTTTTCCACCTGACCGCAGATGAGCAAACCGACTGTATTGCCCGGATGGCACGTCATCTGAAACCGGGTGGTGCTCTGATGCTGACAGTTGGGCATGGGGCCGGTGAGGTCACTGGAACAGTGGGTGGAGAGTTGGTCTATCACGCGTCGCTTTCGCCTGCCGGATACGCGAAATGTTTGGAAGAAAATGGGCTGCGGTTGACCGGGTTTATGGCGCAAGACCCTGAAACACAAAGCCATACCGTGCTGATGGCACGTAAAGATTAGGGAGGACCAAATGGGGGTCACAACAACGCATGTCGGCTCTTTGCCGCGCACGCAAGAGGTGGTGGATTTCATCTTCGCCCGCGAGAACGAAAAACCCTATGACATGGATGCGTTTGACGCCTGCATGACAAGCGCGGTGTCTGAAACCGTGCGCAAACAGGTCGAGGCCGGGGTTGATATCGTCAGCGATGGCGAGACCTCCAAGATCTCATATGCCACCTATGTCAAAGATCGCTACACCGGGTTTTCCGGCGACAGCCCGCGCAATGCGCCTGCTGATCTGAAGATGTTTCCAGGCTTTCTGGAACGGCTGGCCAAGGATGGGGGAACGCCGCAATATGCCCGACCGATGTGCACCGGCGAAGTGCGGTCAAAAGGACAAGGCGAGTTAGAGAAAGATATCGCCAATCTCAAGGCGGCGATGGCGGAGCATGGCGCCGAAAAAGGGTTCATGAACGCGGCCTCTCCGGGTGTTATATCGCTGTTTTTGCAAAACGATTTCTATCCAACGCGTGAGGCCTATTTGGGTGCTTTGGCCGATGCGATGAAAGAGGAATACGAAACCATAGTGGCGGCCGGACTGGATCTGCAACTGGACTGCCCCGATTTGGCCCTGTCGCGGCACATGCTGTTTACCGATCTCAGCGATGCCGAATTCATCAAGATCGCCGATATGCATGTTGAGGCGCTGAACCACGCGCTGCAAAACGTGCCGCAAGACAAGGTGCGGGTTCACATCTGTTGGGGCAACTATGAAGGGCCGCATTGTTGCGATATCGGCATGGACAAGGTGTTCACGACGTTGATGAACACCAAATCCCGCTATGTGCTCTTCGAAACTTCAAACCCGCGTCACGCCCATGAATGGACAGTCTTCCGTGACCGCAAGGGCGAGATCCCCGACGACAAGGTTCTGGTGCCCGGAGTGGTTGATACGACCACGAATTTCGTTGAGCACCCCGAACTCGTCGCTCAGCGGATTGAGCGGTTTGTGGATATTGTTGGCTCGGACCGGGTTGTTGCAGGCAGCGATTGCGGTTTTGGCACTTTCGCCGGGTTTGGCGCGGTGGATCCCCAGATCGCATATGCCAAGCTGGGCGCACTGGCCGAAGGGGCAAAACTGGCCGCCGCATGACCCCCTTGATCCTGTTGCCGGGCATGATGTGCGATGCCCGGCTGTTTACGCCTCAGATCAACGCTTTGTCAGGCCAGATGCCGGTTATGAGCTTTCCGCTTTGCGATCATGACAATGTTGCGGATATGGCGACGGATATTCTGGCCAATGCGCCGCCCCAATTTGCGCTGGCGGGGCTGTCCATGGGCGGTATCGCCGGGATGGAGATCGTGCGCCAGGCACCCGAGCGGGTCGAACGGCTGGCCCTTCTGGACACCAATCCGCTGGCCGAAATGCCCGATGTCAAAGCCCGGCGCATCCCGCAAATCACGGCCGTAAAGGGCGGTAAACTGCGGCAGGTGATGCGTGATGAGATGAAGCCGAACTATCTGGCTGACGGTCCCAATCAGGGCGCCATACTGGATCTGTGCATGGCCATGGCCACGGATCTGGGGCCCGAGGTCTTTCTGCGCCAGTCGCAGGCTCTGATGGATCGCCCGGACCAGAGGGAAACACTACGCGCCTATACCGGCAAGGCTTTGGTGCTGTGCGGGCGCGAAGATGGGCTTTGCCCGATTGAACGTCACCAATTGATGCATGATCTGCTGCCGCAGAGCCGGTTTGAGATCATCGAAGGTGCTGGGCACCTGCCCACTTTGGAACAACCCCAAGATACAACAGCGGCCCTGATCCGCTGGCTGGAGGATCAATGACACCGTCCCTTTTGACCCTGCTACGCAAGGTAGATACGCCCACCGTTTGCAACGCCATCGAAGTGGCGCAGGGCAAGCGCGGGTTCAGCAATTTTACCCGTGGCACAATGCTGTGCTCTGCCCCTGATGAGCCCGCGATTGTGGGCTATGCCCGCACCGCCAAGATTGCGGCGCTTCAACCGCCCAGCGAAGCGCCGGATGTCATCAAGGCGCGGCGCATGGCCTATTACAAATACATGGCCGAAGCGCCCGGGCCTTCGGTGGCTGTGATCGAAGATGTGGATTATCCCGATTGCATCGGCGCCTATTGGGGCGAGATCAACACAACGATCCACAAGGGTTTTGGTATGGCGGGGGCTTTGACCAATGGCGTGATGCGCGATTTGGGCGATATGCCCGAAGGATTTCCCGTTGTGGCGGGCTCCATCGGTCCCAGCCATGGCTTTGTGCATGTGCGCGAGGTCGATACGCCCGTAGAGGTCTTTGGCATGGCAGTACATCCCGGTGATCTGATCCACGCCGACCGCCACGGCGCCGTGGTCGTTCCTGCCGAGGTGATCGATCAGTTGCAGGCTGCAATCGAAAAACTGCTGCAAACTGAACGTCTGGTTCTGGACCCGGCCAGCCAGCCGGGCTTTGACTTTGCCGCGTTCGAGGCCGCCTGGGCCGCATTTGAAAAGGCGCGCACCTGATCACCGCGCCCTTCGGCACCGGTCCGAGCAATATAGCACCTGATCCCAGACCCGGGCCCATTTCTTGCGCCAGTTGAACGGGCGACCGCAGCGCGCGCAGGTCTTTACCGGCAGATCGGATTTCTTGCGCATCCGCACGGCTCAATCCCCCAATGGCAGGCTAAGCTGGGCAGGATGATCTGGCGCCGTCCGCTTGCGGCGCCTCTTCTTACGACTGCCATGTTTGGCCAGAATCCGCGCCGCGCCGGATCGGAAATCGGGATCTCGCCGAATGGCCCAGATCCGGTCGCGCGCCTGTTTTGCAGCCGATACGTGATCAAAGATGCGTTCGGGATAGGTCTTGCCAAGCACAGCGTCCCCGTTGGGGGCCAGCCACGGTTCTTGCAGGTATGGATCGGCGATGTCTTTCAGTTCCGGCAGCCAGTGACGCGTGAACGCACCGGTGGGGTCTTGGTCTTTGCCCTGTTTGACCGGGTTATAGATCCGCACCGCGTTGATCCCGGTTGTACCCGATTGCATCTGAACCTGGTTCCAATGGATGCCCGGTTCGTAATCGGTAAAGAGCCGTGCCAGTTCCAACCCCGGCGCGCGCCAGTGAAGCCAGAGGTGATAGCTGGCCGTCGCCATGACCATCGCGCGCATTCTGAAATTCAGCCATCCCGTGGCCCGCAGTGATCGCATACAGGCATCAAGGAACGGATAGCCCGTCTGCCCGTAGGCCCAAGCGTGCAACCGGTCAGAGTGCGGCTCGATCGGGCGCAGACCGTCATAGGCCGGGTGCAGGTTTTCAAATTCTATGCGCGGGTCGTCTTCGAGCTTTTGGATGAAATGGCAATGCCAGTGCAGACGCCCCGAGAAGGACCGCAGCGATTTACGCCAAGCTGTTTCACCCGGCAGCAAGCCGCGCCGCCGGTGGTCGGTGGCCTGCGACACCTCGCGCATCGATAACGCGCCCCAGGCCAGATAGGGCGACAGGCGCGAACAGGCCTGCGCACCGTCCAGCGGAGACGACATGGCGCGCTGATACGTCTTGCCGCGCTGCTCAAGGAACGATTGCAAAAGCGCAAGCCCTGCGCGTCGCCCGCCCGGTTGCCGTTCAGGGCACGGGTCGGGGCCAAGCCCCAGATCACCCGGGGTGGGTATCCGATCAAGACCCAAATCAAGCGCAGATAACGAAGGGGCCAAGGCCTGCGGCTGCGCCATGAACCCGTCCCAACGGGTGGCCCAACCCTCCCGCTTTGCCAGGCGTCGGATCACCCCATGGTTTTGCAACTCATGCCAGGGCACACCATTCGCGCGGCACCAGTCCAACACGGCCCTGTCGCGCTGAAATGTCCAGTCATTGCCGGTTTCTTCATGGAACCAAAGGGCTGAGAGCTTCTTTGCCTCGTACAACTCGGCCAAGACCTGCACCACGTCGCCAAATCGAATGATCAAGGGCTGCCCAAGGCGACCCAGATCCGCTCGCAACTCTGCCAATGTCTCGGCGATGAACGCCCAATGCCGAGCTGACATATCCGGTTGCTGCCACAGCGCGGGCTCGACCACGTAAAGCGGCAGAACCGGCCCTTGACGCGTGGCTTGCGTCAATGCCGCATTGTCCTGAACACGTAAATCCCGTTTGAACCAGACCACTTGCATGCGCCGAATGTCGCCCTGTGTTGCGTCTGCTTGATCTAGCCCTGTGCCCGCGCGCGGCCAGCGCTATCTGTAAGGCCAGAGACAAGGAAAAGGGCGGGCCCATGCTTGAGGACAAGCGCAAAGATCTGGTGTCAGAACGCCAGAAACAACTGTTGGACCGGATGGTGGTCGAGCTGAGCCGCAGCCATGGGGATCTCTATTATCACTCCACCAGCCAGATCGCGTTACTGTTGGAGCAGCATATTCAGGCCGGGACGGGCCTGTTGGCGGCCGAAAAAGACTTGCTGAAGGATTTAAGCCGCCGGGATATCGAGATTATGCTGAGCCTGACCAACTAAGCTGGCTGACAGGGTGGTACGGAGCCGCGTCATCGGAATTCATCCAGAAACTCTGCAATTTCTGATGTGCTTGAAAGCTTTACCTTTCTCTTTGTTGAGGGAGCGTGTTCGAACAGGTTCAGGATGTTTTGCCGCGCCCTTTTTCGGGTTCGCCATATAAAGCGATAGAATTCTGGGTCGAATTGTTCAGGGCAGTTTTCGGGCAGGTCTATTCGGCTGCGCCCGTAATCCTTTGCCGATCGTTTGAATACGCGCCAGGTCCGCACCAGCAGCGGAAAATCCAGCCAGATCAAAGTGTCACATCGCTCCAACCGCTGAGGCCATGTGGTCGAATGCCCGCCTTCGAATATCCATTCCTCGCGCGCGTGGACTTCGTTGCAAAGCCTGGTCTTTTCGTCCCTGACCCGCTCAACCCAGCCCGGTTTCCAATGGATCAGGTCAATATGGACAACGGGCAATCCGGTTCGTTCCCCAAGGGCGCGCGCAAGCGTTGACTTACCAGCGCCCGGTTGTCCAACGATCATGACGCGTTTCATTTCCCCTCGCCAATGCACGAGCTTCTACTGTCTGAAAAGAGTTTGCATAGTGGAATGGCCCGACTGCGGACAGTCAGGCTGTTTGAAATCTAGCACATGTGTTTTGGCAGTTACAGCTTGATGACGGCCATCTTGTCCTGGGTCATGTCATGCATCGTATAGCCGATCCCACCGGTGTTATAGCCCGATTGCCGGCGTCCGGCGAAGGGCATCCAGTCGACGCGAAAGGCGGGACCATAACCGCTGTGGCGTCCAGCCGCTGAACCGCCTGCATTGCGGTGTCGAGCGATTTGGTGAACACCGCAGCCTGAAAGGCGACCGGCAGGCTGTTGGCGGCGGCAATGGCTTGATCCATGCTGTCGCAGCTGTAGACACAGATCACAGGGCCAAAGACCTCCATCTGTGAAACTCGGGTATCAGCAGGCGGATCCAGCAGAACGGTTGGCGCATAGGTGGTTTTGCCCAGCCGTTTGCCACCGGTTATCAGCCTGGCACCGCCATCCAGCGCCTCTTGCACCCAATCCTCGACGCGGTCGACCTCGGCCGGTCGGATCAGTGGGCCACAATCTGTGTTGGGGTTGGTAGCGTCCCCGACGGTCAGGCCCTCAGCCGCCGCGGCCAGCTTTTGGGCAATCACTTCGGCTTGCCCTGCCTGCGCAAAGACCCGCTGGACCGAGACACAGACCTGGCCCGAATGGTAAAACCCACCTTTCGAAAGCGCCGGGATCATCGCGTCGATATCGGCATCTTCGGCCACAATCACCGGTGCGGCACCGCCGTGTTCCAAAGCGCAGCGCGTGCCTGGGGCCAATTTTGATCGCAACATCCAGCCCACCCGCGCAGAGCCGATGAATGAGAAAAACCCAACCCGCGCATCGGTGATCATCTTTTCCGCGGTTTCATTGTCGCACACCACAGCGCGGCACCAATCCGTTGGCAGCCCGGCCTCGTGCAACATGGCCACGAATTCCAGACACGACAGTGGCGTGTCCATGGCGGGTTTCACGACCACTGGACAGCCGGTTGCCACGGCGGGTGCCACCTGATGCACGATCAGGTTCAACGGGTGGTTGAACGCGCTGGCCGCCACCACGACACCAATGGGTTCGCGCTGGGTAAAGGCGATGCGTCCGGCCCCGGCCTCGGTCAGATCCATGGGGATCTCTTTGCCCGACATCTGGCCGATCTCATGCACGCACAGTTCGACCCCATCGATGGCCCTTGCAACCTCGACCCGGGCATCGACCAGGGGCTTGCCGCCCTCGCTGGCGATCAGATGGGCCAGCTTGTCAAACCGGGCCTCCATCAAGCGCGCGGTATTTCGCAGGATGGCAATGCGCTGATGGGCAGGCAGCCATTCTTCGCGATTGCGAAACAGCGCGTGGGCCGTACCCAGCATCTGATCGATCTGAGGCCTCGTACTTGTCTCAACCGTTCCAATCGGGTCCAGGCTGTAAGGGTTTACGACGTCGATGGTCTGGCTCATATCAGGCAGGCCTTTGCCGCAAGCTCTTCGATCAGAACACGTTGGTTTTCGCTGTAATCCACCGGCACGTCGATCAGATGCACACCGCCCGCGTTGAACGCGGCCTCGAATGTGGGCACAAGATCTTCGGTTCTGGTGACGCGGTGGCCCGTGGCACCATAGCTGTTGGCGTATTGGACAAAATCGGGGTTGTTGAACTCTAGCCCCCAATCATCAAAGCCTGCATGCGACTGCTTCCAGCGGATCATCCCGTAAGAGCTGTCATTCAGCACGGTAACCACAAGGTTCAGACCCAGCCGCACAGCTGTCTCAATCTCTTGGCTGTTCATCATGAAGCCACCATCTCCGCAGATGGCCATGACCCGGCGCTTGGGATGCAGCTTCGCCGCCATCATGGCAGAGGGCAGGCCCGCCCCCATCGTGGCCAATGCGTTGTCCAGCAACACGGTGTTGGGCTGATAGGCTTTGTAGTTCCTTGCGTACCAGATCTTGTAGATGCCGTTGTCCAACGCGATGATATCGCAATCGTCCATGACCTTGCGTGTATCGGCCACCAGCCGTTGCGGGATGATCGGAAAGCGTGGGTCGTCAGAACCTTCGGACGTGTGCTTTTCTGTCTCTTGCTTGATGCGTTCAAAATAGTCGCGGTCAAATTCGACCTTGCCGCCAATGATCGTATTCAGCCGCGTGATCGATTTCGCCAGATCGCCGACGACCTCAAGCTGCGGGAAATAGACCTGATCGACCTGCGCTGCCTTATAGTTCACATGGATCACCTTCTGGCGGCCGTCTTCTTCCATGAAAAAGGGTGGTTTTTCCACCACGTCATGGCCGACATTGATGATCAGATCCGCCCGGTCGATGGCGCAATGCAGATAGTCGCCATCCGACAGCGCCGCCGTCCCCAGAAACAGGTCCGAGCGTTCGTCGATGACCCCTTTGCCCATCTGGGTGTTAAAGAACGGGATCTGCGTGGCATCGGCAAAGTCGCTGAGCGCCGAGCGCGCGTCTTTGCGATTGGCACCGGCCCCCAGCAGCAGCAGGGGCATCTTTGCCGCGCGGATCATCTCGGCGGCTTGGTTCAACACCTCATCCGAGGCCACCGCATAATGACGGGGGTGCGGTTGCAGAACGGTTGCGTCGGTTTCTTCGGCTGCGATGTCTTCGGGCAGTTCCAGCAGAACCGCACCGGGGCGTTCCTCTTCGGCAATGCGGAAGGCTTCGCGGATCAGCGACGGGATCGTGTTGCCATGCACGATCTGTTTGGACATTTTGCAGATCGGATCAAACAGGCCAACCACGTCTACGATCTGAAACTGGCCCTGTTTGGATTTCTTGATGGGTTTTTGCCCGGTGATCATGATCAGAGGCATACCGCCCAGATGCGCATAGGCCGCTGGAGTGGCGAAATTGGTGGCGCCCGGGCCAAGCGTCGCCATGCATACGCCCGCCTTGCCAGTCAAACGCCCATAGGTGGCGGCCATAAAGGCCGCGCCTTGTTCATGCCGGGTCAGTACCAGTTCAATCGAAGACGTCCGCAAAGATTCCAGCACGTCCAGGTTTTCTTCACCCGGAACGGCAAAGATATATTCCACACCTTCTGCTTCAAGCGCGGCAACCAAAAGGTCCGACGCTTTTGTGGGGGTCAAAGTCTGCGTGTCAGCCATTTGGGCCTCCGGTTTCTCGAGGTTTGATCGTGGGGATAGTTCTGACGTGGTTCACTCAGCGGCGTGCATGATCTCGGGCTCTGGATAAAGTTCGTCCATCGACACGGAACGCCCGTTATCCAGCACGATGCGCGCGTGATAGCGTTTCAATTGTCTTGGTTCCGAAACTCCGCAGCTATGGGCGATGATACCGACCTCTTTCTTCATGTTGTTGGCATAAGAGGCAACACGCTCGGATTTGCTGGTGGGATCGAGACCGAATTGCAGTTTGGGATCATGAGTGGTGATGCCAGTGGGACAAGTGTTTTTGTTGCATTGAAGGGCTTGAATGCAGCCAAGTGCAAACATGAACCCCCGGGCCGAGTTCACGAAATCTGCACCGGCACAAAAGGCCCAGGCCACCTCGGAGGGGTTGATCATCTTGCCGCTGGCACAAACCTTAATGCGGTCGCGCAAACCGTGCTTTTTCAAAACATCCACCACCAGGGGCAGGCTTTCCCGCAGCGGCATCCCCATGTTGTCAATCAAGCTCATCGGGGCAGCACCCGTACCGCCATCCGCGCTGTCTATGGTGACAAAATCCGGTGCGCTTTCAGGGCCTCGGGCCAGAATTTCAGCGCAGAGTGTATCAAAGAACCCATATGCGCCGATCACCGCCTTGAAGCCCACCGGCTTGCCCGTCACGTCGCGCACATAGGCAATCATGTCGAGCAGATCGCTGACGCTGTCAATTTCGGGGTGCCGGTTCGGGCTGATCGCGTCTTCACCCGCTTTCAAACCGCGGATTTCGGCGATTTCCTCGGTGACCTTCGCCCCGGGCAGAATGCCGCCCTTGCCGGGCTTGGCCCCCTGGCTCAGCTTGATCTCGAACATCTTGACCGCGTCATGGGCCGCAACAACCCGCAGGCGGTCCTCGTCAAACCCGCCTTCGGGTTTGCGCACACCGAATTTGCCGGTTCCGATCTGGAACACGATGTCGGCGCCGCTTTCCAGATGATAAGGTGACAGCCCGCCTTCGCCGGTGTTGATCCAGATGCCTGCCTTTTTGGCCCCTTCCGACAAAGCGCGCACAGCCGGTACCGAGATTGCCCCAAAGCTCATTCCGGAAATATTGAAGATGGAATCCGTGGTATAAGGCTGCCGGGCATAGGGACCAACGGTCACCATGGATGGCGGTTGTGCATCCTGTTCCAGCGTTGGAAAAGGGCAGTTCACGAAATAGACAGTGCCGGTCGGTCTCAGATCACGGGTCGAGCCAAAGGCGACGGTCGAATCCACGTTCTTGGCAGCCCGATAGACCCATGACCGTTCGGCCCGGTTGAACGGCATCTCTTCGCGGTCTTGTGCAAAGAAATACTGTCGAAAGAACTCTCCCATATGTTCAAAGAAGTACCGAAACCGCGCCACAACAGGATAGTTCCGCCGCAAGGTGCTTTCGGTTTGGGTCTTGTCGCGGAAATACGTGACCACAATCCACAAAAAGGCGATCCCGACCGCAAAGATGAAAGTGTAGCTCAGAACTTGCAACAATGTGAGAACGAAATCGGATACCTGAGACATGAGAATTGTGCTCCTATAAGCGGCACGACCGCGACCAGTGGTCTCTAGTTATTCGCATCACCGAAGTCCTGCCAGACTTGCGCAACTCTTATCACAGACTTGTTTCTGGTTCGGGATCGTTTCGTGAGAAAGAGCCCCGAAACAGGTACATTCCGCAGAAAATGTTTCAGAAACGCACGGTTATCCACCCAAGCGTTTTGCGGGCGATAGCGCTCGAGCTTGTCGGGCCCGAAAGCCCGTTACACACACATCCAAAAGGTCATGTGTGTGTTTCCACGTTATATCAGCCGCTCGAAGATCAGGCCCGCGTCGGGGCCGGACCGCGTTCAAATCTGAAACGCGGTGGCTCTGCTCGAACCAGATCGCGGCCCGTTCTTATCGCTGGGGCAGCAGGTCTGTGGGGATGTTTTGATAGCAGACCGGGCGCAGGAACCTGCGGATGGACAACGTCCCGACCGATGTCGCCCCAAAATTGGTTGACGCAGGATAGGGGCCACCATGCACCATGCTGTCACAGACCTCGACCCCGGTTGGGAAGCCGTTGGCCAAAAGCCGCCCCGCCTTACGCTCGAGGATGGGCAGCAGTGATTGCGCGCGGTTCAGATCCTGATCGTCGAACTGCAGGCTACAGGTCAGTTGGCCTTTGATTGTGTTTGCGACCCGCAGCATCTGGTCGAAATCCCGGACCCGAACAACGATGCCGAGCGGCCCAAAAACCTCCTCTTGCAGCTCAGGATCAGCCAGCCAGTCATCACAAGATACGGTGAACAGATAGGGTGCTGCTTCGCGCGTCTCGCAAGGCGTGCCAATGATCTGTTGAACACCAGCGGTGGTGGCGACGCGTTCGACCCCTGCGCGGTAAGAGCTTGCGATACCGTCGGTCAGCATCGTTTGATTAGCGACTTTTGACAGCGCATTCTGCGCTTTGGTCTGAAAGGCGTCCGCGTCAGGGCCCTCCAGGATCAGTGCAATACCCGGGTTTGTACAGAATTGGCCCGCCCCCATGGTCAGCGATCCTGCCCACCCTTCAGCGATCGCGTCCCCCCGTGCTGCAGCGGCATGCGGTAGGATGAACATGGGATTGATCGAACCCAACTCCCCGAAGAAAGGGATCGGTTCCGGCCTTGCGGCGCAAAGGTCAAACAAGGCGCGCCCCGCTCTTAGCGATCCTGTGAACCCCACGGCGCGGATCAGCGGATGTTTCACAAGCGCAGTCCCCACTTCGATGCCGTCACTTTGGATCAAGGAAAACACACCCGGATGTGTGCCCGTGGCCTTCAGCGCCGCGTCAATCGCTTGCGCAACAATCTCACCAGTACCGGGATGGGCCGGATGACCTTTGACGACAACAGGGCAGCCTGCCGCCAAGGCCGCCGCCGTGTCACCGCCTGCGACCGAGAAAGCCAGTGGAAAGTTTGACGCACCAAAAACGGCAACCGGCCCCAACGGGCGTTGGATCATGCGCAAATCGGGCCGGGGCATCGGCGCTCGGTCGGGCAACGCGGGATCGTGGCGTTCGTCCAGATAGTCACCTTGCTCGATATGATCGGCGAACAGGCGCAATTGGCCGGTTGTGCGGGCTCGTTCGCCCTGCAACCTTGCCTCGGGCAAACCGGTTTCCTGAGTTCCTATTTCGGTTAGCACTTCGCCGCGCGCGTCAATCTCATCTGCGATCTGACGCAACAAGGTGGCACGCTCTGCGCGGCTGGACCAACCGAAGGCAAGAAACGCTTCGTCAGCGGCTTGCACGGCCGCATCAACTTGCGCTGCGGTTCCTACCGCAAAATCATGGCTGGGTCCATGTGCAGGAGCGGACGAAAACTGTGCGGTACTTCCAATCCATTCGCCTGAGATGAGGTGTTTTCCGGTCAGCATGACGTTTCTTTCTTAGCAAAGGCGGTATTTGATACGCGAACGCGTCACAAAAGACGCATTGCAGATTTCAATTGGTTAACGCGTACACCACTGATTTCAAGTTCAGATCTGTTGGTCTTGCGAACTCCTTTGAGCAGGTCCAGTACCTATGACCAACAGAAGAAGCGGTTTGCAAATAGTGGCCCGGCCGTTAGCCGATCACCCCTTTTTTGAGAATGATATTGCCATAGAACCTGCGCTCGCCAGTTTGAACAATGGCATAGGCCTGAGCCGCGCGGTCATAAAAGGCAAAACGTTCTAGGGTCTGAATCTGTGCTGGATTGTCAGCGGCCTCATTGATGATGGCCTGAAAATCTGCAACGGCCTCGGGGATCGTTTCGGGCTCACCAACCACTTCCATCGTAAGGGCCGGGTCGGGTACGAACGTGTCTAGCGGCATGAGTGAAAGAACCGCCTTCAAAACCTCACTCGCAGTCGACCCATCGGCGCGGATACACTTTGGCCCGCTGCTTGAGCCGGGAAAATTGGCGTCCACTATGACAATCTCGTCACCGTGTCCCATCGCACGCAGAGAATGCAGCAAATCGGGTGAAAGGATCGGATCGATGTTATGCAGCATTGGTATTCTCCTTTGGCAGGTATGATTTCAGGCGGGCAGGACAGATTGCACAGAACTCGATTGGGTTGATGCAGCCTGTTCGACGTGCAATTCGGGAACGATAACTCTGATACTGCTGAGCGGTGGCATTGTTGAAAGCAAGCTCATTCTGCCGAGTGTGTTCTGCGCGTTGTTGGTTTGAAAAGCTCTTGTTTGTGGTCTTCTAACAGCTCTATGCGCGGCAAAAGCTGGCCAAGATGGTGTCGCATGGCATCCTGCGCGGCACGCTCATCGCGCTGGCAAATTGCATCAAAGATGGCACGGTGTTCCACAAGCGTTTCGGCAGCACGGCCAGGTGTCGGAAGGATAAGCATTCGCGCACGACTGACTTGCAGTGAGACCGTTTGAGCCACCTCAGAAAGACGGCGATATCCTGTAAACTCCATCAAAAGGTCGTGGAACTCTTCGTCTGCCTGGTAGAAGCCAACGCTATCACCATCCTCGATCAACACCTCTTGCAATCGCAAATTCCGGTTGAGCAACCTGCGCTGATCTTCGGTCAGGTCGCGCGCGACTTTCGCAACCGTCGCAAGCTCGAGCGCTTCGCGCAAGAAAGCGCCTTCACGGATTTCGTCCATCGAAAAGTAGGAAACCCGCGTACCTGATTGCGGCACCACATCGACCAGGCCTTCTGCTGCAAGACGAGCAATGGCTTCGGATACGGGTGCGCGTGAAACACCAAGCCTTTCGCAAATGGGCGCCTTGCGCAAACTCACCCCAGGAGGAAAGTCCAATGCCAGTATAGCCTGTTTCATCACGTGATGGACCTGCTGGGTCAGTGACCCTTGGATCGCGGTTATTTCAGGCAATAGACCTGCGTCAATGTCGTGATGGTCACTCATTCGCTTTCACTTATCATTCTAACATGTTAGTTAGCAAGAATTGAATCAACAGCCGGAAATATGCGCGAAAAGTTGGGAAGAGAATGCAAACAGACACTGCCGCGACCACTCATGACGTGATTACGCTGAACCCTGAGGACAACGTAGTGATCGCCCTGCGAGATCTTCCTGCGGGCGCTGAGCCTGAAAATGTGCCTGTTCCGTTGGCCTCGTCGATTTCGCGCGGTCACAAAATCGCGGTGGCCGCAATCGGCGCGGGTGAAAACGTGATCCGTTATGGTCAAATCATTGGTCAGGCCAAACGCGACATCGCCCCGGGCGAGCATGTGCATGTTCACAATCTGGGCATGGGCGCACACCAACAGGACTATGCCCATGCCAGCGCAAACACACCTTTGCCTGCGCGTGCGGAAAACCGAACCTTCAACGGCTATCACAGGTCCGATGGCCGGGTTGGGACGCGGAACTATATCGGCATACTGACGACGGTGAACTGCTCCGGCTCGGTCGCGCGGTTCGTCGCAGAAGCGGCTGAAAAATCCGGTTTGCTGGGCGCTTTCCCGAACGTGGATGGAGTGGTTCCCATTGTGCATGGCACAGGATGCGGGTTGTCGGCCAAGGGTGAAGAATACGACACGCTGTTCCGCACCCTTGCAGGTTATGCGCAGCATCCGAACTTCGGGGGAATTCTGCTGATCGGGTTGGGCTGCGAAGTGATGCAAGTGGCGGATTTGGTCGGAGGTCGCCCAATCCGCCATGATGGCGCGCTTCGTTACATGACCATCCAGAACGAAGGCGGGACGCGACGTACGATTGAGCGCGGTTTGGACGAGTTGCGTGGCATTGCCGAGCTGGCCAATCAGGCCGAACGCGCTCCGGCACCGCTCAGCGCCATTACCGTTGGAATGCAATGCGGCGGCTCAGACGGGTATTCGGGGATCACCGCAAACCCCGCACTCGGATATGCCTCGGACCTGTTGGTTCAACAGGGTGGCACCACGATCCTGTCGGAAACGCCTGAAATCTACGGGGCCGAGCATCTGCTGACCCGGCGGGCTGAAACCGTCGAAGTGGGTGAGAAGCTGATCGAACGCATCGCGTGGTGGGAGGACTATACCGCACGCAACGGAGGCGAGATGGACAACAATCCCAGCCCCGGAAACAAGCGCGGCGGGTTGACGACCATCCTTGAAAAATCCCTTGGTGCTGTTGCAAAGGGCGGTACTGCACCGTTGCGTGGTGTCTACACGTTTGCCGAAAAGGTCGACAAGAATGGCTTTGTATTCATGGACAGCCCAGGATTTGATCCCTGCTCGGTCACCGGGCAGGTGGCTTCGGGGGCCAATCTGGTTGTCTTCACCACCGGGCGCGGATCCGTCTCGGGCTATCAGCCCACGCCTTGCGTCAAGCTGGCAACCAATTCCGAGATGTACGCGCGCATGTCCGACGATATGGATCTGAACTGCGGGGATATCGTGAGTGAAGGTGTCAGCATCGAGGAGAAGGGCCAGGAACTGCTTGAGATCCTGATCCGTGTTGCATCCGGCGAGAAAACCAAAAGCGAAGAACTTGGGTTCGGCGGCGTGGAATTCGTGCCCTGGCAGATCGGCGCGGTGATGTAGCCGGATGAAGGCTATCGGGGGCCTCTTGCGGCTGGGGCGAAACACTACGCCAGCACCAGAACGACCATTCGGGCAACGTACCGAGAAGGTCGGCAGAGAGCCCATTTCGACCGAAGTTCGGCTCAGCCGGTCTTTTTTCCGGTTACGACGAATTGAGGCGAAACAACCAAGTATGTCCCTTCGGCATGCGCTTGCTCGACTTGTGAAACGACGTGATCAACAGCGTCGTTGTCAATCGTGCCACTTTCCTTGGCGTACAGCGCCATATTGCGGATCATGCCGAGCAGCCGACCCTCAACATCTGCATTGGCAATGATTGAAACGCGTACGTCCTGAAAGCCAGCTTCAACGAATGAAACGTAAAGTTTTCGTCCCATGTCCGAATTGCGGCAAGCGTGCGAGGCAGCTTCGACAAAGTCTCTCCAAGGCTGATGTGCAACGGGCTCCGCTACCATCATGTACCAGTCACCGTCGATTGCGTGAGCGAGCCCTCCGGGGCGAAGCACCCGATAAAACTCCATCAATGTGTTGACTGGATCATCAACGTACATGATGGCGTTTCGAGCCGTAATGCGGTCCAGTGAGGCATCACTTAATGGCAGCGAGACGCCATCATTCAGATGGGTCCTCACTCGATCCGAGACACCGGCGACAACGGCATTCTCTTTGACCAAGTTCAGAAACTCGGCGTTGATATCGATTGCGTGGACGCGTCCACCCGTTCCGACTTTGTTGGCGAGCGCCACAGAAACTTTACCGGGCCCACATCCGAAATCGGCAACAGATTGTCCAACAGCGATGTCGGCAGGAATGTAGAGTTGTTCCGCTGCATCATCCCAACCGAAACCACTCCGATAGGCAGACATCCTCTCAGGTTCGATGCTCTTCCAATGCTCTTTGTAGAACGGCTCGCCCGTCAATTGCCTACCCCGATAGCTTCCGGACTAGTCATATCATGGCTTGAATCAAATGGCAGCAAAGTCCCGCAGGTCGGCAGTTCGTGCGGGTTGAAGCGAATGGCAGGTGTACTAGAACGCTCCCTGCACTGAGAAAGTCAACGTATTAACCAAATGAAACGCGGTTGGAGGTAAGAACAGCCATTTCGTTGTAGTGGTAGCCGCTCCCCTTACCGACAAGCCTTGCGGGTCTAAAACTTCTATTTCGCCCTATCCGTGAGCGACCCCTATTGGTGCGTCTGATCAAAGATTGATGTGCGTTCCAGGTGGAATTTGGGCACAAAGCGTTCGGGATCACTCGCCAGGAAGCTGCGCATATGCGTGAGCATTTCAATCGCATCTTTTTTCTTGAGGTCCACGGCGCCGTGTTCCATCCAGGCCTCTAATGCGCTGAGGCCTTCGGCCTCGAGACCGGCGTCGTGGCCCAGATCAATCATCTGCCGATAGGACCGGTTCGAGAAATAGCTTTGATCCATCAGGTCTAGCAGCTTGTCCGCCGTAGCTTGCAAGACGTTGTTTTGCTGAACCGCCGCCGCAAGCGTTGCGCGTATGTTCACGAGCGGTTGCGACAGGGCCGGGTATCCAAGTTCCGCAGGGCCGTGATTCAGGGCCACTTCATCGTCTCGTATCAATTGCCCGTCGCGGTAGCCCTCAAAGATGCGGCCAATCCCGATCATGCCGAACCCGTGCAACTCCGCAGCGCGCAGCGCGCCCATGCTGGAGCTGCCAAAAACGTGAATACCGTGATGCAGGGCCCACAGGATTTCCTTGTGCAGAACCGAGGGCGTCAGCTGAAAATATCCGTCAATTATTCCGATGGCACGGGGCTGGCTGGCCACCGCAGCCATCACGTCTCCCTGCGCGGCGGGTGGGCGGTAATCGGCGTGCAGATAGGCCTGCGCATCGTCTGGCCCAATGGTGGGGCCGCAAAAGATGATGACGGTCACGACATAAGCTCCTGCGCAGAGGCGGCACGCGCGCCGGGGGTATAGCGGTCATCGTCGCAGGCGCCTTCCAGCCCCGGCACCAGAACCCGCACCACTGAGATATGGTCAGACACATAAGGCGCCGTGATGTCGATCAAACAGGCGTCTTTCAGCCCTGCATCCTGAAGCCTGATTTGGACCCAGCTCAAATCGTCTTCGGGCGTCGGCGCATGAACAGATGGGCGCGACGTGAAATCCAACTGCCCCGGACGGGCTATCAATTCGCGAAACGGCATTTCCTTGTAGAAGTCCTGCTGCAAGTCATCCCGAGAGCCGGTGATCAGCGTCAATCGCTCTTGCGCGGCTTCGGTCAATGCACGCGACAGGGCAATCTCACGCATGGGATGGCACCCGGCCCCAACGGACGGGCGCGACAACAGCGCGGGAATATTGCCCCGTTCACAAGCCCAGGTCAGAAAGACAGGCACACCGATATCCGAGGTCACATCCCAAATGGCCAGTTCGATATCCGCTGCGGCGAATTTTTGCAGAATCTGCTGCAAATCCGGGTCTTTGATCGTGCTTTGATCCACCCGGCGGGCATCGCGCCTATCCCACGGCAATTGCGTCCACAGCGCTATTGCATCCCGTTCGATCACCTCGCACAACCCATGCGTCGCTGCCTCGGCCCGCGAATTGCCAGAGGCCAAGCCATTGGAACTGGACAGGAAAAACCCGCTGCCCGGGGGCAGAGGGCGGGTGTAGTTGGTGTGGATCAACTCGTAAGGGGCCCAGATGCCGGTTTGATCTTCCAGCCGCTGCATCTGGATCCAGAGCATCTGTACATAGGGATCAAAAGACCTGCCGCTGTTGAAAGGCAAGTCGTCGATCCGGACGATGTTATGCGAATACCGGATGTCTTCATAACAGGCGTGCAGTACCGGTTGTGTGATCCGCTCGGCATGGAAAATCTCGATCGATTCCATCACGGCCGATGCGACCGCCGCCTCGGGCGTGACGCCTTTGCCCTGGGAAACCGCCATCGAACGCGAGTTTGGCCGGCACGCAACCATCGTTGGCAACCCCACACGATCCAGCCCGGTCACATCAGCAATCCGTGTAATACCAAAGACCGGAAAGAGGGGGCGCAAAAGATCGACAGTCTCGGCGGGGGGGCGGATCCTGTGCGTGCCGCGCAGATAATGTTTCAAGCCAACCCCTCGTTGGACCGTTCAAAGCTTTCTAATGTCCCTGCGCGACTTTTGATCCGCGTTCAAGGGGTGTTGGCACCCAATCCAGACCAACACCCGATAAGCTCAGTCGTCAGACCGCCGAGGTCGGATCGATCTTGGCCCCGACTTGTGTCGGGTCAATCTTGGCTCCGACTTGCCCAGGGTCGATCTTGGCACCGCATTGTGTCGGGTCGATTTTCGCCCCGTGCTGTGCGGGATCAATCTTGGCCCCAACCTGCGACGGATCAATCTTTGCCCCATGCTGAGCAGGATCAATTTTGGCACCACATTGTGCGGGGTCGATCTTGGCGCCAATCTGTGCTGGATCAATCTTTGCACCGACGGCGCGCGGCTCCATGACGCCGGAATTCGCAGTGGAAGACTGCCGAGGCTCTTGCGCGGCAACAACGTCGGTCTTGACCGAAATGCCATCCCTGTCGATCGAAATCATGCGTCCGTCAGGCGCGCGGACAATCATTTGATGTTTTTCCATGAAATACCTCCTGAGTAAGATGTGTCGACTTTTGTTTTAGTGACACCAATGAAACTACGTTTCCGGCTTGTTATCACAAAAAGCCCTTCAAATCACGTAAATACCAACCCATTGGCCTTGGGCAACGCCTGCCCTGGCGGTCCTGACTACGTGTTGCGCGGAAACCCCGCCAATTCGCATCTTGGCCACCGGACTGCCCGGTTATGTAGCGCTTTGGCAAAAAACCTCTCGCTTTTCCACCACGGCGGGACCAAAACCAAAGAGCTCTTGAAACCGAAAGTGTCAGGCCGAAACATGCAAGACCCGATGACATTTGACGTCGCTAAGCCCTTGGCTCTGTTACAGTCCTGCCCGGCCTACACCGCGTCGCCTTTGGTGAAGCATAAGCTGGAAGGTCGTTCGATCCTTATCAAGGACGAAACCCACCGGATGAATCTGGGTGCGTTCAAAGCGCTTGGCGGTGTCTATGCGGTGGCGGAGTTGATCCGCGCCCGTGTCGAAGGCCCTCTGGACCCCGACGAGTTTCTGGACAAACGCGTTCAAAGCGTTGCGGCGCAGCTTACATTTGTCTGCGCCAGCGCGGGCAATCATGGCATGGCCGTTGCGGCAGGCGCACAATTGTTCGGAGCCAGTGCCCGGATCCATCTGGCGAGCACCGTCCCCGACAGCTTTGCCAAGCGCCTGCGCGCGAAAGGGGCCGAGGTTATCCGTTCCGGCCAAGACTATGAGGCCAGCGTCGCCGCGGCGATTGATGATGCGAACACAAGCGGCGCCATTCACCTGGCTGACGGGTCATGGCCCGGATACACCCAAGCCCCACATCTGGTAATGGAAGGCTACACCGTCATCGCTGAAGAAATGTGCGTAACCTTCGAAGCGTCTGGGAACTGGCCGAGTGATGTCTATCTGCAAGCGGGTGTTGGCGGGTTGGCTGCGGCGATGGCCTATATGATCCGCTCGACTTGGGCTGTTCAGCCAAAGATAATAGTTGTCGAGCCTGACGCAGCGCCCTGCCTGCGGGATAGTGTTCAGACGGGCAGAATGGTTACGGTCAAAGGGCCCACCTCGGTCATGGGGCGTCTGGATTGCAAGACACCCTCGATGCTGGCCTTCGATATCCTGCGGGATCGTGCCGACACTTGGGTCACTGTCAGCGACGATCAGGCCCGTGACGCTGTGGACCAGGCCAAAACATTGGGGCTTGCGACCACACCCTCGGGCGCAGCTGGACTGGCGGCTTGTTTGGCAGAAAAAGCAGACAGACCGCTTGTCATCCTGTCAGAAGGCAACCTGGCAGATGGTTAAGCTTTCGGCTTGCCTCGACAGCCGGCATGCGCATGGTGAATGCGTTGCGCCCGGAGGTAAGCCAAACAGACTCTGGACCCTGTTTTTGTAGAAGGACTTGAAGATGACAAAACCCACGATTGGTTTCATTGGCGTCGGCCTCATGGGTCATGGTATGGCCAAGAACATCATCGCCAATGGCTATCCTCTGGTGGTGATGGCGCATCGCAACCGGGTGCCGGTTGATGACTTGCTGTCCCGTGGTGCCACCGAAGCGGCGTCGGCCAAAGAGATGGCCGAGCAATGCGACATCCTTCATCTTTGCGTTTCGGGCAGCCCACAGGTCGAACAATTGGTTCGCGGAGAAGAGGGTATTCTGGCTTCGGGCAAAGAGGGGCTGATTGTGGTCGATTGTTCAACCTCTGATCCGGTCTCGACACTGCAACTGGCGCAAGAGCTGCGCCAGGCGGGCATGGACCTGGCCGACGCGCCTTTGGGGCGCACCCCAAAAGAGGCCGAGGCCGGAACGCTGGATGCGATGGTTGGTGCCGCACCTGAGACCTTTGCCAAGATCAAGCCAGTGCTTGACTGTTGGGCCGGTCTGGTTGTGCATCTGGGCGAGGTGGGCTTGGGCCACAAGATGAAACTGATCAACAATTTCATCTCGCTGGGCTATGCCGCTTTGTATTCCGAGGCCTTGGCCATTGCCGAGAAATCGGGGCTGAGCGTCGAACAGGTCGATTCCGTTATCCGCCCGGGCCGCTTGTCGAACGGGTTTTATGAGACCTTCATGAAGTGGTCGTTGGAGCGCGACGAGAACGCTCACAAATTCACCGTGACCAACGCGCATAAGGATATGCGTTACCTTGCCAATCTGGCCAATAGCGTGGGTGCGGTGACCCCGGTGCAGGCCGATGTTCGCAACGCGCTTGCTGCCATGGAGGCTGCAGGGCAGGGGCAGAAATACCTGCCGATGCTCGCGGATTTCGTGGCGAACATGAACGGGTTAAAGCGCGGCTGACGCGCCCCGGTTTGATCGCGGCCGCAGGGCATGCTCAAAAACAAAGCGGATCGGCACGGGATGTGCCGGTCAGCACCATTTGCACCTGACCGGCTGTTGCGTCTGTCAAAGATCGGGCCCTATGATCGGGCATGACCGAAGACCTAGGCCTGATGATCTTCACAGATCTGGACGGAACACTCATCGACCACGAAACCTATCGGTGGGATGCCGCAAAACCGGCGCTGAAGGCTCTTCAATCGTTGCCCACTGCCGTCATTTTAGCCAGCAGTAAAACCGCGTTGGAAATCAGTGGTCTGCGGGCGAATCTGGGCTTTGAGAAGTGGCCCGCCATCGTCGAAAACGGCGCGGGTATACTGCCGCCCTTTGCCGACGACATTCCCGATCGGACACACTATGACAGGTTACGCGCAGTGCTGGACGCAATGCCAAAAGGCCTGCGCCAACCGTTCAAGGGCTTTGGCGATGTATCGGCAGCTGGTGTTGTCGAGATGACGGGCCTCAGCCCCGATGCTGCGACCCTGGCCCAGCAGCGCGGATTTTCCGAGCCGGGGCTTTGGCAGGGATCCGACGCACAGAAGACAGATTTTCTTGCGGCCTTGCAAAGTCAGGGCATCACGGCCCAACAAGGCGGCCGCTTTCTGACGCTTTCTTTCGGGCGGAACAAAGCGGATTGTATGACTGAGATCATCGCGCAGCATCACCCCCGGCATACGATTGCGCTTGGGGATGCGCCCAATGACGTGCTGATGTTGGAACATGCCGAATTTGGCGTCGTGGTCGCGAACCCGCATCGCCCGGCCTTGGGCCCATTGAAAGGCGAAGACAGCGGGCGCATCCTGCGAACAGAGTTGGCCGGGCCCGCAGGATGGAATAGAGCTGTTCTGGACCTTCTGAACAGACTGGACTTGCAAGGGAATACTAAGGAATGAGCGACTTTCACCAGAACGGGAACATCGCAACGCTGCATAATCTCAACACTCGATCCCTCGATGAACTGGAATATGAGCTGCGCAGCTTTGCCGAAACCCGCAAGATTTCTCTGGTGTTGCCGTGCCTCTATTCCGAGCTCGAAGGCCAGGCGATGCCGCATATCCTGTCCGAGCTGTCAAAGGTCAAATATCTGCACCGGATCATTATTGGCCTGGATGCGGCGGATGAGGCGCAGTTTCGCCATGCCAAGTCGTTCTTCAAGGACCTTAACCAAAATCATATCGTGATCTGGAACGACAGCCCGCGCATGCTTGCACTGGGAGAGCGGTTGAAGAAAATGGGCCTTGCCCCCAGCGAGCAGGGCAAAGGCAAGAATGTCTGGTCCTGTCTGGGCTATCTGATCGGCTGCGCTGACAGTTCGGTGATGGCCATCCATGATTGTGACATCCTCACCTATGACAAAGAGCTTTTGGCCCGGCTGGTCTATCCCGTGGCCAATCCCAGCTTCCCTTATCAGGTTGCCAAGGGATATTACCCTCGGATTGGCGGGCAGAACCTGAACGGGCGCGTGACGCGGCTGTTGGTCAGCCCGATCCTGATTGCCCTGAAACGGGTCATCGGCGACCGCGATTATATCGATTACCTGCGCAGCTTCCGCTATCCCCTATCGGGTGAATTTGCCATGCGCACCGCCATTCTGCCCGACCTGCGCATCCCCTCCGATTGGGGGCTGGAAATAGGTGTTTTGTCTGAGGCCTGGCGCAATCTGGCCCCCAAGGCGGTTTGTCAGGTGGATATCTCGGACGCCTATGACCACAAGCATCAGGATCTGAACCCAGACGAGGCCCATGCGGGCCTGAACCGAATGTCCACCGATATCTGCAAAGCCATCTTCCGCAAACTGGCGGCTGACGGAACGGTTTTTACGCCGAACGTGTTCCGCACGCTCAAGGCCACCTATTATCGCTGTGCGCTGGACCTGCTGGAGGCCTATTACAACGACGCCAAGATGAACGGGCTGTCTGTCGACCGCCACAAGGAAGAGCAATCAATTGAGATGTTTGCCGAAAACATCATGCGTGCGGGGCAAATCTTCTTGGACAACCCGCATGAGACGCCGTTTATCCCGACCTGGAACCGCATACATGCGGCTGACCCAAGCTTTCTGTCCGACATCACCCAAGCCGCCCGCGCGGACGAAAAGGAATACTAACTGCGATTACTGATCCAGCGGCACTGATAGGGCGCAAGTGTAACAGTATCGGTCGACATATCCACGACATCACCGCTTAGCAGATCGACCCAGGCCTCATCATCGATAAGGTTCATCGACAGATGCGGAACCTCGACCGTCTGGTCGCTGACATTGTGCAGGGCAAAGATCGATTGATAGCGGTCCAGGCTTTGACGCCAAACCCCAAAAACGCGATCCTCGAGTGGGATGGTGAATTGTGTGGCGTTGGGGTGAAAGGCCGGTTGGCGCGTTCTGATCCGCAACCGATCTGACAGCGCTTTCAGAACTCTTGCCTGCGGGGTAGACGGATCATCCAACAACGCGTTCAACGTCGGGTAATCCCATCTGTGCCGGTTGATCCCGCGTTTCATGCCGCGCCGTTCGACCTGTTCGTGATCGTTGGGGGCGGCCAGCAGCGAATGGATATAGAAAGCCGGAATGCCTTCCAGCGACATCGGGATGGTTTGCGAGCAGACGAACCGATCGAAGTGATGATCATCCTTGCCTGCAAAGGTCTGCGCCGTGGCCTCGTAATAGGTGGTATTTATCTCATACGGGGCCTCGCGCCCGTCGGGCAGGGCGCGCATCGAAACAAGCCCCCCAACCTCTTTGATCGTGTCGATCATCCGCGCCTGTTCCTCGGCGGGCAATATCCCTTCGGCAGGGCGCATACCGATACCGTCATGGCTGGCGGTAAAGTTCAGATAGGCGCATCCCATCTGAGCAGGCGGCATCCCGCTTTGCCAGCGGCGCAGATAAGCGGCCGAACCCGACATGACCGCGTGCAGGATCAGCGGGGGCAGGGGAAAATTGTAGATCGCATGCGCCTCGTCCCGGTTGCCAAAATAGCTGAGGTTTTCTGTTTTCGGCACATTGGTTTCGGTCAGCAGGATGATCGTCTCAGTCGCATAATCGCACAGCAGACGCATCAACTTCACGATGGCATGGGTCTGGGGCAGGTGGATCGAGGGTGTGCCCACCTCTTTCCAAAGAAAGGCGACGGCGTCCAAACGGATGATGCGTACGCCGTTGTCTACATGCAGGCGGATGATCCGCAGAAATTCCAGCAACACCTCGGGGTTCGAGAAATCCAGATCAATCTGATCATGGCTGAACGTACACCAGACATGTTTGGGCCCGTTTGCCGTCTCGACCTCTTGCAACAAGGGCGTGGTCCGGGGGCGCACAACGTCGCTCAGGTCATCATCGGGCGAGGCCTCGAAAAAGAACGCGTCATAGGGCGATTGCCCCTGCCGATAGGCGTTGAACCAGGTCCCCTGACTTGAGACATGGTTCAGCACAAGATCAGACATCAGGTGAAAATCGCCACCAATCCGGTTGATATCGGCCCAATCCCCCAGCTGCGGGTTCACCGACTGAAAATCAGTCACGGCAAAACCATCATCCGAGGTGAAGGGAAAAAACGGCAGGATGTGAACACCGTTCACCACCCCTTTGAGGCGGCGCAGCAGAAAATCATGCAGCAAATCCAGCGGTTTATGCGCACCATCCAGGATCGAGTTGCCATAGGTTATGACCAACGCATCTTTTTCGCTCCACAGATTGTTGCTGGGCACACGACCGCGTTTTCTGGGATGTGCGGTGTCTGGCCAAAAGGCGTCAACAACCTGCGCGCCCAATTCGGCGGCATTTTGATCCGGATAGACCTGCCCCAGTAACGACTTCAGCCGAGCGTCAAATGTTCGGGCCTTGGATGGCTGCATAGAAACCTCTTTACTCTTTCGACGCACAGATACTGACCGCCATATTCTTGAGACTATCCACAGGTCTTGTCCACTCGGTGCCAGCTTGCAAGCAGAACTTGACGGGAAGCTGTTCAAATTTCAGGCAAAACCGCAACTTGTGGGACTGATATCCTTAGTTCGGCCGCATTTTCTTGTGAAGGTTCAAACAGGTTAAATGGCGAGGGGTGGCAGATCTGCAAACCCGAACTTCAAGCCAGCAGACCTGCTTTTTGAACTGTGAACGGGTCCAAAGAACCCGGATTTGAGCTTAAGGACTTTACATGATAACCCGCCTTGCCGCTTTGCTATGTGCTGAATTCTATGCGCAGGGTTGATGAGTTCGCTTAGGCTAAAAGAGAGATGGGAGACTTCCTGGGCACTTCCGGCAAAAGCGGTCGGCTCTTCATGCTGCGCCTGATCGGATCAAAAAGCATTCAAGTCGACCAAATGGCTGACAAAGGATCAGGTGCGCATCTGAAACAGGCGATTTCAGACTGTATTATTCATCAACATGAAAAGAGCGATTTAAGCGCCTTCTATGCAATGCTGAAATTGCCAGAGACTCCGAGAGGGCTTTAACGTTCACTTTCCCGCCCCGTGTCAATTTGCGCCCGGATAGGTGATTGATCCCAAGCCAATCCTGATTTAAGGGAGGCCCTGTCACATCAGAGTCTCCGGTTGGGTTTCATTACCCCGTTACGGCTCGGTGCCAGGTTGGACCATGGCACATACTCTTGGATCGCACGCCCCTGAAAGGCTTAAAAAAGGTAACGGAACATGGCAGAAAAATCGAACTTCGATATATTGTATACCATTGTAGACGAAGCGCCGGAGCTGGCGAGCGCCTCGTTCCTGCCCATCATTCGCAAATTCGCATCCGCTGCGGGTGTCAGTGTCGGCACCAAGGATATCTCGCTGGCCGGTCGCATTCTGGCGACCTTCCCCGAGAATTTGACCGATGAGCAGCGTATCACTGATGATCTGGCCGCGCTGGGTGAACTGGTGAAAACCCCCGATGCGAATGTGATCAAGCTGCCCAATATCTCAGCCTCGGTCCCGCAGCTGGTGGCGGCCATCGAAGAGCTACAATCGCAGGGCTATGACATCCCCACCTATCCCGAAGAGCCTTCGACCGATGAGGAAAAGGCCATCCGCGCGCGCTATGACGCGATCAAGGGCTCGGCCGTGAACCCGGTTCTGCGCGAAGGCAACAGCGACCGCCGCGCGGCGAAGGCGGTGAAGAACTATGCCCAGAAGAACCCGCATTCGATGGGGGAATGGGCGGCATCCAGCCAGACCAAAGTCTCGTCGATGTCAGGCAACGACTTCTATGCCAACGAGAAATCGGCCACCATCACCGCTGCGCAGGCATGCGATGCAAAGATCGAATTTGTTGGCAAAGATGGCAGCACCACCGTTCTGAAAGACGGCTGGCCGCTGGAAGAGGGCACCGTAGCAGACGCGACCTTCATGTCCGTCAAAGCTCTGTCGGCATTTCTGGCCGATGCCATCGAAGACACCAAAAAAGACGGCACGATGTTTTCGCTGCATATGAAAGCCACGATGATGAAGGTCAGCGACCCGATCATCTTTGGCTATGCGGTCAAGGCGTGGTTGGCCCCTGTGTTCGACAAGTATGCCGCTGAACTGGACGCGCTGGGTGTAAACCCGAACTCGGGCCTGGGTGACCTTCTGGAGCGGGTGAAAGGCAATGCCGAGATCGTGGCCGCCATTGACGCGCTGAAGGTCGACCACCCGTCGATGTATATGGTCGACAGTGACAAGGGCATCACCAACCTGCACGTGCCATCGGATGTGATCATCGACGCCTCGATGCCTGCCGTGATCCGTGCAGGTGGCAAGGGCTGGGATGAAACCGGCGCCAAGGGTGACACCAATTGTGTGATCCCCGACCGCTGCTATGCACCGGTCTATGATGAGGCTATCAAGTTCTTCAAAGCCAATGGCGCGTTGAACCCGGCGACTGCTGGTGCGGTTGCCAATGTGGGCCTCATGGCGCAGAAGGCAGAAGAGTACGGCTCGCACCCGACCACGTTCCAGGCCCCTGCGGATGGTACAATCCGCATCGTTCTGGCCAATGGTGAGACGCTGCATGCGCATGAAGTTGAGGCCGGTGATATCTGGCGCGCCTGCACCGTCAAGAAAGCGCCGATCGAAAATTGGATCCAACTGGCGGTGGACCGTCAGCGCCTGACCGGGTCCGAGGCGATTTTTTGGCTGGACGCAAACCGGGCCCATGACGCCGAGCTGATCAAATACGTCAAACCGGCGCTTGAGGCTGCTGGCGTGGCCGACAAGTTCCAGATCATGGCCCCGCGCGAAGCAACGCATCAGACGCTGACAACTATTACGGCCGGTAAAGACAGCATCGCCATCACCGGCAACGTGTTGCGTGACTATCTGACCGACCTGTTCCCGATCCTGGAACTCGGCACGTCGGCCAAGATGCTGTCGATTGTGAAACTGATGCAGGGTGGCGGTCTGTTTGAAACCGGCGCGGGTGGCTCGGCACCGAAGCACGTGCAACAGTTGGTCGAGGAAAACCACCTGCGGTGGGACTCGATGGGTGAGTTCTGCGCACTGGGTGAATCGCTGAACTTCCTGGCCGACAGCAAAGGCAATGCCAAGGCCGGTGTTCTGGGGGCTGCAGCCGAAGCGGCAACGCAGGGGATCCTGGACAACAACAAATCGCCCAGCCGCAAAGTGGGTCAGCCGGACAACCGCGACAGCCACTATTGGTTCGCCCGCTATTGGGCCGAAGCCCTGGCGGCGCAGACGGAAGATGCCGATCTGGCAGCGGAGTTTGCACCCATTGCCAAAGCGCTTGCCGACAACGAACAGCAGATCTTGTCGGAATTGGCAGCAGCCCAAGGTCCTGCGGTCGATCTGGGGGGGTATTACCACACGGACGCAGCAAAAACGGCCAAGGTCATGCGTCCCAGCGCCACGCTGAACGCAATCATCGACTGATCTTGCCCGACAACGAAAACGGAAAAGCCGGCCTGCTTGGGCCGGCTTTTTTCGACCGTTCCCTCAAATACACACGAAAAAAGGCTGGCCCCCATAGCCAGCCTTTTTCTGAGTGAGTGGGGCGGCCCTAAGCCGACACCGGTATTGTTAAGCCCAGTCTAGAACATTGGACCCGAAAAAATATTCGGGGTTTCCCGTAGACATGAACGTTGTAGGTTCGCGGAAAGACCAAAATTCGTCCGAATTATGGTTAAAGTTTGCCGCTGCAACTTTTGACTGTTCTCGGCAGAACGTCTTGTTCATGAGCGAAAAAGGGCCGGTTCAACAACCGGCCCCAGTGAATGCGTAAACCGAGGGATCAGTTCGACGCTGCAATCAGTTTTTCGTTATGCTCACGCAGAGTGTCAGAGATGATGGCGTACCATTCTCCTGACTCGCGCATTTCGTTCAGACCTTTGTTCATCATCGCGATGTACTCTCGCGCGAATGGGTTTGTACGGTGCGCCAGGAAGCTCATCGACGACAACGTCGACACATAAGGATTCTCGACAATGTCAGACGAGGTCAAGCCCATGTCCTTCATCGTTGCCGCAAACAGTTCCACTTCGAACGCTGCAACATCGGCTGTACCTGTTAGAACAGCGTCGAGGCACTCGCGTGCCGAGTTAGGCTGGACCACAGTCGTGTTGTTGTAATTCAGGCCAACCTCTTCCAAAACCACCATGCTCCACCCTTGCATGCGGCAGATCGTTGAACCTTCAAGATCGCTGAACGTGGTCGCATTGGTATATTCGCTCTCAGGCAGAGTATAGAAACCGCCGACAACGTCATAAACTGGAACTGAAGCAACAAACTGCGTGCACCGTGCTTCGGTCTCTGGGGACCACTCATAAGACCGGTTTGTACAGTCTGGCACGGTCCACGCGATCGAAATGTCAAACGCGCCCAGGGGCAGAAGCGTTTCCAAGTGCGAGGTCCAGTCATCAACAAAGCTGACCGAATAGTCACGGCTGTTGCCCGCCCGCTGCAAGCTCGTTGTAGCCAGGCGTGTCATGATGCCACCACCAGCAAGCGACTCTGTTGTGAACGGTTCCCAGCCGTTGCCTGCAACCATCTTGATTGGCGGAGCATAAACGTTTGAGCGTTGCACGCTCGCGGCACGCTGCTCTTCTGCGGCGATGATGTCCTGAGCCGAACGGCCATCCGGCAGGCTGCCGTCTTCGCACGGCAAGGCTAGAACAAGACCCGGCTCTAGCGACCCAGGGTTCGTTATTGCGTTCCGATTTGCGTTAAAAATCGGCTGATAGTTCGATGTTCCATAGGCCGCGATCGCGATGGTGGCCATCGTATCTCCGTCCTGAACCGTGTAGTTAGTGCAGGCCTCTTGTGCTGCCGCTGCGCTTGCACTGAGAGCGGTGAGGGCAGATGCCGACAGTACTGCTTTCTTCAGTTTTTTGTTAAACATGTCCACTTCCTCCAGACTATTGTTTTGCCCGGCCAACTTGGGCCTTAGCCATTTTCCATTTGGTAACGAAGAGCTGTTGACACGATGTCGCGCCATTCGCCCGATTGCTGCATGATCGCCAGACCCTGGTTTAGCGTCTCAAGGACAGCTACCCCATCTGGATTATCTTTGTGGGTCATGACGTTAAGCGACTTGATTGCCGCCAGATTGGGGTTTTCGATTATCTGATGCTCATAGCCCAGACGGCTGATCGCCTCGTCGGCCAGATGGGCTTCGATGGCGATGATGTCAGCCTCACCTTGCATGACCGCGTGGAAGCAATCATCCGGAGAGACTGGCCGCATCAAGGTTATGACGGGTTCATACAAGCTGACCGCATCCATATGAGACAAAGACCAACCTTCGGGGCGACAGATCGTTGTCCCTGCGAAATCCGCGTAGCTGAGCGTCTGTTCATAGCCAGAGCCTGACAACGCGAAGAACGTATCAACGACTTCATAGAACGGGTTCGAGAAGTTGTAGGTCTCGCAGCGGTTACGGTCGTTTTCAGACAGGCTTTCGGCTGCTTCGCAATTTGGGCGCGACCACGGGAATGTGCCGTCAAAAGCCAGTGTCGGCATGAGCAAATCGAGATGCGAAGACCAGTCATTGACGAACTGGATCTTGTATCCTTGCTCGGGCGCGGCCCGCAACATGGCGGTCTCAACAAGCTGCGTATACAAACCGCGATGGGGCAGGGCTTCATCCGTGAACGGGGCGTAGTTTCCACCTGTGATCAACAGCAGCTGACGATCACGGATTTCAGGACGCTCACTGTTGGTTGCGTTCCGGATCAACGCAGCACCTTCAACCCGCGCGGCCTCAATCTCGGCCTTGGCGGCGGCCTTGGCGGCAATGACCGCGTCTTCGCTTGATTTTTTGGCAGCTGCTTCGGCGGCGGCGACACGGGCTTCCGCATCAGCGATTGCCTTCGACGCGCGCTCTTCTGCAGCTTTCACCAATTCCGAAGCCATTTCGACCGCCATGCGTTCTGCTTCGGTCTCCGGCTCGGGCAGGGCCCGTCCCACGTCTTCCAAACAAGGAAATGTCAGCACATCACCGATCCGGATGATGTTGGGGTTTGACCCGATGACATCACGGTTTACGTCATAGAGAAAACCATAGTCTTCCGTCGCATAAACCGCGATTGCCAGTTCGCGCAGACTGTCGCCGCGCTGAATTTCGTAGGTTGAGCAGGCTTCTTGTGCCGATGCTGCGCCAGTTGCGGCTGCGAGCGCAAGGCTGGATATGATCAGATGGTTTCTCATGTGTCCTGTATTTCTACCAATTTCACGAAAGGGCCGGCTTAACGACGGCGATTGATATGTTGTCCTGATCCGGGTCGTTTTTTGCGTGAAGCGCTTGCAGCAACGCATCTGCAATGTCGCGCGCCGGGGCATTCAGATGCGCACGCATCAGTTGCTCAATTTCGGTGTCACTCAGAAACTGAATCCCGTCGCTGCCCAAGACCAGGATGTCGGAAGATTTCAGTTCAAACGGAACTTCACGGCTATCGACCTTCGGAATCTCTGCACCCATGATCACCGAAGTCAGCTGATTGCGATCCGGGTGCGCCTTGGCTTGCGCCTCTGTCAGCGAGCCGACGGCAACTTGGGCATCGATGACTGGCGCCATCGAGTGATCTTCATTGATCTGCTGCAATTTGTCGTCGCGGAACAGGTAGAGCGGGCTGTCACCAATCGAGATCCAAAACACGTTTCGATCTAGCAGCAACACACCCAAAAGGGTCGACCCAAGCTGAATACGGTGATCTTCGCTGTGGCTTGCTACGGCCGCGTTGGCCTGCATAGCAGCCAAGGGCAAGACATCGACAAGAACATCCTGCGAAAGCTCTTGGTCTTCCAGCAATCCGTCGAACGCCGCACGCCAGGTCGAGACACATAGGCCAGATGCAACTTCGCCTGCATCGTGACCTCCCATCCCGTCGGCCACAACGACATAGCCCGCCTGCGCCGCGTCGAAAACACGGGCAGCAATCGCATCCTCCTGCGTATCTCGCTGACCCTTATCCAGGATCAGCGCAACATCATATGCAGGGGTTGCCAGCATCAGTCGGTATCCCGCCAGTCAAAGCCATCATCGCAGAAGGCTGCAAAACGGAGAGAGGTTTCACTGATGCGGATCAGGTCACCGCTGGACAGTGCGATGGTGCTGAGGACAGGCTTGCCATTCAAACGCACAAGGTTGGCCTTGCCACCATGGCCCAGATAGCATTTGCGATCTTCGGGGTCGTAAGCAATCACCGCATGGTTACTGCGCGAGATGCCGGTATCGCCGAAATCCAGCTGAATGGCCTGATCATCATTCCGACCGATCTGCATCAGTCCTTCGGTCAAGGTAACAGCTGCGCCGCGACCCGGGCCCGAGGTTACAACAAGCCAGCCGACGGGGAATGTGGGCTCTGCCGCTTCGGTCTTGGCGACCGGAGCTGCCGTTTCCATCAAGTCCTGTACCTTGGTGTCACCGCGCTCGAACCCAAGGAAGGTAGTTTTGACGCGAGACCGGCGGTCACCAGTCGGAGCAGTTGCCGGGATCGGCGTTGGCTCTGGTGCTTTTGCGAGAGGCTCGGGAACACTCAGCTCCTCTTCTAGTTCGACTTGCTCGACGATTTCGGCAACCTCTGTGATGTTTTCAATCTCAGGGGTTGGCTCCGCTTTCTCTTCAGCCACCTCTATCGTCGCCTCGGCAACGGCTGCCATGACCTCTTCTTGGCTGGAAACGCCCTGTGCTTCGGTCAAATGCAAGGTGACAACCGGATCATCTTCTGACGCGATTTCGGTTGCAGCAGGTTCCTCTTCCACGAGGTCTTCCTCGGGAAACTCTTCCATCTTCTCTTCTGGAAGCAACTCGTCGGCGTCGTCATAGCTCTCTGAGCCAAGATTGCCACCAGCAAGCGCGTTTCGCAGCGCGTTGAAATCCGCGATGGGCTCAGGCTGGCTGTTGTCTTCGGCCTGTACCTCGCTGACGTCTGCGAGATCATCGTCCTTGGCTTTGCCGGCACCTTCCAGAAGCCGGCTCAGAGGGCTTTTATATTTGAACATGGTGTCGACACCTTCTTCGCTAATGATGCGGGGCAGAGCCCGCGGGTTAATTCAGTTCTCAGCGCCGAAGCGCGGGGTTGAGGCAGATGCGCCGCGCGCTCAGTTTCCTGCCAGTTGCATGGTTGCGGTTGTTTCGGTTCCGTTGCGCAGCACGGTGAATTTGGCTTCGGGCGTGTTCTCGGCCACCAGCGTCGCCAACACGGCGTCCAAAGCCTCGGGCTGGTCAATCGCTGTATCGGTGTTGCTTTCACGCAAGACGATGTCGCCGACCTGAAGACTTGTCTGACCTTCATTAGCAATCGAGTTCACTACAGTTTGCCAGCCGCTATCCGAAACATGTGACGCCTCAAAGGTCAGGCCGTTCTCCAGCCCGATGCTACGCTGTGCGGGAAGCGCCAAAAGGCCGTTCTGAGCACGCGTCTGCCCAAGTTCGCGATAGCGCGCGGCCTTGCGGATATGGCCATCAGGATCAACGGTAAAGCTGTCCAGAAAATGAGCGGCAAGAGAAAGATCTGCGCGCACCGGGTCACCATTCAGCGTGAAGATGGTCGCGCCACGCTGCACCCATTCACCAATGACCGACATGTCCTGGTTTGGGTTCACAGCGGTGACCGCGATTGTGTTGCCAGTGGACGCGCGCCGAAGCGCCGTTTGGAACGGAATGGTCACATCCCAATGCGCAAACGACACCTGTTTTTCGGAAAGGTTGACCGGTGTTGACGCCGCCTTTGCAACGGGCGTCACGTCTTCAGCCACGGTTTCATTAAGCTGCGGTGCGGCCGCAGCTTCGATGGGATGATCCTCGGCCGCTGTTTCGTCGGACGCTTCTTCCAGCGCCCGCGCCAATGCAGCGGCCAAAGGTTCTAGCGTTGCCGCAACCTCGGGAGTAACGAACTCTTCCTGCTGGGCAGGCTCGGTCGGTGCAACATCTGAATCCGCCGCCGGGGCCGGCTCGGCCGGTTTCGGCTCTGTGATGGCCTCGGCGGTCTGCTCGATCGGTTCCCCGGCGACCGCAATGGCATCGTTGGCCACTGCCGCTTCGGGGCTTGCCTCGGGCGTACCAGTGTTGCCCGACATCACATAAAATCCGCCTGCGGCCAGCGCAATCAACGCAACACCTGCAAGCAGCACAAATTTCTTGGTACCCCCGGTACCACTTCGGACGACGGTATCTACCGCCACCTTGTTGTCATCGTCCGAGGAAAATTTGGCCAGATCTTGATCCGCCTTATCCTCGTTTCCGAGGGTCAAGTCAGCGTTTCCGGCCAGCAGCGCAGTGACAACGGCCTCGGCGTTTTCGCTCTCGGCCTTGATCCGCGCTGCCTCTTCTTCCTTGTCCTTGCGGTCCATCCCGACAATGACCGAGATCGGGCGATGCTCGAACGTGTCGAACATGACGTCCGGGCCACGGAACATACGCAGCCAATCCAGCGCCGATTGCAGACGGTCGGTGGCATGTACCTCCATCGCCTTGTCGATCGCTTTCAGAAAGTCTTTGGGATAGCCGACAAAACGACCGTCGAGCGGCGAATAGGGATCGGCATGGCCACTGTTGAACGCGTTCAACCGTGTCTGACCGTCAATCGGACGCTCACCACTGATGGCGTGGTAAAGGGTTGCCGCAAGCACATAGAGATCGCTGCTGGGCCCTTGATCTGCACCCCGCACGTAGAATTCGTGTGGCGAATACCCGTCCTTGATCACCCGCAACGTCATCAGCGCCGCGGATTTATGGGCCGCCTGCTCGCGCGCCGCACCAAAATCGATCAACACCGGCTGATGATGCTCGTCGATCAGAATATTGTCCGGTGAAATATCACGGTGCAACATGCCGCTTTGGTGGATGAATGCCACCGCAGACAACATTTTTTCGGTCACCTGAACGATGAAGTCCGGGCCCCGGTCGTTTTCGGGGTTCTCGACATATTCAAGCAGATCGCACCCACGGATCAGGTCCATCGCGATATAGGCGGTGTTGTTGTCTTCGAACACCTGATGCACGTTCACGATATTGGGGTGCACCAATCGCGCGTGATTGCGCGCCTCGAGAATGAACAGGTCTATGATGGCGCGCAGGTCTTCTTTGTATTCAGGATCGGCCGGTTCAACCAAATCACCGCTGCGTTTACACAGCGCCCCGGGGAAGCACTCTTTGATAACCACGTCACGTTCAAGGCTGTCGCGCGCCAGATATGTGATCCCAAAACCGCCATTGCTCAGAAAGCGCAGGATTTCGTATTGCCCGCGCAACAGTTTGGCGCCTGGTTGCAGACCTTCAATTTGAGGTTCGTCGTGCGTCGTGCCGACAGCCTGGTTGTGGCTCATTTCTTCCCGCCCATTTAATACACATTGCGGCAAAGCTAACTGGGCTTTCAGCCCGCGAACTCACAACCAAACACAGCCGCAGAAACTTAAGACTGTTAGACGGTTCAAATCTGACTTTATTGGGGCCGCCGCATGGCTTCACTAAGGACTTAAAAAAGGGTGAATCAATATATTGAGATATCGACCTCTTCGACGCCATATATAGTGTTGCTGAGTTGGGTAAACCGCACCATACCCCGCATTTCCCGGCTATTGGTCACTGAATTCGAAACAATAGCAGCCCGATTCTTGACACCGCGAATCGGGCTGTAACAGTGCAATCTATGCGGGAGTTCAGGTGCCTGTTCGGGAAGCCGCAGAAGCTTCGGAGCTGCCAGCCCAGGCCAGAGTATCGCTCAACTGGGCCAGAATCCGTACCGCATCTTTCAAAGGCGCGGAACCGGTTTCGAATTGCAGCAGCAGCAAAAGGTCCGTCGCCTTTTCAAATTCAGCTGGAACCCAATCTGCGTCTGGGTTGATTTCTTCACTTGCCTCCAACCGCTCGGCAAAATCCTCAACAATCTCCTGACAATTCTGCAGAAATGCTGCAGGCTCGGTCTCGGGGCTTTCGCTGAGATCATGGTGAATGCTGGCAATCGCTGCCAGCCAATCCTCGAGGATCGGGTTTTGCAAGGGCGAGTGATTTGCCGCGACGCCAGGTTGAACAGATGCATCGTCAAGCTGTTCTTCTGTTTGCGCGTCGTCAAACTGTTCCAGATAGGGCTGGAACACAGTCTCGATGTCTTTTCGCGCCGCGTCCAGATCGGCCTGGCGATGAACCGATGCCATGCGCAAAACCTGCTCGGCCAAATCCTGACCACCGCAGTTGTTCCAAAGATCAAAGTCAGGCTCAGGTTCTTGTGCCATCGCGCGTACCGCGACCGGAGTGCCAATCGGAACAACGGCTTGAAACAGGCCGTTCTTTTCTTTGTCCAGTCGTGCGGTGACACGCTCAAGCGCGGATTTGTCCGTCAAAAGATCAGCATGGGTGACCGCAAGCACACTGTTGTCGCGCAGCTTTTGCGGAACCTTCATCCACAGGTGACGCTCAGTCTCGCGCCAAGCGGTGGTTCCATTGGTGCACCAGATCGCACAATCGACGTAACTCAACAGGTCCAACGTCTGCTTATAGGTGTCATCCAATGCACCGGCGCCCGGCAAGTCGAACAGAGAGATTTCCTGCAGGGCAGGGGTGTTTAGCCCAACCGAGATGAAATCTGGTTCTTCTTTGGCGGCTTTTTCGAGAACGATCCCCGAGTAAACTTTGGGCTCTCGATCCCACCAGCCAACAGTGGTTTCCGGAGACTCGGAATAAGCAACAATCACCAGCGGCAGTTTAAGATGCTGCGGACCTGTCGGCAGAATGTCGGCACCTGCCAGCATATTGGCAAGGCTTGATTTTCCAGCGCCGAACTCACCCGCGAAGCCGATTGAGACGGCGTTCGAGAGCTTTTCGGCATGCGCCATCGCTTTGGAACGCAGATCGTCCAGCTCTGGTGTTGCAGGCAATTTCTCAGTTGCAGTCAGAAACCGTTCGAGCTGTCTTACCTCTGCATCGGTTCCGGGGAAATCGATCATTCTGCGGCCTCTGGCTGAAGATTGTCTGACAGGGCAGCGCCCATGGTGCTGTTCAATTCATCGACGATGTGGCGGGCGCGGTCAACCGCAGCTTGTGCTTCGACCCGCGGGTTGCTGCTTTGCGGCCCAACGCGATGCTCTAGATGGCCTGTGAGAAGGGCCAGGTAGTGATCCAGCACAGTTTTCATCCGCTCGACCAGATCACCGCGCGCGG
The DNA here is from genome assembly GCF_013031565.1 of Ruegeria sp. HKCCD7255. Lineage (NCBI taxonomy): Bacteria > Pseudomonadati > Pseudomonadota > Alphaproteobacteria > Rhodobacterales > Roseobacteraceae > Ruegeria > Ruegeria sp. HKCCD7255. The sequence goes on along the minus strand of NZ_WQAG01000008.1, from coordinate 62,305 downwards.
TGTCGATCAGATCATCACCGATCATCTCGAATTCCTGAATGATCATTCGCTCAGCCCGATTGACGACGCTTTTGCGCGAAATCAGACGCGACAGCCAGGTGACGCGAAGTTCGACTGTTATACCTCGGGTCAGAGCGGTCATGTTCGGGCGGAACCAGCGTACAGCACTGGTATTCATGCGATTTTCGGACTGGTCGCGCCATCCAGGCAAGGCGCGGAGTGCCGCGTTGCTTTGCATATCAATCGCATAAAGCTCGCTTAACATGCGTTGGCGTACCACTTGAGTTGCGCCTTGAACCAATTCACGCATGCGTTCGCGCAGCGGTCCAAAATTCAACTCGGTCTCGTTGTTCTTGGCAAGCAAAGGCGATTGCCCGTCAGGTCCACGGACCACCAAAGAGACGGCCTCGGCCACTGTGTCATCCATGACACCCCGCAAATTGGCCAGAACGTCGTCCATTTCATTGGTGATCGTCTCCGACTTTTCGACCACAAGCGCCTTGAGGTCGGAAAGTGCCTGGTTGCTTTCCGTAATATCTTTGGTTTCGGGCCCTTCTTTCGCTTCCAACGCGCGCAGGTTCGCTTTGCTGCGATCCAGCTCGCCCTGAGCGAAGCTGTTCAAGTGCTGCCACGCCATACGCAACTGCTCATTGCGCGGCCCATTTGTCAGGGCCTGAGTTACATGGTGCCGCAGGTCTGGCAGACCCGAAGCAACCATAGCGGCATAGCGTAAAACAGCGGCGCGGCTAACAGGGCCCGAGCCCTGCTTGATCTCTTCTACACCAGACAGGTACTGACGCATCTGCTCCGGGTGTGCCCGAAGCCAGGCAAGGATCTGGTCGTGATCAATCCCGTTTTCATCACCTGTCAGAGCGTAGTGCGCCCATTGTGCGCTTCCCATGAGAACATCGATGTCCGAGTTGCCAAGGGCACGTTCGAGCCCTTCCAAAACATCGGCACGTACTTTCGATGCGTCTTCTGCACCGCCACCCAATTCGTCGACACGGTTTATGAAAACCACGATCTGACCAAGTTCCAACGCCTGCATCAGGCGGAACAGCTTAAGGTCCGCCCGCGAGAGTGCTTGGTGAGCAGACAGAACCACGACGAAGAAGTCCGACTCCTTCAGGTATTGTCGCGAAATCTCTTCCCGGATCAGCAAAGGGTCGTTGACGCCGGGTGTATCTGTTACCGTCAGGGGAAACGGAAAATGGCCAAGGTCAAAGTATACTTCGGCCTTGCGGGTAATGTCGCTATAGAGGCCACGATCAGACCCGGGATCATGCGCGTCCTCTTCTGTTGGGTCGTCGCCTGCGCAGACATACCGCGCCAAATCCTCGGATGTCAGATCTTCCAAATCATGGTGTTGACCCAGCAGGTGTTTGTAGCTTTCACCCAAACGCAGCTTGGCGCGCGTTTTCATCGCCTCAACCTGCTCTTCGATCATCTCGCGCTTATAGCTGTCCTCCTCATCGGGGAACATGTTGCGCAGCTCTTCGCCTTCGGCGATCAGCGATTGCCATTGGCGGTTGTCGAAGAAATGAAATTCGGCGCCAGACGTTCTGCCTGAAGGGTGACCGAAATGCATGTCGGTAATCACCGTCGTCCAAGGGTTTACGTCCGAGGGCAAGTATTCGGCATGACCGGTAAACCCGTTGATCAGGCGAGACTTGCCGGCTTTGATCTGGCCGACAAACGCAATCGAGGGTTTCAGTTTTGTCAGGTCGTCAACAATGCGTGAGATGAAATGACGGGTTTCGTCATTGCTCATCTCATTCATATCTTCAGCGATGCGAATAAGTTCGTTGCGTTTCTGCTCGCTCATTAGGTTCACCTGGTAACTCATATGCACTAATATTAAAGAATAAAGAACAGGATAGGGCAGGATCGCGGTTATTCAGCGGCACCCTGCAGTGATCTCCATAGGTTTACGACTGCACCCAGCTTGCGCGCCTCGTGCAATGTGATTGCTGTTTGCGCACCGTCGCACAGGATCGAAAGGCCGGTGCCTTGCCCGCCCGAAGCGCGCACAACAATCAGTTGTGGTTGGGTCAAGGCACCTTCGCTGTCCGATTTCCAGCCGGCAAGGTCTTTTGCAAAGCTTTGCAAAAGCTCTTGTTCGGGAAAACCGCTCTGACCTTCGGCGCAAAGCCCGTCGAGTTCGAGCGCTTCGCCGTCGTCGTCACTTAGAAGGATGCGACCCTCTGCAAAGCGATCAGAGGCCGCGTAGAAACCATGCGCCATACCCGAGGGGCTGGTGGGTTCGGTTTCCACGGCTTCAACCGGTTCCACGTTTGGCTCGGGCTCGATTTCTTCCTCGGGCGCGTCGGGCACGATCGTCATGATAGGTTCTTCGGAAATTTCCATCCCGGCACAGGCTGCAGCGATCTCGGAATAGGTGATCCCGACATCGTCAGCCTCAAGCTGGTTGTCCGGGCGCAGCGATACCAATTCAAGTGGGCCAGGGGCCATCGCGATGTCCGTCACCATCCGTGCCAGAACCTCGGTCAGTGCTTCGCGCGGCTCCGTTTCAAAATCGGGCGTTGGCTCGTCGCCAAAGCTAAAGATATCGGTGATGCGAGAGCTATTGACCTCGATCGCCAGAACCAGATCGTTGGCGGCCGTAAACTCCAGCCTGCGCGGAAGAATGGTGCCACGAATGGCTTTCAAAACGCCGTTTCTGCGGTCCTGTGCGGTGTCACCGTTCAGGTAGACAGCAGGCGTCAAACGCGCGAGTGAGTTGCGTCCAATACTGTCGAGCATCTCAAGAATGTCGGCATCCATCGTGTCTTGACCCCCTTTGGACCTGTCTAAACCGCCGCCGCAACTGGCCCGAGGCTGAGATGTGATTTCGTCAGCGCCAAGCCCGCTTTTTCGTCACTGCGGCAGACATAACAGACTACGTGATCGGGATATTCCCGCGTCCGCAAAAAGATATGCAGCCGATCATCCGAGAAAACGGCAATTTCCCCAAAGCCCGGGTTGTCATCTTCTTGGGTGCCGATCATGCGCAACAATGATTCAAAGCCACGAACACCGCGCCCTTGAAACAGGTTCGCAACGGCCAATGCCAGGTTCTCGAGCAGGTTCGTGTGATCAGGTTGATCCGATTTCAGCCCAAGCAACATACCCGTTTCCATATCAACATACCCGGCTGCAACGCAGTCGGGTATGGAGTCCATGGCAGTGGAAAGCGCGTTCTCAATTGACATGTTCTAACCTGCCTTTGGCGCGAGCGAACCGGAACAAACTACAAAGCATGTCGTTCCGCCGCCGAGTTTTCTTCAGATCGTCCAATAGGGTTTACCGGCTGATCTGAATTGGGTTGGTAATCACGGGATATCTGATCGAACTCGGTCAGGAAAGCCGAGAAGACACTGCGCAGCCCATTGGCATCGTCGGGCAACTCCTCTTTCGAGACAAATTCGTTCCAGAGATCGACCGCGCTGATCGGTGTTCCAGGCACAACCTGAATGAGTGATTTCACGTCCGGTTCTGGGGCGTCCGCGACGTCATCCTCAAGCTGCATTGGTACAACTTGCCCGTCGGTCAGCGCATTGGATTCGGGTTCGGGCTCGTAGTCCTCTTCAGACTTTTCAGCCAATAGGGCCGTTATCGAGGATACCGACCGTTCGATATCGGATTCGACGCCGCGCGCGATTTCCACGATTTCGATCTCTTCTTCAACCGGATCATCTTCACTGGTGTCCGAAACGGTCAGTTCATCTTCGGGTTCCGCTTCTTCTTCGCCTTGGAACTCGAACTCGTCAACATCCGTGGCCGGGTTCGGCAGGAAGTCCAGATCCATTGCCTCGTCTTTGTCATCGCTGAACGAAACATTCTGATCCGTCGCTGCGACCCCGTCCTCTTCGACGATCATCTCCTGCCGCAGCTTTTCGGCTTCCTCGGCATCGATCCTCGGACGCTCTATCTCGTCCGAACGCCGTTCGACACGCGCAGGACGCACCGGAAAGCTCGTCACTGTTTCGGTGTCCGCGTTTTCGGGAGGGATCACTCGGACAGTGGTCACGTCGTCCTTTGCCTCGCTCGGCTTGGCCGGACGCAGCGGTTTGATCTTTTCGATCCCAGGTAGGGTCGATTTTTCCATTTGGTAGCGCGACAGCATTTCGGCGCGGCTTCCCATAATCTGCTCGGTGATCTCAAGGAAGCTGTCGACCATCTTGCCGCCACCGCTGCGGCCCCACATCTCGGCATCTCCGGTCTTGTCCCGGGCAATGATGGCATCGCGTGCCGAGAAAAGGATAGACCGATTGAACAGATGTCCGGCCTCGCGGTTCACGCGACGCAGCACCTTTTGGCGATCCTTCGTATTCAATGCGTCGGCACGTGTGACCAACAGAAGCGAGTTGGCTTGCAGACGCTCGGGCAAGGACACCCAGGTGGCACGCTCGGTCTCGCGCCATGCTTGAGTAGAATGTGTACACCACAGCACACCATTGGCCTGACCAACCGCACGACGCCAGACATCGTTCGAGATCTTGGGATCAGAGATACCGGGGGTGTCGATCAAATCGACGGCCTCAAGAATATCCGCCTCAAGGAAAATTCGCACGAACTGCACATCGTTGACGCCAACCTGATCAAGCTGATCCAGCGTGATCATTTCTTTGCTGCCATCATGACGCAGAACATAGGCCGAGCCTTTTCCAAAGCTGAACCAGACCGGCGGCAATTGCGTCGCTGTGACTTGTGTCGGCAACGTTTGTTTGCGCAAGAGGAAGTTCATCAATGTCGATTTACCGGCACTGAATTCCCCCATCAGCGCAAACACGGGCTTGCGGCGCGACCACTTTTCAATGCGGTCCCAGGCTTTGGGGGTAACGAAACGGGTTTGTGCTGTATTTACCATAACTCTTCTTATGCCGCTTCGTTGCTAAGATCTTTGAGGATGTCACCCAGGATATCGTCGCGCGATTTCTGAGGCTTCTGTTCGGCCATCAGCTCTGCACTACGGGCTTTGCTTTGCTCTCCGGACTGAGAGATGCTGAGCAATGTCTCTTTCTGCTCGCGCAGGAAATCAGACAATGTCGCCCGGACATTTTCCAGAACGGCTGCGATCTGGTTTTCTTCGATGTCCTTGGTGATCGAGTTCGCCTCAGAGGCGATCAGACGGGTGTAATCCGCAGCATAAGCTTCAAAGCCCTTGCGTTTTTGCCACCAGCGGCGCCACCAGGTGCTTTGCAGGTCAAGCGCAATGGTCTTGCCGATGCCCAATGGCGGCGGTACGCGCGGCACAATCGGTGCTTCGATCGTGAACTCGCCCAGATGGTTGCCCAACAGCTTATGGTACAGTTCACCGATATCCGCTGCAGCGGCTTCATAGAGCGCACCCGCATCTTTCCGCATCGCGCGGGCAAAGCTGAAATAGGCCGCTTTTTGTAGGGTCCGAAGGCCAGCGGGATCGTATTGCCAGGTCCCCTGCTCGCCGTTTTCTTCCAGATGCGCGATCAACGAGTCCGTCGCGCGTTTGACAAAATTCGTCTCTGCCGAGGTCAGGCGTTCGAGTACCTTGTCGCGCAGTTTTGCGGTCAACTCGGCCGCTTTCTTCTCGTATTCGTCTGAAACGGTGGCGATCGCCTCTTCGGGGCTGGCGCCTTCCAAATTGTGAACGACCCCTTCGCTGTCCGACAGCTTTTTGGCAACCGAGGTGGCACGGATCTGGCTGGCGATGTTGCGCGCACGGTGGCGCACGCGGTCGATCAATCGCTTGCCTGTACCTTCAGCGATCCGTTCATTCATTGCCAACAGCAGGTCCGGCAATCCGGACAATGCCCAAATCTTATCCAACGACGCGGCTTCATCCCCAAAGCCGGCCGCCAGATAGAACGTGTTCAGGGTCTGCCGCGACTCTTCCGTGAGGATGTCAGGATTTCCTGTCAAAGCGGCTTCTGCCCAAAGGGCACTTCCGAACACGATACTTGTTGAGGTGTCGATGTTGTTCTGTTTCAGCGTTTCCTGAATTCTGTCACGAATTTCAGGCACTTGGTTGATCGGATCCGACAGTTCATCAATCCGGTTCACGAACAGGATGATCTGACGGTTCTCAAATTGCGCGATGATCCGCATCAGCGCCATATCCATCGTGGTCAGCGCCTGACTGGCGGCCAGAACCACGATACACACTTCAGACCCGCGCAGGCTGCGCAGGGTGATTTGTTCGCGCACCATGAACGTGTCGTTCACACCCGGCGTATCACACAGGCGCAAAGCCAACGGATACTGCGGAATATCCATGTAAAGCTCGGCCGACTTGGTCACATCGGCAAAACGACCTGTCTTCGGGTTGATGTCCGGATCGTCTTCATCGCCCAAACAGACATAGCGTTGGATCAACTCGTCGTCGAAATAGTCGTACTGGTGGCTTTGCCCCAGGATCAGGTCAAAATGCTTGCCCAGACGTTCTTCCGACTTGGCCTTCATCTCGGCCACCTGGCGACGGATGTCCTCCATCTCGTCATCGGCACCGGCCCGGTTGGCCAGTTCACCCAGACGACCGCCACCGACCATCAGGTTGTCCCACTCTTCTTGTTCAAAGAATGTGAATTTCGACTTTGTGTCGCCTTCGGTCCGAGTGTTGATGTTGAGCGTGGTCACCACCGAGGTCCACGGGTTTACATCAGAAGGCAGCAAATCCGGGCGCCCTGCCAGAATGTTCACGATCGACGACTTGCCCGCCTTGACCTGCCCCACCAACGTCACGTTAGCGGTAAAGTTTTCCATTCGCGTCTTGAGTGTGGCCAAACGTGCCGAGGAGCGCGCATCCGCCACCTCTGTCAATTGGTCAATCTGCGCCGTCAGGGACGTCATCGCTTCTGTCACGGGGGACAGAGCTTCGTTTCCAACGGACAAAAGATGGTCGTTGCGCGCCATTATTCAGCCTCCGGTGCCAGTTGCGGCAATTTCTAACGGCTGGCCACCTTTCGGCAGGCCCGCCAATGTGTCGATTCGCGCGATCAGATCCAGCGCATTGCCCAAGATCTCGGCCTCGGTAAGAGGCGATATCGATTCATAGGCCAATGAATCGGCCAGAACTTCGATCGAGCTGAAATGCTCTCCATTTTCCAGACGCGCGACGCGACGCCCTGTTGGAAAGTCCTGGGATTTATGTGCGGGTAACGGCATACGCGCATTGGCCAGCAAATAGCGGTCGCCCGAAAGTGTTTTCAAAGCAATCCCAAACCCTGTTCCAGGGTGATGACGATTTAGAACTTTGAGCTCGTCGACAAAGCTCTCACGCGCAAGATCGATGACATCCTGCTCGCTTACGGCGTTGTTCATCTGGTTGGTCACGACAGAGACCCCTGTTGTTGGAGTTGAGCGGGAACTGGCAAACGCGCCTCGCGGCAAAAAAGACTCATTAACTCGTTGTCGTTAAACAAGCGCGATTACCGCGGTGTTATTTTGACGCGAATAAGATTTTTTGGCGTTTGAATTGTGGCGCGATTGTGATGGCTCTTCGCATAAATGTCTCAACCCAGGGTGGAGTTGCGTGAATACGCCGGGAAAAACACGGACCAAACACCGTAACTGGCTGGCCGGAATGAAAAAAAATGACCGAGGCACCCACTCGGTCAAAGAAACACTTCTGATAACCCTGCTCGTCCCGGTGAGGGTCATAACGTGATACACAAACTTGCGCTGGTCTTCATTTTCCCTCTCGCACTCGACAGGAAGCTTTGTTATTCAGCGCGTCATTGCGGTGCACATGCACCACGGTTGCGGGTGTGGCGAAATTGGTAGACGCACCAGATTTAGGTTCTGGCGCCGCAAGGCGTGGGGGTTCAAGTCCCTCCACCCGCACCAAAATTTTGAAAAATATCATACGCCGTAGCGCGACATGAACATATCGACCGCCTGCGTCGCGACGGCCTCGATTTCGTCCTGGGTGAAGGACACCTGAATGCCAAAGACCGATCGATTCCAAATCCGGACTTTGCAGAGCTCGGACAGCTGTTCAGCCGCCAAGTGGACATCGTCGATCTTCAACTCACCTTTGGCGACGGCCTTGTCCAAATAGGCTGCCATATGTTCCTGGCCGTTTTTTGGGCCAGCCTGGTAGAACGCTTTGCCAAGTTCGGGGAACCGGTCACGTTCGGCCACACAAATGCGAAAGACCTGCTGAGCAAATTCAGAAACCAGAAACCCGGTCAATTGCGTGGCAGCGATCATCAAGACTTCGCGCGCCGGTTTCGTTTCATCGATCATCGCGATCACCCTCTCAGCCATCCGGCTGCATTCGGTCTGGGCGACTTCGGAAAACAAAAGGCGTTTGTCTGGGAAATAGCTGTACAAGGTGGCCTTCGAGACCCCGGCGGCGCGGGCGATATCGTCTACGCTTGCGCCTTCGAACCCGTCTGCCATGAAAACCTCTCGCGCGCCGCGCAGCACCTGATCAAATTTGCGCCCGGTGCGTAGAATCGTGGCAGTTTGGGTCATGACACCTCCTTGAGTATCCGTCGAGAATATAAACCATTTAGTTTAGTATCAACGATTTTTGATAACTACGTGTCTCGTTTCAATGCGGTAAAGGCCCTTGCGGCACGCGACAGCTGTGCTAGGGACACTTTCATGGTCGAGATTTTTTTGCGCACTCTGCCCTTCTTTGCGATCATCGGCCTGGGCTATTGGGCTGGGCGCACACGGTTTTTTCCGGCCGAGGCGACGGCCTATCTGACGAAGTTCGTTTTCTATTTCGCCCTGTCCGCCATGCTCTTCCGGTTTTCGGCTACGCTGCCCTTTGACGAAATATTCGACGTGAAACTGGTGATCGGGTACCTGGTTGGCACATTGGCGGTCTATAGCCTGGCAACGCTGGTGGCCTATCTGCGCGGGCTCGACATCCCCACCGGAGCGGTCGAGGCGCAATGCGCAGCCATTGGGAATGTGGGCTTTTTGGGCCTGCCGATGCTTGCGCTATTGTTCACCGAAGCCGCGATAGGCCCGGTCATGGTGGTTTTGACCGTGGATTTGGTGGTGTTTTCTTCGCTGATCGTCATCCTGATAAACGGTGGCCGGGACGGACGGCTGTCATGGCGCATGGTGCGGCAAATCGGGAAAGGGCTGCTGACAAACCCGATGATCCTGTCGATCTCGGCAGGTGTAGCATGGTCGGCACTAAAGTTTCCAGTTCCTGCACCTCTGACCGACTTTCTGACAATTCTGGGCGGAGCCGCTACCCCCGGTGCTTTGTTTGCCATTGGCGCGTCGTTGGCCGGGAAGTCCGCTGAACGCATCCAGGTTGCGGGTTGGCTGAGCTTTTGCAAGCTGGTGATCCACCCGCTTTGCGTCGCCATCATGTTGCTTTATGTGCTGCCAATTGCACCGTTCTCGGCGGCTATAGCAATTTCTGCGGCCGCCCTGCCCGTGGCAGGCAACGTCTATATTCTCGCAGCGCATTATGGCATTGCACCGCAACGGGCATCAGCTGCAATTCTGCTTTCAACAATGCTCAGCATTTTCACAGTCCCGGTCGTCATAGGCTGGATTAGCGCTCTCTGATCTTCACCAATGGTAAATTATGCGCGCTTTCTGCACCTGCACTTTACCTTGCGCTTGCAGGCCGTTAGCCATGTCCCAAACTCATTGCAAGGAAGAGCGTGATGGAAACCCTTTCGGAAAATGCATGCTTTGGTGGTGTACAAGGCGTCTATCGCCATGCGTCGTCAGCCTGCCAATGCGATATGACTTTCGGGCTATTCCTGCCCGCCGAAGCAAAAGACGGCCCTGTCCCGATTCTGTGGTATCTGTCTGGCCTGACCTGCACGCATGAAAACGCGATGACCAAAGCCGGGGCGCAGGCCTGGGCTGCGGAACAGGGGATCGCAATTGTCTTTCCTGACACATCCCCACGTGGCGCGGGCGTCGCCGATCACGACGACTATGATCTGGGAAAGGGTGCCGGGTTCTATGTGAACGCCACACAAGAACCCTGGGCCCCGCATTTTCAGATGTGGGATTACGTCGCGACCGAGTTGCCCGAACTGTTGGTCGAAAACTTCGCCATAGACGCCGATCGCCAGGCCATCACCGGGCATTCGATGGGTGGGCACGGCGCCTTGACGCTGGCGATGAACCTGCCAGGTCGCTACCGTTCGGTCTCGGCTTTTGCACCGATCTGCAACCCGACCGGGGCCGATTGGGGCCGCAAGCAGTTGAGCGCGTATCTGGGGGATGACACAGCGGGCTGGAACAAACATGACGCCTCGCTGTTGATGAAGGAAAAGGGGTTTGACGGGCCGTTGCTGATAGATACCGGTGCCAAAGACCAGTTCATGGATCTTTTGCGCCCGGAAACGTTGGCACTGGCCATTGCCGAACGTCGCCAGCAAGCCATTTACCGGCTTCAGCCGGGTTATGATCATTCCTATTTCTTTGTGTCCACCTTCATGGAAGACCACATCACCTTCCATGCCGAAGCGCTATACGGGGACTGAAGCATGAGCGATTTTGACTATGACCTGATTATCATTGGATCGGGCCCCTCTGGGCGTTCAGCAGCAATTCAGGCGGGGAAGCTACAACATCGGGTGCTGGTCATCGACCGCCATGACCGGCTGGGTGGCGTTTCCGTTCATACAGGAACAATACCGTCGAAAACCCTGCGGGAGACTGTTCTCAACCTGTCAGGCTGGCGCGAACGGAGCTTTTATGGGCGCTCGTACCGTGTGAAGGACCAGATCCGGGCAGAAGACCTTAAGGCACGGCTGCATATGACGTTGGATCATGAAGTCGATGTTTTGGAACACCAGTTCAACCGCAACCATGTGGACACGCTGAGCGGTCTGGCGAAATTCATCGGCCCGCACGAGGTTGAGGTTGCCACGGATTCCGGCGACACTACGCGCCTGACGGCGGCCAAGTTTCTGATTGCAACCGGCACCAAGACCTATCGCCCGGATTATGTGCCATTCAATGGCAAGACGGTTGTGGACGGGGATGATTTCCTAGAAATGGCGGAAATCCCACGCTCGCTGGTGGTTATTGGCGCAGGTGTGATCGGTGTGGAATATGCCACCATGTTCTCGGCGCTCGATGTACGCGTGACGCTGATCGAGCCGCGCGAGACGTTCCTTGATTTCATCGATACCCGATTGATCCACGAGTTCACCCATCAGATTCGCGAAAATGGTGTGGATCTGCGACTGGGTTCGGCGGTCGAAAAGATCGAAGATGCAGGCAGCCATGTGGAAGTGACATTGGAAAACGGGCGCCATGTGCGGGCCGAGATGCTGCTATTTGCAGCCGGTCGCATGGGTGCCACTTCAGCGCTGAACCTGGAGGCTGTGGGGATCGAGACCGATCATCGCAACCGGATCAATGTCGACCGCAAGACCTATCAAACTTCGGTTCCGCATATCTATGCGACCGGGGACGTCATCGGTCATCCATCGCTGGCCTCGACCTCTTTGCAACAAGGCCGTGTGGCCGCTTGCCATGCGCTGGACACGCCAACCTTGCCGGAAAGCCCGTGGTACCCCTATGGCATCTATTCGGTACCCGAGATGTCGACCTGCGGCATGTCCGAAGAAGAGCTGCAGGAGCGTGGAATACCCTATGAGGTCGGCGTGGCACGGTTCCGTGAAACCTCACGCGGGCATATCATGGGGCTGGAACATGGCATGCTGAAGATGCTTTTCTCGCTCAAGACCCGCCGCGTCTTGGGGGTGCAGATCGTGGGCGAAGGGGCGACCGAGTTGATCCATATCGCCCAAGCAGTGCTGAACCTGAAAGGCACCGTCGACTATTTCGTGCAGAACACGTTCAACTATCCGACGCTGGCCGAGGCCTACAAGATCGCCGGTCTGGACGCCTTTAACCGGATGCCGATCCCGGACGAGTTCAAAGTGCGCAAGAAGCCCGCCGCAAAGAAAAAGGCCAAATCGGCGTGACAACACTTTATATCGACGGCGATGCCTGTCCGGTGAAAGCCGAGGCCGAGCGCGTGGCAACCCGCCACAAAGTGCCACTGGCCCTGGTTTCGAACGGAGGTCTGCGCCCGTCAGCCAATCCGCTGGTGCAGGTTGTCATCGTGTCCGAGGGCGCGGACGAGGCGGATAAGTGGATCGCCGAACGCTGCGGTGCGGGAGATGTGGTGGTGACATCCGACATTCCTCTGGCCGCCAAATGTGTCGAAGCCGGCGCACGGGTGTTGCGACCCAATGGCGAGGCCTTCACCGCCGCCAATATCGGCCAGCAATTGGCGATGCGTGATCTGATGGCCGATCTGCGCGCAGCCAACCCTCTGGGACAGGGGGGCGGTGGCAAACCCTTTGGCAAGGCGGACCGGTCGCGGTTCCTTGACGCTTTGGAGCGAGAGCTGCGAGCCGCCAAGCGAGGCTGACACTCCCGCCGGTCATCGACGCATCAGAGATGCGCCTCTTCCCGTTGGGCCCGGCAGCGCTGCGCGCTGCGGTCGGTGCTTGCATCCCAGGCTTAGGATTGGTTCAGTTCCGGGACCAATGGCATTCAGGCGCCAAGGCGCTGTCGGACAGAAAGCGAGGCGAGATGAAGGTTCTGCAAATCCCGTTTGAAGAGGGACAAGCCAATCTGGATTGGCTGGAGTTGACGCAGGCGTTGGCAGCGGGTCATACCCGCCCCAAGGCCGAGATTCAGGACAGTTTCCTCTATCGCGGCAAAGATACGCTGCTGTCTCGGGCGGCCTGGATCGATGGACTGGGGCTGGCCGTCAAATCCGCCACGGTGTTTCCAGGCAACGCCGAAAAGGGGCAGCCACCGATCAACGGGTCGGTCAGCCTGTTTGATGACAAGGACGGGCAATTCACGGCGCTTTTGGATTTCCACCTTGTGACCAAGTGGAAAACCGCCGGTGACAGCCTGCTGGGCGCGTTGCGGCTGGCCAACCCTGACAGCCAGTCGGTGCTGATTGTGGGGGCCGGGCCGGTTGCCACCTCGCTATGTGAGGCGTTCTCGGCAGGTTTTCCGAAGGCGCAATTGTCCGTTTGGAACCGGACAACCGCCAAAGCCGAAGCGCTGGCGCACGAGATGGGGCATGTCGACGTGGCGTATGATCTGGCAGAGGCAGTGCAACAAGCCGATATCGTTCTGACGGCCACTATGAGCACCGAACCCGTGATCAAAGGCGAATGGCTGCGCCCGGGGCAGCATTTGAACCTGATCGGCGCCTATCGCCCGGATATGCGCGAGGTCGACGACGCGGTGCTGAGGCGCTCGGCGATCTATGTGGACAGCTTTGAGTCGACCGTGGAGCATATTGGCGAGATCAAGACCCCAATTGCCGAGGGGGTGATCTCGCGCAGTGACCTGATCGCCGATTTCTACGGGCTGGATCAGTTCCGCCCCGACCCTTCCACCGTGACGCTGTTCAAGAATGGCGGTGGGGCGCATCTGGACTTGATGACCAGCCACTATATCCAAAGCAAATTCGCCCCGTGATCACGCAGCGGCGGGGATCGACGGCCTGTTCTCGCGAATGGGAAGGTGGACAATGGCGCTGAACGCGCCGATGGCAACGCCGATCCACCAGACTAGAGAATAGTCGCCGAACTGATCATACATGCGCCCGCCCAGCCAGACGCCCAAGAAGCTGCCGATCTGGTGGCTGAGGAAGATGATGCCATAAAGCGTGCCCATATAGCGCACACCGTATAGATGCGCCACAAGGCCCGAGGTCAGCGGCACCGTCGCCAGCCAGAGCGAGCCCATCACCAGCGAAAACACGATGACCGACATGGGCGTGATCGGGAACAGGATGAACAAGGCGGCAGCAATGGTGCGGCCCGTGTAGACAGCGGCCAGCAGGTATTTCTTGGGGAAGTGATTGCCCGCCCAACCGGCCAATAGGGTGCCACCGATGTTGGCCAAACCAATCAACGATATCGCCACAGCGCCCAGAGCAGAGGTCGAGGTAATTCCCATGGAGTGCAAAACGCCGCCGGGTTGAATCGGGCCGCACATTTCTGTCACGAAGGCCGGGAAATGGGCGGTGATAAACCCCAATTGATAGCCACAGCTGAAAAAGCCGATGAAAATCAATGAATATGAGGGATCGCGGAAGGCGCGGACAAGGATTTGCCCCATGCTTTCTTGCAGTTCGGCCTTGTTGGCGGGCTGCGGCGCGCGCATCAGCGGCAGGGTCAGAACCAGCGCCAGAATGGTAACGGCAAAGACAATGAACACCTGCTGCCAGGGCATGAAGGTCAGCAACCACTCTGCTGTCGGCGCCCCGATGACCTGACCAAAGCTGCCTGCGGCCGTGACGATGGCCAGCGACATCGAGCGGTTCTCATCCGAGGCGGCCCGCCCAACCACCGCCAGCACAACCCCGAACCCGGTGCCTGCGATTCCGAAACCGACAAGCCAGGCGTACATCTGATGTTCAAACGGGGTGACAGACCACGCGGTCAGCACCATGCCCGCCGCATAGGTCAATGCCCCCAGCACAATGGCACGGCGGTCTCCGACTTTTTCGGCGATCGCTCCGAAAATCGGCTGTCCGATGCCCCAGGCCAGGTTCTGAATCGCAATCGCCATAGAGAATTCCGAACGTAGCCAGCCGAATTCTTCGGCGACCGGGATCTGAAACACACCAAACGAGGCCCGCACAGCAAAGCTGACGGTGATGATGATACAGCCGACGATCAGGATCGGGTTCAAGAGACGTACGGTGTGAGGCATGGTGTCCTGCGAATGGGTGGTTTGGCGAGCCTAAATGCTAGTTAGGCCGCGTCAAATCAGAATTTATGGGCGGTCAGATCAGAATTTCTGATGTCACGCGGAAAAGGCCGCTTTTCAAGGCTGGAACGGCGCGTTATGGCTCGGGCCCATGACCGATCTGATTTCGCTTTATGAAGCCCGTATCGCGGATGGCAGCCTGACGCGCGATGACGCGCAAGAGGCGGTTCTTCCGCATTTCGAGCGGATCAGGGCCGAGCTTGCGACCCCTGTTAAACGCGGTTTCTTCCGTAAAGCTCCTCCGCCCCCAAAGGGCCTGTACCTGTGGGGCGGTGTCGGGCGTGGCAAATCCATGTTGATGGACATGTTTGTTGAGACATTGGGGGATATTCCGACCCGGCGCGTGCATTTTCATGCCTTTATGCAAGAAATCCATTCAGGCCTGCACAAAGCCCGCGAAGACGGCGTTGAAGATGCGCTAGCCCCAGTGGCCGAGGCGGTCGTGAAGTCGGTTCGCCTGTTGGCATTTGACGAAATGCAGATCACCGATATCACCGATGCGATGATCGTCGGGCGGCTGTTTGATCTGCTGCATGCGGGTGGGGTTGTGGTGGTCACCACATCGAACCGGCATCCTGATGATCTTTATAAGGATGGACTGAACCGTCAGCTGTTTTTGCCATTTATCGCGCATATCAAAGAGCAATTGCAGGTCTGGGAGCTGGTCTCGCCCACCGACTATCGACAGAACCGCCTCGAAGGCTCGCCGGTGTATTTTTCCCCCATTGGCCCGGAGGCGCGCGACAAGATCAGGGCCGTCTGGGCCGATCTGTCCGGTGGACCGGCTGAACCGTTGGCGTTGCAGGTCAAAGGGCGCGAGGTTGTTCTGCCTGCATTTCGAAACGGGGTTGCGCGGGCCTCATTCTACGATCTGTGCGGTCGGATGCTGGGTCCGGGGGACTATCTGGCCATTGCTGAGGCCGTGAAGGTGCTGGTTCTGGAGGATATCCCGCGGCTGTCGCGCAACAATTTCAACGAGGCCAAACGGTTCGTTACGTTGATTGACGCGCTCTACGAGGCTCGGGTGAGGTTGATCTGTTCTGCGGCAGCGGAGCCAGAGATGCTCTATGTCGAAGGCGAAGGGACGTTCGAATTTGAACGCACGGCCTCGCGCCTGCGGGAAATGCAGGATCAGAACTGGGGAACATAGGGGGCTCTGCCCTTTCGCCCTGCGCGGATCCGCCTAGCCGTTTTCGCGCAGGATATTGCCCGCCAGATAGAGCGAGCCGCAGATCAGCACGCGAGCTTGCGGATCGTTTCGCGTGATTGCGGTCAATGCTTCTGACACGGTTCCGGCGGTGGTTGCGGGCAGCTTGACTTTCTTGGCAGCCGCGGCGGTTTCATCCGCGCTGAGCGTTGACGCCTCGCCCGGGATCGAAACGGCGGTGAGGCTCTGGGCCTGCGCGGCCAAAGGGCTGAGATAGCCGGTCACATCCTTGGTTTTCAGCATGCCGCAGATCATATGGGTCGGTTTTTTTGGCAGTTTCGCCAGCAGATCGGCCAATGCGCTGCCTGCGGCGGCGTTGTGGCCACCATCCAGCCACAGCTCAGCCTGCGGCGCCTGGTCGACCAGTGGACCGGTTTTCAGGCGCTGCATGCGGGCAGGCCAATGGGCTTTGGTCACGGCGGCCTCATAGGCGTCATCGCCCATGTTCAGGTGGCGTAACACAGCCAAAGCAGCACCCGCGTTCTGAAACTGATGCGCACCCAGCAGGTTGGGCAAAGGAAGATCGCGCAGCCCGGTTTCATCCTGATAGATCAGACGTCCGTTTTCTTCGTGCACATGCCAGTGTTGGCCATGGACCAACAAAGGCGCACCAAGACGGGCGGCGGTGTATTCGATGACTTCAAGCGCTTCGTCTTCTTGCGGCCCCACGATACAGGGCACACCAGGCTTGATGATCCCGGCTTTTTCGGCAGCGATTTTGCCCAAAGTGTCACCAAGAAATTGCTCGTGATCAATCGAGACCGGAGTGATCACTGTCACCGCAGGCTGTTCGATCACATTGGTGGCGTCGAGACGCCCGCCCAGTCCGACCTCTAGCAAGGTGTAATCCGCCTGGGTGCGGGCAAAAGCCAGCAAGGCTGCGCAGGTTGTGATCTCGAAATAGGTGATATTCTCGCCGCCATTTGCAACATAGCATTCGTCCAGAACAGCCGTTAGCGCAGGTTCCGAGATCAGCTCTCCGGCCAGACGAATACGTTCGTGGAAACGCGCCAGATGCGGCGAGGTATAGGCATGAGTGCTGCGCCCTGCCCCTTCCAGCCCCGCGCGGATCATCGCCTGTGTTGATCCTTTGCCATTGGTTCCGGCAATATGGATCACCGGCGGCAGGTCAAGCTGCGGGTTGCCAAGCGCGGACAGAAGACGCCAGACGCGATCCAAGGTCAGGTCGATGATCTTGGGGTGCAAGGCCATCATCCGTTCGAGGATGACGTCAGATGTCTGCTCGGTCATGTCTGATCGGGCTCTGCCGCCTGTGGCTCGGAGGTGGTGTCTTCGGGTTTTGGCGCTGGCAGATCGCCCTTGATCGCAGGAGGCTGGTTCATCAGCATCCGGGTGATGGTGATCAGCTCTTCGCGCATCTCGGTGCGTTTGGTCACCCGGTCCAACATTCCGTGATCCAGCAGGTATTCGGCGCGTTGGAACCCTTCCGGCAGCTTCTCGCGTATGGTTTGTTCGATCACGCGCGGGCCTGCGAAACAGATCAGCGCGTTGGGTTCGGAAATATGAACATCGCCCAGCATGGCGTAAGACGCGGTTACACCGCCTGTGGTCGGGTGGGTCAGGACAACGATATAGGGCAGGTTTGCCTCTTTCAGCATCTCAACCGCAACAGTCGTACGCGGCATCTGCATCAGGCTCAGGATCCCCTCCTGCATACGCGCGCCACCTGCGGCGGAGAACAGGATCAACGGGCGCTTAAGCCTAACTGCCTCTTGTGCTGCAGCGATAATGGCATTGCCGACATACATGCCCATCGAGCCACCCATGAACGAGAAATCCTGTGCGGCGGCCACAATCGGAGTGCGCCCGATCTCGCCAGTGGCGACCAGCATCGCTTCTTTCTCACCCGTTTTTTTCTGCGCAGCTTTCATGCGGTCGGGGTATTTCTTTTGGTCCCGAAACTGCAGCGGGTCGTCCTTGGGTGCGGGCACTTCGATTTCGGTGAAAATACCGCCATCGAACAGATGACCGAACCGGTCGCGTGGCGTGATAGCCATGTGGTGACCGCATTGGGTGCAGACATTCTGGTTCTCGGCCAATTCGCGATGGAACAACATCGTTCCGCATTCGCTGCACTTGTGCCAAAGGTTTTCGGGCACTTCGCGGCGCGAAAAGATCGAGTTGATCCGGGGGCGGACGTAGTTTGTGATCCAGTTCATGTCGGAACCTTGTTTTACGGTTTTGACGTCAAATAAGACTCTGGGGACAGAAATGCAATCAACGCCTGATGGCAAGCCGGACGGTTAGCCAACTAACAATCATGATCGCGAAATCGACGTAAAGCCAGGGCCTGAGGCTTGCTGTATCAGCAGAGTCGAACGGCCAGTGGTACAGCGCCAAGCCACTGAGCATATCTGGCATCGAGGTGCCCAGGATGACCCAACAGTTGTTGAAGAAATGCAAGGCTATCGCGGGTCCAAGTGTGCCGGCGCGTGCGGTTAGGTCCGCTGTGATCAGACCGAAGATCATGGCCCATACTGCGACGATCATCGCGTTTCCACCGGCCACAGACGGCGTGTAATGCCCAAACCCGAACAGGACCGAAGGCACCAGCATCCAGATCCAGGGCGATCGGAACCGCGCCGCAAGGCTTTGCTGAAGATAGCCTCGAAACAGGATTTCTTCGGCACTGGTCTGGATCAGGATCGCAACCAGACCCAGAGGCAGCAACAACACCCACTGACCAAAAGCCAGATTGGGCACCAAAGGTGCACCGAACCCGTAAGGCGGCAGCAATAGCAGTATCACTTGCAGCGTCAGCAATGCCACAAGCACTTTTACGAATTGGCGCATTGCCCTTGAAGAAGACCCGATGATCGACCGCAACGCTCGACGCTGCAACAGACGTGCGGCCAGAGCCACTCCCATGATAACGAACACAAAGCTTGCCAAAATCACGAGCACAGCGACAGGGAAAAGCCCGTTCAGAAAACCGTCAACCCAAGTTGGAGGGCCCTGATTTGCGACAACCGAAAACAAGGCGAAATTCGCCAGTATGGTAATAGCACCCACCACCAATACGCCGACCACCAACCGCCATATTTGCGGATAGCGGCGCGCATCGGCGACCAATTGTTCATGAGCGACATAGGACTGAGGCCCTTCAACTCGCATTGTGTTGCTCGACTGTGTCTGGGTGTGGATGCAACAGAGCATTCGAATCTCGCAGCCGTTCGGCAACAGATGTCAAATGGCCTGCGACCCGTTCCAGCAACTGTACGGCAACAGTTGCGTCGCTTTCGATCACCGCGCGCAATTCCTCGGCTCCGATCCGCAGGAATACACAGGGTTCGCTTGCGACAAGATCCAATTGTCGTGCATCGCCGGTTATGATTGCGAGATCTCCGATCAGCCGACCCGGTTCGATAACGGAAATCGCCTGCGGTGCACCGTCACGAGTGTCCATGTACAATGTCGCCTTGCCGGAAATACACAGATACGCGGCATCCGGCGACTCTCCTCGGGCGAAAATCGTTTGGCCAGCGCTGGCCTCATACCATTGCGCCGAAAAGGCCAACAGTCGTTGGTTGCGACCGTCGAGTCGTGAAAACAGCTCGGTGGTGGATATGATCTTTAGCTTGCGGCTCAGATCATCGGACGGTCTGTCGTCGGACTCGGCCGACGTGCTAGACACACCGTCGATTCGACCATCTTTGATTTCGATAAACAGATCGTAAGCTTCGGGATGGGCAAAATGATCTTCCATAAAGATCATGATCGAATCCGGCAGCAATTCCCGCAGTTTCAAACGTGTCCGCAAACGGCTTTCGGAATCGTGACTGGCCAGCGCTTTGTCGAGGATCAAAATATCTGGGCGTTTGATGCTGGCACGCGAAAAGGCCGCGCGTTCCTGGAATACCGTGGGCAGGTTGTTCCCACCAAGGCCTGAGGGCAAATCAAAGATGATCGCTGCTGCCCGACGGCGCAATCCTGCTTCGTTCAACACCTCGGCCACGACGTCCTCGATTTCGTCCGCTCTGGCACCCGCGGTTAACGACACCCGCCCGTAAAGCGCGTTCTCCATCGCGGTCAGCCGCGGCAGGTACACATCGGGAGAGACCGGAGTGAACATATCCCCCAACGCTGCGCGCAGCTGTTCCGCCTGGCTTTGGCGGATCGCAAGGATCTTGTCCTTGTATTCATCCGGAAAACTTGGGCCAACCTGTTCAGCGGTCAGCATGAACGGAACCGCAAGCAAAAGCGCCCGGTCTCTTTCACTGATCGCATCGGCGCCTTTCGAGATGCGTTCTTCCTCGATATCCAGCAAGCGATGGTACATATCCTTGGACAAGCCAAGACGCAGGAAGAGCGGGTGATCGGCACCATCACGTCCAAAGGTCTGGCGCAGCGTGTCCAGAACTGCTGTCGCGATCACCAAAGCATCATCGTCAAGGTCATGATCCTTGAGCATCGACAGGAAACGGCCATCCTCAACAAGATTGTCAGCCGAAATTCGGCGCGACGGGGCCGAGAAGAGAAGGTTTCCGCCCAGGGGTACGGCTGGGTTGAACCGATCGGGATCAAACCGATAGACATATTCATCCAGGCCCTTTTCACGCAAACGATCTGCGACAACGTCCCTTAAATTGACGATTTCTTGGGCCAGAACCGGGTGCAGCTTGGGATCGAACTGCGACCGCAAAGTGCGGCGGAACATAAACTCGTCAATCCCCATCGCCTCGACCAGTTGGAACCACCAGTCGCGAATACCGTCAGTGTCGTCCAACCCCGCCAGTCCGGGGTCAATCCAAACGGTATCGAGCAGATCGGAAGAATTCCCCGACCGCACCGCTTCGATCTGTCGCTGCGATGGAACTGACAGTTCTTTCGAAGGATGCGGGTGGGTTCTGAGCGGCATCATCAGGTTGTCACCCAGCGTGCCGTCAAACAGATAAGGGCGGGAATAGGCATAGCCGATCCGCGCCGCGATGACTTTTTGGTGCATCTCGTTCAGATCATGGCCTGCCATGATCACCTCTCCCTGCGCGGGCAAAACCTCTCGGGTCAGCAATTGCGCCAGCGCCGAGCGTTCCGAGGCATGGGTCGATTGGATCGCAACCCGCGCGCCTCGGGGAATCGTAAGGTCGATATCTTCGAGAATGGTCTTCCCGTCATCATCGCGCACGGTGACGTTCCGCAACTCGATATCGCCAGTCAGACGTGGAATGGTTTCGGGCTCTCCTTCAAAAAGCTCCTCGCGGATCATGTTCGAAGGGGCAAACCGCTCGGTCACCACCTCCCAGCGCAGCGACATGTCCTGCACCTGGTTGTAGTAGGTCAGAAGGTCCTTCCAAGGACCGCTCAGATCTTTGTAAGCCCCTAGCGCCGCGACCAAAGCCCCGACCGTTACCTCACCCTTGATCGCCAGATAACCACCGACTGAATAGAACAGAAACGGCGTCATCTGAGTGATCAGATTGTTGAGGAACTTCATGAAGAACTTCTTGTTGTAGATCTTGAAGCGGATCTCGAACAAGGTGCCCAGCCTGTGGCTGAACTGCGCCAGACGGTAACGCCACCCGCCGTTGGTGCGCAGATCACTGATCCCCGCAGCGCTTTCGCCAATCTCGGAACTCAGATGGCGTACTTCCTGAATACGCTCTTTGTTCAACAAGTTGATCTGGCGTTGCAATTTGGGGATCAACCAGGCCTGAAGCGGGATCAGCGCGATACTGGCCAGACCAAACCAGACGCTTTGCATGAACAGGAACGTCACAATGGTCATCATCTGACCGAACTGGAACACCGGCTGCGCAATGGCATCGCCCATCAGGCCGCCCATCGGTTCGGCCTCTGACGTGATCATCGAGACCAGCTCGCCCTGGCTGGTCGATGCAAAATAGGATTTCGGGAAGCGCATGGACCGGCTGATCAGCGTATAGCGCAACCGCCGCAGCATCCGCTCGGCCAAGACGCCCTTCATCGTGTTGATACGCATCTTCATCAGGCCGCTGGCAATCACAGTGGCCAGGAAGGCAAAACACAGGATCAACAGGTACTGTACCTGCGAAACCGAATAGCCAAACAATGACACCTCGTTCGAGGGCGCGCCGATGGCGTCGTTGATGATTTGCTTGGGCAGTTCCAGCGAAGCGTAGAGAAACGGGAACGACAATACTGTCAGGACCAGCAGCACCAGCTGCTGTTTCTTGGAATATTTCCAGATGAACGAGAATAGGGTGGGTTCCATGCCCTACCTTCTTATTGGAAAACGCTTGTATAGGAAATGATACACGCCGGACAGCGGAACTTAAGGCGCACCCCGCGCCTTTACAAGAACTGGAACATACCCGGACTTCGATTTTCTCATGCCCCGCGAGAATTCAGGAAATTTTTACCACCTGACGCGCAGTCTCGGGCTACCCCTTTGCGTAAAAATAGCTAAACAGGGCTGAAAATCGGATCAGGCGCAATGGGAAAACTTCTGGATCGCTATCTTCACCGCAAAGCGCTGGCACGCTGGACGCGTCTGGATCGCAATGCCGATCTGACACCCCTGCCCGACCTGCGGCGACAAAGGGACCAAGCGCGCCAGATCAAAACTGCTGTTGAACGGTTGATCCGGAACGCAGACGGGCGGTTGGTTCAGCCCGAGATCGGATCGACGCGATTTTCCAAACCCTTAGGGTCGGATTGGTCATGGAGACCGGATCTTTGGCGATTGCCGCTGAATTCCCAGGGTATTGCTTCGGCCCCGCGCCGCGTACCAATCGATGGTCAGTCCACCCTGTTCCATGACTGTGAGCTGCGTGAGATCGCGCTGCGACAGATCCGGAACCGAAGTGACAAAGACCTTGCCCCGTTCAGCCTTGCAATCGAAGTTTTTGCCTTTGAGGGGTCGTTTCTGTCCCTTGCCGTTGAGTTGCCAGCCGAGGCAGCGAACCAACTGACCCAACAGCATCTCGTTCGATTGGACATGCTGACCGAAAGCGAACGGCCTTGCCGTATCTTTGCCAGGCTCAATGTGCAGCACGGTCCCAATACCGACCATGTTCTGCGGGAACTTGATCTGACCAAGACAGAAGCCTCAATCGACTTCGATCTGGCGCATCTGGATCTGAACGAACGGCGGATCGAAAAACTCTGGTTGGATATCATCCTGGAACACCCCGCCATGAATCGGGTGATCTTGCGCGATATGACCTTTTGCCGCCACCACCGAGCCGATTTGTAAGAGGGCCAAAGCATGACCCAACCCATTCTGACTCCAATCCGGCTGAATAACGGCGTTTGGGAAGGTCGTCTCACAAGCGATGCTCCCCCAGAAGTCGAAATTCTGTATTGCGGCCAATCCCTGACCGATTTCGAACTTAAGCAAGACGGTGCCGAGTGGGTTTTGCAACTAACCGTGCCGACTGAAACGTTATCGGACGGAGTTCACACGATCCTTATCCAAAACGCGACAACACATGAAAAGCTAGGCGACATCACCATCATCGCAGGCCAGCCCGCCGACGACAGCCTGCTGGCAGAGCTGTCCCTGCTGCGAGCCGAAGTGGATTTGCTGAAACGAGTGGTCCGCCGCCTGCACGTGTCCGGCAGCTGAATTACCGGCAAATCCGGGTTTTATATGTCTTTTTGACACGTTTCCGTGCATCAATAGGACATCACGTTCAATCCGGGTGGACCTATGGAACGCAAAAGCATCGTAATGCTCATCGCCCTCATGGTGACGGGTTTTGGCATTGGCATCGACTTTACTGGCGCCTTGATGCTGGTTCCGGCGATTGAAAACAGTTTTGACTCGGACATCACGGGAACCCAGTGGGTTCTGAACATCTATGCCTTGTTCTTTGCCATGACGATGGTTGCCGGAGGCCGGATGGGCGACATGTTCGGGCATCGGAAGATGATGATTATCGGACTGTCGATCTTTCTGTTCTCGTCGATCATGTGTTTTGTCGCGCCCGGTTTGGACTATCTGATCGTCGCGCGGGCCCTTCAGGGGATTGGTGCAGGCTGCGTTTGGCCTTGCACATTGGCGTTTGGGGCCACCAAAGTCTCGAAACCCGAACATCGGGCTCTGATCATGGGGATGATCCTGGCCGGGGTGACCACCGGGAACGTCTTTGGACCGATGATCAGTGGCGCGGCTGTCACCTTGGGCGAATGGCGGCTGTTCTTTTTGGCCAATGTTGTGTTTTCAGCGATCTCGATGGCCACCGCGATTTTCGTGATGGAAAAGGAAACCCAGCACAAACAAGGCGAACGGATCGACTTTGCAGGCATGGCAATCCTGTCCTTCGCGGTCCTTCTGTTGCTTTACGGGCTGGACATCGGTGCAGATTGGGGGTGGACCTCGGTCCCATTGCTGCTGCTTTTCTTTGCCAGCGGCGTTCTCTTTTTCATGTTCCCAAGGATCGAAAAAAAGGTGCCCGAGCCTCTGCTTTTGCCGCAGCTGATGCAGAACCGGGAGTTTCTGATCACGCTGGGACTGAACATGTTCAACGTGTCCGCGGCCTTCATCGGCTTGCTGTATTTCCCGCAATACATGCAAAAGGTGCTGGGCTGGTCGACCTTTGAATCCGCTCTGGGATTGGCCCCTTTGACCGTGTTGCTGGCGGTCGGATCTGTGGTTTCGGGGACGTTATACAACGATTTCGGGCCCAAACGGCTGTTGTTCTGGGGATATCTCAGCGCCACTTTGGGCTCGGCGAGTATTGTGTTGATGCCTGACGGCCTGGGCTATTTCCAAATCTTGCCGGGGATGGCTTTGATCGGCCTTGGGGCAACTCTGACCGTGGGTCCGTCAGGCACAGCGGCTGTATGTGCCGTTAAACCGGAACGCGCAGGCCTGGTTGGCGGGCTGAGTTTCATGACCCATCTGGTCTATGGCGCCATTTCCGTCGCCTGCGCCACAGCGGTCATGTATGTCAGCAGCTTGAACAGTCTTGGCAAGCAGCTCAAGGCAGATGGTATTGATCTGTCTCTTGCAGATCAAAAGGCGATCAATGGGGGTACTTTGACCACCGATACGGCCAAGGCGATCATGCAAAAACTCAGTTCTACCGAGGCCGAAAAAGTTCAGACCGCAATCGCTAACGCCTTTGACAGCGGAATGAACATGGCCTTTGTCTTCGCCACAGTCTCGGTGTCGTTCGGGCTTGTTCTGGCGCTGTTGCTGGATGAGAAGAAACTGCACAAGGTCGAAGGCTGACCGGCAGGGAAAAAGGGCCGCATCTGCTGCGGCCCTGATCTGGTTTACTGAGACGGCCCGTTTGGCCGGAAGGCGGACAAGCCTTTCAGGATATCGATGGCATAGGCCAGTTGATAATCCTCTTCGCGCAGCTCTGCCGTGGCTTCGGCCTTGGCGCGGTCCTCTTCGATTTGACGGATTTCGTCTTCGCTGAGGCTGTCATTGTTCAGACTGCCGCGCAGATCGGCCTCTGACCTCGTGCGTGTGTTCGAGGCTTCCTCTTCTTCGGTTTCAGGTGCAGGACGCGGTTGTTCGACGATGATGTCCGGGCTGACACCCAGCGCCTGAATCGAGCGACCAGACGGCGTGTAGTAGCGCGATGTAGTCAGGCGCATCGCACCGTCACCCCGCAGCGGCATCACGGTCTGGACCGAGCCTTTGCCAAAGCTTTTTGTACCCACAACAATGGCCCGATTGTGGTCTTGCAGCGCACCGGCCACAATTTCCGACGCCGAGGCCGAACCGCCATTGATCAACACCACGATGGGTTTGCCATCTGCCAGATCGCCCAGCGTCGCGTTGAACCGCTCGCCTTCGGCGGGGTTGCGGCCACGGGTCGAGACGATCTCGCCTTCGTCCAGGAACGCGTCCGACACTTTGATCGCCTGGGTCAACAAGCCTCCGGGGTTGTTGCGCAGATCCAGAACGATGCCGTTGATATTTTCGATACCACCGGCCTCTTCGATTTGCTTTTGCAACCCGGCTTCGAGGTTGGGATAGGTCTGGTCGTTGAATGTGGTCACCCGCAGCACAACACTGGTACCTTCGGTCCGGGCCCGCACAGCGGTCAGTTTGATGGTGTCGCGGATCAGGGTCACGTCAAACGGGTCTTGTTCGCCCTCGCGAACCACGGTGATCACAATCTCGGAGCCAACCGGGCCACGCATCAGATCGACGGCTTTGTCCAACGTCAGGCCCAGAATGCTTTCGCCATCCACATGGGTGATGAAATCGCCCGCTTCGATCCCCGCCGCATCGGCTGGCGTATCGTCGATGGGCGACACAACTTTGACAAACCCCTCTTCCTGAGTGACCTCGATGCCAAGCCCGCCAAATTCGCCGCGGGTCTGCACCCGCATCTGTTCCGCGTCATCGGGCGAAAGATAGCTGGAATGCGGATCCAGCGACGTGAGCATCCCGTCAATCGCCGCTTCTATCAGGTCTTCGGTCTCGACCTCTTCCACATATTGCGCGCGAATGCGTTCGAAAATATCGCCAAACAGATCCAGTTGCTCATAGACGCTGGCCTTGCTTTCGGCCTCTTGCGCCAACAGTGGGCCTGCGACCTGCGTTGTTGCGATCACACCTGCCACGGTTCCGGCCAATCCGGCCATCAGAAAATTCTTCATACTCGTTTATCCATCCTTGTTCGTCCGAAACCACGCTTCCGGATCCACGGGGCTGTTCTCTTGTCTTACCTCTATATAGAGCGTTTCTGAGCGATCAGTTCCAGTGCCTTCACCGCTTGTTGACATAATAGCGCCAATTTCAGGCGTTTCCCCCGGCATCAGCCCCACCGGAGTGCCCTCTGGAATGACCTGCCCGGGCTCGCCATAGACATCCTGCAAACCAGAAAAAACAAAGAGAAGACCGGGTTGCGGTTCGAGAATGATCAAGTTTCCCAGGTCGAGAAGCGGCCCGCGATAGCGGATCGTTGCAGCGGTGGGCGCTGTCACAAGCGCGCGGGGTCGTGTCCCCAGAACTAGACCGGGGCGGGTCACGCCAGCGGCATCCGTTTCACCGGCGCGGTGCAGAATCACCCCTTGGGCCGGCAGCTCAAGCCGCCCCTTGAGGTAAGAGATGTCGGCATTGCTGGCGATGATCTCACCATCCGAAATCTCGGACAGCCCGCTGGCGAATCCGTCCAGCGTTTCAGTAGACGAGATCAGGATCGCCGTGCGCACGGGATCTTCGACAAAGCGGCGCGGCAGGTCGGTGCGTTCGGCAATTGCCTCGCTCAGCTTGGTGCGGGCGTCCTGCACGCCGGTCAGACCCTCGGTCAGTGTCGCTTGCGCGTTTTCCTGCAGCTTGCGCAGGGTCTGAACCTCTTGCAGATCAGCGGACAAGGCCTGCGCCCTTGCGTTCAGCGCTGGGGTGACATCCGACAAGATCATACCCGTGCGCGCCGCGCCCAGGGGCCCCGACGGATGCAGCATCAGGATCGGCGGCGCTGTGGTTTCAATCGTTTGCAACACGCCCAGCAACTGCGCCACTTCGGCCTCACTGGCGCGCAGCTCGGCCACCAGTTGCGTCTCGCGCAGCGACGCCCCGCGCAACCCCTCGCGCATGGCCGCAAGACCGGCCTCATAGGCTTGCACAGTTTCCGTCAGCGCGCGAACACGGTCACGCGCCGTGTCGGCCTGAGACAAGGACACAGACGCCTGTTCCAACTGCTGCGCCGCCGCCAAAGCCGCATCCGCCGGGCTGGTTTGCGCCGACGCGGGCCCGGCGAGGAGGGCACAGGCAACAACAAGCGCGGCAAGCCTCATGACAAAAGGCTTTCTCCGGTCATTTCAGGTGGTTTGGGCAGTTCCATCAAATCCAGTAGCGTGGGTGCCAGGTCAGACAAACGGCCCTGCCGCAATGTGGCGCCCTGAGGGCCGCCCACCAATGCCACCGGTACCGGGTTCAGTGTATGCGCTGTGTGCGGGCCGCCGGTTTCTGGATCAACCATCACCTCGCAATTGCCATGGTCTGCGGTGACGATCATCGCGCCGCCGACCTCTTCCAATGCGGCAACAACCTGCGCCAGCCCCTGATCCACCGCCTCACAGGCTTTTATAGCAGCCTGCAAATCACCCGTGTGACCGACCATATCTGGATTGGCATAGTTGGTGACGATCAGATCATAGCCGCCCTTGATGGCTGCGACAAATTTCTCGGTCACCTCGGGGGCAGACATTTCCGGCTGTAGATCATAGGTTGCCACTTTCGGCGATTTCGGCATGAAACGGTCTTCGCCCGGTTCGGGTGTTTCCTTGCCACCATTCAGGAAGAACGTGACATGGGGGTATTTCTCGGTCTCGGCCAGACGGAACTGGCGCAGGCCCTGCTTGGCCACCCATTCCCCCAAAGTGTTCACAATCGCGCGTTTTGGGAAAACGGTGGTCATATAGGCGTTATGACCATCCGAGTATTCGACCATGCCCAACAAAGCCGACAGGTTCGGGCGCGGGCCGGTGTCGAACTCGGCAAAACCCGGCTCGGCAATGGCCCGCAGAATCTCACGCGCCCGGTCGGCACGGAAGTTCAGGCAAAAGAACCCATCGCCATCTTTGACGCCGCCAAAGCCATCAAGGACGGTTGGAACGACAAATTCATCGGTTTCCGACTGGTCATAGGCCTGTTTGATCGCCGCCAAAGCTGTGGGCGCTGTACGCCCCTGCCCCTTGATCATCGCCTCATAGGCCTGAGACACCCGTTCCCAGCGATTGTCCCGATCCATCGCATAGTATCGCCCGCATACCGTCACAACACGAGCGCTTTCCGGCAGAAGCTTTTCCAGCTGGGCAATGAACCCATCAGCCGATTTAGGCGCCACATCCCGACCGTCTGTCACCGCGTGCAGGGCCACGGGCACGCCAGCATCAGTAATGGCCTTTGCGGCAGCCACGATATGGGTCAGATGACCGTGCACCCCACCGTCCGAGACCAAACCCATCAGCTGCGCCGTACCACCTGCGGCTTTCACCTTGGCAATGAAATCCTGCAAAGCCGCGTTGACAAAGAATGACCCGTCCTCGATTGCCAGATCGATCTGCCCCAGATCCATCGCCACCACACGACCCGCACCGATATTGGTGTGCCCAACTTCGGAATTGCCCATCTGACCGGTAGGCAGCCCAACATCCGGGCCATGGGTGATCAGCTGTGACGACGGCCCTTTTGCCATGATCGCGTCAAATGTAAGCGTTTTGGCCAGCGCCGGGGCGTTGGCTTGCGTGTCGTCAGACAATCCCCAACCATCGAGAATGCACAAGACTACGGGTTTGGGGGCGGTCATGAGGGTCTCCGTCTGCTGCTCTGCGCCGATCTTCTACCCTCTGGGTGACCAAGGGTGAACTGGCATTCAGGGTCTTGCCCTGATTTATTCTGTCTTGCCTCTGATTTCTTGGTACGGGCGCGCCTTTCGGTTTCGATATTTCACCGTCAGCTCAAGCGGCGTGTCGTTTTCATCATAGATACCGATCACCACACCTGTGCCACTGCTTTTGGTGCGCCGTTCCATAAGCTGCTCTGCGGATCTTGTTGTCCGCTGTGACAGGCGACGGGCCCAGGCAAAAAGATGATCATACATCTGCGCAATTACATCTGCATGCTTAGCGCTGTCGCCCAGATCGACCAGCTCATCGGGATCGTTCTCAAGATCAAACAGCAAGGGCCGATAGCCGCCTTCGCAATGGATCAGTTTCCAGCGCTTGTCGGCCACCATGAACATCACTGCATCGCGCACCGAAGCGTTCAGCATCGTCGCAATGGGCGAGGCCGAGTAGTCATATTCGCAGATCGCCACCTCACGCGGGGTTTCCTTGGCTTGCCCGCGCAAGATCGGCAGCAGAGAGTGCCCTTCAAGAATATGGTCTGGAATCTGCGCACCGGCCACATCGACGAAGGTCGGCGCCAGATCGATGGATTCGACCAGCGCGTCACAGGTGGAGCCACGGGTTGCGTCCGCGTCCGGGGATGGGTCGTAAATGATCAGCGGAACTTTGGTGGATGTATCGTGGAAAAAGGTCTTTTCACCCATCCAGTGATCGCCCAAGAAATCCCCGTGATCCGAGGTTAGGACAATCATCGTGTCCTTCATCCGGCCGGTTTGCTCCATCCAATCAAACAGCCTTCCCATCTGGTCATCTGCCTGCTTGATCAGGCCCATATAGGCTGGGATCACCGCCTCGCGAACATCCTGGCGCGAAAAGGTTTTGCCGATTTTCGTGTCCATGAAGGCGCGCAGAACGGGGTGGGCGTTCTCATGCTCGGCCTGTGACCGGACAACAGGCAATACGTGTTCTGGCCCATACATCGAGGCATAGGGTTCCGGCACGATATAAGGCCAATGCGGTTTGATATAGCTCAGGTGACAGCACCACGGGCCGGACTGGCTTTCCATGAACTCCATGCCACGGGTCGTGAGGTAGGGCGTTTCGCTGTCTTCCTCAGCGATATTGGCGGCCTCAGAGGAGTTCTTGAGAAACCAGCCCGACAGGACATTGCCGTCCTCATCCAGACCGGAATTCGCAAAATCGTGCCAGGGATTGTCGCCCTCATAGCCTTTGTCATTCAGATAGGCGTTGTAGATTTTGGCACCATTGGGGTCATAGAAACCATTGGGGCCTTCGGGGCGCATCCCGTCATCGCGCTCGAACACGTCAAACCCGCATTCCGCCACGCGCGCGCCGATCAGGCTGTCGGGCTCAAGCCCCAAACGTTCCATCCCCTCGGCATCCGCGACCATATGGGTCTTGCCCACCAGCCAACAGCCCATGCCCGCCTTGCGCAGGTGATCGCCCATCGTCATCTCGCCAACTTTCAACGGAATGCCGTTCCACGACGCCCCATGCGAATGCACATAGCGCCCGGTATAGGTAGACATGCGCGAGCTGCCGCAGATCGGTGACTGGATATAGGCGCGGGTAAAGCGCACGCCCATTGATGCCAGCCGGTCGATATTGGGGGTGTGAAGATGGGGGTGGCCATTGCAGCTGAGGTAGTCCCAGCGCAACTGATCGAACATGATGAAGAGAATATTCTTGGCTTTGCTCATGCCAAGAGGGTTATCCTAGCCTTCCATCCGTTGCAGCATCTTTTTCGCTCGCTTGCACTGCAACTGATCGCGCAGAGGACTGTTTGGATCGACGTCTTTCTGACAGACGACGCACTTGTCCGCGCCCGAGATTGCGTTCAGGCCACCGCAGCTGCCTTTGATGGTCTTGCCCATCAACATCACACCCAGCGCCATACCGACCATGACGATCAACAGCAGGAAGAAGGCGAGAATAAAGGTGCTCATAACGGTTCCTAGCGGTCAGTTGGTGTCCAGCACGTCTTTGAAAGCGCTGCTTTGGACGGTGATATAGGCATCTTCGCCATTTGTCACATCCCGCGAGATGAAAAACACGGCAAGTTTATGCTGCTCGGCCAGGTCCAGCCCCCGCTCCTGGCCCAGGGCCAACATGGCTGTCGCCCAGGCATCGGCCATCATCGCGTTTTCGGCCAGAACAGTGACCGACGTCGTGTGATGGGTGATCGGACGCCCGGTGGTGGCGTCAATGATATGGGAATAGCGAATGCCATCCTGCACAAAGAAATTCTTGTAATCGCCCGAAGTTGCCATCCCGCGATCATTCAAGGGCACAACCAGTTGGATCGCCTGTGTTCCGGTTTCCGGTTTCTCGACCCCTATACGCCAGCTTTCACCCTTGTCGTTTTCGCCTTTGGCCACAAGATCGCCACCGATCTCAACCATATAATCCTCGATCCCCGCATCGGCCAACGTGGCCGCAACCGCATCGATCCCATAGCCCTTGGCGATGGCTGACAGGTTGATACCGACACCAGCATCGGACTTGGCAAGTGTCCCGGCCTGACTGTCCAGAGTCAGCAACCGATCTTGCCCGACCGCATCCAGCGCAGCTTGAATGTCGGCATCGCTGGGCACCGGGTCTTCGGGTTTACGCGGGCCAAACCCCCAAAGTTCGATCAGTGGCCCCAAGGTAACATCAAAAGTGCCCCCGGATTTGCTGTGCACCTCATTCGCTGCAGCCAGCACAAGCGCGAATTCGTCCGAGACCTGCACAGGATCGGTGCTGCTTGAGGCCGAGAATGTCGAAACTTCGGAATTGGGATCCCAGTTCGACATCTTGCCATTGACCCGATCCAACGTGGCCTGCACATCAGCGGCCAATGCATCCTGATCCAGGTCTTCCCCGATTGCGACAATATTGAAGGTCGTCCCCATGGTTTCGCCAGACAGCCGAACAACGTCGGGTTCTTTGTCGAACCAGCAGCCGGTGACCAGAAAAACCCCAGCCAGTGCTGACAAGATACGCATGTTTGACCTCCTGCGGGACGTGGTGCCCGGCATATGCCAGCGGGCTTTGGCAGAGTCAAACGACCTCAGATCTTCATCGGCAGAAAGGCCAAGGCCATAAGGCCGATACCCGCCGGGACACCAAAGAGCCAAGCGCGCTTTTGCCAGCCTTCGGGCTGATGCTTCCACAGCATGCGAAAGTTGTGGCCGCAAATGACCACACCGATAAAGATCACAACAGCAAAGGTTGGGGTCAGATAGAGTTGGCTCACGTCTACGCGTTTCCTTCTGATGCGCCACCTTGCAAGATTCTACCCTATACAGGGCCCATCTTCACGCTAAGGTAGAGGAACCCGCCATTTCCGGTAAAGGAGGAGACCGCCCATGGCCCCAAGCTCTTACCAGCCCCCGACACGCGGCGACAAGCCCGCTGCACCCACCCGCAGTCAGTCGGTTGAATCCAACCTGTCGCACTCCAATACGACAGTAGCCAAGTTGCTGGAAGGCAAAGGGGATGCGGTGTTTGCGGTACGGCCCAACGACACGATCCATTCGGTGGTGAACCTGCTGCGCGACAAACGTATCGGTGCTGTTGTTGTGACTGATCAGAACGGTGCGCTACAGGGCATCTTGTCCGAGCGTGACATCGTGCGTCGCATGGCCGATACGCCGGGTCAGACCCTGCCTCAGTCTGTCGAAGAACTGATGACCCGCGAGGTTCAGACCTGCGCGCCCGAAGACAGCCTGAATGCAGTTCTGAAAACCATGACCGAGGGACGCTTTCGCCATATGCCAGTGATGTCCGACGGACATCTGAAAGGCGTTATTACCATCGGAGATGTGGTGCAATTCCGCTTGAAAGAGCTGGAATACGAGGCGCTGCGGATGAAGCAGATGATTGTCGGCTAACGCTCAGACCGTATCGTAGTATTGACCATAGGTGCCATAGACCAGATCGGTTTTGGTACCTTTGGTCGCGCTGACACGCGACATTACCAACCCCGTCACCTGCAGGTTCACGCTTGAAAACTCACGCAGCGCGTTTTCGACCAGGGACCGGTTTGTGTCAGAGGCGGCAACGGTCAGCAGGATGGCGTCGGCAGACTGTCCGATGACACGTGCGTCGGGCACCACCAGAACCGGTGGGCAATCGATGACGATATGATCATAGCGATGCCGCAGGTCTTCAAACAGCGCGTGAAATTCGGGAGACGAGAACAGATCAGCCGCGCTGTCGGCGCTGCGCTCGCCCATCAACACGTCCAGGCCGGTTCGCGCATCGCGCTGGATCAGATCCTGCACAGGCACTCGATACGACAAGGCGGTCACCAATCCGCCTTTAGGATTTTCAGGGAAGTAATGCTGGAACGACAGGCGGCGGATATCAGCCTCAACCAGCAACACCCGTTTGCCCAACCCTGCCAAGCTGTGAGCCAAGATGATCGCGGTGGTCATCTTGCCTTCGCCCGGCACGCAGGAAGAGCACAAGATCACCTTCGGTGGATCCGTTTTGTTGCGCCAAAGCAGCGAGGTGCGCAGGTTGTGCGCCGCCTCGACCAAAGGTGAGGTCGCGCGCGCGGTCAGATAGTCGATCAGTTGAGCCCGAGACCGGACCGGCGCTTTGGGCAGTTGGCCAATCACGGGGCTGCGTGTCGCTGCCTCGATCGTCGCCAGTGTTGGCGCTCTCGCCTGTTGGGCCTGTCTAAGCAGCAAGATACCGATACCCGCGACGGCCCCCGCCAAAGCGCCGAAAACGGCCAGTTTTGCCGTGTTTGGCGCGACTTTTCGCGCCTCAATGGCCGGTGAAATGATGCGACTGTCGGGTGTTTGCAAACCACGGCGCAGAGCGGTTTCCTTTAGGCGCGACAAGAATGTCTGGTGCAACAGTTCGGTCGCCCGTGCATCGCGTTCAACCTGACGCAACTGCGCCAGTTGATCGGTCTGCGCCCGGTAATCTGCCTCAAGCTGGCGCAGCCCCGATTGCAAAACGTTGGCTTGGCGGTCGGCCAGCGCCAGTTCGCGGATGGTCTGGTTTTGCAGTTCCGCCACCCGCGCAGCAAAGCCTTGCAGGGCCTCGGTATCTCCGGCCAGCGCGGCTGTGGCCTGACGCTGCAACAGCTCATCTTCGAAAGATGCGGCACCAGTCGGGTTGTCTGCAAGCGCCTCAAGCCGCTGCGCACGCTGTTGCAAACTGCGCTGACGGTTCAACAATTGATCCAGCCGGGCCTGCGTATCTGACAACTGCTTGGCCAAGGCCTCGATACTCTGGACGGCGATCGCCGCGCCAACCTGTGCGGCCGCATCATCCTGCTGTTCGATTTCCTGTTCCAGAGACACAACCCGGTCGGACAGCCAGTTCACGGCCGTGTTGATGTCGCGGCGTTTTTCCGCAACCTGCCCGTCCACATAAAGCGTCGCCAGGGTATTGACGATCTCAGCCGCCTTAGCCGCATCCTCGCTGCGGGCCGACAGAGTCAGGACATGCGAATTGCGAATATTGGCGACTGAAACGCGCGCAGCCAAGGCTTTGGCAACATCCTCTGCCCCACTGCCGCGCTGGCCGATAAGCGGCAAAGGCGGTCGCAAAGAGGCATTGAACTCGGGATCTGCCACCAGATTCATCCGCTCCGCCAGTTGGCGCATCATCTGGTCCGAGCGCAGGATCTCGATCTGGGTGTTGATGGCAGACACATCCGTTGCCAAACCGTTCAAGGCACCTGCGGTTGCCTCAAAACCATCAGAGCCGGGATCCAAAAGCAGTGTGGTTTCAGCCTGGTAGACCGGTTTGGCCACATAGATCGCGGCCAGAATGGCAAGGGTCAACCCAAGCACCGTCGTTGCCGCAAGCAGCCATTTGCCCGCCCATAGCAAGCCCAATAAACGGCCCAATTCATCCTGTTCAGCTTGCATCTCGGGCGTCATCTTATTGCCCTTTCAAACACAGCACGGTCAGGATCGTGCGCCAGAAAATCCGTATCTCCTGCATTGGACCCATTGTTTGGATATACCTCAGGTCAGCTTGCACCTTGGCCTGCACCGTGTCGGCGCATTGGACATAGCCGATCTCGGTCTGTGCCAATCCACTAATGCCTGGACGCACGCTGTGGCGGGAGCGATATCCTGGCATGGTGCGGTTATAGTGTCGCGCATGCCCCACATAATCAGGGCGCGGACCGATCAGGCTCATCTCGCCTTTGATCACGTTGAGTATTTGCGGTAATTCATCCAACCGGCTGCGGCGGATAAACCGCCCCAGCGCTGGAATGCGGTCCGCTTCCAGTGGATCAAACGGCCCGCGTAAAGCCCGCTGCCTCGGGCTCATCGATCGGAACTTGTACGCCAGAAACGGCCGACAATGGCGCCCCATTCGGATTTGAGCAAAAAACACCGGGCCAGAATTGAAAAACGGGTTCAGCAGCAGCAGCATGACCGAAGTAACGCAAAGCAAAGGCAATAACATCACCGAAAACCACAGGTCAAATCCGCGCTTTGCCACCAAGAATACAGGCGACGGCCCCTGCCGCAGCGGTCGATAGAAAGTAGCCTCTTGTCCGATACGCGTCGATGTGAGCTCGTAATCCAACATTCCTGTCCCCTTGCGCCCTTGTGCGCCGGAAAACAGCGCGAAGCTTTGGGCAAGGGTCACGGGACATTGGTAAATTATTGGTTAACCTTAACAGTAGGTTACCCAAAAACATGCGATTTTTCTAATATTCGGAGAACGCGGGCTCCTGCTATGATCGGAATTTTGTCACAAGCTCGCGCGTTCAGCTGGTCGAAATGAAATGAACACCTTCGGACGAGATGTCTGCTGCTGTCAGGCGACCGGTAAAAACCGCGCCTGTATCGATCGAAATCACCCCGTTTGACGCGTCGGGCTTATCAACGATCACATGGCCGCGCAGAACCCAGTGCCCGTCTCGCCGAGCCGTTTTCGGAAACTCCGGATGCCCCCAAAGACAGGTCTGGCGCTGTTGCCGGGTTACTGCGCGATTGGGATCAAGCGCGGCGTGGACAGCTGTGACATTGCCGCTGGTCCAGGTCAGAGGACGCGTCCGTAGCCAGTCCAGCAGCGCGTCGCCCATGGCCTCGCGCAACCGGGTGGCAGCACCTTCTGCATCTCGGCCGATGGCGGCCCCGTCCAGGTCCCCCAGGCCGAAGGATGCAATCGTCTGCAAGCCACCGTTCAGCATCCATAACTGCGCATTGCGTTTTGGCTCATCAACAAAACGCAGCAACATCTCTTCATGGTTTCCCAGCAAACACGTCACCGGACGATTGTCGTTCTGTTCAAGCTGATAGAGATGACGCAACACATGCGCGCTGTGGGGACCGCGATCAACGTAATCCCCCAGAAATACCAATGGGCAATCGAGGTCCACCCTGTCCAGCAACGACTGCAAAAGATCCATCCGACCATGGATATCACCAACCGCGATAAAGCGTTGATCCGGTGCAATTACGCCCGGCTCTGCTGCATTCGATGCAGGGCGCGAGATCAAGGTTTTGAGCCATCCGGGTATCATGGAACAGACCCCTATCTTGTCCGCCAGGCAGGGGCAATTGGCAAAGGTCGCAGCGCCTTAACACAGGGTTATTTTGCCGTGCGGGCAACGGTGCGGGCGCTGCCCCTATGGTGGCGCGGTCTAACCACAGGAGTTTCCCATGCCATCAACTGCTTACAAGACCGCTGCAGGATGGATCGCATCCAACCGTCACACCGCGACCGCTGACGAAGACATATTGCTGAGCAATGTGGGCGGTGACACAATCCATTTTGAGATCACAACCGACGATGCAGTGCCCGCGCTTGACGTCTCGCAAGGCCATCCGGTTCAACCGGGCCGATCACAGGCCATGCAGATCAAATCGGGCGAGCGCCTGTGGATCGCGGGCAATGACGTCCCTGTAACGCTTTTGGTCGGGTGACATATGGTGACAGGATCACGGTTTCAAAGCGGACGGTTCGCGTTCAGCGGGCGCACCGCGCCGCTGCGTGACCCGTTTGCCGCATATGGCGTCAACGGGATGGTGCCGGATGTCGTCGCGGATTTCTCATCCTCGGTCTTTCGGGCTGCCCAAGGGCCGGTTGCCTTTCACGATGCCTTTGACTTTGCGCGCGGCTCAACAGCGACCTATGTGAATTCCTCGGGCCTTTTAAGCCAGTCCGTACCCGGTGAACCTCGGTTTGACCATCGCCTGACGGGCGGAACCTGGCAGAGCGCCGGTCTTTTGTTGGAATCCGAGGCGCGCACAAATCTGCTGCTACACGCCTCGGGCTTTGACACGTCGGTCTGGTCGCGGTCACGCGCCGCCATCTCGCCCAACGATGCCCTAGCCCCTGATGGCACCGGCACCGCGTCCCGGCTGACCAGTACAGCGGATACCTTTGATGGAGCCGTGCAGCAATCGGTTGCCTATCTGATTGGAGATGTCCTGACCTTTTCGGTCTACGCCAAAGCCGGTGACCGCGAATTCATCTTTCTGCGCGAACGCACGCATGGTTTTGCCAAAGACAGCTATTTCAACCTGAGCGCAGGGGTCACCGGAACGGTAAACTCGGTGCACACGGCCGCGATGGAGGCGCTTGGCAATGGTTGGTATCGCTGTGCCATCACGGTGCAGGCCACGCGCTCGGCGATTTCGGCGTTCGAGATCTACAACTCCGAGGAGGATCTGAACACATCCTCTGCACAGCCCGGATTTACCTATATCTGGGGTGCCCAGCTGGAACACGGCGGGGCACCGTCATCCTTTATCCCGACGCAGACAAGTGCTCAGACACGTGCGGCTGAAAGCGTTACCCTGAAATCGGCCTATCTACCCGATAGCAACGCGTCACATGCGGTGTCGATTGCGTTGGAAGGGGCGCTTGATCGGGCCGCGGTTCCGGGTCGCGCTGTGTTGCTGGAGTGGTCTGATGGGGTCACCGAGGGGCTGGAATACGCCGTGGCGGCAGACGGTCGGAAAGAGGTCTTGCATTTGGCTGGCGGCGCCGGAACCACCGTAAGCTCCGCGCCCGGCAGTGTGGGTCTTTCCCGCCATGAGCCGTTTGAACTCGCGTCGCGCCACACCTATTCAGAGGTCGCTCTGGCCGACGGGTCTTCAGCTGCGGTGAGTGGCATCCCGGTGCTTGGGTCGCAGGATCTGATCCTTGGGCCCGGGATGATGGGTCATGTGGAGATGCTTCGTCTTTGGGCAAGCGACATCGGAAATATGGGTCTGCAAACCCTCTGAACGATGGATCAGGCGGGTTCCGGCCGCGAAACCCGCTCGACCACGTCTCGCGAAACCGTTGCGCGCACAGCGCGGCCCAGTATCTGGATCAGCACTTGCAATCTCTGGTGCTGATCCAGCTTTTCGATCCGGGACAGTTCCCCCGAAAACGGGCCCGAGAAAATCCGCACCGTGTCACCCGGGGCCAGCCCCCGATCGGGTTGCAAGACACCCTCTGCATCACAGCGTGCCCTTAACGCTGTCATGAAATCGGGAGGAATGGGCGCAGGATTCAATCGTGCGTCGGTTATCAGCCGATTGACGCCGCGCGTGTTGTTGATCACCTGCCAGCGCGCTGACTGAGGCGTAAAGCCGACAAAGAGGTAGCCCGGGAAAAGCGGTTGCGCCTTGGTTCTGAGCTTGCGACCGACCCGCGCTGTTTCCCAGCGTGTGGGGCAAAAAGTCTTGAATCCTTGTCGCGTCAGGTTGCGCTCGGCGATCAGGCGCATGTTTGGACGCAGTTGCGCAGCAAACCACTGGCTATGATCACGGGCTGAGGAAGAGCGGTCCTGCGTCATGAAAGAAACCTTGTATTTTCAGAGAATTGCAAACTTATGCCGTTGTTAATTCCCCGACCGCACAGTGTGAAAATCTATGGGCTTTGTCAGGGGAGTTGGAAAGTGCCGAAAGGAAGTATTGCCCGGTTTTCCGGGTGTCTTGTTGTGTGTTTTGCGATGCTGATCTCTGTGGGTTCTGCGCCCGCGCTGTTGGCTCAGCCTTCACGAGTCGTACACGTAATCGGCAATGATCTGGGTGGGCGGATCGACCGCAGGGTCGCGCGGGTCGAACGCTTGCGCCAACACGGGGATCGGGTCGAGATTCGGGGCCGGATCTGCCTGTCCGCCTGTACCCTCTATCTGGCCGCAGATGATGTGTGTGTCGACGCAGATACCGTGTTTGGGTTCCACGGTCCCAGTCTTTGGGGGTTGGCTCTGGATGCGGCCAGTTTCGAATATTGGAGCCAGCTGATCGCAAGCCACTATCCCGCGCCATTGCGGCAATGGTATCTGGAGATGGCGCGACACCGGGTGAACGGGCATCGCCGATTGTCCGGGCAACAGATGATCGAACTTGGCTATGCGCCATGTGCTGATCCTGCCTAACCATTCAATTGCTGCCGGTGCTGTCGGTTGATGAGGTTGACGACGTTCCTGCGGCCACCGCCGCTGCGGCGGCCCCCAAGCCAAGCGCAGGCACCTGCAGCCCCACCACGTTCGTCGCCCCCGGCGCCACTCCGGGGAGCTGGTCTTGTCGTTGCCTTCTGTTTTGACGCGCACACGAGACCTTTAGACTGCCGTCGCTGAGAACTTTTGCACGCAAGACCTTCGCCCCGGAACAGGCATCCAGACTGCGCGCCAATTGCAAAGCGTCAGCGCTTTGCGAAACAACCGGAAGTGGTGCGATACTTGCACCGAACGCAAGCAAAACAGTCCTGAGGTGCATGATCCAACCTTCGCCATTTACCTGCCAAACTTGAAGCAAATGGTTAATACTTTGCTAACCTTGCTGAGGTTTTTCTGATTTTAAGCGGTTGACGCAAATTCTGTTACTGAAACCCAACAGAACTATCTAATTTCAATCATCTACAACTTTAGCGATTGAAATTTACTCTTTTCCCTGCCAAGGCTCTGATCATGAAACCACCTCCAGAAGTCAGACATTCGTCACTTCCGGTGCGGTAGCCGTTGATCAGGCAATTTTACTTAAAATGAAGCATACAGAAAATCACGCTGAGGGCGAAATGCCCTCGGTCACAGGCAAGTAACTGCGCGCTGCGCGCGGGGCTTTGAACTGGTCGGTCCGATGTCTTTCGGAAAAGTCCGGGGTCGGAGCAGCCACTATCACGCGTTATGAGGCCGTGGACGGCGTACCCCATTCGCGCAAAGGCAACCTTACAAAACTGCGCTCGGTTCTAGAGGCCCAGGGGATCCGTTTTGTCAGTGACCGGAAGATGGCTTTTGGGCTGTTGTTCGATATTTCGGTAGACTGACGTTTAGCATGATGATTTCGATTGTGATGCCGGTGTTGAACCGGGCAAGTTCGCTACCGGATGCGCTTGGGTCGATTGACCAGCAAACCTATGAAAAGGCTGAGCTTGTTGTTCAGGACGGTGGTTCAACCGACGGCACGTTGAAGCTTTTGTTCGACCGGAAGAACAGTCATCCGATGCGTGTTCAATCTGCCCATGATGGTGGTCTTTACGATGCCATCAACAAGGGTGTGGCGCGCTGCCACGGAGATGTCATCGGCTTGCTCAGCTCCGATGACATGCTGGCGGATGATCAGGTCTTGGCCGATATCGCACGGGCCTTTCGGGATCCATCGATTGACGCGATCTATGGCGATCTTCAGATCCTGTCAGCATCGGGGCGTGTGATACGCCATTGGCGCGCAGGGCCGTTCTCACGCAGGCGTCTCAGCTGGGGCTGGATGCCACCGCACCCTACGCTTTACGTGCGCCGCAGCGTTATCGAACGCTTTGGCGCCTATGACAGCGCGTACCGGATTGCCGGGGACTATGACGCGATGTTGCGCTGGATCGGGGCCGGTGAGATCAAACTGGGTTACGTGCCACGGGTCTTGGTCAAGATGCGCCATGGCGGTGTCAGTACCAATCTGGGCGCTGGACTGCTGACAAAGGCGCGCGAGGACTATCGTGCGTTGCGCGCCAACCAGGCTGGGGGCGCTGGCACATTGTTGGCAAAGAACCTGCGTAAACTGGGGCAATTTGCGCCGCTTCTTCGGAACCCGGGCCATTAGGCGCAGCCGTCTTATTGTCGGTCTTTTGGCATTGGTTGCACCGACCCTGACCATGGCAGATCCTCAGATCCAGACCACCTATAACACCTATGGTTATCCGGGTCTGGTCGAGCTACCCCCGGCCCATAGCCGCCCGGACGCGGAACTGGCGCTGAACTTCAGCCATTTCAGAAACACCACGCGCACGACGCTGACTTTTCAGGTCACCCCGCGCCTGTCGGGAAGCCTGCGCTATTCGGCGCTGCGCGATGTGCGCGGCAATACACCGGGCGCCGCTGTGCAGGATGAGATCTTCGATCGCAGTTTCTCAATCCATTACCGGTTTCTGGACGAGTCCAGCCGCCGCCCGGCCATGGCCATCGGGCTGAACGATTTTCTGGGCACCGGGATCTACCAGTCGGAATATATCGTAGCCTCAAAGACCGTGCGCCCGAACCTGCGCCTGACAGGTGGCATTGGCTGGGGTCGACTCGCGGGGGTTGGGTCTTTTCAGAACCCGCTGTCTTATATCTTTGGTAGCCGGATGGACACCCGACCCGGCCGTGAAGATGATGAGGGTGGCACGTTGCAATCGCAAAACTGGTTTCGCGGTCCGGCCGCCCTGTTTGGCGGGATCGAATGGCAGCTCAGTGACGGGTGGAAGCTGCAGGCCGAGTTCTCACCCGATGCCTACCCGCAGGAGGACGGCACGGCGTTCGACCGCAAATCCTCGTTCAATTTTGCCGCGCAGTATCGCATTCGTCCCGACATTCATCTATCGCTGACCTATCTCTATGGCTCGGAAGTCGGCGTGAACCTGAGTTTTGCATTGAACCCCAAAGACCCACCCGCCGCAGGGCTGCGCGGTAATGCACCGCCACCAGTCTTGGTGCGCGGGGTCAACCAAATGCCTGCAGGCACACCTGCCGACAGTCGGCGTCGTTTGGCGGCGGCGTTGCAGCAAGAAGGGCTGCGGCTACAAAGCCTTGAAACGCAGGGCGACATCGCGGCGGTCGGCGTACAGGGCACCTCGCGCACCCGGACGGGGCAGGACATCGGGCGCACCGCCCGGGCGATGAGCCGCACCCTGCCTGCCCATATCGAACAGTTCGAAATTGCACTGGTTGTCAACGGCCTGACCCCGACCAAGGTCACAATCCAACGGCGGGATATGGAACAGCTGGAACATGAGCTGGACAACAGCTGGTCCAGCTATGCGCGCGCGCGCATCGAAGAGCAGGATCAGGCCATTGCCGGACCGCGCGCTGCCTACCCGGTGTGGGACAACCGCATCTCACCCTATATCCAACCCGCCCTGTTCGATCCTGACGAGCCGGTGCGGGCAGATTTCGGCGTTCAGGCCTCGACCCAGGTCGAACCGGCCCGTGGCGTGATCCTGCGCGGCATCCTGCGCCAGCCCTTGCTGGGCAATCTGGACGATTCTGACAGGCCTTCGGATTCGACCCTACCGCGCGTGCGCAGCGATGGGGCGCTCTATGATGCCGAAGGCAGCCCCGCGATCACCGAGCTTACGGGTGCCTATTATTACCAGCCTGCTGGCGATCTGTTCGGACGGATCACCGGCGGTTATCTGGAGCCGATGTTCGGCGGCCTGTCCGCCGAGTTGCTGTGGTTTCCGCTGAAGTCGCGGTTCGCGATGGGGGCCGAATTGAACTATGTCCGCCAGCGCGATTTCAACCAGCTGTTCGGCTTTCAGGATTACAGCGTCGCCACCGGTCATCTGTCGGGCTATTGGCAGATGCAGAACGGGTTTCACACGCAGATCGACGCGGGCCGATATCTTGCCGGTGATTGGGGTGCCACCTTCACCTTGCATCGCGAGTTCAAGAACGGTTGGCGCATCGGGGCCTTTGCCACGCTTACCAATGTCTCTGCCGAGGATTTTGGCGAAGGGTCGTTTGACAAAGGCATCATTGTCACGATCCCCATCGATTGGCTTTCGGGCTCACCCACCCGCGATGATTTCACCACCGTACTGCGCCCTGTCCAACGGGATGGCGGTGCGCGTCTGGATGTGGCGGGGCGGCTTTACGACACTGTACGCGGGGTGCGTGGGCATGACCTTCAGGTCAATTGGGGGCGGTTCTGGCGGTAATCCGTCTGATCTGTTTGCTGGCCTTGATGGGGTGCGCGGCGCAACCTGTAGACCCTCGGGATTTGCTCAGCCGCGCGCAGCTGGACGCGCTTGGACGTCCCACCTTGCTTGCTGAACTGCCCGAGTTGAAAGTTGCAGCAACACTTGAGCCATCCGCGCAGAATACGGGCGTGCGCACCTGGTCGTCGGGCGATCAGGCCTCGCTGTCGTTCCAGAGCGGTCTTCTGGTGGCCAGCCGAGGGTTGGGCCGCGACCTGATGACGGCGGATATATCCGGGACACTGTCGATGCTGCGGGGTGACCAAACTGGATATTACCTGAAGCTGCACAGCTATCTGGACGGTGAATTTCAGACGGAATTTCAAAGCTTTCAGTGCCAGCGCACCAGCAAGACCCCAGAACGCATCACCATCTTCGACCGTACCCATGGCACGGTTCGTATCGAAGAAACCTGCATCACGCCCGGCCTGACCGTAACCAACCTCTATTGGCTGGGCCCTGACGGGTTCATCTGGAAATCCCGCCAATGGGTCAGCGCCAGTGCCGGGTACCTATGGGCTGAACATCTGGTCCGCTGAAACGACAGTTCAGGAGAATGACATGACGCCGATCCTCCGTTTTCTTTCGCTTGTTTTGCTGGTGCTGCCGCTTACGGCTTGTGGGATCACCTATACCAGCCCGCGCGTGTCGAACCAGTTGGACAGCGTTGCGGTGCGAGAGGTGGATTTGACAGCTCAGACGGTCCTGTTGGCCAATCGGTCTACCCCCTACACGCCGCGCAGGCTGCCGGCGTCCTTCTATGACACGGCCGGTACAGGCGCGCCGGTGCAGCGTCTGGCCACGCTGCCGGACCGCCCTGAAGTGCCGCACCTGACCCCTCAAGCGCTGGAACTGCGCGCGCCACCTCAGGTCAAACCGCCGCCCTATCGTCTGGGCGTGGGCGACGAGGTTGCCCTGGTCCGGGCCGGAGCAAGTGCGTTGGGCGCGCAATCCGCGCCGCAGCGTGAGACCTATACAATCCGAGCGGACGGCACCATTTCGGTACCTGATATTGGCGCTGTTCGAGTATCAGGCCTCAGCCTGCAAGATGCCGAAGCCGCCCTGTTCAACGCTTTTGTCGACCGCCAGATCGACCCGTCTTTTGCACTGGAAC
Source organism: Ruegeria sp. HKCCD7255 (assembly GCF_013031565.1). NCBI lineage: Bacteria > Pseudomonadati > Pseudomonadota > Alphaproteobacteria > Rhodobacterales > Roseobacteraceae > Ruegeria > Ruegeria sp. HKCCD7255. The sequence goes on along the minus strand of NZ_WQAG01000008.1, from coordinate 17,834 downwards.
AGACCGGCTATAACTCGAAACGCGTGGCCATTGGCGGGTTGGTCGCCGCACCTCAGAATATCGCGGTCAAACCCGTGCCCCTGACCCTCAGCCAGGCGATTGCCGCCGCCGGGGGGCTCAGCACGCGGGATCGCGACTATGGCACCATTCGGATCTATCGCACAGGCGACCTCTATCAGATCCCGCTGAAAGACTATTTCGCGCGGCCTGATCTGCAACGGTTGAACCTGCTGAATGGTGACGCGGTCTATGTGGATACCAGCTATGATCTGGACCGCGCGCTTGGGTTCTACCGAGATCAGGTCGATGTGATCAGCCTCAACCGTCAGGCCCGCGCTGATGCCCTGGCCGAGCTGGACTTGGCGGTGGGGCTACAACGCGACGAACTGATCGAATCTCGCAGCAATTTCACCGCCCGCACCGAATTGGGGGCCGAAGCCCGCGATTATGTCTATCTGGGTGGCGAGTTCCGCAGCAACGCCCGCATGCCCCTGCCCTATGGGCAGCACCTGAATCTGGCGGATGCGCTGTTCGGGCAAGGCGGGTTCAGCACGCGCACCGCTGATGCGTCCCATATCTATGTGCTGCGCGCCTCCCCCAACCCGGCCGAGTTCGGTGCGGTGACCGCGTGGCATCTGGATGCGCGCAACCCGGCTGCGCTGTCGGTGGCCTCGCGCATGCAATTGCGCCCCAATGATATCGTGTTCATTCAGGAACAACCGATCACCACATGGGGCCGCGCGCTGGATCAATTCCTGCCGTCTTTGGTCAATGCGGGGTTGGATGCAGCGGGTGGCTGACAAAATCTCCTTGACCTTCGCAGGTGGAAAGGGTCCCTGATGGCGCGACGTCAAGACTATGATCGAGGGTGATATGAAGCGGGTTCTGGTCACAGGTACAGCTGGGTTTATCGGGTTCCATCTGGCGCGGCTTTTGCTGGCCGAGGGGTTCCGTGTGCATGGCTATGACGGGATGACCGACTATTACGACGTGGCCCTGAAACACCGCCGCCATCAGATGTTGCTGCAAAATCCGGGCTTTGCCGCGACCGAAGGCATGCTCGAGGATTACGATACCCTTGTCCGTATCGCCGATGAGTTTCAGCCTGATGTGATCGTTCACCTCGCCGCGCAAGCCGGTGTGCGCTACAGCCTGGAGGAACCGCGCAGCTATATCCAATCCAATGTCGTGGGCACGTTCAACGTGATGGAGATCGCGCGGCAGCATAAAGTCGAGCATCTGCTGATGGCCTCGACCTCATCCGTTTACGGCGCCAATACCGAAATGCCCTTCACCGAGGTGGAAAAAGCCGACACCCAACTGACGATCTATTCCGCGACCAAAAAGGCCAATGAATCGATGGGCCATTCCTATGCCCATCTGTGGGATCTGCCGACCACCATGTTCCGCTTTTTCACGGTCTATGGCACCTGGGGGCGGCCTGATCTGGCGCTTTACAAGTTTGTCGATGCCATCCTCGATGGCCGCCCGATCGACATTTACAATCACGGCGACATGTATCGCGACTTTACCAATGTCGAAGATCTGGTCCGCGGTATCCGGTTGCTGATTGACACGCCTCCGGTTCGGCCCGCCAGCCCTGACGAGATCATCGAGGGCGACAGCCTGTCACCGGTGGCGCCCTATCGGGTGGTGAATATCGGCAATGGTGAGAAGATACGCCTGCTGGATTTCATCGAAGCCATCGAAGAGGCGCTGGGTCAGAAGGCGATCCGCAATTACATGCCGATGCAGATGGGCGACGTTCCGGCCACCTGGGCGGATGCGGATCTGTTGCAGCGCCTGACCGGGTATCGCCCACAGACCGACTTCAAAGACGGGATAGCCCGTTTCGTCGAATGGTTCCGGGATTACCACGGCAAATGACGCCGGGGCCGCTCTGACCTCACGGTCCGAGGCGATTTGGGTCGGGCTCGGTCAGCTGTTTTTGCTGGTCGGAGGTTTGGCCCTGTTGCGGTTACAGACCGAGATGCTGGAACCGCAGACCTATGCGCAGCTGGCGCTGGCAATGACACTGTTCAGCTTTGGGCAGGTCTGCATCTACGGCGCGCTCAACCATGGGATTTTGCGATTTTTTGCGCTTGCCCCGCGCTTTGGCGGGTACGGCGCCTATCGCCGATATATCACCAGCCAGTTGATCCGGGTTTCGCTGCTGTGGACCGCAGCAGTTCTGGCATTGGCTGCGTTCATGCAGAGTTTGGGACAGACAGGAACCGCAATGTTGATCCTGATGGTCCTGCCCTATTCGGTGCTCAATGGCGGCCTCAGCGCCCTGATAGCCTATGGCAATGCGTCCCGTGCGCGTCGGGCCGTTGCGCTGCATCAGGGGCTGGATATGCGCGCCCACAGGTGCGACCCGCCGGCTGCGATCAAAAAGGTTCTGGGTATCGACGTCACCCAAAACTGAAAACCGGCGCTCAGGGCGCCGGTTTCATTGTCTTAGCCGCCGAAATCATCCAGCATGATGTCTTCGCGGTCCACGCCCAGTTCCAGCAGCATGTTGATGACCGACTGGTTCATGATCGGCGGGCCACACATGTAATATTCGCAATCTTCGGGAGCGGGGTGGTTCTTGAGGTATTCTTCGAACAACACGTTATGGATAAAGCCGGTATAGCCTTTCCAGTCATCCTCGGGCTGCGCATCGGACAAGGCCACATGCCATTCGAAATTGTCGAACTCTTTCGCCAGAGTGTCGAAATCTTCGACAAAGAACATCTCCTTCTTGGACCGCGCACCGTACCAGAAGCTGATCTTGCGGTTTCGGTTTTCAAGCCGTTTGAGTTGATCAAAGATGTGGCTGCGCATGGGTGCCATACCTGCACCGCCACCGATGAACACCATCTCTTTCTCGGTCTCGCGGGCGAAAAATTCACCAAACGGACCCGAGATCGTAACCTTGTCACCCGGTTTCAGGTTGAAGATATAGGATGACATCTGACCCGGCGGGATGCCTTCGGCCCCCGGAGGTGGAGAGGCCACGCGGACGTTCAGCATGATCATGCCTTTTTCGTCCGGGTAGTTTGCCATGGAATAGGCGCGCTCAATCGGTTCGCTCACGACCGATTCATATTGCCACAGATTGAAGCGGTCCCAATCTTCGCGATATTCTTCCTCGACGTCGAAATCGGTGTATTTCAGCGCATGCGCGGGGGCTTCGATCTGGATGTAACCACCGGCGCGGAAATTCACGTCCTCGCCCTCGGGCAGATCCAGCGTCAGAGCCTTGATGAAGGTCGCGACGTTCTCGTTCGAACGCACTGTGCATTCCCACTTCTTGACGCCAAATACCTCTTCCGGGACTTCGATATCCATATCCTGCTTGACCGCCACCTGACAGGACAGTCGGTCACCACAGGCAGCTTCACGCTTGGTGATGTGGCTTTCCTCGGTCGGCAGGATCGAGCCGCCACCGGAATGCACCCGCACCCGGCATTGTGCGCAGGTCCCGCCACCACCGCAAGCGGAGGGCACGAACAGTTTTTCGGCCGCCAGGGTTTGCAACAGTTTGCCACCGGCGGGAACAGAGACCGTTTTCTCACCATTGATGGTGATGTTGACATTCCCGGTCGACACCAGCCGCGACCGTGCCGCCATGATGATGGCGACAAGGCCCAGAACGATGACGGTGAAAAGGGCTACACCTAAGCCAAAGGTTTCCATTCCGCCCTCCTTACAGTTTCACGCCCGAGAAGGACATGAAGGCCATCGCCATCAGCCCAGCGGTGATGAAAGTGATACCCAAGCCTTGCAGACCGTCTGGAATGTCCGAGTATTTCAGCTTTTCGCGCACGCCTGCCATTGCAGTGATCGCCAGCGCCCAGCCAAAGCCCGACGACAGACCATAGGTCGCCGCCTCGGCAAAGTTGTAGTCGCGTTCTACCATGAACAGCGAGCCACCCAGAATGGCGCAGTTAACCGTGATCAGTGGCAGGAAAATCCCCAGCGCGTTGTAAAGCGGCGGGAAGTATTTATCCAAAACCATCTCAAGGATCTGCACCATCGCCGCGATCACGCCGATATACGAGATCAGGCCAAGGAAGGTCAGGTCTACATCTGGGAAACCCGCCCAGGCCAGCGCGCCCGGTTTCAGCAGATAGTTCAGCAGCAGGTTATTGGCAGGCACGGTGATGGCTTGCACCACCATGACCGAGATGCCCAGACCCAGCGCGGTGGAAATCTTTTTGGATACGGCGATGAAAGTACACATCCCCAGAAAGAAGCTGAGCGCGAGGTTTTCGACAAAGATGGCCTTTACGGCCAGTGAAATCAGACCTTCCATCAGTGGGCCTCTACCTGCTGGATTTTGTATTCACGTTCTTCGACCTGGTTTGGCTTCCATGTGCGGAAGGCCCAGATGATCAGACCGATGATAAAGAACGCCGAAGGTGGCAGCAGCAGCATGCCGTTGGGCACATACCAACCGCCATTGTTCACGGTTTGCAGGATGGTGACGCCAAACAGCGAACCTGCACCGAACAGCTCACGAATGAATCCAACCAGCAGCAGGATCAGGCCATAGCCCATCCCGTTGCCCATGCCGTCGATGAAAGACGCGACCGGAGGGTTCTTCATCGCAAACGCCTCGGCCCTGCCCATCACGATACAGTTGGTGATGATCAGGCCCACAAAGACCGACAGGGTTTTCGAGATCTCGAAGGCATAAGCCTTGAGGATCTGATCCACCAGGATCACCAGCGAGGCGATGATCACCATCTGCACGATGATCCGGATCGAGCCGGGGATCTGGTTGCGCAGGCATGAGATGAAGAAGGACGAGAACGATGTCACGAAGATCACCGCCAGCGCCATCACCATCGACACTTGCAGCGACGAGGTCACCGCCAGCGCCGAGCAGATGCCCAGGACCTGCAAGGTGATCGGGTTGTTGTCGACAAGCGGGTCGACCAGCATCTCTTTCTTGGTCTGGGACATCAGATCTCTCCTGCTTGCAGCTTGGCCAGGAACTGGGCATAGCCCGCGTCACCCATCCAGAATTTCACCAGGTTGTCGACCCCGACCGAGGTCAGGGTCGCCCCGGCCAGCGCGTCGATGTAAAAGTCGGGGCCTGCGGCAGGCTGCGATTTCGCCACGGTGATCTGAAGATCACCCGCGTCGTCGCGCAGCTTTTTGCCGTTCCACAGCGCTTTCCAGCGCGGGTTGTCCACCTCGGCTCCAAGACCGGGGGTTTCGCCGTGCTGATAGAATTGCAGCCCGAAGATATCGTTGCCGTTGTTTTCCAGCGCGATAAAGCCATAGAGCGTGGACCACAAACCATAGCCATGCAGCGGCAGGATCACCTTATCCAGCCCACCCGCATCGTCGCGCAGCAGATAGATCACGCGGTATTTGGCCTTGCGGCCGATACCAGCCGGATCATCCTCCAGCGCGACGCTGAGGTCAGGGTCGCTGGCGGCAGCGATGTCGTCAAACGTGGCCGGGTCGAACTGATCGTCGACGAAGCTGCCGGTGGCCAGATCCAGCACATGCGGTTCGAACGCAGCGAAAGCCTCGGTCACATCGATGCCGCGCTCGTAGATGCCTGCCACCTGCAACACGTTGACCTGCTTGTCCTTCAGGGCGTTGGCCTCTTGCACCGGACGCAGGCTGACTGCGGCGGCAGATACGACCATCGAAGCCACAAGGCAGACGGCCACGGCGATGACGATCGTTTTGCCAACGGAATCCGGCGAGGCCGCCAGAAACTTGGCAAAGGCGCCTTTGGGTTCTTGAGGTTGCGGATCAGACATGGCGACGCGCCCTCCGTTTGATATTGGCCTGAACAACAAAATAGTCGATCAGCGGTGCAAATACGTTCCCGAACAGAATTGCCAGCATCATGCCTTCGGGGAAAGCCGGATTGATCACCCGGATCATCACAACCATGACACCGATCAGCGCGCCATAAATATAGCGGCCCAGATTGGTGTGGCTGGCCGAGACCGGCTCGGTCACCATAAAGGCCAGCCCAAAGGCATAACCGCCGATCACGATATGCCAGTACCACGGCATGGCAAACATCGGGTTCGTGTCGGATCCGATCAGGTTCAACAGCAGGGTAAAGCCGATTGTTCCACCCAAACAGCCCAGGATCAGGCGATAATTCGCAATCCGCGTGGTCAGCAAGAAGGCCAGGCCGATCATGCAAGCCAACGTCGATGTCTCACCAAAGCTGCCCTGAATGGTGCCAAAGAAGGCGTTCCACCAGGTGATGCCATCCGCGGCCAGCGCCTGATAGCCTTGCGAGGCCGACACTGACAGGGCGGTCGCGCCCGAGAAGCCATCCACCGGTGTCCAGACGGTGTCGCCCGACATGCTGGCAGGATAGGCGAAATACAAGAAAGCCCGCCCAACAAGTGCCGGGTTGAGGAAGTTCTTGCCGGTACCACCAAACACTTCTTTGCCAATGACCACACCAAAGATGATCCCCAGCGCCACCTGCCATAGCGGGGCCGAAGCGGGCATAATGAGGGTGTAAAGCATCGAAGTAACAAGAAAGCCCTCGTTCACTTCGTGCCCACGCACGGTGGCAAAGATGACCTCGAATATGCCGCCCGCGACCAAAGTGACGATGTAAATCGGCAGGAAATACATCATCCCGTGCATCACGTTGGCAAAGATGCTGTCGGGGTTCAGCGAAATGCCGAATGCTTGCAGGATGGCGATCCGCCAGCCGGTGGCCGCATCCGCGCCCAGCATGGCAATGGCCGAGTTCGCCTGATAGCCGGTATTGTACATCCCCCACAAAATGCATGGGATCGTCGCGATCACGACATAGGTCATGATGCGTTTCATATCGATATATGACCGCGCATGTGGCGCAACGGTGGTGACGGTTTTCGGCGTGTAGATAAAGCTTTCGACCATCTCGTAGATGGGGAAATACTTCTCGTACTTGCCGCCCTTGGTAAAGTTCGGCTCGATCCGATCAAAGAAGCTGCGCAAACCCATCGGCTCAGCCCTCCTTTTCAATCTTGTTCAGACAGTCGCGCAGCGCCAGCCCGTATTCATATTTCGCCGGGCAGGCAAAGCCTACAAGGCCCAGATCTTCTTCATCCAGCTCCAGCGCACCCAGCGCCTGAGCCGTATCGGTGTCCATCACCAGGAGCGCGCGCAACAGCTGGGTCGGCAGGTAATCCTGCGGCATCAGCTCTTCGAACACGCCAGTCGGAACCATGGCGCGCCGTCCACCGTTCAAATTCGATGTCAAAGCATAGAGCTTTTTCGAAAACGCCGAGCCCAGCACCGGCTGGAATGAGAACTTAGACGGCATCGGACGGATCCAGCCCATCGGGATCTGGTCATGATCCTCACGGATGATGGTTACCTGTCGGGCGAACCGACCCAAAAAGGCAGTTGGCCCCTCAGCATGCTGGCCCGACAGGATCGAGCCCGAGATGATCCGGGCGGTGCCGTCGATATTGACCTCATCGCGGGTCAGATCGTCGGTCGAAGCTCCCATAACAGTTCGGATCAGGCGCGGCTGGCGCGCACCGGGCCCGGACAGGGCGATCACGATATTGGGGTCCAGATGGCCCGTCAGCATCAGCCGACCGATAGCGATGACATCCTGGTATCCGATCGTCCAGACCTGCTTGTCACCGATCAGGGGTTCGAGAAAATGAATATGCGTTCCGGCCAGGCCCGAAGGGTGTGGGCCAGAGAATGCCGCAAGCTCTACCCCGGCCACGTCAGCGCCCGGCACGGTATCTCCATCCTTGTGGCAGACATAGGTCACGCCTTCGGTCAGCTTGGCAACCGCCGCAAGACCCGCCGCAAAGGCTTCTGTCACCTCGGAGATGATCAAGCCCGCTTCCGGTGCCAGCGGGTCGCTGTCCATTGCGGTAACAAAGATCGCTGCAGGCGCAGTTCCCGGTTGCGGCATTTTGGAATAGGGGCGCGTACGAAACGACGTCCACAGACCCGCCGCGCAGAGTTTGGTTGTCACGCCTTCGGCCGTATCGGCATCACCGACGTCCGAAAAATCTATGCCGGTGTCATTGGCGTCAGACACTTCGATGACCACGCTTTGCAACACACGTCGCGCACCGCGGTTGATGGCAACCACCTTGCCGCCAAGCGGGGCCACCATCATAGCCTCGGGCGCGTCCTTATGACAAAAGAGCGGCGCGCCCCGCTGCACGATGTCACCTTCCTGCACCAGCATCTTGGGCTTCAGACCGATATAGTCACCCCCAAGAACCGCAACACGGCTGTATTCCGGCCCCGGTTGGATCTTTTGGTCCGGGGCGCCTTCGACCGGCAGGTCCAGCCCCTTTTTCAGATTGAAAGTTTGCATCTTGCTACGGTCTTCCAAGCCTTTTCTCTGCGCCAGCTTAGCCTACACCCAATCGGGGTTTTGCGTCAGCGCGGATACTCTGGGTTCGCTTTGCAATCGCATCGTAAACACTCCAGAATCCGCAGGCGTATTTCTGATCATGGACCCTTTACGCGCGGTTGGTCACAAACGCAAACCCGTTACCGCGAAAAGTCATGGCTCAAACCCGCAATCTCAGGATTTTTGGCGTTTCATTCATCAGATTTTCCTCAAATTAGCCGGTCGCGCCCCTGTTGCATCCAGTGTAAGCAACCAAAATGACAAAACACACGAAATTCGAGATTTTTTTGGTCGCCACCCCAGGGCTTGAATCGCCCCTGTGTGCCGAAGCGCAGGAAAACGGATTCGCAGATGCGAGAAAAGTTCCGGGCGGTGTCGTCTGCCAAGGATCATGGCCCGAGGTCTGGCGCGCCAATCTTTGTTTGCGAGGGGCCAACAAGGTTCTGGCGCGTATCGGCAGTTTCCCGGCAGTGCATCTGGCGCAACTCGACAAACGGTGCCGCAAATTTCCTTGGGCCGACTTTCTGCGCCCGGATATCCCTGTCAGGGTTGAGGCCACCAGCCGCAAGTCACGCATCTATCACGCAGGTGCCGCGCGGCAGAGGGTCGAACGCGCGATCAACGAAACGCTTGGCGCACCCATCTCGTCCGAGGCCGACTTGCGCGTGCTGCTGCGCATCGAAAAAGACCTCTGCACCTTCTCGATCGACAGTTCCGGAGAGCTTTTGCACAAGCGCGGGCACAAGGAAGCCATCGCCAAGGCCCCGATGCGAGAGACCATGGCCGCGATGTTCCTGCGCGCGTGTGGTTTCGACGGGTCAGAGCCCGTTCTGGACCCGATGTGCGGATCGGGCACATTCGTGATCGAGGCCGCAGAGATCGCTAGGGGCCTGCTGCCCGGTCGGTCGCGATCGTTTGCATTCGAGCAACTGGCTGGTTTTGACGCAGATGCCTGGTCTCAGATGCGGTCTTCGTACACACCGACCCACAGCAAATTGATCCATTTCGGATCTGATCGCAATTCCGGTGCGGTTGAGGCAGCAGGCGCAAATGCCGCGCGCGCAGGCGTGGCGGACAACACCCGGTTCAGCCAGCGCGTCGTCAGCGATATCAAACCCCCGCCGGGTCCGACTGGGTTGGTGATCGTCAATCCCCCCTATGGCGCGCGTATTGGCGACGAAAAACGCCTGCGCTCGCTCTACGGAAGCCTAGGCAAAACGCTTATGTCCAGATTTCAAGGCTGGCGCATAGGCATTGTAACGAGCGCACCTGCGCTGGCCCGCGCAACGCGCCTGCCCCTGCTGGCCCCCGGCCCGGTTGTGGATCATGGCGGCACCAAGGTGCGCCTCTACCAAACCGACCCGCTGCCTTAGCCTCAGAATCCCCCTTGCGGATCCCGCCCTCCTTCTGTAGATCACCCGCCACGGTCGGAGCGTAGCTCAGCCTGGTAGAGCACTGTCTTCGGGAGGCAGGGGCCGGAGGTTCGAATCCTCTCGCTCCGACCAATCTATACAATAATTTCAGATATTTATACGCCCTCCATTGGATTGCTGGCATGTCGAATTCTATTTGGGCAGCACTAGGGCAGCACCAATATCTGGGGCTACTGACGGAGCAAACTAGTAAATGTTTTCAATCAATCTATCCCGAGTCTAGCGCCCTGACTGTAAATTGGCGTCATATAAATATCGCTTCCTCACCAAGCCGATTCCACTTCTCGCGCTCAAATTTACAGCCTCGGACTTGATTGAGGCTAGCGACCGGTCAAGCTCAAAGGTCTGCATTCAACCCGGAGAATAGTATAACGTTCACTTTCAGAATAGCAGCTTCGTCCACATAGCGATCTTTTGCGGCAACCTTCTATAACGTCCACTTTGCGGACAAAACGGCTAGCCGGTTTAAGCGCGCCATCATCCACAATGAGCCCAGAGCGGACTAGTCGCATTTCGCTGAAGCGATGCAGGTCTGGCTTAGACGCGTTGGCATCAAGCCGATCCACATCTATCCGGGATCCCCCTAGGAGAACGGCTACAATTAGCGCTTCAACGGTACACTGCGTCGAGAGGTTCTCAATGCAGAGTGGTTCACGACGACCGAGCAGGCCCAGATCGTCATCAACCACTGGCTCAGGCAGTACAATCACACCCGGCAGCATCAAGCACTCAGCATGTGCCCACCGGTTCCGGAAACTTTATTAGAGAAACCCCTGATCAGTGACTCAGACACAGGGGGCTAGACAGACGAACCTCGCTTGGAGAAACTAAGTCGGGTTTGAATGAATGCAGCCTATCGACGTGTCGGTTGTCGAAATTGCTCGGTTTCAAGCGCGCGGACAAGTTGGATGAAGTACCGACGGGTTTTGTTGGTCCATCTTGGGCTGGTGTTTTTGATCCCGGTGTGCCCGCCCAACCGACCCTGGAAGGCCCGGATTGCCAATTCATCTGTTTCGTCTTGATTGCCGTTCTGTTTGTAGATGCTTTCATCCGGAAGCGCGGAAAGTTCGGTGACCACGAGAGACATCAATTTCTCAAACTGAGCGGCTTGCTCCTCGTCCAGGCCGGTTTTGCCAGTCACGCCATCCGCCGAGGTCACATCGGGATCAGGATCGAAATGCTCATAGATCGCAAGTATCGCCAACAACGCAACAGTTAGGCCGGGAAAGGCCGCAATAAGAAGAAGGACAAGCCCCGGTTTCTTTCGGATCAAACCGCCAACAGTAAAGAAATCATGGACGCCGGGGGTAAGATACGTCGCGTGAGATCCGCGCGCGACGTAAACGTCGAGTCCATCGCGCGCATCGGCCGGATCTCTGTCGACAGCACGTTTTTCATCGGCTTGATCCTCGGGCTCATGGGCTGCAGTGATGAGACCGATCGGCGAAATCTGATCAACCGTTTTTTCGTTGCGCTCCAATCCCTCCAAGTCCACCCGCGAAAAAACCAAACAGCAGCCTTCATTGTCGCCCTCATGTTCATTCGTAAACATGCCGCCATATCGCGTGAAGTCGTTGTAGGCGTAAACGAAGTGGTATTCCATTAGGCCACAAGACGACAGCGCCAGCCAAACGGTTCGATTGACCACTGTGCCTTCTGGTGGATTGTCCAAGCGTTCATGAACCGCAGCATGATCTTCGGCTTCGAAATCGGCTATCAGCGCCTTCGCGTATTCCCAGCGCTGGCGTCGGCCTGCTGGGCCCTGATCCTGGCCGTTGATCGGAGCCCGACGCAAAAGAAGATCGGTAACGTCGAACTCTCCCCAAATCGCGTCCACTGCTTTTGTCGTAAAATTCTCCCCCTCGCCACCGTCAAGGTCCCGCAACGCCAAGTCTGATTTCAACGTATCTAAGAGCATTCGAAACTCAGCGCGCGCCTTAAGTTCATGTCTGGGCATTGCCGGATTGGCGACTCCGGGCAAATGGGTTTCGGACCCAAAAAACTTCTCCGAGAATTCCAGATCGGTGCCGTGAGAATATACCGTTGCGGGTCCGAATTCCGGTCTTGCAAGGTCTCGAAGGACGTCCGTCCCAAAACTCGTTTCGCCAGTCCGTGTTCGAAGCCTCGGAGGCACCCGACTAACACCATTCTCCACAAAGCTGTACTCCTCGCGTTCGCGTTGTTGGAACTCCAGCTCAAAAACTTCAGGAGGTAATTTATAGAGGTCGAACAAATCGATGCTGTGGAACCGCTCATCTTCATGGAAGTTCACATCCGGCAGCCAGTGTTGGGCGAGTCGTGAGACGGTTTGATGTGACAGCGGCCCAGTGAAATTGACCTGAGCCATCTGCGCGAGGCGTCTGAGTTTTGCGAGATCTGTCACTCCTGTGCCTCCCGAATCCGTTGGACAACCGCTTCCAATTCAGTGGAAATCGGCTCAAGTCGCGCCATGAGATCACCGTTTTCCTGTCGCAAGCGATCGATGCTCGGGCCGCAAGTCTCCAGCAGATCTGCTGGTGGCTGCACGCTCGTCGCGAGCAACTCGTCGAAAAGTTGGGGTTGATCTGCCGCCAAACTCGTCAAGACCTCCGAGAGACCCTCGATCAAAGAGGTGCGCTCTGCTTCATCCCCGCTTTGAAGGTAACGCGGTAAGGCGAGGCCTGCGTTCTGTGCGGAGGCGTGCAGCGCCAGGGCGCTCTCGGAAAAGGCCGGCTGCGCCATACCCTGTCGCCAAGGCGTAGTCTGGTTTTGAATGAAGCCAGCCATGAGCCCGCGCATCTGCGTGGTGAGCCGATTGAGACTTAAGCGTGCGAGCTCGTTACATCGATCTGCGATCTCATCGGCGCCGCGCGGGTCCAGAATGTCACCAAGTTCGCCAGCTGCTGCATCTTCACGCAATTCGAGCACGCGAAGTCCCGCAATCATCACGTTTGATGTGCCTTCCAAAGGATTGCCGATTTCTCCGAGCATGATCCGGTCCAAGCGCAGTTTGAGACCCACGCCGACCGCATTCTCATAGGCAATCAGATCGTCATCGCGCCAAACCCGGAGCTGCCCTTTTGCCTCCCACCGTACCCGTAGCGTCAGAAAGGATTTAAGATCGTTTCGGGCCACCTTTGTGAGGATGAGAGGGGCGACGGTCACGGTGCCCACAGATGTTTGGATTTCGAGCCTGAACTTCTGATTGTTGTTCTCGTCCGCGGCTTCAAGCGCGGTCAGGCCAAGGGCAATACCATTTTGACCAAGTGACAAAACAGAGCATGACTGACCCACGCGCATAAAACTGACCGCGAGCCGCAATGTGATGTCCGCCCCGACCACGTCTTGCATTTTGCGCGTCGGTTCAAAGACGATGTTGCGCCCAGGGCCGATGCCAAATCCGGCTCTGCCTTCACCCGCATCATCGCGCGGTGGCCTCGCTTCATCTTCTTCGCCCACCTCGTCTCTATCGAGAACCGCAATGAAACCTTCGAAGTCCTTAACCGTCTGTTGACCCTCAACTCCTCGAAAATCATCCGGAGTGATATCGGGTCCATCTGCTTTGGGAGGAAAGCGGTTTTCGTAGAAAAGCGTCCAAGCCGTCATGTCGCCTCCTCAACCCGTCAAAAATTAGAGAATGGAAAACAAGGCTGTTTGCCACGGGCATAAAACTGATGATCCAACAAACGTTAACACACCAATTGGCAAAAGTCGCCAAAAGTCCCAACGCAATCAATCTCCCGACGAGAACGCCGCGTGCCAGCTAACTAAAGAACTGCGTGCACCCTCAATAATTACAGGGCAGGGATAAGGGAGTCTGGCTAGGGGCATCGGCACTCTTTGAAGGGCAGACTTGGGCTCAATACGGTCATTGAATCCGACCTGCCAAGCATCCGCTTTGCGGACAGAGCTGCCTGATGCTGGCGCAGCGAAAATTGTCTTATTTGCTCGACGATATCACCGAACTACTTCTTTCAGCGTAACAGAGTTTACCGAGAGCGGACGCTCACAGCCGCCAAAAAGCTTGAAATCCAATCCAGTCATTCGCCGCGCCTTTGCCCATTGTCAAAACCGCGGGCACGGACAACGAAGATGGTACTTTGCGGGCGCCGTCTGGAGTGTCGTAGTCTCGACCGAAATGTTGCAATTTAGGACGATGACGTGGCACCATCCGCACGATCGTAGTGAAGAGAGATCCCATGAGAATTTCATTGATGGCCAGCGCGGTACTGTGCCTTACCGCTGTTAACCCTGTTAACGCCGAGGATGCTCCACGTCTTGTTTTGCAGCTGACTGTTGATGCACTTCGAGGTGATTTGCCGACCAAGTACTTGGACAATCTTGGCGAAGGTGGCCTTAGGCATCTGCTGGAAACTGGGGTGCACTACGTCGATGCGCATCACTGCCACGCCAATACGGAGACCGTTGTAGGACATGCCACTTTGGCGACGGGCGCGACGCCAGCGGTTCACGGTATGATCGGTAATGTCTGGTTTGATAGATCGTTGGACCGCGTTGTGTACAACGTAGAGGACGATACTGCGCCACTGCTTGATGAAGCCGCAGGCGTGAATGAAGACATTGAAATCGATCCGACACAAGCTGCAGCGGGAACAGATGGTAGATCACGCCGCGCGATGTTGGTTACGACAATCTCTGATGAATTAAGCGCATCTACAGCCGGAGCGGCAAAAGTCTTTGGCGTTTCGATCAAGGACCGCGGCGCAATCACAATGGCTGGGCAAAGTGGCAAGGCTTTTTGGTTCTCAAAATCTGCGAACCGCTTTGTCACCAGCTCTTACTACTACGATGCCTATCCCGACTGGGTCACGGCTTGGAACGACCAGGCGCCGACTGCATTCTATCAAGGCGCGACTTGGGAGCTGATGCACCCTCGGGAAGCATATATCTTTGGCGATCGAGACGACCAACCTTGGGAAACAGATGTCGCTGGGTTCGGGATCACATTTCCTCACTACTACAGCGTGTCTCAGACCAGTTTCGATCCGCTTGACAACCCGTATTTCACAACTTTCCTTACGCTCAGCCCAGCCGGTGATGAGTTGACAGCGCAGTTTGTCAAACATTTGATTGATGCGGAAGCAATCGGTAAGGACGACGTTACAGACTACTTGGCCATCAGTTTTTCGTCGGTCGATTACGTCAACCATGTCTTCGGGCCGTCCAGTCTTGAAGCCGAGGACACGATTTTCAGGTTGGATCAAACGCTTTCGGACCTTCTCGCGTTTATCGACGAACGTATTGGGTTGGAGAATGTTTTGATCGTTCTGTCTGCGGATCACGGAACGACGGATGCACCCGGCTATTTGGAAAGCGTTGGCATTCAAACAGGCCTCGTGGCTCCGGATACTTGGGACCCAACCGAACAAATTACGCGTTTGAAACAGCGTTTTGAGATCACTGGTCCGTTGCTGGCGGGATACGCCCATCCCTATCTCAATATTGATCCCGAGGTTCTGGCGCTCCCCGACATTGATTTGAACGCTCTTGAGGCTGCCATTGCCGAGGAATTATTGTCTTTTCCGGATGTGGCCTTCGCCATCCCGGCTACTGCCATCGAAGCGAACCAACTGCCCGATACTGAAATCATGAAATTGATCGGAAACAACCATAACCCCGCGCGTTCTGGCAATATCTACGTTGTTTTCAAACCTGGCTGGTTTATTGCAGATTTTGATGGCCTTTCAGTGACCTCGACACATGGTTCGCCTTGGAGAGGCGACACCCATGTGCCCATCTTGTTTTCCGGCCCAGGCATTGAGCCGCAACGTGTCGCGCGCCGAGTGTGCACAACATCCATAGCATCTACTCTGTCCGCCTTGCTGAGCACAGCGCGCCCAAATGGCGCAAGCGGCGAAGTGCTTCAAGAAGTCGTGCGTTAGAGAACTAGAATTTTTGCATTGATTGGTGCCATTGCATTTACGCATGGAGACCTCTGAGTCAGCATTTTCAGTGCCTCGCCGCATAAAGCTCAGAATAAACGAAATCATTGGTTGGTGGGCAATGTCTGCTTATCATGCTCGGTCGAAACTCAACCGCTGTATCGTAGAACGACCGCTCTGAACCCAAAGCTGCCGCTAACTCCTTTGCTGTGTTTTTTGTTTGGTGGGATCCACGCCTCGCATAGAAAACTCTTTTGGCTTGCTTTGCCGCTGTTCCCGTTCGATAGGGCGGTATGTTCAAGAACCGAGCTATTGTCTTCATCTTACTAACACTGCTGATCGACGCCATCGGCATCGGTATCGTTTTCCCGATTATGCCGGATTTGATGAACCGGGTCGGAGCGGGTGATACTGGGCAAGGAGCGTTCTGGGGTGGTTTGCTGATGGCTGCCTACGCAGGGGCGTTGTTCCTGTGTGGCCCCATTGTCGGAAGCATTTCAGATGCCGTTGGCCGCAGGCCAATATTGATCACGGCACTTGTCATGCTAGCACTGGATTATGCGATCATGGCCATGGCAGACAGTTTTTGGCTTCTTCTTCTCGGGCGGACCCTCGCTGGCCTTGCAGGGGCGACCTATATCACTGCGACAGCTTATATTGCCGACATATCTTCTCCTCAGGAAAAGGCGGCGAATTTTGGCCTTATCGGCGCAGCATTTGGGATCGGCTTTGTACTGGGACCAGCTGTGGGTGGAATTGCTGCAGAAATCAGCATTGCGGCACCGTTTTGGATTGCGGCGGTTCTATCGGCAAGCAACGCCTTGTTTGGTTACTTCGCGCTACCAGAAAGCCTGGCGTCGGACAAACGCCGTGCTTTTGGAAAACGCGACCTCAACCCATTCAAGTCGATTCTAGACGCTTTCCGCCTACCGGGCCTAGCGGTGCCCCTGCTTTGCATTTTTATCTTTGAGTTTGCCAATATGGTCTACCCAACGCTTTGGGCGTTCTGGACGCGCGAAGTATTCGACTGGCCGACACTTTATATCGGACTGTCGCTTGCGGCCTACGGCGTGCTGTTAGCTTTGGTTCAGGGGGGGTTAATGCCCATCTTCATCAGGTGGATCGGAGATTTCCGCACGCTGATGTTGGGCATGATTTCGGCACTGATTGGGATGATCGGTTTTGGCTTCACCGGTTCGGTTGTGGCCCTGATCATCTTCCTTGTTCTTGCGGCGTTGTCTGACCTCGTACCAGCGTTGATTACAGCGATGGCATCAAACCAAGTTAATGAAGATCGGCAGGGTGTCGTGCAGGGCGTTATTGCGTCGCTGTCATCCGTTGCCGCAGTATTATCTCCCTTGGTGATGACTGGATTGTTTCAGAATTCCGTTGATGCGATAGGTTTTTACTTCCCGGGTGCACCGTTCCTTTTCGCGGCCGTACTGGTTCTGCTGATGATGCCGCTGGTGATCCGATTGCGGGGGTATGCCTCCGTTTGAAGGTCAATCATATCAGAACAATTTTGCTTCAGCGGGTCATGGCAGCTTTGTCCGCATGTGAGACGCTCGAACCCGGCGCAGCGAAGGTCCGGTTTGGATTTCGGCCATTTTGACTATTTTGAATGACCGCTTTCGGGGAATCGCGCGGCGGTGGAGCGATCAGCTACGAAATTCGGCTATCGCGAGGAGGCCGATTTTGCCGCATCAGCAACCGGCAGAAATGTCCGCAAAGCAGTCGGTCACACTGAGTAAAGCGAATGACCGCCTTGAGCCCAGTGCAGACACTAAACATTTAATCGCTAATGGCAGCAAACCCTAGACAATAACACCCTGTGTCGCCGCTTTTTGGCTTCCGTCAAATCGTAGGTTGTTCGGGTGCGTCACCCAAAGCCAGCAGCAATAGAATTGCCAGCAGTGGCGATCCGACCAGACCAATCAAAAACCAGATCAAACCGGATCGGTTGCGTCGTCCGGCCATTGTGATTGGAAGGATGTAAAGCCAGATCACAAAAACGCCTAAGACGATGAGAAATAATAAACTAGCTAACCCGTCCATCGCACATTAGCCTTTCGTTCGATTGGGTTACGTATGGTCTGCCCAACGGTCGTTGCAAGTGTCTCAAAGATGATCCCACAGAAAGCTGAACATCGCGGTCAGATA
>NZ_WQAG01000035.1:0-1338 GCF_013031565.1 Ruegeria sp. HKCCD7255 | reverse complement strand
TCTTCATGCGTTGGAATTGCGGGTGTTGGGTCTGTCATTTCGGATCCCCTTTTGATGCTTTGGGATGGCCCCGCCCCGGGGGCCATCGCCGAGACGGCTATTCCGCGGCTTCGGGTTGTGCGTCGATCAGGTCGACCTCTTCCCAGCCGGGCGCATCGTCGAAGTGCAGGACGGCGCGCTGTTTCTTGCGGTTGATCAGCAGCCGCGTGCTGTCGCGTTTCGCATAGTGACCCGCAGGATCGGCCGCCGCCTTGGCATAGCCGATCATGTGCAGATCGATATCGGCATACATGATGCCCTCCTGGTCATGCGGGATCCGTTCGGCCAGCTCCGACCCGTCCGGGCCAAAGATCGCGGTATAGCCACCGCCCACCGGGAACAGCGCCTCTTTCTCGGGATTGCCCTCGCACAGCAGGTCCTGCATCTCTTTGGTTACCAGCGAACAGGGGGCCAGAACGAAACAGCCACCTTCGACCGCATAGATCATCGAAGCCGCGTTGTTCACCTGATGCCCCAGCGCATAGGCCGTGCCCTCATACAGCGCCAGGTTCGGCCAGGCGGCCACATGGATCTGTTCGTTTTGGGCATACATGGCATATTTGCTCAGCGGTTGCAGATGCTCCCAGCAGGCCAGCTGCCCGACGCGCCCGATCGAGGTGTCGACCACGCTCAGGTCCGAGCCGTCGCCTTCGCCATAGACCGTGCGTTCGACATGGGTAGGTTTCAGCTTGCGGCGGCGGTTGATCACCTCACCGGTTTCGTCGAAATGCCACTGCGCGATATAGAGCGAGCCGCCATCACGTTCAGAGCAGCCCATCGACAGCTGGATGTTGTTGTCGCGGCAGGCTTTGGACAGGCGCTTTTCCTGATCGCTGCCGGCAACAATCGAATTGTCAAAGTAACGGCCCACGAACTGCATCTGCCAGGCAACAGGGCCCAGCCAGATGTGATTGGGATAGCCCGGCAACCAGGTTTCGCTGAACGCAATCAGCTTGGCGCCGTTCTTCGCGGCCTCTTCGATCAGACCGATGGCTTTGTCGATGCCTGCGTCCAGATCAAGAAAGCAGGGGGCCGCCTGAACCGCAGCGACTTTGAATTGAGTAGACATGGTGCACCTCCGTTGGATGAACAAAGGCTGTCGGATCACGGGCGATCGTGCTTTTGCGTCTGGGCGGAAAAACTTGCTTTTTCGGGCAAGATCGACATGCTTTGTCGATCCATTCAAGGGGACCACATGGATATTCAGACGCGTTACGACACAAACAACGTGCCGCTAAACCAGCGCCTCGCGTACTGGCAAGACTCCGTTTGCAACAGCTATGTGCAGCTCGGGTGTGA
>NZ_WQAG01000007.1:0-235263 GCF_013031565.1 Ruegeria sp. HKCCD7255 | reverse complement strand
CTCGTCGATCAACACCGGGTTGGTGAACCCGAACTGCGCGATGCTATCGGCAATCAGCCGCACCTGTTTCTTCGAATGTGTCCGGGCGTTGCGCGCCCAGGGTTTGAGATCGCGGATCGCGACATATTCAATCTTCGTCTCGGCCATCTTTGGCTCCTGTACTGCTTGCGGGTGGAATCGCTCCACCTGCCCTCATCGTTCGATATGTCTTACGATTTGACATTCGTCAACTTCAGGCGCATTCTGCCGTTCGACAAATCAGACACGGGGTTTCCATGAACATCGGGGAAAGGCTGTTCAGCCTACGACAGAAGAGCGGCGAGTCCTTGCAGCAGGTCGCCGATAAAGTCGGCGTGTCCAAAGCGCACGTCTGGGAGTTAGAAAAGGGCCGCAGCAAAAACCCTTCTTTTGAACTGGTTCGCAAGTTGGCGGCCCATTACGGCGTCAGCATCGATGTGCTGACGGGTGCAGCGGCGGAACCGAACGAAGGCGACCTGCAGATTGAACGGATTCATCGCGGCCTCGATGCCCTGTCAGACCGGGACAGGCAGATCGTCGAGCAGATGATCAAGAACATGCAGCAAACATCGTCAGCCGCGGACTGAAACGCGTGCCGCTGAACCGGATTGATCTTTCCGATATTAATCACCCTGCCCTGCTTGCGCGCATGGTCCACAAGCTGCTGGGCAAACAGGAGGGATCTGTCCCTGTCGAAGACATTGCAAAGGCATTAGATATTTCGGAGGTACGGCTCGATCGCTTCGACGGGTTCGAAGGCATGTTGCTGACGGACACAGTGCGTAGCACTGGCTGCATTCTCGCCAACATCTCGAAAGGACATCGGCGCGCGCGGTTCACGGTCGCGCATGAACTTGGGCATTTCCTTATGGAACGGCACCAGCTGTCCGCTACGACCGGCTTCACGTGCTCGACGCGGGATATGCGCGAGTCGCGGGAAGGACGACAGCATCTGCGCCAGGAAACGCAGGCCAACCAATTTGCGATCGAACTCCTGGCGCCGGATTACCTGATGGAGCCTTTTTATTCGCATGACCCGGATCTGCGGGACGCGCAGCATTTGATGAACTCTCTTGATGTGAGCCTCGAGGCCTGCGTGCGACGCATGGTGGAGCGGCGTGACGAACCATTGGCAGCGGTCTGGTCGCATAACGGGACCGTACGCTATTTCGCCAAGGGAGCAGACTTTCCGTTTCTCAATCTCAGCAGGGGCGACCGGATCCCGCAAACGTCAGCCGCGCATCGCGCGATCACCAATGCGAGCCCCGGCTTCACCCAGTTTGTCGAGGCAGACCCCCACCCCTGGACCGGCAGGTCGAACCTCGAACTCTACGAGCAAACGCGGGTCGCAAACAAAGGCCATGCAGTCACGCTGCTCTGGGCCGAACTGCCAGAAGACGAGGAAGACGGCGGCCTCAAGGAACTTGGCATCCCAGGCTTCCGGTGATCGAATTGGCTGTATTAGTTTCGGCCCTTGGCGCGATCCCTGTTCCCGGCAATCGCTTCCCTGTTCACACCGGCGCAATCCCTGTTCCAATGCGCAAAATCCCCTGTTCCTGAAAGAACAGGGAATTGCCCCCTAAACCCCTGTAAAACGTCATTTAATCTGAGCAGAAATCGGCGGAATTGGCGTTTCCGAGGCCAAAACCTCAGATTTTCCCTGTAAATTCCCTGTAAACAGGGAAATCCGAGGCAGAGACCGGTTCGCCGAAGACTGCGACCACCACCACTTCTCTTAACCACATGACACCTTTCATTGCAGCGGCCACCAATGGTGCTCGCAAGGTCTTGGCCTCAAATACGTGCAAGCCTGTCAACTCCTCCGCCGGTGCAAAGACCGTGCGAGCTAACAGCCAACTTCGGGTAGATCAGCGAAGGGTCAAACCTCGGCTGCACGTGTTGCGTCGACACGGTCAAACCAGTCGACGATTGCGTCTCCGTTTGGCTCCAGTTGCTCGGCCTGACCGCCTGTGAAGTCTTTGAATTTTTCGGCATTCAGACCGTTTACACCAAGCAACACTGGTATGCCCAAAGCCAGCGCCTCGCCGATGACTGGGCGGAACCCGCGTCCGTCTGCTTCGTGTTTCCCAAACTTATTGATGATCAACAGTTGCGGCGCTTGTGACAACGAACCGCTGACATAGCCGACCGCCTGCTCCAACGCTGCGGGATCCAGGCGACAGCCGCGCGAATGCGACCCAAGCGATTGCGAAATGCGAATCGTATCGCCATCAGGCAAGACCCGCAGGTCCATGTCACATTTGGCATCGTCGGCGCATTCCGTATTGGTCTGGACCACACCCGACAATAGGATACCACGCGTCAAAAGACGTTCGGCCACGGCGCTCAGCAGGCGATCGGTAGCGCCGCGATCCGTAGTTGTGACATAGGCCAGGTGCATCAGTTGGCTCCGTTGGTTCATTGCGTGACGGTCCAAATAGCACGGAACAACACAGTCGACCAGTTTTTGCAGAATGGAATCAGGCAGGGCGACGGTATCGCCCCTGCCTGTTACTCAAAGCCCCAAAGCCTTCCGGCGTTCTTCCGCAAAGCCCTGAACCATGCGGTCGGCGATCAAAGCCAGAATGGCCATTGCGGCCCCTGCCGAGACCCCAAGCCCCACATCCGCCTGACCCAGCGCCAGATAGATGGATTGGCCCAGCCCCGTCGTTCCAATCAGGGCAGCGATTACCAACATGGCAAAGGCATAAAGGATCGTCTGGTTCAGCCCCAGCAGAATGGTCGGTGCGGCATAAGGCGCGCGCACGTCGCGCATGATCTGCCACTCGGTCGCACCGCTCGAGATTGCGGCCTCCATCATCTCGTCCGGCGTGTTGACCAGCCCGTGCCGCGTATAACGGATCATCGGAACAATCGCGTAGGCACAGATCGCCAGAAAGGCCGAAAACTCGCCAATTTGGAACACCATCAGGACCGGGATCAGGAAGACAAACAGCGGGATGGTTTGAAGCATGTCACAAATCGGCCGGACAACCTTCCAGACCGGTGCCCATACAGCGCTGGCCAGACCGATCAACCCACCGAACACTGCACAGCTAAAGACCGCAGCACCGCTTAAGTACAGCGACAGCAAAGCCCGTTCCCACAGGCCGGATACCAGAATTGTGCTGAGCAGCCCCACCGACAGAGCAGACAGACGCCAGCCGCCCGCAACATAGCCCAAGGCCGCTGCTCCGGTCAGGACAAAGGGCCAGGGCAGGTTCGAGATACCGGTTTCCAAAATACCGATCAGGATCATTACGATCAGCCCGCCGGTCAGGTGCCCACGCCAGGCCATCAGGCCAGCAATCACAGCGCCAACAGCAAACAGCCCAAAGCTCATGCCAGAGGTCCATTGGAACCCCCAGGTGAACGGCAAAACAGCCTGGTCCAGACCAATGCGCAGTGGCAGCAGCACATAGAACAGCGAGTTGTTCTTGAGAGCATCCAGCCAGGGCCCGTTATTCTGGGTAAAGGCGGTCAATCCGCTGTCAACGGCCTGGGCCATCGGGTCCAGTACCGTCAATTCCGAGGGGTTGGGCAACCAATTGCGGAACGCCACGGTGAACAGAACCGCAAAGCCCAGCATCGCCCACACCACGCGGCGGTCATAGCGTTTGCGTTCGGTCGCCAAGGTGCCGCTCATCCGGTCAATGACCACAGCAAACACCACGATCACCAACCCGGCCATCAGGGATTCGCCAAATTGCGCCTTGCGCATGGTCAGAAGAACTTCCCAACCGATATCGTTGAACCCGCCGATCACAGCCGCGATGATCACCATGGACAGCGCCGCCATCAGGCATTGGTTCACACCCACCATGATCTGCGTCGTGGCGGCTGGGATTTCGACTTGAAACAGCTGTTGCAACCGCGTGCCACCAGACATGATGGCCGCTTCCTTGATCTCGGGCTCGACCCGTTCCAGCCCCAGCAGGACGTTCCGGGCCATGGGGGGGGCCGCATATATGGCCGAGGCGATCAGGCCAACAACCGGGCCAAACCCAAAGAGCAGCAGCAAAGGCGTCAGATATGCAAAGGTGGGCACGGTCTGCATGATGTCCAGAACCGCCTGTACGGCGCTTTTGACGCGCGGGACTTCATTGGCCAGAATGCCAATGCCACCACCCATGATCAGCGCCACCGGCACGGATACGGCCACAAGCGCCAGCGTGTTCATGCTTTCGGCCCAATAGCCCGAGGCCAGCACAAAGCTGAGCCCCAAAAAGCCCAAAGCGGCCATAGGCAGACCGCCCAGATACCAGCCTAGCGCCGTCACGATCCCGATCACAATCGGCCAAGGTGTGTTGCCCAGAACGAAATTGGCCCAATTCATCGGGTAGGCCATCAGGTCCGAAAACAAGCGCATTGCCGGTTTGATCAGATTCAGAAACCAGTCGAGGAAAGCTCCAACCCATTGCGTCGCAGGCAGTTCCCATGCCGCAGGCCATTTGACCAACCAAGGGGCGACGCCTTCGAGCGCGAGGCAGACGGCGCCGACAACCACCGTGATCAGCGCGGCTTTGGCACCAGTTGTCAGATGAAGTGAAGGCTGCGTCGGCAGGTCTGTAACGGCCGTCATGCCTCGTCCACCTGCAACGCGGCGGCCAGATCAGACGGGTTCACGGTACCGACGACCTTGCCATCGGCATCGCGCACCGGAACCGGCTCATACAGCTCCATGCACCGCGCCAGGGCGGCATCCAGCGTCATAGCAGTGGTCAGCCCCGGATCATCAGGCCCTTGCGCCTCACCCTCACGCATGACCGAGGCGACCTTGGCATGCTGGCCTTTGGCCACATCTTTGGAAAACTCGCGCACATAGTCATCGACGGGGCGCAACACGATATCCGTCGGCGTTCCAATCTGAACAATCTTGCCATCGCGCATGATCGCAATGCGGTCAGCCAGTTTCAGCGCCTCTTGGATATCATGGGTGATGAAAACGATGGATTTCTTCAATGTCGCCTGAATGCGCAGGAATTCGTCCTGCAACTGGCGGCGGATCAGCGGATCGAGCGCCGAGAATGGCTCGTCCAGAAACCAGATATCGGGGTTCACAGCCAAGCTGCGTGCAATCCCCACACGCTGCCGCTGCCCCCCGGACAGTTGGCGGGGAAAGCTGTCTTCGCGCCCTTCCAGCCCAACCAGTGAGATCACCTCTTGCGCGCGGGCCAGACGTTCCTTGCGGCCAACACCTTGCACGCGCAGAGGGTAGGCCACGTTTTCGGCTACGGTCATATGCGGGAAAAGGCCAAAATGCTGGAACACCATTCCCAGCTTTTTGCGGCGCAGTTCGGTCAGCTTTTTCTTGGAGGCCCCGACGACATTCTCTCCATCCACCCGGATTTCGCCACCGGTGCCTGGCAACAGCTGCGAAATGCAACGGATCAATGTGGATTTGCCCGAGCCGGACAGGCCCATGATGACAAACAGCTCGCCTTCCTTGACCTCGAAATTGGCGTCCTGCACAGCCGGGATAAACCCGTTTTCGCGAAGATCAGCGGCGGCTTTGTCAGCGTCATTCCCTGACCGAGACAGCGCGTCGGTCAGGGCTTTTTCGGCGCCATTGCCAAACACCTGCCAGAGGTTCTGGCAGGCGATGGCTGGCGTGTTCGTTTCAGTCACTAATGCAAGCTCACTGCGTTGCGGCGTCAACAACCGGGCGCCATTTGCCTTCGTTTTCCGACATCCACGCCGCGACAACCTCTTCAACAGAGCCGCCGTCAACGTCGATGGCCCCCATCATCGGCTGCTGATCTTCCACGGCCAGTTGATAGTTGCTGAGGATTTCGTAAGCCGCAGGCCATTTGTCTTCCATGCCACTCCAGCTGGCTTTGAAGATACGCGAGGGTGAAAAGTCGCAATCATTGACGGCGTTCGGGTTCGGACCCCAGGCGGGATCGTTAAAGCAGGCTTCTTCGCCTGCAGGCAGATCAACGAATTGCACATCATAGGCCGACATCGCCCAATGCGGCTGCCAGAACGTGATCAGCAGCGGCGATTTGCGCTCGGTCGATGCGCGAAGCTCGGCGATCAAGGCGCCCTCGGATCCGGCAGGAACGGCTTTGAACGGCAGTTCAAGCCCAGTCATGCGGTCAGCCCCGGGTGTGCCCCAATCGGCCGGGTAATCCACCAGACGGCCACCGGGCAAAGTTTCAGCGGTTGCAAACACTTGCGCGCAGTCCTTCAACGCCTCCCACGCAGGCAGGCCGGGGCACAGATCGGCCACATGGGCCGGGTATGCGATACCTTCCTTGGCATTCAGACCCAGATCGCCGATTTCAACAACCGTACCTTCTGCAACCTTCTTCGCGTATTCGTCTGACACGTTCGACGACCAGATTTCCAGCGTCGCGTCGATGTCACCATCAGCAAGCGCCTGGAACTGGTTCATCATGCCGGCAGTCACGTATTCAACGTTATACCCGGCGGCCTTGAGCATCTCGCCCGCGACATGAGTGGTGACGTGCTGCCCGGTCCATTCATTGATCGCCAGTTTGATCGGCTCGTCCACCGCGCCCATATCCGCGGCGTGCGCGCCGGTGGCCACAACAATCGCCATCAGGCTTACACCCAGTTTTTTCATGAGATAGTCTCCCTGTTTTCTGTTCATGTTCCCCGTTCCCGAAATGGCCCGGCCGAGGATTTCTGTTGCACGAAAGATTTCCTTTAACATGCGCCAATTTGGACAGAGATGGAAGAACAAAGCACTGGCCTGACTGCGATGTCAGACCTGCGCAATTCGCCCCTAAAACGGATCCGATCTTGCAAAAACCGTGATCCGTACACCCCTAGACAGAAAACAGGCTGCGGGATTTTGATTGACTAGTCAATTATGAATATCGCTGACTCTGCCAATTGAGCAACTTTGCTAAAGAAATTGGCACCGAAACCGCCTGGAAACAGCTTCGCGGGCAATCTCGCGCCGCCCTCGAATCAAACCGCTCGTGAAAACCGCTTGCGCAAGCACCAACGCGCGCTACGGTTGCGTAGTATGACGCGTTTTCTTTTGCTTTCTTTTCTTATGGTGCTGGCAACCTGTGGTCGCCCTCTGACAGAACAGGAACGCGCTTTTGCGAGCAACATTCAAGGTGAAACGCTGAACCTGGATCGCGTCCGTCTGGTAGAAGGAGCGCCCGTGGCTTCGGTCACCTACACGCGCAAAGCCAGACCGCGCTTGGCGTGCCGCGAACGCATCCTGCCTCCGGTCAAGGAAGAAACCGTCACCGGTAAACCTGCTGCCGTGGCCCTGTTCAACCGCGTCTACTTTACCAAAGACTGGTATCTTGACGATTACATGTCGAAATACCCCGAGCGCGTGAACTTGATTGCGGCCATGTTGCTGGCGCACGAATTGACCCATGTCTGGCAATGGCAGAATCGCGCCACCACCGGATATCACCCGTTGCGCGCCGCTGCTGAGCATACGGGACAGGACGATCCCTATCTGTTTGACCTTGATACTTCGCCTGATTTTCTGGCCTATGGGTTCGAACAGCAAGGCGCGATTGTCGAGGAGTATGTTTGTTGCCGCGCGCTGGACCCGGACGCACCGCGTACCCAGCGGCTCCACGACATGTTAAGCAAACACATGGACGTTTCTACCCTGCCGCAAGGCCGTAGGGAACGCGATGTCGAATTGCCCTGGGCGGGCGCCGAGATCGAAGGCATTTGCCGCTGAACCGGTTAACCGTCCTGGATGGTCATCAAGTATTCCACCAGATCGACAATCGGCTGGCTGGTCAGAATAGGCTGCCCCGCAGGGGTTTTCATCGCAGTATCCTGGCCTTCGAAATAGGGGCCATAGACAGGCATCGGGCTACCGTGGCTGACCAACGGATCCCGCCCGTCGATCCGCGCAACGACACGCGCTGTTGGGAACACGCCATCGTCACCGGCCAGCGTCCGCAGGTTCACTGGCTGAACCACCAGAACCCCGGCCATCGGCCCGTTCCCGGTTGCATCCAGCCCGTGGCAGGTCGCGCAATAATGCTGATAAAGCTCTGCGCCAACTTCCGCGTCCTGTGCCAAAGCCTCTGAGCCAGATACCGCACAAACACTGGCAAAACAAAGTGTGAGAACCGTGCCTCTCATCGCATCCTCCACTGGTTTCAGTCATTTACAGACTTGTCGGCAAGCGCGCGGGGCGCAATGATCCAGATCAATGGGGCGGAGGAAAGGGCGCGATATGACACAATACGCAGCGATCATGCTTGTCGCGGGATTCGGCATCCCGATACTGGCGGCGCTGAACGCCGCGCTTGGCAGGATGATCGGGTCTCCGAACACGGCCGCTGTCATCCTGTTTGCGATTGCGTTCGGGACCTCGGCTCTGGCTCTTGTCCTGCTGCCCGGCACGTCGGGGTTCGCCAAAGCGGCGCAAGCGCCCAAACACCTGTTTCTGGCTGGTGTGCTGATCGCCTTTTACGTTCTGTCCATCACCCATGTGGCCCCGCATTTCGGTGTCGGCAACGCGGTGTTCTTTGTTCTGCTGGGGCAATTGATCAGCGCGGCTGCGATCGACCATTTCGGCCTTTTTGGCGCACAAGTCTCACCGCTGACATGGATACGGGCGGGCGGTATTGCGGTGATGGCTTTGGGCGTTGCGATTACCCAACTGGCTTAAGCACACCGTTTTCCAGCCGCACCATCCGGTCCATACGCGCTGCAAGGTCCAGATTGTGCGTGGCGATCAGAGCCGACAATCCGGCCTCGCGCACCAGAGACATCAGCGCCTCGAACACCTGATCAGATGTGCCGGGGTCAAGGTTACCGGTTGGTTCATCCGCCAGCAACACGCGCGGAACATTGGCCAGGGCGCGACAAAACGCAACCCGCTGTTGTTCTCCGCCCGACAAGGCAGCCGGTCGGTGCCCCGCCCGCGCAGCCACGCCGACGCGATCCAGCAACTGCATAGCGCGATCCTTGGCCGCGGCCTCAGACGCACCATTCGCCAGTTGCGGCAGAACGATATTCTCCAACGCGGTGAACTCGGGCAGCAAGTGGTGGAACTGATAGACAAAGCCCACATCCTGACGGCGAATACCCGTGCGTTTTCGATCACTTGTGCCTGACGCCACTTGTCCTGCAACCTCGACCGTTCCCTGATCCGGAGTGTCGAGTAGTCCTGCTATATGCAACAGCGTAGACTTCCCAGCCCCAGAAGGCGCGACAAGCGCCACCGCCTCGCCCGCGCGCAGTTCCAGATCGACGCCGCGCAACACCTGCACTTCGGCCGGTGTACCTTGCAGATAGGTTTTCGTCAGACCGGTCAGCCGCAATGCCACATCACTCATAGCGCAGAGCCTCAACCGGGTTTAGCCGCGCCGCGCGACGGGCCGGAAAATAAGTGACAAGGAAGGACAATCCCAGTGACAAGCCGATGGCCTTTAATACGTCAGACAAGTGCAACTCGGCCGGCAGAGCATAGATCCCGCGAATGGCCGGGTCCCACACCCCGCCCCCCATCAGGAAATTCACGAACGAGAATATCGGATCGATATAAAGCGCAAAAAGGCATCCTAGAATGACGCCCATCGTGGTGCCGATGATGCCGGTGAACGCACCGCAAATAAAGAACACGCGCAGGATTGACCCCTCGCTCAGCCCGATGGTGCGCAAGATCCCGATATCCCGACCCTTGTTTTTGACCAGCATGATCAGACCCGACACAATGTTCATCGCGGCGATCAGAACCAGGATCGACAGGATGATGAACATGACATTGTCTTCAACCTCAAGCGCACGCAGGAATCCGCCAGAGGCGTCCTGCCATGTCCATAATTGCGACCGCTCGCCTGCAGCTTCGAGGATCGGGATCAGAACAGGATTCAGGTTTTCCGGCTGCGCCACCATGACTTCGATCTCATCGGCAACACCATCCCGGTTGAAAAAGCTCTGCGCCTCGGCAAATGGCATGTAGACCCGCGTGCGGTCGATGTCGTAGCGGCCAGCCGAGAACACATAGACCACCTCATAGGCGTTGACCCTGGGTGATGTGCCAAAAGCCGTCTTGACCCCGTTGGGGGACGTGACCTTGATCCGGTCACCCACGGTTGCGCCGATTGCGCGGGCCACGCCGGAGCCGATTGCGATACCCTCGGGATATCGGCTCAGATCACCGTAAGCCTGATCACTCTCAGCAATGCCTGGCAGCTGATACAGATCCTCAGGGCGCATGCCAAAGACCTCAACA
This sequence comes from Ruegeria sp. HKCCD7255, assembly GCF_013031565.1. Lineage (NCBI taxonomy): Bacteria > Pseudomonadati > Pseudomonadota > Alphaproteobacteria > Rhodobacterales > Roseobacteraceae > Ruegeria > Ruegeria sp. HKCCD7255. The sequence goes on along the minus strand of NZ_WQAG01000007.1, from coordinate 225,047 downwards.
CCGGTGCTGCGGTCTCGGTTGGTGATCAGAACCTGCCCCTTGACCAAGGGCGCGGCACGTTCAACCCCGGGCACGTTAGCAATGCGTTGCGCCATGCCGTCGAAATCTGTCAGCGTCCGATCAACCCGGCCCTGTGCGTCAAGCTCTCCGGCGGAATACACGCTGACATGCGCGTTGGCCCCCAGGATCGTACCAACAAACTCCGCGCGAAAGCCGGACCGCACTGCTAAGGTCGCGATCAACGCAAAAACTGCCAAGGTGATGCCGATCAGCGAGATCCAGGTCATCACGCTGACACCGCCTTCGGCGCGCCGCGCACGCAGATAGCGCCATGCAATCTTCCACTCAAACGGGGCAAAAGGAGGGGGGGTCGTGGCCATTACTGCTCCGGCATTGCTTTGGCGCAGACCCTTTCGGGATTTCCGCCAAGGGTCAAGCCGTTAGACATCCAGGGCTTGGAGTTAGGCAGAAAGAGCGGATGTTTTGTCCAGAATGGCTTTGGTTATTCCACGGCTGCAAACACCGCGCACCTCAAGCTGTTGGAACACTGTATCGCGCAAATCCGCAGGCAGGTTCGAAATTGCCCGGTTGTGCAACCCAAGGCTCAGCGACGCCTGATCATCGATTCGCGCAACTTGATGCGCCAATTGCTGCGGCGAATAGGTCGGCCAGAGGCCGATATTGTGATCTGTCACCGCTTCAAACCACGGGTCTAGCCCACCTTGCGTTTTCAGGCAGTAAGCATTGAGCAACATGAACTCGGACGGACGTCGCCGCGAGCCAAAGAGCGCCTGCACTGATCCATAGCGTTCGTTGATCTCATCCAGCAGCGCAAGGATCAGTGACCGCCGGACCGGATAGGGAGTAGCGAAGGTTGTCGTCCTCACCTGATCCATATCGGGATGCGGAACATCCAACGCATCCAGGCTTTGCAGCAGCCAGTTGCGATGGAAATCACTTTCGATCTCGAACATGTTGATCCGCGCGGCACCGCTGTCCGAGAAAAACTCGGACATATCGAACCGGCGCAGTAAAAGGTTCTTGGCGTCGAAAAGCACCATGTTTTCAGACTTAGCCACGCGCGCAGATCCAAGTTTGAGCGCTTGTTGCGTGCGGTATCCGTTGTTTCCGCGCCAGCCACCGTTGCGGGCAAAGGGGATGCGATACCGGTTCTCGATCAGAGCGCGATACAAGGTCGGGCGTTTTGCGCAATGCTCTGGCCCCAACAAAACCTCGTCGCCCCCGACGACGTGAACTTTGGATCGCAACGGGCCGTAGGAGGGCAAGATCGGATCGATCTTGGTACGCAACCCGGCCTCATCAACGTCGTTCATGATGACGTGGATCGAGGCGACCATTTCCGGATCGACAAAACGCGCAAAAGACCTGGCCTGCAGCTCTAGCAGCGGCACATCTTTCGAATACACTATCGTCACAAAACTTAGCACGCGGCGTCGGCCCCCAATTGCTCAGCCTTCAGTCGAGCATGTACCAGAGTTTCTTCCAGGTCACTACACAAGTCGTCACAAAACGGTAGGTCGTCAAGACCTACACAATACTGAATGAGTTGGAACAAAACTTAGTAAACTTTTGGTTGAGAAGTTTTTCACAGACACGGCCTTATTGTTTCCGATATGGGTTTAATTCACGGACCCGATGGCAACTGAACTCATTTTGCAACGGTATTTGGCTAATTTGATTTCGCATTTTGCTTATTTTGGGAAATTTCGACACCCTATCGTTGGGGGAACACAAATTCAGAGCGGGGGTCGCTCATGAGTATTGAAGGGGAAAGCAAAGACGCAGGCCGGGAAGAGGCAATATCAGCCTCGCAACAGTTAGACTGTGAGACGGCCATGCTGTTACGGGCGACAATCCGCCCAATCTTTGCAAATGCGGGCAGCTGGACCGCATTGGCCGAGGTTCTGAAGGACAAAGGCTATCGCCTCGCCTTCCGACGTGGTCGGCTGTGCATCACCGAACACGAAACGGGCAAGCGGGTCTGCGGGCTAAAGTTTCTCGGGATCGAATTTCTGGATCTGGTACGCCGAATGGGGCGCCCGATCGTCGTGGCCCGAGGCAAGCACGCAGATGGCGACGTACTGACAGCCCGTCCGCACATCAGCCGCGCCTAGTATTTGCGCCAGACCTGAAGCGAACGGCGCAGGGTTTTGGCCAAGCAATGTCGTGCTGCAATCTTGATCGGCTCGGGCGTGTCCGGCCTCCGCAAAAGCTCAAGCAGCAATCGCGCTGGCATGTGGCCGCGTCTGTAGAACTCAGCAAAGTCCTCTAGCGTCAGGTTTCGGGCTGACTTGAACCCGTCGTAGAACTTTAGCCAGACCCTTGCATAGTCCAGCCCGGTTTCGGCATCATCCTGGGTCACACCTCTGTCCCAGAACAACGAAACCGCATCGTCCATACGCTCCCCTTGATACCCTGAAGCGATCAGTCGCAACATCAGGTCGTAATCAGCAGCAATCCGAAAATTGGTGTCATGTCCCCCCAAGGCCAGAAAAACGTCGCGGCGCAGAAAAACCGAGTTATGGCAAAAGGGCATGCGCTGAAGAATGGCTGTGACCGACATCCGTTTTTCTTTGCGCGTCTCGCCGCTTTGGAACTTTTGCACCGTAGAGCCGTATAGAAAGGCAGGACGTGTCGCTCGTAATCGATCAGCGGCCATGTTCAGCACATCATCCGAGGCAAGCGCGTCGTCCGAGTTCAAGAACAGAACGTATTCGCCGCGCGCGGCTGCAACGCCCTTGTTCATCGCGTCATAAAGCCCGGTATCGGGTTCAGAGATCAGACGCGCATTCGGGGCCTGATTGATCAGTTCCTGAACGAACGCAACGGTACCATCGGTAGAGGCACCGTCTTGAATGATATGCTCGGCCTCGGCGCAGTTTTGGCGCGCCATGCAGGCCATCGCGCGCTCGAACCCCGCCTGCCGCCCTTGCGACAGCAGATCATAGGTCGCCGTGACGACCGAGATCAGCGGGGAAGAGGCTTCAGCCGAGTTGCTCATAAATCTCGGCGATCTTGGTGACCGCAGCTTCGGGGCTCAACTCTTCGCTTTCGCCTGTGCGGCGGCTGGTCAGTTCGACCACACCGTTTTTCAGGCCACGTGGACCCACAGTGATCCGCCAGGGCAAACCGATCAGATCCATGGTGGCAAACTTGCCCCCTGCCCGTTCATTGCGATCATCATAAAGCGGCTCAAGGCCCAGCGCGGTCAGGGCGGCATAGAGTTTGTCACAGGCCGCATCGGCCTCTTCATCGCCTTGCTTGAGGTTTACGATACCGCAATGGAACGGGGTCACGCCTTCGGGCCAAATGATGCCCTTGTCGTCATGGCTCGCCTCAATAATCGCGCCGATCAGACGGCTGACACCGATGCCGTGACTGCCCATGTGAACCGGCGTCGGCTTTCCGTCAGGGCCTTGGACAGTTGCCCCCATCGCCTCGGAATATTTGGTGCCGAAATAGAAGATTTGACCGACTTCGATACCACGCGCCACGCGGCGACGCTCCTCAGGGACCTGATTAAACAGCGCCTCATCATGGGTTTCATCGGTGCGCGCGTATTTTGAGGTGAACTCTTCCAGAATGGCCTGGCACTGCGCCCGGTCATCATAGTCAATGTCCCTGTCGCCAAAGGTCAGGTCGGTGACGGCGCTGTCATAGAAGACCTCGGATTCGCCGGTGTCGGCCAGCACCAAGAATTCATGCGTGTCATCCCCACCAATGGGACCGGAATCCGCGCGCATCGGGATGGCTTGCAGGCCCATGCGTTCATAGGTGCGCAGATAGCTGACCAGATGACGGTTATAAGCGTGCAGCGCGTCCTCTTTGGTCAGGTCGAAATTATACCCGTCCTTCATGTAAAACTCGCGCCCCCGCATCACGCCAAAGCGCGGGCGGATCTCGTCGCGGAATTTCCACTGGATCTGATAGAGCGTCAGCGGCAGGTCTTTATAGCTGTTGACGTGGCCGCGGAAAATGTCAGTCACCAGTTCCTCAGCCGTTGGCGTGTAAAGCATATCGCGCCCGTGCCGGTCCTGCATCCGCAGCATTTCCTGGCCGTAGTCGTCATAACGCCCGGACTCGCGCCACAGGTCCGCCGATTGCAGGATCGGCATCTGAATGGCGATATGCCCGGCCCGCGCCTGTTCCTCATGCACGATGTTTTCCAGCTTGCGCAGAACCTTGAAGCCCAGTGGCAGCCAGGAATAAATCCCCGCAGCGGCTTGCTTGATCATGCCTGCGCGCAGCATCAGCCGATGGCTGACGATCTGAGCCTCGGAGGGGTTTTCCTTGAGAACGGGCAAAAAGTAACGGCTGAGGCGCATTATTTAACCTTCAAAGGTGAATTGGAACATCAAAAGGTGATTATGCCAAAGCCCCGCCGGGGGCAATCACGCAATGACAAATTTACCACCCTGGGTCGCAACGCAGGGTTTGACGCCGAAACTGCCGGGCAAGGAAAAGCGGGCCAGATGAAGCGCTTGCATCAGCGCCTTTGATGCGCCAAGAACAACCTCAAGAGCCGCAACAAGGGGATCGCCATGGCTTTGCCGGTTAAGGATCAGCTTCGCTACTGGGGTGTGGTGGCTGCGGTTTTTGTGTTGATTCTCTGGGCCTTGGGCGACGTTCTTCTGCCTTTCGTGATCGGTGGCGCCATCGCCTATTTCTTGGACCCGGTCGCCGACCGGCTTGAGAAACTGGGCCTGTCCAGAATGGCGGCAACTGCCGTGATTACCGTGGTTGGCGTGTTGAGCTTTGTCTTGCTGATCGTGATGGTCGTGCCCGCGCTGATCACACAATTGCTGGATCTGGTTGATATCCTTCCCAGCCTGTTCAAAGAGCTGCGCGGCTTTATCGAACGTCAGTTCCCATCCCTGCTGGATCAGGAATCGAGCACGCACCAGATGCTTGTGTCATTCGGAGAAACCCTGAAATCCAAAACCGGTGATGTTCTGCAAACGGTTCTGGCATCACTGGGTTCGGCCATCAATATCGTTGTGCTGATTGTCATCGTCCCGGTTGTCTCGGTCTATCTACTGATGGATTGGGACCGCATGATCGCCCGCATTGGCGAGCTGCTGCCGCGTGACCATGCCCCCACCATCAAGCGCCTCGCAAGCGAGATCGACGCTGTTCTGGCCTCGTTTGTGCGTGGTATGGGCACGGTCTGTTTGATCCTAGGTACCTATTATGCCGTCGCACTGATGCTGGCGGGACTGCAATTTGGTTTGATCGTAGGATTCATCGCCGGAATGGTGACGTTCATCCCCTATCTGGGCGCTCTGATTGGCGGAGCGTTGGCCATCGGCCTGGCCCTGTTTCAATTCTGGGGCGATTGGGCCCATATCGCATTGATTGCAGGCATCTTTGCGGTCGGTCAGGTGACCGAGGGCAATTTCCTGACCCCAAAACTGGTCGGCAGTTCGGTGGGGCTACACCCGGTCTGGTTGCTGCTGGCGCTGTCAGTTTTTGGGGCGCTGTTTGGCTTTGTCGGTATGTTGATCGCGGTTCCTGTTGCAGCAGGCTTGGGCGTGCTGGCGCGTTTCGGGACGTCGCTCTACCTCGACAGTCGCCTCTATACGGGGCTGGAAGGACAAGCGCAGGACGACGCGTGAATGGCCACTCAACTCAGCTTTGACCTGCCCTCAAAAAACGCTTTGGGGCGCGAAGATTTCTTTGTCTCGCCGGCCAATGCCTTGGCGGTTGCCATGATCTCGGCCACCTCTTGGCCCGGGGACAAACTGGTTCTGACCGGCCCAACCGGATCGGGTAAAACACACCTGACCCATGTTTGGGCCGCCGAGGCCAAGGCCGCCATCATTCAGGCCAGCACCCTGCGCCATGATGACGTGCCGCAATTGGCGCGGGGTCCGGTCGCCGTGGAAGACGTACCGTTGATTGCGACGGATCCTGAGCAGCAGAAAACCCTGTTCCATCTGCACAATCTGGTTCTGGCCGAAGGCAATTCCCTGCTGTTGACCGGGCGCGCCGCGCCCAGTTTCTGGGGTCTGACCCTGCCCGATCTGCAAAGCCGCATTGAAGGCGCACATCACGTTGCGCTTGAGGCCCCGGATGATGCCTTGCTGGGCGCGGTGCTGGCCAAGCTGTTTACCGACCGGCAACTGAATCCGGCCCCCGACGTAATGGCCTATCTGGTCAAACACATGGATCGCAGCTTTGAATCGGCCGCCCTGGTGGTTGATCGGCTGGACCAGATTGCGCTGGACGAAAAGCGCGAGATCACCCGCGCACTGGCCGTTCGGGTTCTGAACGCCCGCAACGACAAAGACCATGGGGATGATTGACCCAGCCATGACGATTGCGCATCCTGCGACCCAAAAGACCGGGGATATGATGGAACACAGCACCGAGATCGACGCCACGGACTATGGACCGTTCGGCAAGCCACTGATCGGTGATCCAAGTCTGCGCGCGCTGTCGCGCGTGGGAGTCGTGGATGTCGGATCAAACTCTGTCCGAATGGTGATTTTTGACGGCGCCGCGCGGTCACCGGCTTACTTCTATAATGAAAAGGTCATGTGCGAATTGGGTGCGGGCCTGTCGGAAACCGGGCGCCTGAACCCACGCGGATGCGAGCGGGCGATGGCGGCGCTGCGGCGGTTTCGTCACGTGGCAAATGATCTGGGCGTCCCCAAGCTTCATACCGTGGCTACGGCGGCTGTACGCGAAGCTGAAGACGGCCCCGATTTCTGCGATCTGGTCGAGCGCGAGATCGGCCTGAACATTCAGGTCGTCGATGGTTCGGAAGAGGCGCGGCTTTCGGCGCAAGGCGTCCTGCTGGGCTGGCCCGGAGCCTACGGCTTGATCTGCGACATCGGCGGTTCTTCCGTCGAGCTGGCCGAGATCGGAGGCGGGCAAGTGGGCCGACGGATGACCTCCCCCCTTGGGCCGCTGAAGCTGCGCGACATCAAGGGCGGACGCCGAGCGCGCAAAGCCCATATCAAGAAGACAATGGAAGAGATGCGCGACCAGATGGGTCTACAACGAGACCGTCTGTTTCTGGTCGGCGGCAGTTGGCGGGCCTTTGCCCGGATCGACATGCTGCGCCGCGGGTATCCTCTGAACGTTCTGCATGAATACCGCATGACCCACCAGCACGTGCGCGAAACAATTAAGCTCATCGAAAAAAGCGACGCGGATGAGCTGCGCAGCCAGGCCGGTGTGTCCGGCTCGCGTATGGCGCTGATGCCCTATGCGATGGACGTGCTGGCCCGGTTGATCCGCACGTTCAAACCCAAGGATATCGCCATATCCAGCTATGGCATTCGCGAAGGGCTGCTGTTCGAACAAATGCCCCAACATCTGCGGGACCGGGATCCGTTGATCGAAGCCAGCCGCTTTGCCGAAGCCAAGGACGCCCGTCTGCCGGGCTTTGGCAAGCATCTGTTCGACTTTGTTATGCCGCTCTTTCGCTCGGCCCCGCCGCAGAAGGTGCGGTTGATCAAGGCCGCTTGCCTGTTGCATGACGTTAGCTGGCGCGCGCATCCCGACTATCGCGCCGAGGTCTGTTTCGAATATGTCACCCGCGCTAACATGAGCGGTTTGAAACATTCCGAACGCGTGTTCATCGGGCTCGCGCTGCAGCATCGCTATCGCAACAAACGCGAGGGCAACCGCTTTGCCCCGCTCTATGAGTTGCTGGACGAACGCAGCCAGAAGCAGGCCGAAGTTCTGGGCAAGGCCATGCGGTTTGGTGCGATGCTGTGGATGCCGAACACCGCCGCGATGGGCAAACTGAAATTCTATCCCAAGAAACAAGAGATTGAGCTGATCCTGCCAAAGATCGCACAACCCGTATTCAACGAAGTGGCCGAGGCCCGGTTCAAATCATTGGCAAATGCCCTGAAAGCCGAAGCCCGCGTGATCGTCCGGCGCTAGGAACGCGCGGCGCGTATCAAATATCAGTTATGCCAGTTTCCGGGTCTGGTAGCGGCAAGTCCGGCTCATCCTGCGGTGGCTTCTTGCGAATGATGATGTCACCGTTGGGCAGCATCTCTGGCAACTCATAGGCGCTCCAATCTTCAATCTGCGCGGCAAGCTCGGCCAGGGCCGGTCCCATTTCCATCAGAAAAGATTGCATCGCTGGGCCAAACTGATCTGCCAGCCCCAGCAGGTCTTCCAGAGCGGGCTCCATTTCCTGCCGTAGCCCTTCCAGAAAAAGCTCGGCCCCGCGTTCCATCAGCGACGGGCCTTCTTGCTCTTGCGCCGCCGCAGGCAGCGCCATGGCAACGCTCAGACAGGAAGAGATCAAAAGTTGTTTCATGGGCTCAATATAGCTCTTGCACACCATGGGCGAAAGGTCAGAGGTCGATATCCAACGTCACCGGGAAGTGATCCGACGCAGTCAGCAACGCCTCACGCAGTTCTGGGTTCGACCAGCAAACCGCATCTCGGAACGGATGCCAAATGCGCCAGCTTGGGTCGCGCTGCCGCAAGTCGTCGCTGATCATGATGTAATCCAACAGAGCTTCCAGAAACCGTCCTTCATCGGGGCGCGCAAACCGCGCTGTTGACGGCAGCGAACCTGGTCGTGGCCCCAGAGCTTTGGCGGCATGGGGGTCGAACAATCCCGCCTCCAACAGAATTTCAACGGATGATCGGCCAAAAAGATGCTCGAATTCATCCAAACCGGGCCCGTCATTCAGATCGCCGAGCAGAATTGTCGGTGTCCCACAGTCCAGGTGTCCCCGCACCCGACGCGACAGCCAGATCGCTTGCGCCAATTGCTTGCGGCGATTGGCGATCGATATCCGGATCGCCTCGTCGCGCGATCCGGCCCCATGCGGCGCTTTGGACTTCAGATGCGCGCCAATCATCCGAAACGCGTTTCCCGCTTGAGTTTCGACGGCCAACTCCATCGGCGGCTTGGAGAACTGCACCACGTCCTGTGTTTCATCTACATCCAGATCAATGCGGAACTCCGCATCGAACCGAGGTGCGGTTGGATCGCTGGGGTCCCCGACCGGATCGTGGCGAGGCTTGAGAACGTTCGCGTCGTAGAGCAGCGCCAATTCCTGATGGGTGTCATTTGGGTAACCCATCACCGCATGGGTGGTGCGCAGATCAAACGCTTCGGCAAACCCCTGCAAGGCTCGCACGGTGTTCTGAGACTTGCCGGTATTTGGTGCTTCGACGATCAGGACCGCATCGGCGTCCAAGGCCGTCAGAACCTTGGCAATTGCCTCGGCCTGCTGCGCGCGGGTGACGTCATGGCGGCCAGACCATTCATCATCGACCAGCACCCTATCCTTGCGGTCGAAAAGATTAGCGAACCATTCGATATTGTAGGTCGCCAATCGCATCGTTCAGACCCGTGCGCCGTTGATTTCGTCCCAGGCACGGTTGATATCGATCATCTTCTTTTCGGCCAGTCGCACGGCTTCTTCAGGCACCCCCCGTGCCATCATCGCATCTGGATGCGTATCCCGCACGAGCTTGCGCCAGACCTTGCGAATTTCCTCTACGGGCATGTCGCGGGGTACACCCAGAACCGTATAGGGGTCGTGCGGCGCATCCGGTACAAACCGGGCCCGCAGGGCCATGAATTGCGCATCGGTCTGGCCGAAAATACGGCTCACCTGTTCCAGGAATTCATCCTCGTTCGGGTGATAGAACCCATCTGCCAAAGCAATATGGAACAGACCTTCCATCAGGTCACACAGCGTAGTGCTGTCATCGGAAAACATGACCGAGATCTTGCGGGCATAGTCCTGATAGCCCGCCACGTCGGTGCGGGCCATGTCGAACACGCGCGCTGCGTTGGCCTCGTCCTCGCGCGCGATCTGAAACACATCCCGAAAGGCGGTCACCTCATCGCGCGTCACCTGCCCATCTGCCTTGGCCATCTTCGCGCCCAGCGCGATGACGGCAATGGTAAAGGCCACAGACCGTTCGGGCGGGGTGCGCAGTTTTTCGAAAACGGCCGTCAGGCTTTCACCTTGGGTCAACGCGCTCAGCGCATCGGATATACGAGTCCAGATCGACATAGGCGCACCCTAACGCGGAGTTTCCCCGGTGTCAGGTGCGACAGATGACTGCGGAGCAAGAATTTTTTGCATCAGGATCAGATCCAGCCATTGACCCCATTTCCAGCCAACCTCTGGCATTCGGCCAACCTGCACAAAGCCAAGCGACGCATGAAAGGCTACGGCGCCCGGATTGGCCGAAGATATCCCCGCCACCAGAACATGAACATCCGCGGCACGCGCCACCTGTTCCAGCGCCACCATCAAGGCGCGCCCTGTTCCCTGCCCGCGTGCATTGGGCGACAATTGGACCGAGTGCTCGCAGCTCCGTGCATAGCCGGGGCCGGACCGAAACGGCCCATATGTGGCAAAGCCCACAACGTCATTGCCCTGCTCAGCCACAAGAAACGCAGCCCCCCGCCGTTCGATATCGACGGCAATGCTGCTTACATCTCTTTCGTCCGTTGTGAAGGTCACCAACGTGTCGCGGATGATGGGGTTGGTGATGTTCGCTATGGCCGCTGCATCCTCGACACGTGCCTTACGAATATTCATTCCAACACGCGCGGCCCATGCGGTGTCTGAAACTCCGCCCGCAGCGCCGCAGGTCCGGTATCGAAGACCACGAATTGCAGCTCACCCAGCAGTTTTGCCAGCTCGAGCGCGTCAGGGTGAAACACGACCAAACGGGTCAGACGGCAACCGCGATCCTGCAACATCCCCGCCGGGTGCAGATCACCGTGCCACTGAATCAACGCCGGGAACAGGTTGTCAAACGGCAAGCGTCCGCTCGGCGGCACCGCCATCTGCCAGCGCAAGGCCCCACGCGCCAGATCAATCGGTTCTCCGACACCATCCGGGAAAATCGACAGCGAGGATGCAATATCCGGCACGCTGCAGATCCAATTGCTCAACCGAGGCTGCCCCGCGAACCGATCCAGATCGAACCAACGTGTACGTTCCAGTTGCGGCGCGTCAGGATCGATCGCAATCGCTTCCAGATAGAGCCCCTCCGCAAGGCCAAGCAGTCGATTATAGGTGCCAAATTTCTCGTGCTTGCCACCCTCTTGCAACGGCACGCCAAGGGCTTGCTCAATATGGGCCGACGCCTCCTCCAACGTCTCTCCTGCCACCGCCAAATGGTCCAGTCTCATTGTCTTTCCTCCACCAGGAGACACGATCTTAGCTACGATCGACCGCCCCACGCCAAAAGATCCGCGTCTTCATCTGGCTAGAAATACCCTCGGCGGCAAGCGAGCACCAGTGCGACCGGTGGCAGACAGCGCCCTCCGAACTATCCGTTTCGCGCTTCGCCGATGAGGCCCAGAATATCCTGCGCCGCCTCGGGTATGTTGGTCCCGGGACCAAAAATAGCCTTCACCCCATGATCATAAAGGAACTGGTAATCCTGCTGGGGGATCACACCACCGCAGATGACGATGATGTCCTCAGCCCCGGCCTTCTTAAGCTCTTCCACCAATTGCGGTGCCAGCGTCTTGTGACCAGCGGCCTGAGACGAGATGCCAACCACATGCACATCATTGTCCACCGCATCTTGCGCCGCCTCGGCAGGTGTCTGGAACAAGGGCCCCACATCCACGTCAAAGCCGATATCGGCAAAGGCGGTTGCGATGACCTTGGCACCTCGGTCATGCCCGTCCTGCCCCATCTTGACCACCAATAGACGCGGGCGGCGGCCCTCGGCCTCGGCAAACGCCTCGATGGATTTCTGGATCGCGGCAAAGCCTTCGTCGCCCTCGTAGGCGGCCCCATAGACCCCGGCCAGAGTCTTTACTTCGGCGCGGTGACGACCGAATTCCTTTTCCATTGCCATGCTGATCTCTCTTACGGATGCGCGGGCGCGGGCGGCCTCGACGGCGGCGGCCAGCAGGTTTCCACCGTCACGGGCGGTCTTGGTCAGGGTGTCCAACGCCGCCTGACACGCAGCGTCATCACGCGTGGCGCGGATGCGCTCCAGTCGCGCCACCTGAGCCTCACGCACAGCAACATTGTCGACATCCAAAATGTCGATCGGGTCTTCCTGTTCTTTGCGGTATTTGTTCACGCCGACGATGACCTCTTCGCCCCGGTCGATCATGGCTTGACGGCGCGCGGCGCTTTCCTCGATCCGCAGCTTGGGCATGCCCGAAGCCACCGCCTTGGTCATACCGCCCATCTCTTCGACCTCTCGCATCAGGGCCCAGGCTTTTTCGACCAACTCATTGGTCAGGCTTTCCACGTAATAGGATCCGGCCAACGGATCGACCACATCGGTCACACCCGTCTCTTCCTGCAGCACAAGCTGGGTGTTTCGCGCAATGCGCGCCGAAAAATCAGTCGGCAGGGCAATCGCCTCGTCCAGAGCATTGGTGTGCAGCGACTGTGTACCGCCCAGAACAGCGCTCATCGCCTCATAGGCGGTACGGATCACGTTGTTATAGGGGTCTTGTTCCTGCAACGACACGCCCGAGGTCTGGCAATGGGTGCGCAGCATTTTCGACCGCTCGGACTTTGCACCAAACTCGGTCATCACCCGATGCCATAAGGTCCGCGCCGCACGCAGCTTGGCAATCTCCATGAAGAAATTCATGCCGATGGCAAAAAAGAACGACAAACGGCCCGCGAATTTATCGACGTCCATCCCGGCTTGGGTCGCTGCACGGACATATTCGCGCCCATCGGCCAGCGTATAGGCCAGCTCTTGCACCAGGTTCGCACCCGCCTCTTGCATGTGGTAGCCCGAGATCGAGATAGAGTTGAATTTCGGCATCTCGTTCGACGTGTATTCAATAATGTCCGAGATGATCCGCATCGAAGGTTCCGGCGGATAGATATAGGTGTTGCGCACCATAAACTCTTTCAGAATGTCATTCTGGATGGTGCCGGACAGAACCGATTTGTCGTGGCCTTGCTCTTCACCTGCAACGATGAAACTGGCCAAAATTGGGATCACCGCGCCGTTCATCGTCATCGAGACCGAAACCTGATCCAGCGGAATGCCGTCGAACAGGATTTTCATATCCTCGACCGAGTCGATGGCGACCCCGGCCTTGCCCACGTCGCCCACCACACGTGGGTGATCGCTGTCATAGCCGCGATGGGTGGCCAGATCGAAGGCAACGGAAACCCCCTGCTGCCCCGCTGCCAGATTGCGGCGGTAAAAGGCGTTGGATTCCTCGGCCGTCGAAAACCCCGCATATTGCCGGATCGTCCAGGGGCGACCTGCGTACATCGTCGCCTTGACGCCGCGCGTGAACGGGCCAAAGCCAGGCAGCGAACCCATATGCGGCAATTCAGCCGTATCTTCCTGAGTATAGAGCGGTTTGACGTCGATGCCTTCCAGCGTCTTTTTCGTCAGATCCTGCAGGGGACGACCGCGCAGCTCTTTCACGGCCAGCGCTTTCCAGTCCTTCGTTTCGGTCATGTCGCATTCCTCTCGTCTATTCGGTCATAGGCAGGCGCTGCTGCACCGCGTGCTGTTTCAGACATCAAACACAGTTGGGCCAACCCATCGGCCCCATCGGCCAGCCAGGTTAGATCGTCAGCGAACGTCGCCATAAGTTTCATTTCCTGTGCGCTGTTCAGGCCCTGAGGCCTCGCGTCTTCATCCTTGCTAAGCCACAGATTCGATGACCGCTCGGGGGTGTTTGAACGCAAAAGCTGCGCCAATTGCGCATCCGGATGCCCCGCAAACTCCTCGAAAGGCAGCACATAAAGGGGAATACCGGGGAACACATCGGCAAGGTCAGTGACCACACCGCGCCAACTGCGGTCATGTTTCGCAATCTTCTGCCAGCGCATATGCGGCCCGAAATGTTTGCCGTTGCGCGCGGCGTAACCCGCCAGAGAGGCCCAATAGGTGTTCAAGGCCCGAATATTCAAAGCAATCGCCGTCACGCGCGCGCCAAAAGCGCCAGATACCAATTGCGCACGCAAACGCGCTTCGGGATAGAGCTCTCCTTTGTGGAAATTCTGCTGCATCATGCCCAGAAAGTTCTCTTCGCTGACCAACAGATGCGTAACGCCCCGTGACTGGCAAAGGTCCAGTTCGTGTTGCAACTCGGCCCGCGATGCGTCCGTCATGGTTTTCAACGCGATTAAATCGGTTTCACGCGTGGTTTCAGGACCCCAGAAAGCTACGCCCTGTTGTTTCAACTCCGCTGCATTGCGCCGGACGTATTCCTGAAAACTGGTGGTCGCGCAGCGATGCGCACCAAAATGCAATGTGATTTCCATCCGCCTAACCCACCAAAGCGCACGCGATGTACGACTTTTTGAAGACATCCTGCATTCCAACGGTCGCATTCCCCCAAACACGGGTTATATTCGATGGAACAGGAGGCCTTATGACACGAACGCTTGCCCTTGTTTTCTCGGCACTATTCCCGTTGGCCGCGCTGGCCGCCGACGGCTCTGCGCCTGCGGATGACGAATTTGTTCGGCCCGCAGGCGACAGCGATCTTAGCGAATTTCTTTGGGTCAAACGCCCTATTGTGGTCTTTGCAGACACCCCGGCCGACCCAAGGTTCCAGCAACAGATCGATATGTTGCTTGAAGGGGAAGACGCGATGCGCGACCGGGACGTCATCGTCCTGACGGATACCGATCCGTCCGCGCGTTCGCCGATCCGGTCACAGCTGCGCCCGCGCGGTTTCCAGATGGTGTTTGTGGACAAGGACGGCGTGGTCAAGCTGCGCAAGCCCTCCCCTTGGAGCGTGCGCGAGATTGGGCGGTCCATTGACAAAACGCCCTTGCGCGAACGTGAAATCCGGGAACGGCGCGAAGGCGGTTGAGCGCGATTGCCACGCCCCAAGGCGCCAGCGTTATGCGCTAGGGTCCTTGGATGGTATGGCAAAGCGGCGAACAAGGTTATTCAAACTCCATGATCACGTCGTCTACGGCCAGACTGTCGCCTGGGCCTGCGTTGATCTTGGCGACCACACCCTTTTTCTCGGCGCGCAGGATGTTTTCCATCTTCATCGCCTCGACGGTGCACAAGGCCTGCCCCTCCTGCACCTCCTGCCCAACTTCGACATCGACCTTCACGATGAGGCCGGGCATGGGACACAGCAGCATCTTCGAAGTATCAGGCGGCAGTTTCTCGGGCATCAGCTTGGCCAACTCGGCCTGACGCGGGCGGCGCACATGCACTTTCAGGTCTGCGCCCCGATTGCGGATGCGGAACCCACCCGAGATCTTGTCGGCTTTCATCACAAGCGGAGCGCCCTCGACATCCAACTCAGCCAGCTGATCCCCAGGCGTCCAATCCGAGGCAACCCGCAAAGCTTCGCCATCAGCAAATTCCACCGTGGCACCTTGCTTGTCTGCTTCGACCGATACATCAAACTCCTGACCTTGCAGCGCGACATTCCAGCGTTTGCCCACCTTGCGTTCGTGATTGTCCATCCGGCCAGACACGCGGGTGCGGCGGATTTCGGCAACCCGATGCATGGCCGCACAAGACGCAGCGATGCGGCGGAGGTCGCCTTCGGGCAGGATCACTCCGTCAAACCCGTCTGGGTATTCCTCTGCGATAAACGCGGTGGTCATGTCGCCGCTGACAAATTTCGGGTGATCCATCACCGCCGACAGAAACGGCAGGTTGTGGCCGATGCCTTCGACCTCAAAACTGTCGAGCGCCACGCGCATCGCCTCGATCGCCTGTTCCCGCGTCGGAGCCCAGGTACAAAGCTTGGCGATCATCGGGTCGTAATACATGCTGATCTCACCGCCTTCATAGACGCCAGTGTCATTGCGAACCGCTGCGTCATCCTCGGGCGCGTCGCCATGCCACTTTCCGTTGGCAAGTAGCGGCCCTGCAGCGACCTCCTGCGGTGGGCGATAACGGGTCAGACGCCCGATCGAGGGCAGGAAATTGCGATACGGGTCTTCGGCGTAAAGTCGGTTTTCGATGGCCCAGCCGGTCAGCGTCACGTCATCCTGCGTGATCGAAAGCTCCTCACCCGCAGCCACACGGATCATCTGTTCCACCAGATCGACACCTGTGATCAGCTCGGTCACCGGATGCTCAACCTGCAGGCGAGTGTTCATTTCCAGGAAATAGAAATTCTTGTCCCCATCAACGATGAACTCAACCGTTCCGGCGCTTGCGTAATCCACCGCCTTGGCCAGGGCGACGGCCTGTTCCCCCATCGCACGGCGTGTTTCGGGATCAAGGAAAGGCGACGGGGCTTCTTCAACCACTTTCTGATTGCGGCGCTGGATCGAGCATTCGCGCTCACCCAGATAGATGCCGTTGCCGTGGCTGTCGCAGAGCACCTGAATTTCGATATGGCGCGGCTGGGTGACGAATTTCTCGATGAAAATCCGGTCATCGCCAAAGGAATTCGCGGCCTCGTTCTTGGAGGACTGGAAGCCTTCGCGCGCTTCCTCATCATTCCAGGCGATCCGCATCCCTTTACCGCCGCCACCGGCACTGGCCTTGATCATCACCGGATAGCCGATCTCGTTGGAAATCCTGACGGCCTCATCCGCATCCTCAATCAGTCCCATATAGCCGGGCACAGTGGACACGCCCGCCTCCTGCGCGATCTTTTTGGAGGTGATCTTGTCACCCATGCTTTCGATCGCACCTTTGGGTGGGCCGACAAAGGCAACGCCCTCGGCCTCTAGCGCTTCGGCGAATTTGGCGTTTTCCGACAGAAAGCCATAGCCCGGATGCACCGCCTGCGCGCCGCTTTGGCGGATCGCGTCCATCACCTTGTCGATCACGATATAAGACTGGTTGGCCGGGGGCGGACCGATATGGACGGCTTCATCCGCCATCGACACATGCAACGCATTCCTGTCCGCATCGGAATAGATGGCGACGGTGCCGATACCCATCTTGCGCGCGGTCTTGATGACTCGGCAGGCGATCTCACCCCGGTTGGCGATCAGGATCTTATTGAACATGGAACGTCCTTTGGCTTGGTGTTCGGGAAACGCAAAAACGCCACCCCAGGGCATGAACCCCGCGGCGGCGTTGCGCGTGAATAGAATCGAGACGCCGAGCGCCTCGAATAGCTGTGTCAGTTACAGTTGTTTTGGGTTTTGCAGTAAAGCACGTTACCGGCAGCCCCGACGGCCGCGCCGAGAATCGGATCAGCGTTGAGAACAGCCGCCCCAACGGCCCCGGCGCCACCGCCCAGCAAGGCCTGTTCGCCGGTCGAGTCGCCGCAGGCCGCAAGGCCCGCGCAGGTTGCTGCCACAAAGAAGAATCGCGAGATACGCATGATGACTGCCCTTCTGGTTGTCTTGTCGATTGGGCCGTCAGATGCACGAAATCCGCGTTGATATTCAATAACACGCGCTCAATTTCAGGCAGATGCGCAAACTTGCGCCGCCGACAAGCAAGCTTGTGCGCAAAGAAAAGCGCGGGCAGGTGAATGTGGGGGACACATGCCTGCCCGCGTAAGGAAGGGGTACGGAATAGTAGGTGCATGTGCGACGCAGGCAAAACAGAGCCGCACGGCACGTGTAGGTTGCATCCGCCCTCCGAGCAAACAAACATCGTTATTTCAGCGCATTGCTTTCCGGCTGAATCCCGCCCATTCCATTGGGACACGCGCAGATTTGCGCCGAAACGGTCCATGCCTGGCCCATTGATATGTCCCCTGGCAAAGGTCACGCCTGCCCGGCCCGATCGAAAACATCAGGGAAAGATTGCTGCAAAACGACCGGGTCGATCACCAGAAGCGCCTCGTAACTTGTTGGATCAAAAGGATCCTCTGCCGCTATCACTTCGCGTCCAAAGAGCCAGCTGAGGCGCCCCGCGTCCAGGTTTCCGCGTTCGAACGGCTGATCGCCGAAATGCAGCCAAAGCGCCTCGACAAAAGCGGCATCCGCGCGTCGGTCGGCGGGTTTGCGATCCCGAAAACGCTCTCTCCGGGTCAGCGGCGTTGCGCCTTTTGGGTTCGCGCGACGAATGGTGAACTGGAAGTCGGTGCCGGTCAGACGCCCGGGAAAACCACGATGCTTCAGCATGGTGTTTCTCCGATCAACATCTGCGAATTTCGACGCAAGGGTGAAAAGGCTGGGCAAGCCATTGAATTCTCCGAGGAGCTAAGGGTGGAATAGATTGCCTGTGGCACATGAACCGTGGTCATGGTCAGAGCCCTTCCCAGATACACTGGCTGTCATCCAACCGGTAGGCTTCAAAGAACTGAGTGGCCTCGGGCGTCGACGCGCCAAACTCCAGCGCGCGGTCTGCAAATGAAATCACGATACGGGCCGGATCCAAACCATGCTGCGCGACGTAAGGTACGGCCAAAGCCTCGCATAGATGTGCCATGTCTATGGCCGCGATGTCATAGGTGATACGCCCGACGGTCGCGCCGATTTTGGGCGCAACAAACCGGAACCGCACCCAAAGCTCACCGGGGTTGTTGTCCAGCAAAACGTCGTTCAACTCGACCGGCTGGCCCGAGGGGACAGGCAGAAGGTTTTGCGCATAGGCCGGACAGCACAACATGATCGCCAAAACACATCCACGACCCCGGAACCGCATAATGCGGCCTCCTCTTTCCGGGGTCGCGCGCGCGCGCCTCAAAGCTTGCGCGGGGATATGTCTTTTGGTGCGGATCATCGGAGGCTAACAGACCTTCTGTGTGCGTCAGAGCGGAATATTGTCGTGCTTTTTCCACGGATTCGTCAGCTGCTTGTTCCTCAGGCTGGCAAAGGCGCGCGAAACCCGGCGACGTGTTGAATGCGGCATGATCACCTCGTCGATGAACCCACGTTCAGCGGCAACAAACGGGTTGGCAAAGCGCTCTTCATAGTCTTGCGTGTGCTGCGCGATCTTTTCGCTGTCACCCAGATCGGCGCGGTGAATGATCTCGGTTGCGCCTTTGGCACCCATCACGGCAATTTCAGCGGTGGGCCAGGCATAGTTGAAATCACCTCGCAGGTGTTTGGACGCCATAACGTCATAGGCCCCGCCATAAGCCTTGCGAGTGATGACAGTGACCTTGGGCACCGTCGCTTCACCATAGGCAAACAACAGCTTGGCTCCGTGCTTGATCACGCCGCCATATTCCTGAGATGTTCCCGGCAGGAACCCGGGCACATCCACCAGCGTCAGGATCGGGATTTCGAAACAGTCGCAGAACCGCACAAACCGCGCCGCCTTGCGCGAACTGTCGATATCCAGACAGCCTGCCAGAACCATCGGCTGATTGGCGACTACGCCGACCGTCTGGCCTTCGAGCCGGATAAAACCAGTGATGATGTTCTTGGCATAATCTTCCTGAATCTCATAGAAATCGCCCTCATCCGCCACTTTGGTGATGAGCTCTTTCATGTCATAGGGCGTATTCGGGTTATCAGGGATCAATGTGTCCAGCGAAGATTCCACCCGGCCTGGGTCATCAAAGAAAGGCCGTGTGGGTGGCTTTTCACGATTGTTGAGCGGCAGGAAATCGACAAGTCGACGCACTTCGGCCAAGGCTTCGACATCGTTTTCGAACGCTCCATCGGCGACCGAGGATTTTTTGGTATGAGTCGAGGCACCACCTAGTTCCTCGGCGGTGACCACCTCGTTGGTGACTGTTTTCACCACATCTGGCCCGGTGACGAACATGTAGGATGTGTCTTTGACCATGAAGATGAAATCCGTCATCGCCGGGCTATAGACCGCACCCCCGGCGCAAGGGCCCATGATCACACTGATTTGCGGCACCACGCCCGAGGCCATGATGTTGCGCTGAAACACTTCGGCATAGCCTGCAAGTGACGCCACGCCTTCCTGAATCCGGGCTCCACCCGAGTCGTTGATGCCAATCACAGGCGCGCCGTTCTGCATGGCCATATCCATGATCTTGCAAATCTTCTGCGCATGGGTTTCCGACAGAGACCCGCCGAACACGGTAAAATCCTGACTGAACACATAGACCATACGGCCATTGATCGTGCCCCAGCCCGTCACCACCCCGTCGCCAGCAGGCCTTTGTTTTTCCATTCCAAAATCAGTGCAGCGATGGCTGACAAACATGTCGAACTCTTCAAAGCTGCCCTCATCGACCAAAAGCTCGATCCGCTCGCGCGCGGTCAGTTTGCCACGAGCATGCTGAGCCTCAATCCGTTTCTGCCCACCGCCCAGCCGCGCATTGCTGCGGCGGTCTTCGAGTTCGGAAAGGATATCTTTCATGACGGTATTCCCCTATGAAATTTGCCGCGAACATACCGACAGTGTAGCCGGTTCCAAAGCGATATTCGGCAAATTTGCAAATCTTCAGCAATATATCGTCGTAAAATTGCAAATCAGCAAATCTTACAGCAAGCCAAATTCGCCCATGGCAATTCTCAAAACAAGACTCTATGGGTGAACCATGCAGTTCAGAACATCGGCTGTCAGCCGGACGCCTCCAACGATTGCGACGCTGGTCCTGCTCTCTGGCCTCTCGGCTCTGAGCATGAATGTCTATCTGCCCAGCATGCCGAATATGGCGGTCTACTTTGAGACTGATTATCGGGTCATGCAGCTTTCGGTCGCTCTTTACCTTCTGGTCAATGCGGTGCTGCAAGTTCTGATCGGCCCGGTGGCCGACAAGGCCGGACGGCGCCCTGTCTTGATGTGGGGGCTAAGCCTGTTCCTGCTGGCGACACTGGGCTGCATCTACGCCCCAAATGTCGAGGTTTTTCTGGCCTTCCGCATGTGTCAGGCGATTATCGTCGTAGGCATGGTCCTGAGCCGGGCTGCTGTTCGAGACATGTATGACCAGGACCAGGCGGCCTCGATGATCGGATATGTGACCATGGGCATGGCGGTGGTCCCGATGATCGGCCCGGCCATTGGTGGAGTGCTGGAAGAAACCTTTGGATGGAAGGCCAATTTCTGGATGCCCTTCGCACTGGGGGCCCTGACGCTGATTCTGACCTACAGGGATTTCGGCGAAACCGCAGCGACCAGTGGCAAAACCTTGCTTCAACAGTTTCGTGAATACCCCGAATTGCTCACCTCACCACGGTTCTGGGGCTATTCCCTGTCGTCGGCGTTTTCCTCTGGGGCTTTCTTTGCCTATCTGGGCGGAGCCCCTTTTGTCGGAACCGAAGTCTTTGGCTTGAGCGCCGCCCAGGTTGGTGTTTATTTCGGTGCTCCTGCCTTGGGGTATTTCTTCGGCAATTTCATCAGCGGCCGATTTTCGGTACGCTTCGGCGTCAACCGGATGGTCCTTTGGGGCTGCTTGCTCAACGCTGTCGGCGTGATCTTGTCCGCATCGCTGGTTCTGACAGGGCTTGGAACCGCAATCAGCTTTTTTGGATTGATGACCTTTGTCGGGCTCGGGAATGGCATGTCGATCCCCAACGCCACTTCGGGCGCTCTTTCCGTCCGGCCCCATCTGGCCGCAACCGCATCCGGCCTAAGCGGCGCAATCATGCTGGGTGGAGGCGCTGCGCTCAGCGCTTTGGCCGGTGCGCTGCTAACCGTAGAAACCGGCGCCATGCCGCTGCTCTGGCTGATGCTGATCACAGCCATCCTGGCGATCTGCGCCATCAACGCGGTAATCTGGCGCGAAAAGCAATTGGGTCTGTAGACCGGCTTGCCACACGAGGTTTGCAAAGTTAGTTTTTCAGATCAGAAAAACTGCAAAGGCGATGCATGGCCACCCAAAAACTCTATGCCGGCGCCAAACTGCGCGAAATGCGCACGCGTCTGACCCTCACACAAAAGGAATTTGCAGCCAAACTCGGCGTCTCCCTGCCCTATCTGAACCAGATGGAGAACAACAACCGTCCAATCTCGACCACGGTTGTTCTGGCGTTGGCGCAAGAGTTCGGTATGGACGTGACCGAACTCAGTACCGGGGACAGCGAACGCTTGGTCTCGGACATGCGCGAGGCTCTGGCTGATCCAGTCTTTGCCGATGCGATACCACCCCTGGCCGATTTGCGCCTGACCGCGTCGAACGCCCCCGCCCTGGCCCGCGCCTTTATCGAATTGCACCGCGTTTATCGACAAACCCACGAGCGCCTGGCCTCGCTAGACGAAGCGCTGGGACGCGAAGACGCACGCGTGCAAGCCAGCCCGTGGGAAGAGGTGCGGGACTTTTTCCATTATTGTGACAACTATATCGACGCCGTCGACCGCGCCGCCGAGAATTTCGCCAGACAAGCGGATGAAACAGGCGGGATCCGTCAAGCCGCCATAGCAAGCCTGTCACGCCAAGGCATTCAAGTTACTTTCGCTGATACCGAAACCCTCCGCAGCTATGATGCCGCGGGCAAAAGTCTGCGGATTTCGTCGCGGGCCGCCTCGTCTACGCAAGCGTTCCAGATTCTGCTGCAAGTCGCATTGATCCAACAGGATAAGCTGCTTGAGGCAACACTGGACTTCGCAAAATTCCACAGCGAAGAAGCCCGTGCCATCGCCAAAATCGGCTTGGCAAACTACTTTGCAGGGGCATCACTGATGCCCTACGGCACTTTCCTTGCTGCCGCGCAGGACTGCCGCCATGATCTTGAGATACTCAGCAACCGCTTCGGCGCCTCGATCGAACAGGTCGCCCATCGGCTCTCGACTCTGCAACGGCCCGGTGCAAAAGGCATTCCGTTCTTCTTTGTACGCGTCGATCAGGCGGGAACTATCACCAAGCGCCATTCCGCCACACGGTTGCAATTTGCCCGCTTCGGCGGTGCTTGCCCCCTTTGGAACGTCCACCGCGCCTTCGAGACGCCGGGCCATTTCCTGCAGCAACTCGCAGAAACTCCGGATGGCGTGCGCTATATCTCATTGGCGCGTGATGTATCGAAATCCGGCGGTTCTTTTGGTTCACCCGTGCGCCGCTACGCCATAGCTCTGGGATGTGAGGTGCGCCACGCCGAAGCGCTGGTCTATGCCGACAACCTCGACCTCAATAACGCCAGTTCCTATGAGCCAATCGGCATTTCCTGCCGCATCTGCGAACGGCAAAACTGCCATCAACGCTCGGTCCCGCCACTGGAACGCCGCTTGTCCATCGACACCCATACCCGAAAGACCCTGCCTTACACAGTCACCTAATCTTCTTCTGTTCAAAAATACCTCGGGGGAGTCGCGGCCTGCCGCGACGGGGGCAGAGCCCCCACCCCGGTCTCGGACACATAATCAGGCTTTCGACAGGATCGCCCAGATCTCATCCTTCAATACCGCGCGTTTTTTGCGCAGCTCGACCTCGGCCAGCTCTTCCATGGGCTCGACATTGGTTTCAGCCCGGTGAACCGCGCGGTTGATTTCGTGATACTCGTCCGCCAGACGCGCGAAATGTGCATCTGTCTGCTTCAACTGGCTCATCGCTTCGACTTTGTCTGGAAATTCTTCCGCCAGTTCATGCGGTGTATGGGACATTCTGTTCGCTCCTTGATTGCAGTTTCACTGCAGACTAGGCGCGTCTATTCCAACCGGCTTTGACGCGGATCAAACGGATGCGAAACATTGCCCTTTCACGATACTCCTTACAGCAGAAACCTAACGTTGCGCCTCTGCCCAATTTGGATGGATCCAGGGGCGATCATTGGCTTTCGGCAAAGCCTCCTTGCCCAAGAGATGATCCGACATCTTCTCACCCACCATGATCGACGGCGCGTTGAGATTGCCATTGGTGATCTGCGGGAAAATCGAGCTGTCTGCCACACGCAACCCGTCCACCCCGATCACGCGCCCTTCGGGATCAACCACCGCTGAAGGGTCTTCAGCCCGCCCCATCTTGCAGGTGCCACAAGGGTGATAAGCGCTTTCGGCATGTTCCGCGATAAATGCATTCAGCTCGTCATCGCTTTGAACAGCGTCGCCGGGTTGAATTTCCTTGCCCTTGTAGGGCTTGAACGCATCCTGACCGAATATCTCGCGGGTCAGGCGAATACAGGTTCGGAAATCCTCCCAATCCTTTTCGTGGCTCATATAGTTGAACCGGATCACCGGCGCATCTTCTGGCTTGGCTGAGCGCAAAGTGATTGCCCCGCGCGACGGCGAACGCATGGGCCCGACATGGGCTTGATATCCATGCCCTTCTACCGCAGCCTGCCCGTCATAGCGCACCGCCATCGGAAGAAAATGATACTGGATATCGGGATATTCGACCCCGGCCGCCGACCGGATGAATGCCGCGCTTTCAAACTGGTTCGAGGCCCCCAGGCCGGTTTTTGTAAACAGCCATTGCGCGCCGATCAGACCTTTGCTGATCAGGTTCCAATGTTTGTAGAGCGTAATTGGCTGCAGGGATGCCTGCTGGATATAAAGTTCAAGATGATCCTGTAGATTTGCCCCCACGCCCGGGCGATCTGCGACCACCTTGATCCCATGTTCGGCCAGATGCGCTGCCGGTCCAATTCCTGACAACATCAGCAGCTTGGGCGAGTTGATCGAGGATGCCGCCAGAATCACTTCGCGCCGCGCGCGGATGACCTTTTTCCGCCCGCCTCGGACCAGTTCGACCCCAACTGCCCGACCGTGTTCCATGACGACGCGGGCCGCCAGGCCGCGCACGATCTCGCAATTGTCGCGTTTGAGCGCGGGCTTCAGGTAAGCATTTGCCGCCGACCAGCGTCGGCCTTTCCAGACCGTCTGCTCCATCGGCCCAAAGCCTTCCTGCTTTTCCCCGTTATAGTCACCTGTGACCTCATACCCGGCTTGTCGCCCGGCATCGACAAAGGCCTGAAACAGAGGGTTTTCCCTTGGGCCGCGCGACACGTGCAGTGGACCATCTGTGCCCCGCCAGGCTGGATCCCCTCCGTGCCCGCCATCATGCCAGGACTCCATGCGTTTGAAATAGGGCAGCACGTCGGCATAGGACCATCCGTCGGCCCCCATCTCGGCCCAGGTGTCAAAATCACGTGCGTGGCCGCGCACATAGACCATGCCGTTGATCGAAGACGACCCGCCAATGACCTTTCCGCGCGGACAAACCAGACAGCGATTGTTCAGATGAGGCTCGGGTTCGGACAGGTAACCCCAGTCATAACGGCGCATGTTCATCGGGTAGCTCAGCGCCGCAGGCATCTGAATGAACGGGCCTGCGTCAGTCCCACCATGTTCAATCACCAAGACCGAGGCCCCGGCCAGGCTAAGCCGGTAAGCCATCGCACATCCGGCGGACCCGGCTCCAACGATGACAAAATCTGCTTCCATTCTCATAGCTCCTTGCCCGCTGGGACAGCCTTACGCCGCCGGCGGGAGTATTTTCGAAAAGATGAAGAGGTCATTCGCCACGCGGGAAGCGTTGGCTTTCCTCGACGATGTTCAGGTCCATATGGTTCCGCATGTAACGCTCGGATGCTTTTTGCAGCGGCTGGTAGTCCCACGGGTAATAGCCGCCCTGTCGCAGCGCCTCATAGACCACCCAGCGGCGGGCCTGACTGGCGCGTACATCGGCATCGAACTGATCCAGGTCCCAGCGCGCCTCGGACTTGGCCCGCAACGATTGCAGCGTGCCTGCATGTTCGGGGCGGTCGGCCAGGTTGGTTAACTCATGCGGATCACTGTCCAGATCAAATAGTTGGTCGGGATCAAGCGCGCATCGATTGTATTTCCATTTGCCATAGCGCAAGGACACTAGCGGCGCATAGGAGGCTTCGGCTGCGTATTCCATCGCCACGGGCGCAGTACGCTCGGCGCCCTGCGCCAGCGGCACAAGGTCTTCTCCATCTGTCCACGGAGCGATTTCAGCCATGTCGACCCCGGCTAGCGCACCCAGAGTCGGGGTGACGTCAATCGTGGACACCGGCGTGTCGATCCGACCAGGTGGAAGATCCGGCGCCGAGATCATCAGGGGCACGCGGGCCGACCCTTCGTAGAAGTTCATTTTGAACCACAGCCCCTTTTCGCCCAGCATATCGCCGTGATCCGAGACGAAGAGGATGATCGCGTCCTGCCGGGTTGCCTCGAGCACGTCGAGGATCTCACCAATCTTGTCGTCCAGATAAGAGATATTGGCGAAATAAGCGCGGCGGGATTTGCGGATATCGTCTTCGGTGATGTCAAAACCGCGCCAGTCATTGGCGTCGAAAATACGCTGCGCATGCGGGTCTTGATTGTCATATCCCAGATCCGCCACCTCGGGCAACAGATGGTCGCAATCCTCATAAAGATCCCAGTATTTGCGGCGCGCCACGTAAGGGTCATGCGGATGGGTAAAGCTGACGGTCACGCACCATGAGCGGTCGTCCTTGCCGCGCGCCAGATCATAAAGCTTGGCCTTGGCGTGATAGGCGACCTCGTCATCATATTCCATCTGGTTCGAGATTTCGGCGACACCGGCGCCGGTGACCGATCCCATGTTGTGATACCACCAGTCGATCCGCTCACCGGGTTTGCGATAATCGGGGGTCCAGCCGAAATCAGCCGGGTAAATATCCGTGGTCAGGCGATCCTCGAACCCGTGCATCTGATCGGGGCCGACGAAATGCATCTTGCCCGACAAGCAGGTGTAATAGCCCGCGCGGCGCAGATGATGCGCATATGTGGGGATATCGCTGCGGAACTCGGCCGCGTTGTCATAAACCCCGGTGCGCGAGGGCAGTTGCCCGGACATGAAGCTGGCCCGTCCCGGCGCGCAGAGCGGTGATGCCGTATAGGCATTGGCAAAACGGGTCGAACGGGCGGCCAGTTTCTTGAGGTTAGGAGCATGCAGCCATTCGGCGGGACCGTCAGGAAAGAGGGTTCCGTTGAGCTGATCCACCATCAGGATCAGAATGTTGGGTTGTGTCATTTTTCCGCCTCGAGCAAGGTGTCGAGAACCCGCATCGCGTGGTTCACCGCCAGTTGCGGTTCTTTTGGTGCAGTCAGAGCCGCGCGAATATAGAGCCCGTCGATCAAGGCGATCATGTTTTCAGCACCCTCAACAGGGTCTCGCAGCTTGGCGCGCAGGGCGTCGATCAGATTTGACCGAATCCGCGCCTGATAGATCTGCCACAAGCGCAACGCGTCCGGGTTGGTCTGAGCCAGAACATAGAAGGTCATCCAGGCCGTGATCACGTTGGGCGTAAAGCAGGACGGCGCAAAACATGCCCGGATAATGGCCTGGGCCCGTTCACCCGGAGCGGCTTTCTTCAATTCGGCCCGCGCCTCGGCCCCAAAATCGGACAGGATGCGTCGCATCGCGGCCAGGAAAATCTGATCCTTGCCGCCAAAATAGTGATGGGCCAGCGCGCTGGACATGCCTGCGCGCTTAGCGATCTGGCTGACAGTAACATCCAGGGATTTGGCCGCACCCAACTCGGCGATCGTCGCTTTGATGATCGCGTCCCGGCGCAGGGGCTCCATTCCGAGTTTTGGCATTGCTACACCTCAGACACAGGCAACGTGTCAAAACGCTACGGCGTTTTTATTGACTCGTCAATCAAGAACCGAGCGTCAGTGGGTGTCGCTAGAATTTGGTTTCGACGTCGGGCGGTGTCACGGCCTTGCGGTTCAATCTGGCTTCGCGCCACGAGATAAAGCTGACCGCAGCGACGATCACTGTTCCACCCGCCACGACCCAGATGTCGACGCTTTCGTGAAAGACCAACGCGCCCAGCGCCGTGGCCCAGATCAACTGCAGGAAGGTGACCGGTTGGGTTACGGCCACCGGTGCGGCCTGAAGCCCAAGTGTCATGAAATAGTGGCCCGCCGTTGCAAAGCTGGCAACGAGGAACAGCACAGCCAGATCACGCAGGCTGGGCTGGACCCAAACCGCCAGCGCAAAAGGGATGAGCACAATCGTGACCCAGATCGACATATATGCGACGACGACCGCCGGTTTGACGTCACGCACCAACAGTTTGGCCAACAGATAGGATGCCCCCAGCATCAACGCGGTTCCCAACATCGCCAGGTGACCTATCGAAACCTCGCGAAAACCAGGGCGCAGGATGATCAGCACACCGATCAGCGCCACCCCAATCGCAGCGATGCGACGGAAGGCGAGTTTTTCACCCAGAAACAGCGCGGCACCCAAGGTCACATAGATCGGTGTCATATAGTTCATTGCGGTCACTTCAGCCAAAGGGATCTGCGTCATCGCAAAAAACCACAGCATCACCGCCAGGGCGTGCACCACTCCGCGCAGTCCGAAAAGGGTCAGCAATCGGGGTGTAAGCTGCGTTGCTCGAATGGCCTGCAATGCAGGCAAGAGGAAGACCAGACCAAACACGAACCGCAAGAACGCTGCTTGAATCGGGTTCATGGTGGTCCCCAAGGACTTGACCAGCGCAGTCATGACCACAAAGCACAGCCCTGCAGACAGCATCCAGAACATGCCGACCGCGGGTCGGTTTGGAGCGGGTGATACATTCATGCCAGTGCTTGAACACCGAAACCGAGCGGGCAACAACCCTTCACATGGCAACAAGTTTGTAGGCAATCGCCAACATGACAGCCC
This sequence comes from Ruegeria sp. HKCCD7255, assembly GCF_013031565.1. Classification (NCBI taxonomy): domain Bacteria; kingdom Pseudomonadati; phylum Pseudomonadota; class Alphaproteobacteria; order Rhodobacterales; family Roseobacteraceae; genus Ruegeria; species Ruegeria sp. HKCCD7255. Next base: position 196,708 of record NZ_WQAG01000007.1, on the reverse strand, counting down.
CGATGATCAAATCGAGGATTTGCCAGGATTTTTCGCGCACAAAGATCGGCGACAAAAGGCGCGCTCCAAAGCCCAGCGAAAAGAAGAAGACAAAGCTTGAAACCATGGCGCCTACGGCAAAGCTGAAACGGTCCTCATATTGGGCCGAGATAGACCCAATCAGAACCACGGTATCCAAATAGACATGCGGATTCAGCCAAGTGAATGCCAGAACGGTCAGCAAGGCGGTATGCAAGCTAATACGCTTGCCCGCGCCCACCTCCATCACCGCGCCGCCGCGCCAGGCCGACGCAAGACTGCGTAGCCCGTACCAGGTCAGAAACAACGCACCGCCATAACGCATGACGGTCTCAAACCAAGGAACGGCCTGAGCAAGGGTTCCGAACCCGGCGACGCCAGCAGCGATCAAGACGGCATCCGAAACGGCGCATGTCAGGCAAATCGGAAGGACATGCTCACGCCGTAACCCCTGGCGCAAGACAAAAGCATTCTGAGCGCCAATGGCCAGGATAAGGCTAAAGCCCAGAACAAACCCTGCGATGAACGGTACGGACATGCCACCCCCTTGATTGCCGTGTTGACTAGAGGGTTGGTGGACTTCTATCAAATTAATGTTTCTTACTCAGGTTAAGTACAACTAATGCAATTCGATCCCAACCACTTGTCTGCCCTGGCGGCGATCCTGCGCCATGGCAGCTTCGATGCTGCTGCCGATGAATTGTCGGTTACGCCCTCCGCGATCTCTCAACGCATCAAAGCGTTAGAAGACAGGCTTGGCGTGACGCTGGTACACCGGGGCACCCCGTGCACCGGTACGCCTGCGGGGTTGAGGATCGCCCAACATGCCAGCAGCATCGACCTGCTTGAGGCGCAGTTGAACCGTGATCTGTCGCTGGAGCAGAACCACGGCGCAGCGCGGGTGCGCATAGCTGTTCCGGCTGACGTTCTCGCCACCTGGTTCATGGACGCAATGGCCGCGGTTGACGGGCTGCTGTTTGATCTGGTGATCGATGATCAGGACCATTCCGCTGAATGGCTCAGACGCGGTGAGGTCAGCGCAGCAATCACTGTGGGCGGGCAGACCATAACAGGTTGCGACACATTCTCGCTGGGGCAGATGCGTTACCTGGCGACGGCCAGCCCGAGCTTTGCAGACAAATGGTTTCCAGATGGTGTAACTTCCAAAGCTCTGCAGGTCGCGCCCTGCCTGACATTCAACCGCAAGGACAATTTGCAAAAAAAGTGGGTCACGCAGGTTACAGGAAAACGCTTGTCGCCCCCGACCCATTTTGTGCCGTCCACCCAAGGCTTTGTAGAAGCCGCAACCGCCGGGCTGGGATGGGGTATGAACCCGGAACGCCTTGTGCAAAAGGGGCTGAGCAATAGTACCCTGTGCGAGATCATACCAGAGAGCCCGCTGGATGTTGCCCTGAGCTGGCAGGTTGGCCGCATCCTAGGGCTCGCTTTGAAACCCTTGACCCAAGCCGTGAAAAAGCAGGCAGTCCAGGCGCTTAGACCTCCAGCTTAAACTGTCTTTGAGGCTTTGGGATCCACGATCCAGAAACAGGCAAAAGAGGCCCACAGGCTGACAAGTACGATAAACACGATCGCCAGCGCGACTTCATTCGTATGCGCAACTGCAGCCAAAGCCGCCGACAGCACCACTCCGACCAGTCGGCATATGCTTTTGACGGCCGCTGCACCTTGGATTCGCTGGTCCTTGGGGGCGACGTCCAAGAAGTACAGTTTTCGTGCGCTGCCGACCCCAGTCACCGCGACTGAGACGACGAATAACGCAACCGCATGCAGATGAACTTGGTGGTCTATGTGCAAGTAGTGAAAAGCCAATAGGACTATTCCCGTGACAGCGACCATGAGTGTCCCTGTCACCATAACCGCCCGGTGCGACTTAAGGTTGATGAACTGCCACAACGGCGCAGATACCAAATAACCTGATGCAGACGATACGATCATGGCTGTCAGACCTTTGGCCGATGTGTGATGCGCTTCGGCGGCGATCAGAGCGAAGAACGGAACCGAAAGCGTGACCGCAACCAGTGGCAGGCGCATGACCATGTAGCGGCGGAACCAAGGGTACTCGAACATCCCCACGATACCTCCAACAACCTGCCGCAGTGTTCGGCGCGATTTTGGGGCCGCGTTTTCTTTATCCTGATCCACAGTCCTTTCTGCCATCGCCAGAATGCAAAGGGCAGACAGCGAAAAGAATGCGATGGATACGGCGATGACCGTCGAATGGCGCGAGAATGGCGGGTTGTCTTTGGTGATTTGATGGACCACCAAAGCGATCCCGATCGCCCCCAACCCGCCAACTCCAAGCTGCAGGTAATTCACGACCATGCGGGCCTTGGAGCTCAGGTGATCGCCCATGACATCCGAAAACATCAGTGCCTGCCCTTCTTCGATCAGCCCAATCAGGAAAAAGGCGGCGACAAAGGCAACAGCCGTTAGCGGAACATGCCCGACCGAGGCAATCAGAATGGCCATGAACAAACAGCAGCCGATTGCAATTTCAGTCAGCGCAATACCACGCTTCTTTCGTCTCTGCGCCGCGATGGGCTGCGCAAGAAACACGTCCGAGATCATGCTGCCGACCATGCGCACGGACACAAGCGCGCCTGCCAGGAACATTGGAACTTCAAGAGACACGGCAAGAAACGGCAGAACAACCGACGGGCTGCCCAGTGTCCACGCCACCTGAGACAGAATGCTTTGCCCGGCCAGAACCGGCAGGTTGCGTCGCTTGAGATCTTGTTGTTCGTCTGCCATGCACCTGAACTCTAAGCGCGCGGGCGAAAGCGGTGCAAATGAAAAACCCGGCTCAACAGGCCGGGTTTGAACAATAATTCTGTCGGACGTGGCTCAGAGCTGTGCCATTACTTCGTCGGTGGCCTCGAAGTTTGTGGTTACGCGCTGCACATCGTCATCGTCTTCCAGCGCGTCCACCAGCTTCATCAGCTTTTGCATATCTTCCAGACCCAGCTCGGTCGTGGTCGTAGGCTTCCAAATCAACTTGGTGGACTCAGACTCGCCCAGCGCAGACTCGAGCGCATTCGATACATCATTCAGATCAGTATCCGCGCACCAGATGATATGGCCGTCTTCCGAGCTTTCGACATCTTCGGCACCAGCCTCGATGGCCGCTTCAAAGATGGTATCGGCATCCCCTGCCGTGGCCGGATAGACCACCTCGCCCTTGCGGTCGAACATGAAGCCAACCGAACCGGTTTCACCCAGATTGCCGCCATTTTTTGAAAAGGTCGAACGCACGGTCGAGGCGGTGCGGTTGCGGTTGTCGGTCATTGTTTCGACGATGACCGCGACGCCATTGGGGCCGTAGCCCTCATAGCGGATTTCTTCGTAATCATCGCCTTCTCCCGCAACCGACTTCTTGATCGCGCGGTCGATCACATCCTTGGGGACCGAGTTCGACTTGGCCTCTTTCACCGCAAGACGCAGGCGCGGGTTCTTGTCGGGATCGGGGTCGCCCATCTTGGCGGCGACCGTGATCTCTTTCGACAGTTTGGAAAACAGCTTGGACCGCGCGGCGTCCTGACGTCCCTTGCGGTGCTGGATATTGGCCCATTTGGAATGGCCTGCCATGGTGCGTCCTCGTCATCGTGATTGCGTATTCGGCGCTCATATAGACGTTTGCGGGGGGCAGGATCAAGAGAGCGGCTTGCGAGACGTCCCCTTGCGGGTATGGTAGCGCCATGACGACAGATCAAATCATTCTTTTCGCCCTTTTCATCACTGTTTTTGGCATGTTGCTTTGGGGTCGCTTCCGGTATGACCTTGTGGCTTTTGCGGCGCTTATGATCGGCGTTGTTCTGGGCGTTGTGCCCGTCGACAACGCCTTTGCCGGATTTGGTCATCCTGCCACAATCATTGTCGCTTTGGTTCTGGTAGTCTCTGCCGGCCTGGTCCGGTCGGGCGCGGTGTTCTTGATCACGCGCAGTCTGGTGGATGCCTCGCGCGGCTTGGGTGCCCATATCGCGCTGATGGGCGGGATCGGTGCGGTGCTGTCGGCCTTCATGAACAACGTGGCTGCGCTGGCGCTGCTGATGCCCGTCGACATTCAGACCGCACGCAAGGCGGGGCGTTCCGTAGGCCTGACGCTGATGCCCCTGAGTTTCGCCACGATTTTGGGTGGTATGGCCACGTTGATCGGAACCCCACCGAACATCATCATCGCCTCGATCCGGCAGGAAACGCTGGGCGAGCCCTTTAAGATGTTCGACTTCGCGCCTGTCGGTGGCTTGGCGGCCATCGCAGGGCTGGCCTTCGTGGCATTGATCGGCTGGCGGTTGATCCCCAACCGAGGGCCGCAAAAAGAAACCTCCGAAGCGTTGGCGGAATATATCGCCGAGCTTACGATACCCGCCGAGTCCGCCCATATCGGCAAGCGCGTCAGCGAGCTTTACGAAGCTGCTGAAAAGTCGGATGTGGCCATTATCGGCCTGATCCGTGATGGCAAGCGGCGATATGGGCGCTCGGCCCATGCGACGTTGAAAGAGGGCGACGCGCTGGTGTTGGAAGCCCGCCCCGAAGCGCTGGATGAGTTCCGCGCAGCCCTGAATCTCGATTTCTCGGACACGCGGCGCCAGGAGGTGCTCACGGCCGAGGGCGACGGGGTTGAAGTAATCGAAGTCGTCGCCACTGAAAACGCCCGCATCACCGGGCGCACTGCGCAGGGGCTGGGGCTGGCCTGGCGGCAAAGCACGGTGTTGATGGGGATATCGCGTCAGGGGCGCCAGATCACCGAACAGGTCCGCAAGACCGAGGTTGAGGCGGGCGATATCTTGCTATTGCTCTGCCCCCGAGATCGCGGCACGGATGTGACCGAATGGCTGGGATGCCTGCCCTTGGCGACGCGTGGCCTGAACGTGACCGCCAATGACAAAGCAGGGCTGGCCATCGGGCTGTTTGCTGCGGCAGTTCTGGCCGCCAGTATCGGGTTGATTTACCTACCCATCGCATTGGGATTGGTGGTCATTGCCTATGTTCTGACCAAGATCATGCCAATCGCCGATATCTACAACCATATCGAATGGCCGGTGGTGGTACTGCTGGGCTCGATGATACCGCTGGGCAGCGCGCTTGAGACCTCGGGAGGGACCGAGTTGATCGCAAACGCGCTGATCCAGATCACAAACGGCCTGCCCGCCTGGGCCATTCTGACCGTTCTGATGGTGGTGACGATGACGCTTTCGGATGTGTTGAACAACACGGCCACGGCCATCGTCGCGGCCCCGGTCGGTATCCAGATGGCGCAAACGCTGGGTGTCTCGCCCGACCCGTTCCTGATGACCGTCGCCGTCGCGGCCTCAGCAGCGTTTCTTACTCCGATCGGGCATAAGAACAACACCTTGGTTCTGGGGCCCGGCGGGTATCATTTCGGCGACTACTGGCGCATGGGCCTACCGCTTGAGATCCTGATCATCGCCGTCTCAGTCCCCGCCATCCTTGTGTTTTGGCCGCTGTGACAAGTATGAGCCAAACATGAAAAAATTCCTGATCCTGCAATTGCGCCCGGAAACCGAGGCATCTGATGCCGAATTTGCGTCGATCCTGAACCGCGCGGGTCTGGACGCCAAGCGCGCCCATCGCATTCGGCTGGACCGTGAAGACTTGCCCGCCGGGCTGGAAGTGATGGATTATGCCGGTGTGATCGTTGGGGGCGGGCCAGGCTGCGTCAGCGACGACCCGGCCAGTAAATCTGCGTTGGACACCAAGATCGAAGGGGCGATCATGGGGTTGATGCCTCAGATCACGGCGCAGGATCATCCATATATGGGATGTTGTTATGGGCTGGGCATTCTCGCCGCGCATCTGGGTGGTGACGTTAGTAAACGTCAATATGGCGAGCCGGTGGGCCCCTCTGAATGCCGACTGACGGAACACGGGGCCCAAGACCCGCTGACCGCTGGTTTACACTCAAGTTTCGAGGCCTTTGTCGGCCACAAAGAGGCGGTGCAATCCCTGCCCGATGGCTGCGTGCATCTGGTCGCGTCCGACCCCTGCCCGATTCAGATGATCCGCTGGGGGCAAAACGTCTATGCCACTCAGTTTCACCCCGAAGCCGATGCTGCCGATTTCGAACACCGTATCAATATCTACAAAAATTACGGCTATTTCCCTCCGGAAGATGCGCAAAAGCTGATCGACCTTTGCCATTCAGCGACCGTCACCCAGCCCGGCGAAATCCTGCGCCGTTTCGTGCAACGCTACGGCTGACCTAACGGCGCTGTTGCCTGAGCCTTCCCCCCTCGCATAGGCTGACCTGACGTGGCTTTGGGAGGAGTGGGAAGTGGACTTGTTGATTGGCGTGGGCCTGCCCCTGTCTCTGGCGATCATCATGCTGTCTTTGGGGATCGGGCTTGAGGTCGCCGATTTTCGCCGTGTTCTGCAGCGAGGTCATGCTTTTGCCATTGGCGCGGTGTGTCAGGTTCTGCTGTTGCCGATTGCGGCGTTCATCACTGTCACGCTTTTCGCATTGCCGCCCGAGATCGCGGTGGGCTTTATGATCCTCAGCCTGTGTCCGGGCGGTGTGACAAGCAACATTCTGTCAAAGCTGGCGAAGGCTGATGTGGCGCTGTCCGTTAGCCTGACGGCGGTGATCAGCCTTTTGTCGATCCTGACCGTGCCTATTCTGGCGGCATGGTCGATCAACCATTTCATGGGGTCTGACGCGCCTGAGGTCTCGATCACCGGTTTGGCAGTCGCCATGTTCCTGATCACAACGCTGCCCGTCGCCATCGGGGTCAGCCTGCGCCACTTCGCGCGCGGCTTTGCTGACCGGGTTGATGCCCCTTTGTCAAAAGCGGCAACTGTTCTGTTTGTACTGATCGTGATCGCTGCGCTGGCCGGGAACTGGCAGCTTTTCGTTGAAAACCTGGGCAGAATGGGCGCAGGGTTAATCGCCCTGAACATCGCGCTTTTGCTGATCGGGCTTGGATTGGCACGTGCCGCAAAACTGTCGTGGACCGAGAGTAAAACAATTTCGATCGAAACGGGGATTCAAAACTCGACGCTGGGCATAACACTGGCCGCGCTGATAACTGGCACTGAAAGCGGGTTCAGCCCGCTGGCGCTGCCCTCGGCTGTCTATGGAATAACCATGTATGTGGTCGTGTTGCCTTTCCTTGCCTGGTTCCGCAATCGCTGAAAGGACACGCGATGACCAATAACTCTGCAGATGCGATTGTCGTTGGTGCTGGGCTGGCCGGGCTGGCTGCTGCTGCCGAGCTTGGGGATCGCGGCAAGTCGGTGATTATCGTCGATCAAGAGCCGGAACACTTTCTGGGTGGTCAGGCGTTCTGGAGCCTGGGCGGCCTGTTCATGGTAAACACGCCCGAACAACGCCGCATGGGTATTCGCGACAGCCAGGATCTGGCTATGCGTGACTGGATGGGCAGTGCTCAGTTTGATCGCGACGAAGACGCATGGCCACGCAAATGGGCCGAGGCCTATGTCGAGTTCGCGTCGGGCGAAATGCGCCCTTGGCTGCACCAGATGGGCCTGCGCTGGTTCCCGATTGTGGGGTGGGCTGAACGGGGTGGATCCTATGCCAACGGTCACGGAAACTCGGTGCCCCGGTTTCACATCACATGGGGCACGGGTCCGGGTGTTCTGGAACATTTCATCCGCCGCGTGCGTGAACATGTCAGTGCCGGGCTGATCCAACTGCGGTTTCGTCATCAGGTCAGCCACATCATCATGCAAAACGGTGCGGCCAAAGGCGTCTCGGGCGAGGTTCTGGCGGACGATACCGCCCCGCAGGGTGCCAAGACCAACCGCGATGAGACCGGCGAGTTCGAGGTTTATGCACCCTCAGTCATCGTAACCTCTGGCGGTATTGGCGGCAATTTCGAGATGGTGCGCAAGAACTGGCCGCGCGAGCGGCTTGGCGCACCGCCTAAGGATATGGTCGCGGGAGTTCCGTTTCATGTGGATGGTCGGATGATCCCGATCTCGGAAAAGGCGGGTGGGCATGTGATCAATGGCGACCGCATGTGGCATTACACCGAAGGTGTGCGCAATTGGGATCCGATCTGGCCTTCGCATGGCATACGCGTTTTGCCCGGCCCAAGCTCCATGTGGTTCGATGCACGCGGCAACCGGCTGCTACCGCCCTGCCTGCCCGGTTTTGACACGTTGGGAACGTTGCGCGAGATTCTGAAAACAGGCTACGAATACAGCTGGTTCGTTCTGACACAGAAGGTGATCAAGAAGGAATTCGCCTTGTCCGGGTCAGAGCAGAACCCCGACTTCACCTCGGGCAGTTGGAAAGAAGTGATCCGCCAGCGCATCCTGTCCGGTTCCAAAGCAACGGCTCCGGTTGAGGCTTTCAAGGAAAAGGGCGAAGATTTCGTTGTGGCAAATACACTGACCGAGTTGGTCAATGGTATGAACCACCTTGGGGGAGGCCTGATCGATGAAGCCCATCTGCGAGCGCAGATCGAAGCCCGGGATTCTCAGGTCGACAACCCGTTCTCGAAAGATGCGCAGATGATGGCCATTTTGGCTGCGCGAAACTATCGCGGTGACCGGCTGATCCGTACGGCCAAACCCCATAGGTTCCTGGATCCGGCCAACGGCCCCTTGATCGCTGTGAAACTGCATATCCTGACCCGCAAGACCCTGGGCGGTTTGCAAACCAATCTGGACAGTCAGATGATCGGTGCTGATGGGCAGGTTGTTCCCGGCCTGTTTGCGGCGGGTGAGGTCGCAGGCTTTGGCGGCGGCGGATACCATGGGTATAACGCGCTGGAAGGCACGTTTTTGGGCGGTTGTATCTTCTCGGGTCGCAACGCGGGCCGGTCGCGCGCCATTGCGTAAGCGGGCTATGGGATGCGGACGAATTTGAGCACGGGTGCATCGCTGCGGTCCAGCATCACAAGGCTATCGCCGGCTTGCGCGTAGGTCGCGACCTTTTGCAGGGTAACAAAGAACTGCCGTTCGACCTCTTCCAGTTCGGGTGGGCACGCCATCAAAGTGGCGGCAATGTTGTCCGGGAACGTGATGTTTTGCCCGGAAATCTCAGCCTGGCCGGTAAAGCGATTGCAGCCGCCAGTGCCTCCGAATTGTCCATCCGTGTCAAACATAAGTTCGGGGTGCCTGTCAGTTTCAAGCGCAACGCCGTCGATCCCGATCAGTGACCATTTCGTATTGTCGAGCGATGCCACCTCTTGTCCCTGCACTTGCACCAGCATCAGGTCGGCGACGGTTCCATTGTCGTTCGTCAGCACCGGATAGACCGTATCTGTTGTAAACAACAACTGGTCGCCAACAAAGATCGAGCCTCGAACCGCATAGCTGTGGTTTTCTTTGATAAGGGCGACATCAAAGCTGAGTTCATATTGTGCCGGTACTCCGGTCAGAGCATAACGCTTGGCCGACAGGGTAACTGACGGCGCATCCGCCCGAGAGATGTCCTGCAACTCGACATATAGCGTGGCATCCGGGGGTGTGGCGATGCGTTCACGATAGGATGCCGAACCTTCGATTGTTCCGGCAAAAGCAGAACCCGCCAAAGCGGCAAAAACTGCTGTGCTTGTCGCTTGCGCTAGGGGACGTTTCATCTTTGGACCCTTCAGTTGCCGATACATATGGCAAACAGATTGTGATGATATGAAGAACTACAACCCCCGGATGCGAAAATCGGCAATTCCGCGCCGGTTTCAAAGCGGCCAGATCAGCGGGATCAAAAGCGAGGCCAGCAGCCCAACGGTCAGATTCAGCGGTACACCGACCTTGAGAAAGTCGGTGAAGCGATACCCGCCGGGGCCATAAACCATCATGTTGGTTTGATAGCCAATGGGCGTTGCGAACGAAGCGGACGCAGCCACCATGACTGCGATGACCAGCGGCCTGGGGTCGATCCCAACGGCCTGCGCCAGCCCGATCGCAATGGGCGTGACAACAACGGCCACGGCGTTGTTCGACACAAGCTCGGTCAGGACCGAAGTCAGCAGGTAAACCGCCCAGACGATCAGGAACGGGGGCAGCATACCCAAACCCGGCGCCACTGCCTCGACGATCAACGAGACCGCACCCGAGGCGTCCAGCGCGGCCCCGATGGCCAGCATGGCAAAGATCAGCGCCAACAGCCGCCCTTCGACAAAGGAAAAGGCCTCATCCGCGTCGATGCACCGGGTCAGAAGAACCACTGCGACGGCTAGGATCGAAAGCAACAGGATCGGTGCCACTCCGATAGCCGCCAAAACCACGATCCCGGTCAGGGCAGCGATTGCAATCGGAGCATGGCTGCGCCGGAACGCACGGGCCGATGGTTGCGAGACGTCAACCATATCCATATCCGCCGCCAACCTCTGGATATCAGCAGGCGCACCTTCCAAAAGCAGCGTGTCACCTACCCGAACCACCAGCTCATCCAACTGACGACCGATATTCTGGTTTCTGCGATGCACAGCCAAAGTGTAAACACCGTAGCGACGCCGCAAACGCAGGGCCCCCAAGGTCCGCCCGACCATGCGGCAACCCGGTGTGATCAGAACTTCGACTGTCTTGGTTTCGACCGCTGACACCTGATCGACACGTTTCAGTTCGCGGTTGCTCTGCAGGCTCAGCAACTCGGTCATTGCGGTGCGCAAGACCACGCGGTCGCCAACCTCAAGGGTCACACCCTTGAGATTGCGCCGCAGTGACGCGTCACCCCGGATCACATCGATCAGACGCACGCCGGGACGTTTGAACAACTGCACACCGCTTACTTCGCGGCCAATCAGGTTGCTGTCGGGGGGGATGACGGCTTCGGTAAAGAACTTCATCTTGGAGCGGTCGCTCAGCATCGTCGCCATACTGTCACGATCCGGCAGCAGGCGAGGAGCGACAAAACGCAGATAGAACATGCCATAAATCACCAGTGCGATTCCAAGTGGTGTGACCTCAAAGATCGAAAACGCCGTCAGGCCCTGTGCCCGCGCCACCCCGTCGACCAACAGGTTTGTCGACGTTCCGATCAAGGTCAGCGTGCCGCCCAGAATGGCCGCATAGCTGAGCGGTATCAAAAGCTTGGACGCAGACACACCAAGAGTCCGTGCGATCTGAACGAACACAGGGATCATCACGACGACCACGGGTGTGTTGGACACCACGGCCGAGGCCAAGACCACAAAGCTCATCAACAGAGCTATGGCCAGTTTCGGGTTCACCTGCGCCTGTTTCTGCGCAACCGAGGTAAACGCATCCAACGCACCGGTGCGCACCAAAGCGCCCATGATGATGAACATCGCCCCGATGGTCCAAGGCGCGGGGTTTGACAGTACTTGCAAAGCATCCTGATAGGGCAAAATCCCTGTCACGAGCATCAGCGCGACACCTCCGATGGCGACGACCTCGGTGGGATAGACCTCGCGGAGGAACATGATGAACATGCCCGCGACAACGACCAGCGCCAGAATTGCGCTGCCTGTCTCTGTCAGTTGAAGAAATTGCATTCTTGGTTTTCAGTCCAAACCCGGGCCTACGTGCCTGCCCGATAGTGTCCTGCATTGCAGATGTCAGAGCAAGCCCTGCGTGATCTATTCCGGCCCCGCCTGCTGCAATCGTCCGCCAACGCGTACCATTTGAACAGATTTGGCCTGCCCATTGGTGTCATCGGTTTCCACAAAAACACCGCTGAGCGTCGCTTCGCCATTCGCCGGGGTGAACCGTGCCTTGGGCATTCCCGTGATAAAGCGACGCATCGGTTCCTGCTTGTCCATCCCGATAACCGAGTCGTAGTCCCCACACATGCCTGCATCCGTCAGGTAGGCTGTCCCACCGGGTAAGATCTGAGCATCGGCCGTAGGGACATGCGTATGTGTTCCAACAACGAGGCTCGCGCGCTTGTCGCAGTAATGGCCCATTGCCATTTTCTCGGACGTTGCTTCGCAATGCATATCGACGATAATCGCCTGCGCCTGACCGCCGCGCGGATGGGATTTCAGGATCGGCTCGATGGCTGAAAACGGGTCATCAAAGGGCCGCTTCATGAAGACCTGCCCCAAGACCTGCACAACCAAAACTTTGCGCCCACCCGGGGCCGTATACAGACGATGCCCCCGGCCCGGTGCGCCTTTTGCAAAGTTGACCGGGCGTACGATACGCGGCTCACTTTCGATGAATTGCAGCATGTCTTTCTGGTCGAAGGCATGATCGCCCAAAGTCAGGCAATCGGCTCCCGCATCCAATAACAGCTTGGCGTGATCGCCGCTGAGACCCATCCCGTTCGACGCGTTTTCGCCGTTCACAATGACAAAATCCAGCCGCCATTCGTCGCGCAGACGCGGCAAATGTTGCTGCACCGCCGCGCGTCCGGCGCGGCCCATGACATCACCCAGAAACAAAATTCTCATAGAGACTGTCCTAAGTGTGGTCTTGTGCAATCACAAGTCGTTATACTGAAAACCGATACGTATTCAGATTTGTATTTCAGGAGAACCTCGATGCTGCGCAGTGCCCTTCTTACATTGGCCCTTTTGGCCGTGGCCGCTTGTGATCAACTAGCCGCTGATGACAATGCGACGGGTTTGGCGAACCCGGCGGCAACCTACTGCATCGAACAAGGCGGTAAATATGAGATCAAGGACGGCGCAGACGGTCAGACCGGAACTTGCACATTGGCGGATGGGATGCAGCAGGACGCCTGGGACTTTTTCCGCGCCGAAAACATGCAATAGCTCTAGAACGTCAGCACTCGGCTTTCGGTGACCACCATATCCAGCGGCTGATCCGTCGGCTCCAGCGGCAAACCCGCAGCCTCTTGCACATCAAAGGCAAAGCCGATGGCCAGCGTGGCTCGTTTGTCACGCAGTCCTTCAAGCGTGCGGTCGTAAAATCCACCGCCATAGCCCAGGCGACCGCCCCTTGCGTCAAAGGCCACCAGCGGTACGATCAGAATCTCGGGTTCGAAATAATCGTCTTGCGCGGGCACTTTCGCCCCAAACGGCCCGTCTTTCAAAGCCCCCTCTGGCGTCCAACGGGAAAACTTCAACGGTTGCTCTGCCGCTTGAATAACGGGCACGCCAACGGGCCCATAAGCCGAGGCCTCGGCCATGGCGGGCAAGGGATCAATCTCGGTCCGAATGGGCATATAGCCTGACAGCGGCACGCCGCGATACCCCGCCAGAACTTCGGACAGGCGCCCTGCTCCTCCGGGCGCGCGCGCATCAAAGGCTGCCTTGCGGCGGGCAAACGCCTCTTTCCGGGCAGCGGCTTTGATTTCGATCAGGTCCATCACAGCAGCACCACGCTGGCCAATCCAAGGAACAGGAAAAAGCCCATGACATCTGTGGTTGTCGTCACAAAGGTTCCCGAGGCCAGCGCAGGATCCGCACCCCAGCGATCAAGAACAACCGGGACCACTGTCCCAACAAAGCCCGCGATGATCATATTCACCACCAAAGCCGAGCCGATCACGACCCCCAACAAAGGTGAATCGAACCACAACATACCCACCGTGCCCAGAACAATCGCAAAGCACAGACCGTTCAGCAGTCCGACCAGCAGTTCGCGCCGGATCACGCGCATCACGTTTGAGCCGGTCAGGTCGCGTGTCGCCAGCGCGCGCACGGCAACGGTCAGGGATTGTGTGCCCGCATTGCCCCCCATCGAGGCCACGATCGGCATCAGGATGGCCAGCGCCACCAACTGATCAATGGCCGCCTCGAACTGAGAAATCACCAACGACGCACAAATCGCTGTGCACAGGTTGACCGCCAGCCAGGGCAAGCGCCGTCGGCTGGTGGCGGCCACGCTGTCCGAGATTGAGCTTTCATCGCTGACACCAGCCAGCCTGAGGATATCTTCCTCGTGCTCTTCATCCAGCACAGCCATGGCATCATCGATGGTGATCACGCCCACCAAACGCCCGTCCGGGTCCACCACAGGAGCCGAGATCAGGTGGTACTGGTTGAAGGCATAGGCCACGTCTTCCTCATCCTGATCGACAGGAATGGTGTGATATTCATCGGCCACGATTTCCAGCAAAGGAACCTCGCGACGCGTCGCCATCAGCTTGCCCAGCGCGACCTGCGCCGCGGGTTTCAGGCGTGGGTCCACCAGAACCACATGATAGAACTGGTCCGGCAGATCGTCGTTGGCCCGCATGAAATCAATGGCTTGTCCTACGGTCCAATGCTCGGGCGACATCACCACTTCCCGCTGCATCAAGCGACCGGCCGAGTTTTCCGGGTAAGACAAGGCCTGTTCGGCGGCGATCCGTTCGGAATCTTCGAGAGCGCCAAGGATGGCTTCCTGTTGCGGCTCTTCCAGGTCTTCGAGAAGGTCAACGACATCGTCGCTTTCCATCTCACGCACCGCGTCGGCCAGAACGTCGGGGCGCAACACGCTGATGACCTCTTCGCGAACCGATTCGTCCAGTTCCGACAGGATGTCGCCGTCGAATTCCTGGTCATAGAGCCGGATCAGACGTGCCCGATCAAACGGGTTGATCTGCTCCAGAAGGTCGGCAATGTCGGCTGGGTGCAGCGGCTCCATCAATTCGATCAGCTTGTCGCGATCTTCAACGTCCACAGCATAGAGAATCGCCGCTACGGTCCGACGATCCAGCGCATAGGCGTCGTCCTCTCGGGTCACGTCGGGTCTGACTTCGTCATTGCCTGTCGTCATACGCTGCCCCTTACGTTGGTGATTGCTGTCTAAATAGAAGAAGCAGCTACGGGAAAACAATGACAATGCTTCGATTTACCCGCAAGTTTCGCACCCTTATGGTAAAGCCCGGTTCAATTTTGTTCGGAGAGCACGGTCCATGGCGCAATCGACGCTGCTGAAGGGGCGAATCCTGAGTTTCGAGGCGTCGCCTTTTGAGGAAGACCCGGATGCAGCAGCGCGGGTTCACGAGGCAGTTCTGATCGAAAACGGACGTATCGCCGCGCTCGGCACATTTGACGCATTGTCAGCCGCGCACCCAACGGCAGATGTCCGTGACTATGGGAACCATCTGATCATGGCCGGCTTTATTGACCCGCATGTGCACTACCCGCAGACCGCAATCATCGCCAGCTGGGGCAAGCGCCTGATCGACTGGCTGAACAGCTATACCTTTCCAGAAGAGATGAAGTTCGGCGATCCCGACTATGCCGCGATGATCGCCAACCGGTATCTGGACCTGACCACTGCGCATGGCACCACCACCATGTGCAGCTATTGCACGATTCACCCTGAAAGCGTGGATGCGTTCTTTACCGCAGCCCAGGCGCGCGGCCAGCGAGTGGTGGCCGGGAAAACCTGCATGGATCGTAACGCACCCGAAGGGCTGCGCGACACGCCGAAAACCGCCTATGACACATCTCAAGCCCTGATCGAGAAATGGGATGGGGTCGACCGGCTGTCTTATGCCATCACGCCGCGCTTTTCCCCCACATCTACGCCTGAGCAGTTGGAAGCGCTGGGGGCACTTTGGGCCGAGTACCCGCATTGTCTGATGCAAACGCATCTGAGCGAACAGACCGATGAGATCGAATGGGTCCGGTCCCTGTTCCCGGACGCGCGCGATTATCTGGATACCTATGAGAAATTTGGCCTGCTGGGGCGCGGCGGGCTCTATGGTCATGTGATCCATCTGGAGCCGCGCGAGAGGGACCGGTTGCGCGAGGTTGATGCGGCGCTGATCCACTGTCCGACATCGAATACATTTATTGGTTCGGGCCTTTTCGACATGAACGGGTTGATCGCAGATGGTCATCGGATCGGGCTTGCCACCGATACTGGCGGCGGGTCGAGTTTTTCCATGTTGCGAACCATGGCAGCGGCCTATGAGATCGGGCAGTTGCGGGGGCGTCCGCTGCATCCGGCGCAATTGCTGTGGCTTGGCACTGCCGGGTCGGCACGCAGCCTTCGTATGGAAGATCGTATCGGGAATGTCGCTGTCGGGATGGAAGCGGATCTCGTTGTTCTGGATCTGGCCTCTACGCCGGATATTGCCCAACGCGAGGCCCATGCCAGCGAGTTTTGGGAGGCGGTGTTTCCAACCATCATGATGGGGGATGATCGGGCCATTTCTGACGTCTGGATCGGCGGTGCGCGCGTTGGGGCGTGAAAACGGGCCTGCGGCGGGAGTAGTCTTGGCCAGATGAAGTAGGGATCCCGCTAGTTGGCCAGCGCGCGCGCCATGCGGTTCTGGGTTTCGACCACGCGGGGCAGATCAATTGTGGCTATGGCCCCGTCGCGCACGATCTGTCGACTTTCAACAAACAGGTGTTTGACTTGTGTTGGACCCGCCAAAAGCAGCGCTGCCGGGTCCCAGCTGCCGGCGCTTGAGATACCGCTGACATCCCAGATCGCAATATCGGCGCGCTTGCCTGGCATCAGGCGGCCGCAGTCGGGGCGGTTCAAGACGTCGGCGCCGCCACGTGTGGCGATTTCAAGCGCCTCGCGGGCAGACATGGCATCGGCGCCGTTGACAACCCGTTGCAACAGCAGCGTTTGCCGCGCTTCGGTGATGAGGCTGCCATTGTCATTGCTGGCCGAACCATCCGCCCCCAGCCCCACATTGACACCGCGATCACGCATAGCACGTACCGGAGCGATGCCCGAGCCCAGGCGGCAGTTCGAACAGGGGCAATGAGCGACACCGGTACCGGTGCGCGCAAAGAGATCGATCTCGGCCCCGTCCAGCTTGACGCAATGGGCGTGCCAGACGTCCGAGCCCGTCCAACCCAGATCTTCGGCATATTGCCCCGGTCGGCAGCCGAATTGCGCCTGAGAATAGGCGATATCCTCGTCATTTTCGGCCAGATGGGTGTGCAGCATGACTCCCTTGTCGCGCGCCAGTAATGCTGTATCGCGCATCAATTCGCGGCTGACCGAGAATGGTGAGCATGGGGCCAGCCCGACGCGGCACATCGATCCTTCTGCTGAATCATGAAACGCAGCGACCACGCGGATCATGTCGGTCAGGATATCCTGCTCGGCTTCCACCAGGCTGTCGGGCGGCAATCCACCATTGCTTTCCCCAATGCTCATCGCGCCGCGTGTGGGGTGAAAGCGCAGGCCCAGCTCGGCTGCCGCCGCGATCGTGTCGTCCAGCCGCGCGCCGTTGGGGTAGAGATAGAGGTGATCTGAGCTGAGCGTGCATCCCGATAGCGCCAGTTCTGCCAACCCAATCTGCGCCGAGGTAAACATCTGGTCGGGCCCAAATCTGGCCCAAATCGGATAGAGTGTCTTGAGCCACCCAAAGAGCAGCGCATCCTGCCCGCCCGGCACCGCGCGGGTCAAGGTTTGATAAAGGTGGTGATGGGTGTTCACGAGACCCGGGGTCACAACGCAACCCGATGCGTCATGGATCTCACCGTTGGTGGTCAAACCATGGCCGATCTGCGCGATCTTACCGTCGCGCAAAAGCAGATCCGCGCCGGTCAGTTCTTCCCGCGCGTCATTCATTGTCAGGATGACATCAGCGTTTCGGATCAGGATTTCGGTCATTTCGCGCGCTCCATGCTGTGCCCGCCTCATAAGATGGAGTGCGTGGCTGGTGGAAAACGGGCGTAAGAACCAGCCTAGGCCAGCGTAGCGCGTGCCGGTTTCGTCGGCAATGGCTTCAGTATTGACGCAGGATCTCCAATGCTTTGGCATGGATCTGAGGGTTCGCCGCGGCCAGTGCGCGCCCTCCGAGATGGGCGGGGTTACCCTGCCAATCTGTCACCACCCCGCCCGCCGCCTCGATCAGCGCGATTGGGGCCTGAATGTCATGCGGGTTCAGTCCCGCCTCGATTACCAGATCCACCTGCCCTGCGGCCAAGAGCGCATAGGCATAGCAATCCATGCCATAGCGGGTCAGTTTGGCCTGCTGCGATACAGCACGAAACCCATCACGATCTGCGGGTGTTCCGACCTCAGGAAAGGTTGTGAACACAATGGCTTGATCCAGATCCCGCGTCTGACGGGTGGCAAGTTTGCGTTGCCCTGCGGGACCTTCCAAAACGGCCTGCCCTTCAAAACCCGCGAATCTCTCACCAATATAGGGTTGGTCGATCACCCCCAAGCTGGGCCCTGAACCGTCCCCCAAGGCGATCAGAACCCCCCATGTGGGTGTGCCACTGATAAATCCACGCGTTCCGTCGATTGGATCCAGCACCCAGGTCCGCCCACTCGTGCCTTCGCTGGCGCCAAATTCCTCGCCCAGAATGCCGTCATCTGGACGATGCTGTGCCAGTATCGCGCGCATCACCTTTTCAGCCTCGCGATCTGCTGCGGTGACGGGATCGAACCCAGACTCAAGTTTGTTGTCAGCCGCAAGATCTGGCTGACGAAAGAAAGGAAGAATGGCCGCGCGGGCTGCGTCGGCCATTTTATGGGCGATCTCAAGATCGTTTGGATGAGCTATCGTCATGCACAAGCCGTGCGGTGACCGCGCTGCGTTGTCAACCCCGCCAGACGGCGTAGATCAAAAGGATCAGGCGACGTCGCTCAGCACCCGCGCAAGTTCAAACAGACGACGGCGCTGGTTTTCCGGAATCGAATAATAGGACCTCACCAGATCAAGTGCCTCTTTGTCACCCATCAAATCTGCGGGAACAGATTTCTTCAGCGAATCATCTTTGGCGGATTCTTCAAGCCCTTCAAAGAAGAAGCTGACCGGGACATCCAAAGCTTCGGCAATATCCCACAGGCGCGATGCGCTTATCCGGTTGGCCCCGGTTTCATATTTCTGGATCTGCTGAAACTTAATACCAACTTGCTGCGCCAACTGTTGTTGGGTCATGCCAATCAGCCAGCGGCGATGCCGGACGCGTTTGCCCACATGGACATCAACGTGATGGGTCATTGGTATTCTCCTTTGTTACTCAAACAACCGCACGGCAAACACGACAGAGCCCCCTCCCGCAAAACATGCAGGCGACCGCTTAAGAACGTCCTAACCCGGAACGTACCCCCCCGTTCGGCACCACGCCACAATATTGCCGAATTCTGAATATTTTTCAAGAAGGTTGAGTCGCAATCACAGAATAGTTGTTTGCGGTTGTACCTTGCAAAAGCTGCCTCAGATTGCCGCTGGCGCGCCAAGGAAGGACCTGAAGGAATTGACATTTGCACGCGGTCATCTGCCTATACGCGCAACCGGAGGAGCACGATGCAGGCATATCGGATCAGCGCGCAGGGTGAGACGCCAACTCTAAGCACCCTTGCGACACCCAGCCCGAAACATGGACAGGTGCGGGTTGAGATCAAAGCCTGCGGGCTGAATTTCGCAGATTTGCTGATGCAGAAGGGAACCTACCAGGACACGCCACCTGCACCCTTCACGCTGGGCATGGAGATTTCGGGTGTGGTGGATGAGGTTGGCTTTGGGGTTGTGCATCTCAGCGTTGGTGACCGGGTCGCTGTGTTTTCCGGTCAGGGCGGGCTTGCCGAGTTTGGGGTTTTTGACGTCGACAGGGTCACGCGCATCCCCGATTCGATGAGTTTCGAGGACGCTGCAGCCATCCAGATCGCTTATGGCACCGGTCACATTGCTTTGCATCACCGTGCGCGATTGCAACCGGGTGAGTCCTTGTTGGTCACCGGCGCTGCGGGCGGTGTCGGATTGACCGCCATCGAGATCGGCAAGCTGATGGGGGCCACGGTGATCGCTCAGGCACGCGGGGACGAGAAACTTGCCATCGCGCAACAGGCCGGAGCAGATCACCTGATTGACGCAGATGAGGACTTGCGCGAACGCGTCCTGGCGCTGGGGGGCGCAGATGTGGTCTATGACGCGATCGGCGGCGATGTGTTCAAAGCAGCGTTTCGGGCGACCAACCCAGAAGGTCGCCTTTTGCCGATTGGGTTTGCCGGTGGCGCGGTGCCGCAGATTCCGGCCAATCACTTGCTGGTTAAGAACCTCTCGGTCATCGGGGTCTATTTTGGCGGCTATCTGAAATTCCGCCCGCAGATCATTCAAGACAGCCTGGCCACCCTGTTTCGCTGGCATAGCGAGGGGAAGATCAAACCCCATATCAGCCATGCCCTGCCCCTGTCAGAGGTAGCGCAGGGCCTGCAATTGCTGGCCGAACGCAAATCGACAGGCAAAGTTGTCATCACTCCCTGACCAGCATCACCCAACGACGGCGCGCAACGGAGTCCCTCCCAGCATCCGAAAGTTCTGACGCACCAGAGCGGCCAAAGCATCGACAACCGCGCCACGCTTGTTCCCACCACCATAGAGGTTGATCTTGTGGGCGGGCAGATCGGGCAGGATCCCACCCGAGTCGATCTGCTCCAAATGGGCGGCCTCGGTCCCGTCAAGCATCGCATGGACCGCAAGATCGGCTGCAACGGTCGCTTCAATAGTGCGGTCGTTTTCGGTTTCGACTGACAGTTCCCACGATATGCCTGCCTCATCCAAGGCAGCGATAACCTGTGGCCGGAACAAACAGCGGCGCCCCAGAGCCAGCGGGATCGGGCGCTTGCGCCACGCAGTTCCGCCCGGAGCACCAATCCATCGCAACGGCAGTTCGGCAACGGTTTCCGCACCATCTGCTGACGATGGTTCGGTGGTCAGGATCAGATCACATTCACCGCGATTGAACATGTCTTTCAGTTGTAATGAGTAAGACGAGACCAGTTGCACACGAACCCGCGGAAAGTCTGCGTTGAAACGTTGAAGCACGCGGGGGATTGCTGGGTAAACAATATCATGCGGCACCCCCAGCACCACCTCACCTTCAAAGGCCTGGTCTGTCAGCTTTGAGATGACCTCATCGTTCAAGGCGACCATACGGCGCGCATAAGCCAGCAGTTGGTCGCCTGATGCGGTCAGAGCAATTGTACGTCCACTGCGGTCCAAAAGCTCAAGCCCCAACAGTTCTTCCAGACGTTTCAACTGCATCGAAACTGCCGATTGTGTGAGGTGCAGAAACCCGGCGGCGCGCGTCACACCGCCATGATCGGCCACGGCAACGAATGAGCGCAAGGTGGTGATATCCAGATTTCTCATTTCACAATCCTTTATGGTTCACATCAAAAACATTCGTTTTCAATATATCACAGATCACCGCATATACATCAATAGGTTTGATTTAAATCGGTGAAAATATCACAAGGACGAAAGGAAGCAGACCATGACACAACTTACGCTTTCAAAAGCCGTTCGCGCGCGCCGTGTATGGACGTTGCGGAGCCTCTGGAGCCTGCTGAGCCTTGCCCGGCAACGACGCGCCCTTGCTCATTTGGATGAACACGCGCTTGAAGATATTGGCGTGACGCGCGATGAAGCCTGCAAAGAGGCGAAACGTCCCATCTGGGATGTGCCGGATAACTGGCTCAAAGAGCTGTATTAATCAGCGTATCGAAACAGTCTTGTGGCAGCCGGAACGCTGCCACCGGATTTCTCCACCATTTCAGTAAGAATTAAACCTAAAACCCTTGAAACATGTATCCGACTCTCCGATATTTATCGAGAAACCTGGTCGCACAAGCGGGCGGGGCTGGAACAATTTGAAGGGAGACCCTTTTATGGCACAATTCGACACGATCCGGACGGCGGCCGGCGCGCGCGCTGCCGAGATTGATGAGGGCCTGCGCGCCCATATGAACAAGGTCTACGGCACGATGTCCGTGGGCATGCTGATCACATTTGCAGCGGCCTGGGCTATTGCCGGATTGTCGACAACGACTGACCCGTCGGCGGCGGCTGCTCAGTTGAACGCAAATACCTATCTTACATCGTTTGGATACAGCCTGTTCGCGTCGCCCCTGAAGTGGGTCATCATGTTTGCCCCGCTGCTGTTTGTCTTTGGCTTTAGCGCCAGCATCAACCGCCTGTCGGCTGCCGCCGCACAGCTGGTGTTCTACGTGTTCGCTGCCGTTATGGGTGTGTCGATCAGCTGGATCTTCCTCGTCTTTACAGGTCAGTCGATCATTCAGGTCTTCCTGATCACTTCGATCGCTTTTGCCGGCCTTTCGCTTTACGGCTACACGACCAAGAAAGACCTGTCGGCGATGGGAACTTTCCTGATCATGGGTGTGATCGGCCTGCTTGTCGCCATGGTGGTCAACATCTTCCTGGCGTCGTCGGCTCTGGCCTTCGCGATCTCGGTGATCGGTGTTCTGATCTTTGCGGGCCTCACAGCCTATGACACCCAGAACATCAAGACCACATACCTGCAAATGGCCCATTCGGGCGATCAGGAATGGCTGGGCAAAGCCGCCATCATGGGCGCGCTGAGCTTGTATCTGGACTTCATCAACATGTTCATGTTCCTGCTGCAGCTCTTCGGCAACCGCGAATAACGCGGCTTACTTTCCAAGACAAAGGGCGGGTCCGAATAGGCCCGCCCTTTTTGTTTGCGAGTCGCTATATGCCCGTCCGACAGTTACTCCCCGCCCAAGCCCATCGCTTGCTGCCTTTGTTGCATCAGGTTTATGATCTGCATCTGGCACATCAGCCTGCGCGCTATGCCACACTGCCCGATGATCGGCAGATGGCGGCCCATATGCAAACTGGGCTGTCGATGCCCGATGTGTACGCTTTGGGTTATTTGCAGAGTGGCGCGCAGACGACTACCTGAAATGACAAAGGCCCGCGATATCGCGCGGGCCTGTGATTAAAATCTCGGGTGCAGCCTTATCAGCTGCAGTTCAGCGGCACAGCAAAGCCCGAGCTGCGCGAAGATGATCCTTTGCGGAACACGTCACCTGCGGGCAGACAACCGGTGAATTGCTCGGTCAAATTGCCAAAGTTCGAACCGACTGTGTTGTCAACTTTGACGCTGTTGTTGCTGGTCCTGACCACACCAAACAACGTCCCGTTCACACTTACCGTGCTCAGGAAAAGCGGTGTGCTGCTGCCAACCAGCTCGACCGCATCACCCGGGGTACGACCACCATTGTCGATCGCAACGCCAGCGACCTTGACCATTTCGGTCTGGTCAGAGCTTACCGCGACGGTCGGCAATTCTGCCAATTCGGCGGGAACGTTGGTTGCGGGTGGCACAAAGGCTGCGGCGCCTTCGACATCCGAGATTGTGCGCGGCTCACCATCAATGCCGGTAAAACCAACACCTTCACGATTAAAGGGGTCTTCGCAGGCTGCGAGGGTCGCAACGGCGAGTACGGGGATCAAGAGTTTTTTCATGACGCTCAACATTTTGGAACGATTGGGCCGACCGTAAGGTCACGATGCGTCAAAAAGCAAGCCACTGCGCAAAAGAATGATTCCACCCCTGATGCGCCTCTGCAACGGCCCCAGTTCAGCAGGACCGGTCAAAAGGTGGACCTGATGCAACAAAAAACCCGGCTTTTCAGCCGGGCTTTGTACATTCGTCCAAGCGGACAGGCAGATTACTTGATCTTGCCTTCCTTGTACTCGACATGTTTCCGAACAACCGGATCGTATTTACGAATGGTCATTTTCTCGGTCATGGTGCGCGCGTTTTTCTTGGTCACGTAGAAGTGGCCCGTGCCCGCGGTCGAGTTCAGACGGATCTTGATGGTCGTCGGCTTCGCCATGATTATCTCCTGCGTCCGAAAAGGCAGGGGCCTTTCGGTTGAATTCCTATGAGCGTGCGCTTTTACGCCCTGCGCCAGCCATGTCAAGGACATTCGCGCCTGTCAGACGTACAATGGCGTGCCAGGCTAATCCTTGAGGTTTGGCACCCCCATATAGGTGTGAATCTGGTCTCGGTCGATCTTGGATAATCCCAACGCGGTGGCAAGCTGCCGCAGATAAGCTGCCTCTTGTGCGTTATCCAGACGAATCGCTGCCAGCGAAGTCGCATAGATCTGGGTCCGCATCGGAGCTGCGGTATCTGCCGCCAGCCCCATCACATCAATCGGGCCGTTCAATTGCTCTTGTACAAAAGCGCGCTCTTCTGCGCTGATGTCATCGCCGAGCTCTCCGAGGATGGTTTCCTTTTCCTGCGTGTCCAGCTCACCGTCTGATTTGGCCGCCTGAATCATCGCCCTGAGCATCAGTTTGGCTTGCTCCTCCATCGCGGCGCCAGCAGGGGTGCCACGCATAACCGTGTCCATCATCTCGGCGCTATGCTGCCCGCCAGTACGCGCTGCACCCTGGATCGCGTTCATCAGACCGCCCAAGCCAGCTGCGCCTGCGGCATTGGTCATGCCCATGTTGCTAAGCATGTCCTGCAGGCCCGAGGCCCCGCCGGGCATGCCAAACTGTTCGGCCATCTTACCGAGTTGTTCGATGCCGAAACCACCACCGGCGCCCTGCATCATGTCCTGCAGACCGGCCATTCCGCCCATTTGCTTGTATTTCTCCAAACCCTTGGCAGCCGCAAATCCGACTGCGACCGAGGCCAGTGCTTTCATAAAGCTCATTGTGTTCCTCCCTCTTTTGTCTGCATCCGCTTGGTCACGCCAATCGTGCGTCCCCAGTATGCAGCGAATAAAACGGGTGTCAGCGCCCTGCACCTTGTCTGTGCCAAGATGTATACCAGTTTCCCGCATTTTTCGAACAGTCCACAGAAGGCAGAGCAAGATTCAAGATCTGATCAATCAGCGACCGGGCGTCGCCTGTGTGGAAGCCATCGGGACATGACGCGCGGAGAGCCTGTAAGCCGGATCCTGTTCAGGGGTTGCCCCCTTTGATGACCATTCCTCTAGGCCGCACATCGCTGCG
This sequence comes from Ruegeria sp. HKCCD7255, assembly GCF_013031565.1. Lineage (NCBI taxonomy): Bacteria > Pseudomonadati > Pseudomonadota > Alphaproteobacteria > Rhodobacterales > Roseobacteraceae > Ruegeria > Ruegeria sp. HKCCD7255. The sequence goes on along the minus strand of NZ_WQAG01000007.1, from coordinate 172,098 downwards.
CGGCTCAAGCTGCCAACCCGGTCCCTCTCGGCCAAGGCGTGCCTAGCGGCGGTATCGGCAGGCGCCGACCGGCCCGCGCGGGGACCCTATTCGGCATTGCTCCTGGTGGGGCTTGCCGTGCCACCCCTGTTGCCAGGGGCGCGGTGGGCTCTTACCCCACCGTTTCACCCTTACCCATGGCCAAGGCCAAAGGCGGTTTGATTTCTGTGGCGCTTTCCGTCGGGTTTCCCCGCCCGGGCGTTACCCGGCACCATTGCCTTGTGGAGTCCGGACTTTCCTCTCGGGCGGATGCCCCAGCGGCCATCCGGCCCTCCGCGCAGAGGCGGGGTATGCGCTACGCCCAGCGACGTCAAGAGCGGCTGGGGTGCGAAGGGGCCAGCCCCTTCTTGGCCTGCGGCCAATTCAACCCCGAGGTATTTCTAAACAGAAGAAGAGGGATCAGGCTTAAGATCTCAGTACCGAGAAGTCTTTGGCGCAGAGCGGGCCCTTGGCCCAGGGTCGGTATCGCAGGCGCACGGCGTCGAGCAGAGTCTGGTCGTCTGTGGGCGCGGAAAAACCCGCGGCTTTGGCGCACCGACGAAACTCTTCCTGCGTAAAGGGTTCGAGCGGGGCATTTGTCGCGCGCGGTTCGGCCAGGTGTTGGCGTTCCAGCCGCAGCCAGTCGAATTTTGGGCCCGGGTCGGTCTTGCGACCGGGGGCCATGTCCGAGTGACCTATGACGCCTGAGGATGGGATGGACCAGCGAGTCATGATCTGGCGCAGAAGGTCTTCTAGCTTACTCATCTGGGGCTCAGAAAAGGGCTGCGCGCCGCTATTGTCCAACTCGATCCCGACGGAGCGGGAATTGATGTCGCTTTGACCCTGCCATTCCCCTGCCCCGGCATGCCAGGCGCGGTCCTTTTCTTCGACCATCTGCCACAAAGCACCATCTGCTCCGATCAGATAATGCGCCGAGACTTCGTGCTCTGGGTCGCAAAGCCGATCCAGCGCGGCATTGGCGCTGTCCATCGCGGTATAGTGCAGAACAATCAAAGTGGGCGTCAGCCCATCCCGGCGCGGGCCGAAATTTGGAGACGGGTGCCAGATAGGCGTCAGGGGATCAGTTGTTGACGGCACTGCGGAACGGTGTCGGGTCCCAACCGCAGGCATAGCCGTCACCATCGGGATCAAGCCCCTTGCGGTCTCGCTGTGGGCCTCCGCTGGACAGAAACTCGATCTGCGCCTGATCGGCGGATGGGAAACGCGCGCAGTTTCGTTGGGCCTTGGCCTGCAGGTTAAAGCCCGCGCGACTGTAGAGCTGTGTACCCACCGGGTTCGAAGTGCTGAGCGCGTATTTTACGATATTGGGCTGCCCGTCGGATCCGCGCTCTGGCACCGCCGTGGGAGCGACGACCTCGTAGGTTTGGCGGTTCTGTTCGATACGGGCGGCGTCAGTTTCGATGCTGCGGCGGTTGGACACGGCCTCGAAATCCTGCTCATCCGAAATACCGGGATTGCTTACCGGAGCCGCAGGAACAGGTTGCCCCGAGGTATTGGCCAGGGCCAAAGCCGTCTGGTTGGCAATATCTTCAGCACTTGAGCCACCCTGCAGTGGTGTGACGGTGCCCTGCGCTGAGAGAGGCTGTTGCGAAACCGGCACCGGAGGGTCCAGCGGGTTGCCCGCAAGCCCTTGGCCCGACAGTTGCGCCTCGCGCTGAGCTTGATACTCTGGGGTATTGAATCCGGTGCTGGCCACCGGGGCCACTGTGTTACATGCCGCGACCGCTCCAAAAGCGGGGATCAAGATCCATCTGCGCATATGGCTGCTCCGACTTGTAATAGTTTGCCTGTGTGACAGGCTTACCACCATTTCCCGGGCTTGGCCACAAAACCGGCTGCGTCTTCCAGCGCATAAGCGGTGTTGAGCAGATCGCCCTCTTCCCACGGGCGGCCGATCAGTTGCAGCCCCAGGGGCAGCCCTTGTCCGTCAAGCCCGGCAGGCACGGATATGCCGGGCAGACCGGCCAGGTTCACTGTGACGGTGAAGACGTCGTTCAAATACATTTGAACGGGGTCGGCATCGGTCATTTCACCCAGACCAAAGGACGCCGAGGGCGTGGCGGGGGTCAGGATTGCATCGACGCCGGCGGCGAAGACATCTTCGAAGTCTTTCTTGATCAGCGTCCGCACCCGACGTGCACGGTTGTAATAGGCGTCGTAGAAGCCCGCCGACAGCACGTAGGTGCCGATCATTACGCGGCGCTGGACTTCGGGGCCAAAGCCTTCGGCACGGGTCTTCTCGTACATCTCGGTGATGCCGTCGCCCTGCGCCAACTGCGCGCGGCGGCCATAGCGGACGCCGTCGTAGCGAGCCAGATTCGAAGATGCCTCGGCAGGCGCGATCACATAGTACGCAGGCAACGCGTATTTAGTGTGCGGCAGCGAGATATCGACAATTCCGGCACCAGCAGCTTTCAGCATCTCGGCGCCATCAGCCCAGAGCTTTTCGATCTCGGCGGGCATACCGTCCATGCGGTATTCTTTCGGGATACCGATCTTTTTGCCTTTGATATCGCCGGTCAGCATCGCCTCGAAATCCGGAACAGCGAGTTCGGCACTTGTCGAGTCTTTAGGATCGTGACCGCACATCGTTTCCAGCATGATCGCGGCATCGCGGACGTTTTTGGTCATCGGACCGGCCTGATCCAGCGAGGACGCAAAGGCCACAATGCCCCAGCGCGAGCAACGGCCATAGGTCGGTTTGATACCCGTGATGCCTACAAAAGCTGCAGGCTGACGGATCGAGCCCCCGGTGTCTGTACCCGTCGCTGCCAGGCACAAATCGGCGGCCACTGCCGAAGCCGACCCACCCGACGAACCACCCGGTGTAAGCTGAGCATCGTCATTGCCACGCCGCCAGGGGCTGACAGCGTTGCCGTAAACAGAGGTCTCATTGGACGAGCCCATTGCGAATTCGTCCATGTTCAGTTTGCCCAGCATTACGGCACCGGCATCGGCCAATTGCTGCGAGACTGTGGATTCGTATTCAGGCTTGAATCCGTCCAGAATTTTTGACGCCGCCTGCGAAGGCACGCCTTTGGTGCAGAACAGATCTTTGATGCCGATGGGCAATCCGCACATGGATGGCGCATCGCCTGTCTTGATGCGATCGTCTGCCGCCTTGGCGCGCTCCAGCGCAATCTCAGGGGTTTTGTGGACAAACGCATTCAGCGCGTCCGCGTCATCAATGGCCTTCAGGCACGCTTCGGTCAGTTCGACCGAGGTCACATCACCGGCGCGCAATGCGTCACGGGCTTCGGCCAGGCCCAGTTTGTTCAACTCGCTCATGACTTACTCCACCACTTTGGGGACAGCGAAAAACCCTTCGCGGGCATCTGGCGCATTTGATAGGATCTTGTCCTGTTGGTTGCCGTCGGTCACCTCGTCCTGACGACGTTTCAGCCGCATCGGCGTCACCGAAACCATCGGTTCGACGCCGTCGACATCCACCTCATTCAGTTGCTCGATGAATCCAAGGATCGTATTGAATTCTGATGCCAGCGCAGGCAGCGCGTCATCTTCAACCTTGATGCGGGCCAGTTTGGCCACTTTGGCGGCAGTACTTTGGTCAATCGACATCGGTTTCCCTCATAAGCGTTAGGGGGCGTTTACCCGTCTGCCGCAACAGCCGCAAGACTGCTGAGCAACGCACTTGATTTGAGGCACTAGTCAAGGTCTCGGCCTTGCACAACTTGCTGCCAAATATGAATTTGAAAATAAACCGATTAGTTCACTTTTGCTCTTGAAAAAGTGAACTGTACTGTTCATTTCATTTTCACAGAGACCCTATCAGTCATGGAGACAAACATGAAACCGCTTGTGATCGCACTTGTCCTGTCCACTGCCGCCTTTTCCTTCCCAGCCGTAGCGCAGAACATTGACGCCTCGAACGTGACCCGCAGCCTGTCCTTCCCCGACCCCGCTCCAAAACCGGAGCCAGAGGACAAATCGCAGATCAAAAAATGAGCGCGTCCGATTGCCGGGCATTCCCCCTCTGCCCGGCAATCGTTTTTCGGGGCTGCACCCGCCGCCACTTGCCGCTAGCATGACAGAGAAGTCCCCCGTGTATCGTTTGCGGGAGCGGCAACGGAGCGAAACATGAGCACACCCAAACAGGCGGTTCTTGACGCCATTGACGCAGCCAACTCTCAAGACCCAAACCAAGAAGACGGCCAACCTGTCGAACTGTTATATGGGCAGCGCATGAGCGCAGAACTGGATCGATTGTTTCCGCAAGCTTCTGATGCTTTGCAGATCGCGGCGCGCGGACAACATGTTGAACGCTGGAAACTCAAACGCTCAGAATACCCCGAGGGCCGCGCTGGTTATCTGGCCTGGCGCAAGGCGCAGGGGGTTCATCACGCCGATGTTGTCATGGGGTTCATGTCGCAAGCGGGATTTGACAGCGCTGAGGTTGGAGCCGTTGGCAGCATGTTGCGGAAAGAGGGCATCAAGCGAAACGCAGACGTGCAGGCGCTGGAAGATGTGATCTGTTTCGTTTTCCTGAAATGGTATTTCGAACCCTTCGCCGCCAAGCATTCTGACGAGAAAGTTCGAAGCATCGTGGAAAAGACCGCCCGCAAGATGTCCGCCGAAGGGCGCGCGCGGGTCTTGCAAGAGTTCTCGCTGCCAGAACCGCTGGCCGCTGCGTTCGACAGCTAGGGTTCTGCGCGCGCAGAACGCCCGCGCAAATACACTTCGATCATCCAGCCCAGCATGATGGCATTCAGAATGTGCCACATGAAATGCGTGCCCAGAGGGAACTGGTTGCAAACGTGTAGATCAAGCGCGCGGAAGGTGATCGAGGCGATCAGGATACAGGCGCCGATGGTCAATCCTTGCGCCAGGCGTGGCGTCCGGTGGCGCAGAAGGACGGCATAGATCAAGATCAGCAGCGGCACCGGCGCATAGCCAGCCGAGCTGCCCAGACCCGGAATGAACTGGAACAAAGGGACTGTGGCTGCAGCATAGGGGATGAACAGTGCCGTCAGACCCAAAGCGGGCCAAACCCCCATTCCCCAAATGTCGCGATTGATGGCGTAGATATAGACCAGAATAAACATCAGGATTGGTGTGGTATCCGCGATGGCCGCCCAAACCTGCGCATGGGTGTGGAACAGATAGCTGCCGATCCCAATGGCCGCCAATATCGCAACAAGCCCCATCGCCAGCGGAGCATCCTTGCCGCGCGCACGGCCAAACATGATCAGCGCCGCCACCAGAAACGCAGCATTTGTCACTGCATTCACCGGCTCGGACCAGTAATCGGGAGACAGCCTCTCGCAATACCCGTCGATATGTCGTGCCCATTCCATAGATTTTTACATAGCGGATGCTAGGCTGGGTCCAAGTGATTTGTTGGAGGTGGAACTATGAATATCATTTGGCTGGGACACGGGAGTTTTCGCATTGAAACAGAAGGGCAAATCCTGCTGATCGATCCATGGCTGACGGGCAATCCTGTTCTACCGGAAACCAGCCATGACACGGCGGTTGAAGGGGCGACGCATATCCTGCTGACCCACACGCATTTCGACCATGTGGTCGATGTGTTGCCTCTGGCCAAACATCTGAAGGTCCCCGTTGTCGGGCAATATGATCTGATGGGCTATTGGGCCGAGGCCGAAGGGATCGAGACCATCGGCTTCAACAAGGGCGGAACGGTCAACCTTAACGGGGTGATGGTCAGCATGGTCCCGGCCTCGCACAGCTCGACATTTTCAACGCCCGACGGGCTGCGCACGGGGGGGACCGAAGTAGGTTTCATGATCCGCGCCGAGGGGCACACAGTCTATGTTTCGGGCGACACTGACATCATGGCGGATATGGACTGGATGGGAGACTATTACAAACCCGATATCGGCATCCTGTCAGCGGGTGGTCACTTTACTATGGACATGAAAGGCGCGGCATATGCGGCCAAGCGGTATTTCAACTTCAAAACGGTGATCCCCTGTCACTACAAAACCTTCCCGATCCTCGAACAATCCGCGCAAGAGCTGACAGATGCCTTGCCGGGGGTCGATGTCATTGAGCCTGAGGTGATGCAGACAATCACGCTGTGACCGATAGCTTTCAGTCAGCGGCAGGCCTGCGCGCGGCAAAGAAGTCGCGCAACAGTTCTGCCGACTCATCGCCCGCAATCCCGTCATAAATTTCCGGGACATGATGCGCCTGGGGATGAGAAAACACCCGCGCGCCATGTGCCACACCACCGGATTTCGGATCAGACGCCCCGTAGTAAATCCGCCGGATCCGTGTGGCGGCCAGGGCGGCTGCGCACATCGCGCAAGGTTCAAGCGTGACATAGAGGTCGTGATCTACCAAACGCTCGGACCCGGCCGCCGCACAGGCCGCGCGCAAGGCCAAGATCTCGGCATGGGCCGTTGGGTCCGACAACTCGCGCGTGCGGTTGCCCGCTGCGGCCACCACCTGCCCGTCCGGTGCGACGATGACCGCGCCCACCGGAACCTCGCCGCGCGCACCAGCGGCGCGGGCCTCGGCCAGGGCCACATGCATATGCGATTTGAAACTCATGCCTTTGACTGCATCAGAAACCTGTCTTTCGCAAGCCGTGCGGATGCGCTATGGCCACGGGATGAGCAATACCCCTCCTCCCGGCGACCGGATCGCCAAAGTGCTGGCGCGCGCCGGTGTCGCCTCGCGTCGCGAAGCCGAACGCATGATCGAAGCTGGTCGTGTGACGGTGAATGGCAAGGCCATCAGCAGCCCCGCACTGAATGTCACCGCCAAAGACAAGATCACCGTCGACGGCAAACCGGTGTCCGAGCCTGAACCCTCGCGGCTGTGGCTTTATCACAAACCCACGGGTCTTGTGACAACCGCGCGTGATGAAAAAGGGCGCGAGACGATTTTTGACAAGCTGCCCGAGGACATGCCCCGTGTCATGAGCGTTGGGCGGCTGGACCTGAACTCGGAAGGCCTGTTGCTGCTGACCAATGATGGCGGCATCAAACGCAAGCTGGAATTGCCCGCCACGGGCTGGCTGCGCAAATACCGGGTGCGGGTGAACGGACGCCCCAAGGATGAAGATTTCGAGCCCCTGCGCAAAGGTCTTGTGATCGAGGGCGAGCGGTTTCAACCCATGACCGTCACGCTGGACCGCCAGCAAGGTGCAAACGCATGGCTGACCATCGGCCTGCGCGAAGGCAAAAACCGCGAGATCCGGCGCGCGGTTGAAGATATCGGCTTTGTGGTCAACAGGCTGCTGCGTGTGTCCTATGGCCCGTTCCAGCTGGGCAACCTGAAACCTGGTGAAGTTGAAGAAATCCGGCGCAAGGTTTTGCGCGACCAGCTTGGCCTGGATCGCAATACCGATCCCCAAAACAAACCCAAGCGCCCCGCCCGATCGCAACGCAAACGGACGCAAATCGGCAAGAAACCTCGCAGTTGAGGTCAGTTTTCGAACCTTCCCCCTAGCGCCAAGCCTCCGATTCACCTAAATTTTCTGTGAGGCGCACAGCTGGGGGGTGCCATGTCCGGAAGCGGAGTTCAGAAACTGACCTATGTGGTGCTGCTTGCGCTGATGTTCGGTGTATGCACCGGCCTTCTGGGAGGGTTGTGAGCCATGGCCAAGCGCTTTGGCGGCAAATACAGCCCCGACGGTCCGTCCTCATCCGATCCGCAAACTCAACGCGGACAATTCCAGGGCGCCCGCGTCGAACCGGCAGGCGCACGCGCGAACCTGTTGTTTTTGCCTGCAATACCATTGATTTTTCTGTCTCTGAACGACGGTGCGATTGGCATGACCATCGGGTTGATCGCCGCTGGCGTCCTAACTTCTGCAGCATTTCTGTTGCGCGAGGGCCTGCGCGCCGAGGCCGCGTATAATGCGCGGCGCACGGCCCGCCGACCGTCTTTTCCACGCAAGATTTTCGCCAGTCTTTTGACCGGCCTGGGCATTGCCTTGGCGGCCTACCGCACCGAGTTCCTTGATGGACAAGCAGGTCTAGTAGCTCCGATCCTGTTTGGGATTGCCGCTGGTGTTCTGCATTCCGTGTCGTTCGGGATGGACCCGATGAAAGACAAGGGCATGGAGGGGATCGACACGTTCCAGCAAGACCGGGTGGCTCGCGTCGTGGAAGATGCCGAAGCGCATTTGACGGCAATGACAGATGCCATAAAACGCGCGGGCGATCGGCAGATCGAGTCGCGCCTGGAACGGTTTCAGGAGACCGCCCGCGATCTGTTCCGGACAGTCGAGGAAGACCCCCGCGATTTGGCTGGGGCGCGGAAGTATTTGACGGTTTATCTTCAGGGGGCCCGCGACGCGACCATCAAGTTTTCAGACGTGTACGCTCGCACCCGCGACCCTCAGGCTTTGGCAGATTACGCTGCTTTGTTGGACGACCTGGAACAGAATTTTGCGGCCCGCACGCGTAAGATGCTGCTGGACGACCGCAGCGATATGACAGTTGAAATTGATGTGCTGCGCGAAAGGCTGCAGCGTGAAGGCGTCCGGTTGGACTGACCGGCCATTTTTTTGAGCGAGGATCATCCCCATGTCCGATACAGTTAAGAACAAGGCGGTCGAAGCCGAAACACTGGTGCAGGAAGTCACAGCAGTCGCATTGCCTGAACCGAAGACGGACATCGTGCCGCTGGAAGAGGCCGACGAGCCTGTCGGCGCCGAGATCCGCAAGCGCATGGCCGAGATTGATATGGAAAACACCAATTCGATCATCGCCTTTGGCTCGGGCGCGCAAACCGAATTGCAGGAAATCAGCCAGGCGATGTTGGCAGATGTACGCAACAAGGATGTAGGCCCCGCGGGGGACAGCCTGCGCAACATCGTAACCACGATCCGCGGCTTTTCGGTCAGCGAGCTGGATGTACGCCGCGAACGCAGCTGGTGGGAAAAACTGCTAGGCAAGGCCGCGCCCTTTGCCAAGTTCACCGCAAAGTATGAAGAGGTACAAGGCCAGATCGATCGGATCACGGACGATCTTCTGGGCCACGAACATACGCTGCTGAAAGACATCAAGTCCTTGGATCTTCTGTATGAAAAGACGCTGGGTTTCTATGACGAACTGGCGCTCTATATCGCGGCGGGTGAGGAAAAGCTGACCGAGCTGGACAGCCATGACATCCCCGAGAAAGAAGCCGAGGTGCAGGCTTCGCCTGAAGATCAGCAAGTGATGAAAGCGCAAGAACTGCGCGATCTGCGTGCCGCCCGCGACGATCTGGAACGTCGGGTTCACGACCTGAAACTGACGCGCCAAGTGACGATGCAATCGCTTCCGTCAATCCGTCTGGTGCAGGAAAACGACAAGTCGCTGGTGACCAAGATCAACTCGACGCTCGTCAACACGGTGCCCTTGTGGGAAACGCAACTGGCGCAGGCCGTCACTATTCAGCGCAGCGCCGAGGCCGCGGCTGCGGTCCGCGATGCCAATGATCTGACCAATGAACTGCTGACCTCGAACGCGGCCAATCTGCGAGACTCCAACAAGATGATCCGCGAGGAAATGGAACGCGGCGTGTTTGACATCGAAGCAGTCAAACAGGCCAATGCCGATCTGATCGGAACAATCAACGAAAGCCTGGCGATCGCAGATGAAGGCAAGGCTAAACGCGCAGCCGCCGAAGAGGATCTGAAAAAGATGGAAGCCGAACTGCGCGACACACTGGCCTCAGCCAAGGCACGCCAGGATGGCACCGGCGACACAGCCGGAACAGCCGTACCAGGCTAACAGGCGGTCGGAACGTGGCGCTGATGAAATACCGAAATTTCGCCTTTGGGCTGGCCGCTTGTCTGGGGCTGGCCAATTGTGATGAGGCTTTGACCACATCCTTTGAACCGGAATCAAAGCCAGTTTCACCTGCGGAAGTGCCCGCAAACGCCTATGTTCCACCCTCTGCCGCCAGCCAGGATCTGGCACGGTTCTATGCACGTGTCGAACGGGATCTGTTAACACGGGGTTTGCTGCGCACCGATGGTGGCGGACCCGACACGCCCTATGACGCCAGCGATCTTGAGCGGAATTTCGAAGCGATTGCGTTTTACAGCGAATACCCGGATCATTCGATCTCTATTGGTACAATTCAGACAAATGGGCAGCTTAGCCGCTGGTCTGGGCCTGTGCGACTTCAGACCGAATTTGGTCCCACTGTCTCACCAGAGGTGCGTGATCAGGATCAGGCCCGGGTCGAAGCCTATGCCCAGCGCTTATCCAAACTGACATCCCACCCGATCTCGACCGTCAACCGGCGGGGCAATTTTCTGGTGTTCATTGCTGGCAAGGATGACAGCGCCTATGTGGTCAGTCGGTTGAAAAGCTTGATCCCCGGCATCAGCCAATCAGCGCTGGAACTGATGGCTAACCCAAGACCCAATTTCGATTGTTTTGTCTTCGCCTCTGCTACCAGTCAGAACCCGTTCAACTACGTTCGTGCCGTCACATTGATCCGGGCGGAATTGCCGGATCTGGTGCGGCTCAGCTGTATCCACGAAGAGATCGCGCAAGGACTGGGCTTGTCAAATGACAGCCCCGCCGCAAGACCGTCGATCTTCAATGACGATGATGAGTTTGCGCTTTTGACAAGCCATGATGAGAAATTGCTGACGATGCTTTACGATCCTCGCCTCAAATCTGGTGTGGCCATAGAAGACGCGCGCCCCGTGATGCGGATCATTGCACGTGAATTGACAGGGCAATCGCTCTGACCCCAAGGACAGGAGACCCCAAATGGGCATTTTCGATTTTCTGACCGGAGAATTTATTGACGTCATCCATTGGGTTGATGACACCCGAGACACGATGGTCTGGCGGTTCGAGCGCGAGGGCCACGAGATCAAGTACGGGGCAAAGCTGACCGTGCGTGAAGGGCAATCGGCGGTTTTTGTCCATGAAGGACAGTTGGCGGATGTGTTTACGCCCGGGCTTTATATGCTTGAAACCAACAACATGCCGATCCTGACGACGTTGCAACATTGGGATCACGGGTTTCAGTCACCGTTCAAGTCCGAGATCTATTTCGTCAACACCACCCGGTTCAATGATCTGAAATGGGGCACGAAGAACCCGATCATGCTGCGCGACCCCGAATTTGGGCCGACGCGCATCCGGGCCTTTGGCACCTATACGGTACGCGTGAAAGACCCGGCCAAGTTTCTGGTCGAAATCGTGGGCACAGATGGCGAGTTCACGATGGACGAGATCAGCTTTCAGATCCGCAACATCATCGTCCAAGAGTTCAGCCGCGTGATTGCAGGCTCGGGCATCCCGGTATTGGATATGGCCGCCAATACGGCAGATCTGGGCAAACTGATTGCCGCCGAAGTCTCGCCGGTTCTGGAGGGCTATGGGCTGGAGATGCCCGAGTTTTATATCGAGAATATCTCGTTGCCACCCGCGGTTGAGGCTGCGCTGGACAAGCGCACCTCGATGGGACTTGCCGGAGATTTGGGCAAGTTCACGCAGTATTCGGCCGCTGAGGCGATGACAGCGGCGGCCAATAATCCCGGCCAGGGTGGCGGCATGGGCGCCGGTCTTGGCATGGGTATGGGAATGGCCATGGCCAACCAGATGGCGAACATGGCAGCGGGTCAACCGAGCGGCCCGTGGGGCAGTTCCGCCCCCGCTGCCCCACAGCCCTCAGGGCAGGCGGCACCGCCGCCCCCACCTCCCGTCGAGCATGTATGGCATATCGCCGTGGACGGTCAGACAAGCGGGCCGTTTTCCAAGGCCAAGATGGGGCGCATGGCCGCGGAAGGAGAGCTGACGCGTGACACCCACGTCTGGACCGCTGGCCAGGATGGATGGAAAAAGGCCGGCGATGTGCAGGAGCTTGCGCAATTGTTCACGATCCTGCCGCCTCCTCCACCGGGGGCGTAACTGCGTTAGATCGCTCCGGAGACAGACGACATGGCCAAGGATGAACATCGTTTTCCCTGCGACCAATGTGGCGCGGATTATCGGTTCGATCCCGACAACGGCACACTGACCTGCGATCATTGCGGGCATTCGAAACCTGTGGGTTCTGGCCCCTGGGGAGCGGCCACTCTGCGCGAGTTGAACTTTGATGCAGCGATCGCCGACCGGCTTCCAGACAGTGAGATCGAAGAAACCCGTGTTCTGAGCTGCCCGAACTGCGCGGCTCAGGTCGAGTTCGATCCAAACACGCATGCCGCGGAATGTCCGTTTTGCGCCACGCCGGTGGTTACCGATACCGGCACAAACCGTCATATCAAACCCAAAGGCGTTCTGCCTTTTGCCCTGGACGAACGTGCCGCACACAAGGCCATGAGCAATTGGCTCGGTCGGCTTTGGTTCGCGCCAAATGGGTTGAAAGTCTATGCGCGGAAGGGTCGGAAAATGCAGGGGATTTATGTGCCCTATTGGACCTTCGACGCAGATACCAAGACGCAATATCGGGGCGAACGTGGCGTCGTCTATTATGAAACGCACACTGTCATGCGCGATGGCAAACGGGTTCAGCAACAGGTGGCCAAGGTGCGATGGTCGCCGAAATCGGGCAGGGTTGCGCGGTTTTTCGATGATGTGCTGGTGCTGGCCTCTACCTCGCTGCCAAAGTCCTATACTGATGCGCTGGAACCCTGGGATTTGCCCGCACTCGAGCCCTACCAACCGGAATATCTGGCCGGATTCCGGGCAGAGGCCTACACCGTGCCACTGCGGGACGGCTATCAGCAGGCGCGCGGGCATATGGCGCGGGTGATCGAAAGGGATGTGCGGTTCGACATTGGCGGGGATCGTCAGCGCATACATGCCGTCGATACCGAGGTGCGCGACGTGACGTTCAAACACATCCTGCTGCCAGTCTGGTTGGCCGCCTACAAGTACCGTGGGCAAACCTATCGTTTTGTCGTGAACGGGCGCACAGGACGCGTTCAGGGCGAGCGCCCATGGTCGGCCCTCAAGATCACAATTGCGGTCGTGCTGGGCTTACTGGTTGCCGCCGGTATCGGCTACATGATGGCCACCGGGCAACAATAGTTGACGCCCGCAAGCTGCGAACTGGGCCTAAGGCACTGATCTCAATAAAAAGGAACACCAGAATGCGCGCGCTGCTTCAACGCATCTCTCACGCGAAGGTTTCAGTTGATAACCGCGTCGTGGGTCAATCAGGCCCCGGGCTATTGATCCTTGTTTGCGCGATGCAAGGGGATGGGACGGATCAGGCACGGCACCTGGCCACCAAAATCTCAAAGCTGCGGATCTTTCAGGATGATGCGGGCAAGATGAACCGGTCGCTGCTGGACACCGGGGGTTCGGCCCTTGTGGTCAGTCAGTTCACTCTGGCTGCCGATACCTCTCGAGGGAACAGGCCGGGATATTCCAACGCAGCGGCCCCAGAGCTGGGCGCGCAGCTTGTCGAAAGTTTTGTGAAAGACCTAACCGCGCTTGGTATTTCTGTTGAAACCGGTGTTTTCGGAGCGGATATGGCAGTTGAACTGGTCAATGACGGGCCGGTCACCATCTGGATGGATACGGACTGAACCTGCGCTTTTGCCCGGTTCAACCTGCCTACAACTGCTCAAGAAATGTCGCGAATCTTGCGCCTTTTGACGCGAATCGCCTTTTCAATCCCCAACCTGCCCCGCAGACTGACTGCATGTCATCCAGCCAGACTTCTCTGCAAGAGATCGAGGACATCCCGGATCTGGGGATCATGATGCCGGATGGGCATCGGCTGTCGGCGCGCGTTTGGCGCCCGGTCGACGCCAGCGACAATCCTGTACCTGCCATTCTGGAATACCTGCCCTATCGCAAACGCGACGGCACCTCTGTGCGGGATGCACTGACCCATCCGTGGCTTGCCAAACGCGGCTATGCCTGCATCCGCGTTGACATGCGCGGCAATGGTGACAGCGAAGGGCTGATGGTAGACGAGTACACCCAGCAAGAGCTGGACGACGCCTTGAGCGTCATCGATTGGCTGGCCGAACAGTCTTGGTGCAATGGCGCTGTTGGGATGATGGGGATCAGTTGGGGGGGCTTCAATGCGTTGCAAGTGGCGGCGATGCAGCCCGAACCCTTGAAAGCGATTATTACCCTATGTTCGACCGCAGATCGCTATGCCGATGACATTCACTTTAAGGGGGGATGCCTGCTGAATGAGAATTTGGGCTGGGGCGCGACCATGTGGTCCTATTCCTCTCGCCCGCCGGATCCTGACCTGCGCGAGACATGGCGGACCTTATGGCTGGACCGGCTGGAAAACCAACCTTTCCTGCCATCAACCTGGCTGAGACATCAGACACGGGATGAATATTGGCAGCACGGTTCGGTTTGCGAAGATTTCAGCGCTATAAAAGCCGCCACGCTTGCCGTCGGCGGATGGGGCGATGCCTATAAGAACACGGTGCCCTGGCTGGTGGAACAGTTGCATGCCCCGGTCAAAGGCATCGTAGGTCCATGGGTTCACAAATACCCGCATTTCGCTGTGCCCGAGCCGCGCATCGGGTTTCTTCAGGAAGCGCTGCGCTGGTGGGATCATTGGCTGAAGGGAGAAGACAACCACGTTGAAGAGGACCCGGATTATCGTGCTTACCTGATGGACGGGGTGCGCCCGGCCCGGTGGTATTCCGAGCGCCCCGGGCGTTGGATCTGCGAAACAGATGGGGCCACCTCACATCTGCCGGTCACCCGGCTTGCATTGACCGACGCGGGCCTGGGGCATGGTGCCGGATTGGATTGCCGGGTGCGCTCACCGCAAACCTGCGGCATCGAGGGTGGCGAATACTGCGCCATCTGGCTGGGCCCCGACATGCCCGGGGACCAACGCGCCGATGATGCCCTGTCTGCGTGTTTCGATAGCGTACCACTCGCAGATCATATGGATATTGTGGGCGCCCCGAAAATCCGTCTGAGCCTCAGCGCCGACAAACCACAAGCGCAGTTGGCTGTCAGGCTGAACCATGTGCACCCTGATGGAGCCTCGACACGGATCACATATGGCGTGCTGAACCTCTGTCATCGCGACAGCCACGCCGAGCCATCGGCACTGACACCTGGCGGAACATTCGACGTGGAACTGGCCCTTGATCACATCGCCTATCGTGTTCCCAAGGGGCACCGGTTGCGGGTTGCGATTTCGACAGCATATTGGCCTCTCATCTGGCCCGCGCCCGAGGCTGCCACGTTGCAATTGACCGGTGGTGACATCGCCATTCCGACCCGTCCCTCCGGGCAAGATGACGAATGGAGCTTTGAACCACCCGAAACGGAAGACCCTAAGCCACAGACGGTTTTGCGCAAATCGCAGAACAGCCGGCAGGCGGTTACGGACATGAATACGGGTGAGATCCATTTGGTCATAGAAGACGACTTCGGCAAGACCCGCGATGACCTGCATGGTCTGATCACTGGCAGCACAGCCTATGAAAAGTGGTCAATCCACCCGGACGATCCGCTTTCGGCGCGCGGCGAATGCCGTTGGACACAAGAGCTTCGGCGCGGCGAAATCGACCTGCGGACCGAAGCAAGTTGCGCAATGTGGTCGGATGCCACCCATTTCCATCTGACGGCAACGCTCAACGCTTTCGAGAATGCTGAGATGGTCTTTTCAGAGACGATCGAAGACAAAGTTCCGCGCAATCATATGTAGGTGACTGGCCCATGTGTCGAAAGATAATAACTTGCCCACCTATCCGAATTGCGCCTAAGTTGACTCATGCGTCAACAAAAAGCCCGAACACGGGATCACATCCAATCAACTGGGAGATAGATGGATGAACGAACAGCTCAATTACATGACAAGCCAGGTGACGGCAGGCAAACTGACCCGGCGCGAGTTCATGGGAAAAGCCGCCGCCCTTGGTGTGTCGGCTGCCATGGCCAGCACGATGTTCGCAGATGCAGCCCGTGCTGCTGGTCCGAAAAAAGGCGGTGATCTGAAGTTTGGTCTGCAAGGCGGCGAATCCACCAACTCGCTGGATCCTGCGACCTATGCAAGCTCGGTGCCATTCCAGAACGGCAAACAGTGGGGCGATCAGCTTGTCGAGGTTGCACCCGACGGCACCATCGAACCGCGCCTGGCAGAAAGCGTCGAAGGCAGCGCCGATGCAAAGGTCTGGACATTCAAACTGCGTCAGGGCGTGGAATTCCACAACGGCAAAACCATGACCAGCGAAGACGTGCTGAAGACGATGGAGCGCCACTCGAACGAAGATTCCAAGTCAGGTGCGTTGGGCATCATGAAGGGTATCGAGTCTATGAAGGCCGACGGCGACAATTTCCAGGTCACACTGACCGAAGCCAACGCCGACCTGCCCTATCTGATGGCCGACTATCACCTGATCATTCAGCCCGATGGCGGTATGGATAACCCGGGCGCGGGTATCGGCACTGGCCCCTACAAGGTTGAGGTTGATGAACCTGGTGTGCGCCACCTGTTCACCAAAAACGAAAACCACTGGAACAGCGATTTTGGCAACTTCGACAGTGTCGAAGTGATCGTTATCAACGACGCAACAGCGCGAACAGCAGCGCTTCAGTCGGGTCAGGTCCATGCGATCAATCGGGTCGAACCGAAGGTGGCCGACCTGTTGGGACGTGCGCCCAATCTGACTGTGCATTCGACCGCCGGGCGTGGCCATTATGTCTTCATCATGCATGTCGATACCGCGCCGTTTGACAGCAACGAGCTGCGCACAGCGCTGAAATACGCCATCAACCGCGAAGAACTGGTTGAAAAAGTTCTGCGTGGCTATGGCTCGATCGGCAACGACATGCCCATCAACGCGGCCTATCCGCTTTTCGATGAAACCATTCCGCAGCGCGAGTTCAGCATCGAAAAAGCGGCCGAACACTATAAGAAGTCTGGCCATGATGGCTCGCCGATCATCCTGCGCGTTGCTGATGGTGCCTTCCCAGGCGCCGTGGATGCGGCGGCGTTGTTCCAGCAATCGGCTGCTCAGGCCGGAATTCCGCTGGAAATCAAGCGCGAACCGAATGATGGCTACTGGTCCGAAGTGTGGAACGTTCAGCCGTTCTGCGCCTCTTACTGGGGTGGGCGTCCGGTGCAGGATCAGATGTACGCAACCGCGTATCTGTCCTCTGCCGACTGGAACGATACCCGGTTCAAGGTTCAGGCCTTCGACGATCTGCTCTTTGCCGCACGCGCAGAGCTGGACCCGGCAAAACGCAAGGACATCTACAGCCAAATGGGCCGCATGGTGCGCGACGAAGGTGGCCTGATCTGCCCGATGTTCAACGACTTTGTCGAAGGGATCAGCAACCAGCTGGACGGTTGGGAAACCGACCCGACACAAGAGCTGATGAACGGCAACATGTCTCGCAAGATGTGGTTCGTGTAGTACGGGCCACGGATAATGCATCCCATCATCAAAATGGTGTTCCAGCGCTTGGCGCTGGGACTCCTGCTTCTCTTCGGTGCATCGGCTCTGATTTTCGGCCTCACCGAAGCCCTCCCCGGAGACGCAGCGCAAGCCGTACTGGGCCAATCCGCAACCCCCGAAGCCCTTGCGAACCTGCGTGAGGAAATGGGCCTGAACCGCCCTGCCCTGACCCGTTATTTCGAATGGCTGGGCGGCATCGTACAGGGCGATCTAGGACAATCCCTGACCAACAAGCTGGACATTGCCGAATCCGTCGGCAGCCGTCTCAGCAACACTCTGTTTCTGGCGTTTTGGGCCGCAATCGTGTCGGTTCCTCTGGCCATTTTCCTGGGCCTGCTGGCCGTGCGCTATCGCAACCGCTGGCCCGACAAGCTGATCTCAGCGGTCACGCTTACAACTATTTCGATCCCCGAGTTTCTGATCGGCTATGTTCTGGTCTATTTCGTTGCCGTGAAACTTGGCATGTTCTCGCCTCTTGCGATGATCAACGACTCGATGTCACTGGGTCAAAAACTGAACTCAATCGCGCTGCCGGTTATCGTTCTGACCATGGTGGTTCTGGCCCACATGATGCGCATGACACGGGCCGCGATCCTGAACGTTATGCAATCGGCCTATGTTGAAACAGCCGAGCTGAAAGGTCTGAGCAATTTTCAGGTCATCTACCGCCATGCTTTGCCCAACGCTGTCGCCCCTATCGTCAATGTGGTGATGCTGAACCTGGCCTATCTGGTCGTTGGCGTCGTTGTCGTTGAAGTGGTGTTTGTCTACCCGGGCATGGGGCAATACCTGGTCGATCACGTGACCAAGCGCGATGTTCCGGTTGTGCTGGCCTGCGGCGTCATCTTTGCCGCGATCTATATCGGGCTGAATATGATTGCAGATATCGTTGCCATTCTGGCCAACCCAAGGCTGAGGCATCCGAAATGAAGAATATCCCTATCTCTGCACTGATCGGACTAGGCTTTACAGCCTTGTATTTCTTCATCGCCATCTTCGCTCCGCTATTGGCACCATACGGCATGGCCGAAGTTGTGGGTGACGTGTGGGAGCCGTCGAGTTCGCAATTCTGGCTGGGCACCGACAATATCGGTCGCGACCTTCTCAGCCGCATGATCTATGGCGGGCGCACAACGATCTTTATCGCCACGGCAGCCACGATCCTCAGCTTTGTCACCGGTTCGATCCTCGGGTTTCTGGCCGCTGTGCTGGGGGGCTGGGCGGATCAGGTTATGTCGCGGACGGTTGACCTGATCATGTCGATCCCCTCGCTGATCACCGCCCTTGTGGTTCTGGCCATGGTGCCAGTGACCATTCCGGTGCTGATCGTCGTCATGGGCCTGCTGGACGCAACCCGCGTTTACCGCCTGGCCCGCGCCGTCGCGGTGGATATCGCCGTGATGGACTATGTCGAAGCGGCACGTCTGCGCGGTGAAGGCCAGACCTGGGTCATCTTCCGGGAGATCCTGCCCAACGCCTTGTCACCACTGGTGGCCGAACTTGGCCTGCGGTTCATCTTCATGGTCCTGTTTGTCTCGACCCTGTCTTTCCTGGGCCTTGGCGTGCAACCGCCGCTGGCGGACTGGGGCGGCATCGTGAAAGAGAACAAGGACGGCATCGTCTATGGCATCGGGGCCGCGCTTTATCCGGCGGTGGCCATCGCAACCCTCGCCATATCGGTCAACCTTGTGGCTGATTGGATCCTGAACCGCACCACTTCGCTGAAAGGAGGCCGGGGATGAGTGAACCGCTTCTCAAGGTCCGCGACCTCAAGATCGGCGCGACCGTCTATCCGCCGGGCGAGAAACCTCATGATATCGAGATCGTGCACGGGGTCAGCTTTGACCTGGCGCCCGGCAAGGTGCTGGGTCTGATCGGCGAATCCGGGGCGGGCAAGTCCACCATAGGTCTGGCCTCGATGGCTTATGGCCGAGGTGGCGTGAAGATCACCGGTGGCGAGGTTTGGGTTAACGGGCGTGATATCCTGAAGACCTCTCATAGCGATATCCGCAAACTGCGGGGCGGTGAGGTCACATATGTGTCTCAATCTGCTGCGGCGTCGTTCAACCCAGCCAAAAAGATCATGGATCAGGTGGTCGAGGCCGCCGTTGAACAGAAAAAGTTCGGCCGGAAAGAGGCCGAAGCTCGTGCGCGCGAGCTGTTTGCCAAATTGGGTCTCCCAGACCCGGACAATATCGGCAACCGCTATCCGCACCAGGTGTCGGGCGGTCAGCTGCAACGCTGCATGACCGCGCTTGCCTTGTGTCCCGAGCCTGATCTGGTCGTGTTCGACGAACCCACGACGGCTTTGGATGTGACCACTCAGATTGATGTTCTGATGGCCATCAAAGAGGCCATCGCGGATACCGGCGTTGCCGCGCTCTATATCACCCATGACCTCGCGGTCGTGGCACAGGTGAGCGACGACATCATGGTCCTGCGGATGGGCAATACGGTCGAATACGGCAATACCGATCAGATCATCAACAACCCGCAAGAGGACTATACCCAGGCGCTTGTCTCGGTCCGGTCCATCGAACACGAGGAAAAGCAGCCAACGCCCGAGCCGGTGTTGTCTGTCAAAGGCATTACCGCGCGCTACAAGGGCGTTAATTTCGACGTGCTGCACAACGTCAATGTGGATCTTCATCCGGGGCAAACCCTGGCGGTTGTGGGCGAATCCGGCTCTGGCAAGTCGACACTGGCACGGGTGATCACGGGCCTATTGCCTCCCCGCGATGGTGAAATCACCTTTGCCGGGCGTAAGCTTTCTGCCGACCTCAAAGGGCGCACCCGCGAGGACCTGCGTGAGTTACAGATGATCTACCAGATGGCGGATGTTGCGATGAACCCGCGTCAGACCGTTGGTACTATCATCGGGCGCCCGTTGGAGTTCTACTTCAACATGCGTGGGGCCGAAAAGCGCAAGCGGATCATTGAACTACTGGATGAGATCGAACTGGGCGAAAAGTTCATCGATCGCTATCCGGCAGAGCTGTCTGGCGGGCAGAAACAAAGGGTCTGTATCGCGCGGTCACTCGCCGCCAAGCCAAAGATGATCATCTGCGATGAGGTCACCTCGGCCTTGGATCCACTTGTGGCCGACGGCATCCTGAAACTGCTGCTTGATCTGCAAAAGATCGAGGATGTGGCCTACCTGTTCATCACCCACGATTTGGCGACGGTACGCGCCATCAGCGACAGCATCGCGGTGATGTATCAGGGCCGCGTCGTCCGCTATGGTCCGAAATCTCAGGTGCTGAGCCCACCCTTCGACGACTATACCGATCTACTCCTCAGCTCGGTCCCGGAAATGCATCTGGGCTGGCTGGAAGAGGTCGTCGCCCACCGCAAAATGGAAAGCGCCGGGAACTGATCACAACAGACGGGGCGGGCTATTGGCCCGTCTTTTTTGTACAAAGCTGCGACTGATTGGTTGAACTTTAGACAGTAGCTTTGCGGGACAAATCGGCCAATCAGTCAAATAGTAGCGATAACTGCATACAGCCAAATCTGGTCGTTCACCCGACTTAAGCGTTGCTGCGCCGCGGCCATCCGAACCGGCCGTTAGCTATCGCTACTTAGAACATCTCCAAACTCTCACGCCAGAGTCTCTTCCGCGTATTTTCTGTACACCTGCATCGATCAAGCCATCGAGATTGGCGGTTGGGTTGCTCCGCTTTATTGCACGCACTAGATCGTCGCTGACAACCAGTTGTGTATCCAATTCTCTGGTCAAGTGTTCGATCCTGCTTGCGATGTTCACATTGTCGCCGATCACACTGTATTCAAGGCGCCGCTCATTTCCAATGTCTCCGGCCACCACGATCCCCCAATGCAGCCCGATGCCCACTCGAACCGATTGTTCGCCGGACAGCGCCCGTTCCGCGTTCCAATCATCCAACGCTTCGATCATTTCAAATGCGCATTTCAATGCATTTTCCGAATCTTGCGGGCTGGTCGTAGGCGTTCCAAACGTCGCCATCAGCCCGTCGCCAATATACTTATCCAACGTGCCGGAATTTTTGAACACTGCCTTGCCTAGCCTGTCGTGATAGCCCCGTAGCAGTTCGATCACCTCGTCGGCAGTCGCTTTCTCACAGAGCTTTGTGAACCCCATAATGTCTGCAAAGAGCACCGCAACATTTTGCTGCTGGCCTTTCGCAAGACCGGCATCTGAACTACTCAGTTGATCCACTACATTCGGTGAAAAGTACCTCGACAAGCTGGCTCGCTTTCTTTCGGTTGATAAGAATTTCCGAACGAGCCTCCGGGATCGCGCAACAACTACAGCAAGCCCAGCCGACAATATCAGCACGACCAGCAATTCTATGGCGGCGTACCCAAGAAATAGAAAATTGAGATCACTACCTGCCGCTAACCAAGCTTCGACAGTCTGTTCGGGCAGGTCAAGATTGCTGTAAACATTTGGCTGGCTCAGAAACCACAACCACATGCCTAGCCGAGCGATCAGGATGCTTACACCGCACCAGAGCACCAAAGACGGCCGGAAGCTGAAAGATGCCTGCATCAGGAACATAAAAAATAGAGAAACCGTGCCGTATCCATCTGGATCGAAGCAGGCCATTGCGTGTCCGAAAACGGCGTGCCAAGACTGAACATCAAAGCCAGCAACAAACAATCCACCGTTACAAACGCATATTGGACGCCAATTCCGCCACGACGTGAAAATGCCGCGAAAAACTGCAACCCGCCGAGCAAAACAAAAACAAAGATTTCGAGAAGGTTGAAATAGTAGGATGCGCCTGTTTCCGGGCTGTCAATCGCTTGCCAAAACAACACTACTGCAAGAGCCACAGTTCGGACCTGTGCCGCCAGCATCGTGCCTTGACGCTCTTCCTCAGCGAATGCCGCATCGCTGCGTGATTTTATTCGATCTTGAACGGTTTCGGACATACGCTGGCTAGTTTACCCGACCAAAGTCAAATCACTAAAACATTCTCGCCTTTAGGGAATAGGCGTAGGATAACGTCGTCTGCTTTGGGCTCAAAGCGGACTTACGGCGCAGCCGGTGCATCTAGACCCGTTATGTCGCGCATACTGACGAAACCGCCTTTAGCAAGTCGGCAATAGACGGCTGCTTTGCGCCTTTTGCGACAGCAGCAAAAACACCAAAACGGACTGCAACCGAAACTATTGTTTAGGCCTGTTCGATACACCGCAGCTCGAATGGTTCAACTACAGCGCGAAAAGCGCTGCTTCCACATATTTACCGCGTTCTGAGATATTGAATTCAATTCACTGTCGGCATTGCAGACAAAGCTCTTTTCCCTCGTTTTCGGGTGATCCGTATCACTTGACTTGGCCATCATGACCAGAAGAAGCTCTTCCCAATCAATTTGGGATACGCGAAACAATGGCTGGCAAAAAATCTGCTTCGACAGATCCACGCGCTGGTGCACAGCTAGCTGATCAAGTTGCGCAAAAACGCCTTGACGCGACCACTGCGATCCTGTCGCTCATCAATGAAAACCCCGAAGACGAACAGCCCGTCTTTGACGCGATCCATGAACATGTTGCCCAACTCTGCGACGCGCCCTTCTCGGGGATTTTCCTCAAAGACGCGACAGGCGATCACCTGACGCTCGTCTCCCACGTTCGGTCCAACCCAGCCTACACCGACGCACCGGGTCATGTCTGGCCTCTTGACGACCCTAGCGGCCACGTACGCGCCTTTGTCAAAAGCGAAGTGGTGCATATCAAAGACCTACGAAAAACCAAAGCGTTCAAATCCGGGCACCCCCAAACCGTGAAAGCGGTCGAGGAAGAAGGCATCAGAGCATTCCTCGGCGTGCCCATGAATGGGCGCGATGGTGCCCTAGGGTCCATCGGCGCCTACCGCAAAGATTCCCGCCCCTTCACCGATAGCGAGATCGAACTGGTCAAAACCTTCGCCGCGCAAGCTGTGATCGCGATCCAGAACGTCCGCCAGTTTCGCGAGGTTCAAACGCGGCTCGAACAGGAAAAAGCACTAGGCGAGGTTCTGAATGTCATCAGCCAAAGCCGGGACAATGAACTGCCTGTGTTTGACACGATGCTGGAAAACGCGTGCCGGTTGTGTGGCGCGCAAAGCGCCTGGCTCGTTTTGGTCGATGACACGCGCAGCAGCTTCTCTTTGGTGGCTGCCCGTGGCCGAACACTCCAATCGGTCAAGGTTGGCGACAGCTATTCTCTCAGCAAGCCCTACCAGATTACAAAAACCATACTCGAAGGGATCACGACCGAAATCAGCGATCTGAGGGAGAGCGAAGGGTACAAATCGGGCGAAGAGGTTGCCGTTCAACTCGTCGAAAAAGAAGGGCACCGCGCCCGCCTGAATGTGCCCTTGATGAAAGGGGGGCAAGCTGTCGGCGCATTCATTATCGTCACGACCGAGCCGCGCAAATTCAAACCCGATGAAATTGCCCTGCTGGAAACCTTCGCTGCGCAGGCTGTCATTGCGCTCGACAACACCCGACAGTTCCGCGAAGTGCAGGAACGATTGGACCGCGAGAAGGCGTCAGCAGAAATTCTCGACGTGATCAGCCGGTCGCGTGACGATGAAACACCTGTATTCGAGGCCATCCTCGACAATGCGCAGCGCCTGTGCAACGCGCCCATGTCTGCACTCGTTCTCGCCGAACCCAATGATACGCTTCAAACGCTCGGGGCGCACCGCAATCTGCCCGCAAAAACGGTCGAGCTGTACGAAACCGGGCGGATGCCTTTGGACGGGGACACGTCCTACAACGCCCGCTCAATCCTCGAGGGTCGTCTGATCCAGTTCGCGGATATGAAACAAAGCGACCTTTATGCTTCGGGCAGCCCAGTTGTGCGCTCGATGGTCGATGACTCCAACATCCGCAGCGTGTTGTTCGCCCCCATGATCAGCGGTCGCAGGGCGATTGGGACGATCACATTGATCCGCCACGATATCGACCCGTTCAGCGACGCCGAAATCGCTCTGGTCGAAACATTTGCGGCCCAAGCGGTCATTGCCATCGAAAACGTTCGCCAGTTCCGCGAAGTACAAGACCGGCTAGAGCGTGAGGCGGCCTCAACGAGAATCTTGGAGGTGATAAGCAAAAGCCGAGACGATGAACGGCCGGTCTTCGAAGTGATACTAGAGTCTGCGACAAAGCTAATGGGTTCTCCATTTGCAGGCCTGCATATGTTGGACCCGACCGACGACACGGTGCGCTTGGTTTCACAGCTTGGTTTGCGCCCCGACACCCTGAAGGCGCATGACTTTACCTCACCACTGGCAGCACCAGTGATCGTTGCGCGTGCCGTCAAAGAATGTGCCGTCATGCATGTTCATGACTTGGCAGACACACCGCTTTACTCTGAGGGTAACCCGCTGCGTACCGCGATGGTCGACGTCGAAGGCGCGCGGACCGCCTTGGTTGTTCCATTGGTCAGTCAAGGAAAAGGCATCGGCTGCTTGTGGATATTCCGCCGCAAAGTCAAAGCTTATTCAGACGATGAAATTGTATTATTGCAAAGTTTCGCGGCCCAAGCTGTCATCGCAATCGAAAACGTTCGCCAGTTCAGCGAAGTGCAGGAACGGCTTGAACGCGAACAGGCCTCCGCAGAGATTCTCGAAGTCATCAGCCAGGCCCGTGAAGACGAAAACCCCGTCTTCAATGCGATCCTCGAAAACGCAAGCCGTCTGTGCAAGGCTCCGTTGGCCTTCCTCACCGTGGCAGATCATGCCCAAGGCATTGCCACCATCCCCGCCAATATTGGCGCACGGTCCGAATTCAGCGTCGCGCTGGGGGAGTTTGCCGAACCGCTCGACCGCACGGACCTTGTCGCCATCAGGCCCATGCATGACGGCGCGGTCATCCGGCAGGATGATATCACAGACGACCCCATGTATTACCGAGACCGTGATCCCAAACGTGTCCTTCTCGCCGACATGGAAGGCGCACGGTCCGTTCTCGCTGTGCCTCTTATGAAAGACGGTCAGGGGCTAGGTGTCATCGTCCTCTATCGGCGCGAGGTGTCGCCCTTTACCGACAACGATGTTGACCTGGTCAAAACCTTCGCCGCCCAGGCCGTCATAGCGATGGAAAACTCGCGTCAGTTCCGCGAATTGAACGAAACGCTCAATCAACAGACCGCCACCGCTGACGTGCTCAGGACGATCAGCGAGGATGCGTTTGACCTGCCCACCGTGCTGCAAGCGCTGATCACAACCGCTGCGCAGCTGTGTGACGCGTCGATCTGCATCCTTTTTGACCGACGCGATGATGCGATGCATATGGGCGCGAACTACGGCTGTTCAGAGGATATGGTGGCGTTCCACAAGGCCAACCCTAATCCGATTGATCGTAGCAACGTCGCCGGACGGGCCGTTCTTGACAAGAAAAGCATCTGTGTCCCGGACGTCAGGCAAGACACCGAATACACGCTCAAGCAATCTTATAAACTCGGCGGTTGGCGCTCGATCATCGCGGTGCCGCTCATCCGCAACGATGAAGTCATCGCCGTCCTCGCTCTCTCTCGCCCCAAGGCCGGGCCGTTTTCCGACCGCCAGATCGAGCTGGTAGAAACCTTCGCCGACCAGGCTGTGATCGCCATCAACAATGCCAATCTCTTTGCCGAAGTACAGGACCGCACCGCAGAGGTTACGCAGGCGCTGGAATACCAAACTGCATCGTCCGAAGTGCTACGTGTGATCTCAGCCTCTCCCAACGAACTGTCCCCGGTTCTTGACGCCATTCTGCAAGAGGCGTCGCGCATCTGCGAATTGCAGGACGCATATGTCGCGATGCTGAACCCGGATGATGGACTGTTTCATGTGCAGTCGACACTCACGAAAGATTCCGTTTTCGCGACATATCTGCGCACGCATCCCATGGCTCCGGGCACCGACAGCGTGAGCGGGCGGGCCATCCAGTCAAAAGAGACCCATTACATCGAAGACGTCGATGCTGATGCCCACTACACGTGGCAGGACAATGCCGGTGTTGGGCTCTACAAATCCCTCCTCGGCGTTCCCCTGATCAAGAATGGCACGGTCGTCGGTGTCATCTCGCTTGGTGCCCCAGTGGTGTCCGGGTTCTCGACCAAACAAATCCAGCTGCTGGAAACCTTCGCCGATCAGGCTGTGATCGCCATTACGAACGCCAACCTGTTTCAGGAGGTCGAAGAGCGCACCGCCGAAGTTACGCAAGCGCTGGAATACCAGACCGCCACCTCCGAAGTGCTCGAAGTCATCTCGCGCTCACCGAACGAGGTGGACCCGGTCCTCAAAACGATCCTGACGGTCGGCGTGCGCATCTGCCAGTCCGAGGCCTCGTATGTCGCGCTTTTGAACGAAGAAACCGACATATACGACATCGCTGCGACTCATAATTCAAGCGACGCACATTATGACGTCATCCGAAAGCAAGTCTTTTCGCGCGATAAAGGCACTGGTACGGGCCGGGCCGCGCTGACAGGCAGGACTGTCTATATCCCCGATTTTTCAACAGACCCGGATTACGCGTGGAAAAACGAAGCGCTCGCCGCCGGTTTCCGCTCATCCCTGAGCGTGCCCCTGATCAAGGACGGTGTGACTCTTGGCGTGATCTCGTTTGCCCATTCGCAGATAGACGCCTTTACCGAAAAACAGATCGCACTTGTCGAAACCTTTGCATCACAAGCCGTCATTGCGTTGAACAACACCCGCCTTTTTGACGAGGTGCAGGCAAGGACGGCAGAAGTTGAAGAAGCGTTGGAATATCAAAAAGCGTCTTCCGAAGTGCTTGAAGTGATCTCGCGCTCGCCAGACGCGTTGGAACCGGTGCTAGAGGCTTTGCTGGCCGTTTCATCGCGCATCTGTCGGCTGCAAGACGCATTTGTCGCGCTCAAAAGCCCCGATGATGGCAAGTACCACTATTTTACCGGGCACAACGTATCGGAAGAGTTTGCCGATTTCATCAGAGCCAATCCATTTGAACCAGGTGAGGGATCGACAACGTCGCGTTGCTTAAAGAGTGGGCGCGCCGAATACGTTGAAGATGTGAACCTGGACCCGAATTACGCCCCCGCGTTCCGCCCGAATATCAGCGGCTATAGGTCTGTATTGGGTGTTCCTCTGATTGCGGATGGCGAAACCATCGGCGTGATCAGCATGGGCAGCCGCGATGTCGCAGCATTCGACAGAAAGCAAATTAGGTTGATGGAAACCTTCGCCGCGCAAGCTGTGATCGCGATCCAAAACGCGCGGCTCTTTGATGAGGTTCAGGCGCGAACAGCCGAGGTTGAAGAATCGCTTGTGCGCGAGCAAGCGAATGCCGAGATTTTGCAGGTGATCAATGAATCCTCGGCCGATCTGCAACCCGTCTTTGACCTCATGGTGAAACGCGCGGCCGAACTTTGCAACGCGCGTTTCTGCGTCCTCGATCAGTACGACGGGAAATCCTATACCTACCAGGCTCAATACGGGTTCACACGCGATATGATCGACGAACTCGACGCTGGTTATGAGCGCAACGCGCCTCAAGGTCATGTCGGGTACGAGGTCATCACGCGCGGTGAGATCTATGCCGTAGCGGATGCGCAGACCCAGGGCGATTACCTCTCAAACGACTTTGCGCAACGGCTCGGGTTCCGCCATGTACTCGGCGTGCCAGTTCGTGTAAACGGCGCGGTGGAATTCGCCATCGTACTCGGCTGGCCGAGCGCCGAACCGCCCACAACCGCGCATGTGGACCTTGTCCAGAATTTCGCCAACCAGGCCAGCATCGCGATCCAGAACGCACGTCTGTTCAACGAAACGCAGTCCGCTCTGGCACGGCAAACCGCAAGTGCGGACGTTCTAAGGGTTATCAGCCGGTCACCAACCGACACGACTCCTGTTTTCGAAGCCATAGCGCGCGCGGGCACGCATTTGCTCGCCTGTGATCGTGTGACCGTCATATTGCGACATGCAACAAATGAGACGTTTGTGCCGATCGCAGGTTCGAACAAGGATAGTCCATTGGCAAATCTGTCTTCATCCGAAGTAAAGATTGATCCGACTTTGAACTACCCGTCCCGCGTTCTGACTGATGGGAAAATGATCCACATCCCGGATACGAGCGTGATTGATCCGTTGCCCTATGAGGTGGACACCTTCGCAAAGTTCAACATCAAATCGGTTTTGTTTCTGCCGCTCATGCGAGATGGCAAGCCAATTGGGGTGTTGATCTTCGCGCAGAACAAAACACCCCGCGCTTTCACCGAAGATGAGATCAAGCTCGCCAATTCATTTTGCGACCAAGCCGTCATTGCCATCGAAAACGCGCGCCTGTTCAAAGAGGCTGAGGATGCCCGCAAGGCGGCCGAAGAAGCAAACGAAGCCAAAAGCGCCTTTCTCGCCACCATGTCCCACGAAATCCGCACGCCGATGAATGCTGTGATCGGGATGAGCGGCCTTTTGATGGATACCGACCTGGACGCTGAACAGGCGGATTATGTCGGGACAATCCGGGATAGTGGCGACGCGCTTTTGGGCATCATCAATGAAATCCTCGACTTCTCCAAGATTGAGGCGGGGCAGATGGATATTGAGGAACACCCGTTCGACCTGCGCGACTGTATCGAAAGCGCGTTGGATCTGATTAGCGGGAAGGCCGCGGAAAAAGGCCTTGAGATCGCCTACCTCATGGAGGACTCGGTTCCCCCCGGCATCAGCGCAGACCTGACGCGGCTGCGGCAAATCCTGCTGAACATGCTGTCGAATGCAGTGAAGTTTACAGAAACGGGCGAAGTGGTTGTCAATGTCGCCGCTAAACCCGCAGACAATGGTCATGTGGACGTGACCATAACCGTGCGCGATACCGGCATCGGTCTGACCAAAGCCGGGATGAAAAGACTGTTCCAGTCCTTTAGCCAGGCCGACAGCTCAACCACCCGTAAATATGGTGGAACTGGCCTGGGTCTTGCTATTTCCAAACGTCTGTCCGAACTCATGGGTGGCACCATGTGGGCCAGCAGCGATGGTGCTGGCAAAGGGTCAACCTTCCACGTAACCATCCGCGCCCAACCGGCCGACCTGCCCGATACCAAGGCGCGCAGCCTGATTGGCAAGCAATCCGAACTGATCGGCAAGCGCATCATGGTCGTCGATGACAACGCCACCAACCTCAAGGTGCTGTCGCTGCAAACCCAGAAATGGGGCACCAAGACGCAAGCCTTTGACAACCCCGAAGCCGCAATCCTCGCCATCGACAAAGGTGCGCAATTCGACCTTGCCATTCTGGATATGAACATGCCGCAAATGGACGGGCTCGCTCTGGCCCGCGCGCTGGAAAAACGCGTACCCGACCTGCCCCGCGTTCTGTTCAGTTCGCTGGGTCTGCGCGACATCGAAGCAAAGGACAACCTGTTTCAGGCGTACCTGTCCAAACCACTGCGCCAATCGCATCTGTTTGACACTATGGTCACGCTTTTTGCGCCCAAGGACGCGCCGAAATCGGACAAGAAACGCCCAGCCAAACCAAAAACCGATCCGGACATGGCCAAAAACCACCCGCTCCGCATTCTTTTGGCCGAGGACAACCTCGTAAACCAGAAACTCGCTATGCGGCTTCTCGAACAGATGGGCTATCGCGCCGACCTTGCCAGCAACGGGGCCGAAGCTGTCGAAAGCGTTGCGCGTCAGACATATGACGTGGTGCTGATGGACGTACAGATGCCCGAAATGGACGGGCTAGAAGCGTCGCGCAAACTCAACGCGACATACGCCAAGGACCGACCCAAGATCATCGCCATGACAGCGAATGCCATGCAGGGCGACCGCGAAATGTGTCTTGAGGCCGGCATGGACGACTACATTCCCAAACCCATACGCGTGGATCGTTTGATCCAGGCGCTTCTCGATACGCCCGCCCGCGATTAGGAAAATTTTTATGACCCAGGATTTGATAGACCCCACCGTTTTTGAAGAATTGCAAGAAGCTATGGGCCCAGAGTTCGCAACCGAGCTCCTGGACACATTCCTCAACGATGCGGCCAACATGTTTGACAGTCTGGAACAGGCTGCCTTGGCTCAGGATCCCGACGGCTACCGTCGCGCAGCGCATTCGATCAAATCCAATGCACAAACTTTTGGGGCCACCGCGCTCGCCGATCAGGCCCGGACCATTGAATTGGCTGGAACCATCAACACCACGGCCATTGAACCGCTGCGCGCCATGTTCGAGGAAACAGCCACCGCATTGAAAGGCCTGATAGATGAGTGACATCCAAGGCAACCTTCTGATTGCGGATGACAACAAGGTGAACCGTCTGCTGATGTCGCGCAGCGTCGAACTTCTCGGTCATAAGGCCTCCGTTGCAGAGAACGGGAAAATTGCCTTGGAGATGCTCGCCAAAGAACCCTTTGATGTACTACTTCTCGACATTGAAATGCCAGAAATGGACGGGTTTCAAGTACTTGAAGCAATCAAGACCGATCCCGCCCTGCGCGATCTGCCGGTAATCGTCACCTCATCTGTCGAAGGCTTGGACAACATCGTGCGCTGTATTGAACTTGGAGCCGAAGACTACATTCCAAAGCCCGTCAACAAGGTCCTGCTCAAGGCGCGGCTCAACTCCAGCCTGGAAAAGAAACGGCTGCACGATGAACAAAAACGTTTGCTGAACCGCTTTGCCACCGAAGAGGTCGCAGACGATCTACAAAAATCCGGCTTCGCAATTGGTGGGCGGCGCGTTCATGCGACGATACTCTTTTGTGACATTCGGGACTTCACGGCGCTGTCGGAAAACATGGCTCCGGAAGCGATTATTGAGCTGCTTAACACCTTCTACACGCTCATGTTCGAAGCTGTTTCCAGTCATGGTGGCATCGTCAGTCTCATGGTAGGCGACGGTCTGATGGCGATCTTTGGCGCACCTCAGCCGATCAAAAGCCCCGAACAGAGTGCTGTTGAAGCGGCCAAAGAGATGTTGGACATGGTTGCGGTGCTCAATGAAGAACGTGCTGCGGAAGGTGAACCAAAACTTCGACTTGGATTTGGAATTGCAACGGGAGAAGTTGTTGCTGGTTACGCCGGAACTGACGCTCGCGCGACGTATACCTGCATCGGCAAAACGGTAAACCGAGCGGCGCGGCTCGAAGCCCACACCAAAACCTCAGACTGCCGTATCCTTTTTGACACAGAAACCCATGACGAATTGATCGAACGCGACGGAGTCCACCGCATCGCCGATGCGCTATTCAAAGGCTTCTCCAACAGTATCAGCGTCTTCGCAATAAAATAGAGTCGTTGTTGATCAGCAATTCGCAATCAGAGCAACTTCGCACTCGCCAGCCTGCCAACCTCTTGGATACCGCGACCCTTGGCGGGGTTGCACTTGACTCACCCTGCCCGTGCCGCGTTCCCACCGCAGGACGTTCTGATCTCAACAACGTCTTCGGGTGCCAATTCCAGACCGCTCACAAAGACGTAATCCTCGACCGTTTGCCGCGCGCGGTGAACTTTCAGGCTGTTGGTGTGGCCAGACGTAGCGTTCAAGGACCAGACCGGTTCTTTCGCCCGCGAGAACCCCGCTGAGAGGGTCGCTTTGGCGCGCATCTGATACCGGGAGCAAATCCCGGGACCACCCCTGAATTCGACCGCGCTCCCCTCGGAGAATATCAGGCTTTTTTCAAGTACCTCGTAGCCATAGCGCGCCTCTGCGATCTCGACTGGGCAGTTGAACGTATCCCCATGGCTTGAGGAAAAGAGCGGCCCTGTACCGTCCCGCGCACCTGTCGCGCCCCAACCGCCCATTTGCGGCTCAACCATCGTATAGCGCCGCCCGGTGTCGGGGTGGGTGCCGGCGATGACGGTGCCAAATATGGTGCCAAAATGACCCGCAGGCAGACGGTCGGGCATGGCTTGCGCCATTGCCTGCCACAACAGATCAAAGAGGCGAATGCGGGTTTCAAAATAATACCCCTGTGGCTTTGTGGGGTCAGCGTGGAACACGGAACCTTCCCGCGTGCGCACCTCTAGCGGCGCAAAGGAACCCGCGTTGGCAAAGCGTTCCGGATCGGTCAGCGCCTTGAAGAACATCTGGCACACGACCATCGCGCCGTCCCGGCTTGTGTTATGTGGGGCCGCTTCGGCGTCTGGTGCTGCAGTCAGGTCGAATATGAAACGGGTATCCGAAATTTCCAGAGACACGGCCCATTCCTCGCCGTCATCTTGTGTTGCCGTAAAAGAGAACCGGCCTTTTGGAAGCGCGGCCAGACCATCAAGCGCGCGCGTCTTTCCTTCATCAAATCCAGCTTCGATGGCATCGAATACGGTTGCCCGACCATAACGCTGGAACAGATCGACAATGACACGATTGCCGCGACGGCCTGCCGCGAATTGCGCCGATAGATCGCCCAAAGCGAAATCCGGCAAGCGCGAGTTGCACCGGATGATGTCCACAACAGCCTCATTTCGTTGCCCTGCCTTATATATTTTCACGGGTGGCAGACGCAGGCCTTCCGCGATGATCTCAGTGACATCGACAGCCATCGAACCCGGTGTCTTGCCACCGATATCGCCCCAATGCGCAATCGAAGCGACCCAGGCCACGCGCTTGCCCTGAAAGAACACGGGCTCGGCCAAAACGATATCATTTAGATGGGTCACACCACCGAAATTCGGGTCGTTGAGAATGAACACATCCCCGTCCTCTACCGGTTCCTTGGCAGAGGCCAGGATCGCCTTGACCGATTTGTCGAGCACGCCAATGAAGCCGGGGATGCCCGCACCCGAACTCACCAACTGACCGTCAGCATCAAGAACACCAGTGCCCACATCCAGAACTTCGTAGATGATCGGGCTCATCGCGGTCTTGCGCAGCGTGTCGAACATCTCTTGGGCGGCGGCCTCAAATCCCGCCTGGATCACCGTACGCGTGAAGAGATCATCTGATGACATGGCTAAGGGATCAGACGGGCGTCGCGCGGCAGCTCTGACAGGATTTCAGGGCCGTCTGCGCGCAGGATCACGATCTCTTCCAGCCGCAGGCCAAAGCGTTCCGGCAGGTAGATGCCCGGTTCGATGGAAAAGACCATGCCTTCGTCCAGCACTGTTTGTGAAGCGGCGGTTATGTAGGGCGGTTCATGCACTTCGACCCCCATGCCGTGCCCCGTGCGATGAACGAAGTACTCGCCATAGCCCGCCTCGGTGATCACGTTGCGTGCGGCATCATCGACCACATGCGCCTTGACGCCCGGACGCGCCGCAGCCAGAGCAGCTTCGACCGCAGCGTTCACAATGGCATGGATCTCGGCATACCCCTCGGGCGCTTCACCAATCAGCGCCATGCGGGTGATATCCGACGAATAGCTGTCCATGCCTGCACCGATATCCATCACCACCGCATCGCCCCTCTGCAGAACCGTGTCGCCGGTATGGTGGTGCGGGAAAGCACCGTTTCGACCCGCGCCGATTATTGTAAAGAGCGGTTTGGCCCCTTGCTTGGCAAAATTCGCACGGATTACCTCGGCCACTGCGCGTTCGGTCATACCTGGTTTCATCGCTGCCCAGGCCGCCATCATCGCGGTGTCTGCAATCGTTGCGTTGCGCTTTAGCTTTTCGTACTCGCCTTGCTCTTTGCGCATCCGCAACGCACCGACCGTGGTTTCAGAGAATTGCCGCTCGGCCCCGCTTAGCCGGTCCTGAACAAGCGCCGCGTGATCGGCGCGCATACACTCATCAAGGGCAATCTTGCGGGCGTCGGTGGCGCCAAATTCATCCAACAGTTTGTCGAACGCCGCGTTTGGTCCCGCGTCATCAGCCCATTCAAAGAACGGCAAATCTGTCTGCTGGCGCGCACTTTCGGCTTCCAGCGCGGGCATCAGAAAACCTGCATGTTTAGCGGTGACACAGGCCAATAACGGGCGTTCATCCGCGTGTGGATGAACGTCAAATAGCCAGGCCAAATGCGCACCAGGGGCGAGCGCAACCAGATCAACCTGTTCAGAGGCCATGATCTCGCGAAGTCGAGTCAGTCGATCCATCAGAGCGTCTCCTAGGCTGCGACAACGATGCGGTTGCCGAATATTCCGCCCTGGTCAAACGCACCAAAAGAGACGATCTCGGCTTCGTCCGGAGCTTCGCAAGACCATTTGCGGCTGGGCTTCCAATTGCAGTTGGCCTTCAGTTCGGCCGCATACTCTGCCTCTTTCAACGCGGCGATGGATACGTCAATGACGGGTACGCCCAGATCGGCCTCCATCTTCTCATGAAACCCAATTTCCAATGTACACCCAAGAATGATGGACTCGGCGTGATCCTGTTCGATTGCCCGCGCCGCGGCTTGTTGTAGCAATGCATTGGTGCTCGTGTGATCTGTCTGAAAGTCATTCACTCCCAAACCAACGGGATAGAACCCCGCACATTCGCGCCCGAACCCATGGCTTTCTACGGTCGACTGCATCCGATGTACCCATTTCTGCCGCCCGACGATAACACCGAACCGGTTCGATAGGGTTGTTGCCAGACGGCATGAGGCGACACAGGGCGCGGTCACCACCATCTCGCCCGAGACCTCGCGCGCATCGTGCAGGGCGGTGTCGTAAAAACAACCGATCGCCAGCGCGTCAAACCCTTCCTCGGCGGCAGCGCGCGTGGCTTTGATGATGCCCGGGGTCACCATCGCTTCGTAGGACCGCATCTCGATATGGGTAAAGGCGCCGTCCCCCGGGTCGAGCGAGGTGATATGCACCTCGGTTCCCGGCATTTTGTATTTGGCAGCCATGTCAACAAAAACCTGATCATAGCCATCGGTCCCCACAGGGTTGAGGTACATCACTTTGCGTTTTGTCTCAGTCATCGGATCTCTCCTGTTGGTTGGCAGGCAAGGTTATGCGGTTGGCGAAGAACGGGGCCCGGTCAAAGACATCAAGCGCAACGAGCGCATCTTCGCTCGGAGCTTCGCAACTCCACTTTCGGCTGGGGCGCAGATGAGCGGCCCGTTTAAGATAGGCAAAATGCTGGGCACGCAGAAACGCGGCGCTGCTGGGGTCGATGACCGGCACACCGAATTCGGCCTCAAGCACCTTGTGAAAGCCGATCTCCATGGTACAGCCGAGGATTAGCGCCTCGGCATGGTCGCGGTTGACGGCACGGTCAGCTGCGCGACGCAGGCAATCAGCGGTACGGTTGGGTTCCGTCTGAAACTCTGTCACGCCAAGCCCGGCCGGATAGAACCCGGTCAGGCGCGCGCCATAGCCCAGACGGTGGACGGTGCGCTCCATCTGGTGCACCCATTTCTGACGTCCGACAATGATCCCAAAGCGATTAGCGAGCGTCGCCGCGATATCGCAGGAGGCCTCGCAGGGCGCGGTCACGATCATATCGCCCGAGACCTCGCGGGCGGCCTCTAGCGCGGTGTCATAGAAACAACCTATCACGCAGGCATCGAACCCTTCTCGCGCCGCTGCGCGGACCGCACGCACCAAATAAGGTGTCGCAACCGCCTCATAGGCACGGAATTCCACATGGGTCAGTCTGCCCATGGTGGTGGGCATACAGGCCACGTGGGCTTCGGTCTCTGGCCACTTATGGCTTTTGGCCATTTCCGCGAACAGCTCTTCATGCCCGGGGCGCGGGGCAACCGGGCTCAGGTAGAAGAGTTTGATCGCGGGTTTGTTCATCCGGTCGTCCCGTATATTTCACGTGCACGTTCGGGCGTGATGAACCCGTTCTTGATATCGGCTGCGACCGCCTCGGGCGCACGGTCTTTGGGATCGCCATAGCCAGCACCCGATGAAGTCACCACCCGAATGACATCATCGGTCGTCACATCAAGCCCCGATACAAAGCTATAGCGCTCGGTTCCGTCCGGTTTGATGACATCCACATAGTTGCCGGACCCTTCCTCACCCCCTTCCAAAGACCAGGGCTTGATCTTGCAACGGGTGTAGCCTGCGGTGAGAAAGCCGTTCTCGGTGCGGATGCGGTATTCCAGAACCAGCCCGCGCCCACCGGTCCATTGCCCCTCGCCACCCGGCGCTGTGTTCAGAGCCATACGGTCGACGAAAAGACCGTTGCGCGCCTCGGATATCTCGGCGGGAGTGTTGTAGGTCTCTCCGTGAAAGCCTGAGAAAATGCACGGGTTACCGTTACTCCGCCCGGAAACGACAACCATTGTCTGCACAGGTGCGCTTGTTTCGTTTGGATTGGTCCAATCTTCAAGACGGAAATCGAACGCAATCTCAACAACGTCGACCAGATTGCCCAGCTCTGCGGTTTCGATGACCAACGCGCCACCGTCACCTTGTGCATAAAAAGATCGCCCCGTTGGACCAAGCCCGAAGGCCGAATCTCCGTTTTGCATCGAGACATCGACCGACACCGGTGAGAGGTTCTGTAGATCACCTTCAAAGGCAAATTGAACAAATGCGCGCGGGTCAACGGTGGGTTTGTAGTTGGTTGAGTTCCCCTCAAAAACCAGAGCGCCGTAGCGGCCACCAGTACAATCGCAAACCCAATCCCGGCGCGGGTCATGATCAATCTCCGTGAATGTCCAAATACAGCCTAAACTGTCATCGCGCAGAAGAACCTCAAATAGCTTTGTTTTTGAGGCGAGACATTGGTGACTCCAAGGCAATCTTGGGTCGGGGGAAAGGTCTGAAACCTCATCTCAAAGCTTCCGATCTCGGGTATCTACAACAGATCCCTGTATTGTTTTCCAAGATCTGTCTGGTGTGGGAAATCCCCTTTTGCCAGATACTCGAGTTCAGCTTCGGTTGATTGGCGACCCAGAACCTCGTTCCGGTGTGGATGACGACCAAAAGCTGCCACGACCGCGCGGTGTAGTTTCGGTTGTTGCGGCGCCCTTTCATACAGTTCTTTCAAGTGCGCAGGAGCTTCGTCTGCAAGGGCCTCTGCAATCGCCACCGCAAGATCCAAATTGGCAAGATGATCAGGACATTCGCAATGCTCGAGCGGGATTTTGTACGCGGTTTTGTACCACACATTTTCGAGCGCATCGAAATGTCCGTTTTCGAATCCTTCAAGGCAGAGTTTCAAGGCTTTCGGGTCCTGAGAGAATGCCTTGGCGGTACAAGCCCAAACGGTTCGTGGAAACTGGTCCAAGATGATTATCAACGCAAATCGGCCTTCCGGAGTCTCAGCCCAAAAATCAAGTTCTCCGTCCGCAGCCAACTGAGTGATTTCCGAGTATTTCTCCAAAACTTCAGCATTGGCGCCACCGCGCATCCGCCACACCCAAAACTCCAAATGCTCCTTCGGATCGGGTGCGGGGCCTTCGGGGAACCAGAACTTGATGATTTCCTCAGGCGTGATTGCTGAACTGTTCATAAGACTGGCCTTTTGAATCGGCTGCAGGGCGACTTGGCAAAAAGATAAATTGTTCGGCGCTGTAGTGCGCTTATCATATTTGGTCGGCGAGCTGGAGGTCTTTTTCGAACACTCGACCCATCTTATGCTGACTGCATTGGATGCTTTGAGTGAGTTCAGCATCTTAGGTTGAACCTTAAACTCGACCCTCCGCAAGGGCCCATTCCTGCCATTCACCAACCGCTCAGAATGCTGCTATCGCAGCCCGCATAGTCTTCATTCGCTGCAAGCGCTTGATCGTTGAGGTGACCACGACTGAGTCGCGGACAAAGCGGCCATTCGATTCCATTTTGCGAATGGCCGCAAATTCAAATAAACCAATTTCTTAGGTAGCCGGTGGAGAAGCTTTTGCTCGATTGTTGAAAATTATCTCCGTCAATCATGAATTGATTGTTTTGGCGCGCGAGCCATTTCGTCATGCTGTTGAGTAGCGGGTTGGGCGCCTAGCTTGGATGGGAAGTTTTGACGTCGTAGCTTGTCTCTATGGGCAAGCTTGTGCAGCTGTTGCCGCAGACTGCGCCCTGGCAAACACAATTCTACGTCACGCTAACGAACGCGACGTCGGATCGAGCAAGCTGGTGTTCGACTGGCTGTGAGAGATGGCGCGGTAAACAAAGAGCTTAACTATGCATCACTCTACTTAAAACGAAAACAGTTCTGTCTCGATTTAATGCCGCTCCATGGCGACGCAATATACTGAAACTCGTGCATCCGCTTAGTACCGGTCAATCAGCTGAATAGCGGAAGTTATTGAAGAAATCTGGCCATCACCTCGGGCTTCTGACGCTATTGACCTCTAAATTTGCGATATCGCCCTGCATTGCGCCCGACAGGAACCGATCAATGCCAGTGTGAGAGGATGTGCGGAAGTGTTGACTCATGTCTGAAAAGCAGCAAGCCTCAAGGCGCTGCACATATGCGGCGTGGGAGATTTTATGATTGAGAAAGTAGTAAAAAGTTCCGCACAAATCATCTGCGTTTCTTCGTTCAACTTGCTGAGCCTTTTTTTGCTGAGCGCCGCGACGTTGTTAATGACAGTAGGGCCCGCCGAAGCATACATCGGTCCCGGAGTTGGAGCCGGTGCGATCATCGCTGTCTTTGCGACGATTATCGGTTTGGTGCTGTTGTTTGTCGGGGTGTTGTGGTTTCCCATCCGCCGCAAATTAAGGGCGCGTCGAGAAAAAAACCGCGAGATCGATCCCGAGAGCGCAAAGTAAGTTATTGTGGCAGCTTGGTCTTTACTCACTTCACTATTGGCGGTGATTGCATTCGGCGTCGCTATTATTCGCCTGAAGGTGTTTAATTTGTTTTCATCTTTGACATCCGAGACCTATTCGGGGGTCTCAGCGATGTTCGACCCATCGTTGGAAGAAGAGGAAAAAGAAAAACGCGTCCGACGCGCGGGGCTGCGCCTACTGGGCGGTGCAGCTCAGATCATCCTCGCTTTTGGACTTGCCCTGGCGCTATCTTATCTTCCGCTTCTGCTGGCAGACTGGGCGAACCTGTCGACCATTGAAGAAAGTCTTGCGGTTTTGTTCCGGCTCGATTTTCTAGCGGCTGTTACCGTAGCTGCCCTGCTTGCCGCATGGTTGTTCCGTCCCAGTAAAAATTCGGTTAATGATGATGCCAACGCGCACCAAAGCTCGAACGATCAGAGCATTAACGACAAAACGCTTCACACACTGGCCTTTTCAGGCGCTAGCGTGCTACGTGCAGCAGGCAAACTGGACGATCACTTTGCTGCTCGCAAGATTGCCAACGTCGACATGGCCCCTCCGATATTTGTGACATCGCTCGCGCGCGCAGGTACAACAGCTGTCCTGAATGCGTTATGTGATCTACCCGGGTCTGCCACTCATCTATATCGCGATATGCCCTTTGTCACGGCACCCGTAATATGGTCGCGCCTAAGCGCAAAGCGTGCAGTCACACGGCGCGAGCGGGCGCACGGCGATGGCCTTGAGATTGATCTAGATACCCCAGAGGCCTTTGAAGAAGTTCTGTGGAAGCTTCATTGGCCGGAAAAATACCTAGAGGATGGTATCGAATGCTGGGGTCCAAAAAGTGCGTCTGCGGCGGCAACCGAAGATATCCAGCGCCATTTCAAGAAAATCATCTACCTCAGGCAGTCACAGTCAGAAAGTGGTGACTGGCGCTATGTCTCAAAGAACAATGCGAATATCGCACGTCTGGGTCTACTTCCAAAGATGTTCCCAAGCTGTAAGATCGT
Source organism: Ruegeria sp. HKCCD7255 (assembly GCF_013031565.1). Taxonomy (NCBI): domain Bacteria; kingdom Pseudomonadati; phylum Pseudomonadota; class Alphaproteobacteria; order Rhodobacterales; family Roseobacteraceae; genus Ruegeria; species Ruegeria sp. HKCCD7255. The sequence goes on along the minus strand of NZ_WQAG01000007.1, from coordinate 132,155 downwards.
TGTTCCTATTCGTCATCCGGCCGCGCATTGTGCATCACTGATGCGTCAGCACGAAAATTTCAAATTTCTTCACCAAAGGGACCCGTTTGTCAAAAAGTACATGCATGACATCGGGCATTTTGAGTTCGGCGAATTGCACCGCCCCCTGTTATTTGAAGGTGTCGATCAACTCGAGAGAAATCTATCGAGTGCGGACTACTGGCTGTCCTATTGGCTTTGCGCGTTTCAAAGCATCGCGCGTCATGCTGACGACGTTATTTTCGTCACTCAAGATGATCTGCGCACCGCGCCCAAGTCGACGATGGACGCGTTAGTGAACCGAGTCGGTTACGCAGATCGACATGACCTGTCAGGCTTCTTTCGAAATGTTCCCGACGAAAGACCCGATACCTTGTTTTCGAAGCCATTGCTCAAACGCGCGACAGATCAATACGAAGCGCTTTCCGCCCTTGCCATAAGATGAATTTAGTCCTGAAATTAAGCGCCAACCAAAAGATAACACCATCATGCTCAGGAGGTTCGTAGATGGAGAAGCTTCTATTTAAGAAAATCGAGGCTTGGGTATTGGTCCTAGTTTTCCTTGGATTTGGTCTCGTGTTGATCGGTTTTGGAACCGTCCTCCGAAACCACATGAATGGGCACGATAAGTATGGCGCGCTTGGCGAACTCGCATTTGGAATCGCGAATCTTCCGTCCAATGCCCGAGATGTCTTCCAGAGTATCAACCACGATCGTATGTCGACGATTTGGGGCGAGGCACCCAGATTTCATGGTCAGGACGGATGGGTTGTACGCGATGAGAACTTGGTTTCTGATCTCACCGGATACATATTGCTAAGCCGCTACGACGGCGTCTCACGCCACCATCGCGTAGAATTGGTAGCGCTTCCAGAATTCGAAATAGTTCACGAGTGGCCCATCGATGCTGAGCTTGTTTTCGCAGATCAGGAGGTTCATCCATTTCACGATCAGTCAGAGGCAATCGACAATGAGATTTTTCGTTCCATTCACCCGCTGGTACTGCCCAATGGAGCCTTGATCGTAAAAGACCACTACACCTCCCTTTTACAAATTGACCAATGCGGTCAACGAACCGCCTTCACAACCGGCGGCTTCCACCATTCTACCGAATTAGGCCCCAAAGGCCTAGTCTGGGTTCCCGGAACACGCCTGCCCACCGAAATAGCCAGGGTTCGATCGGATTTCCGCGATGACACGATTGTCGCCCTGAACCAGGAAGGTGAAGTCGTACTTGAAAGATCGGTTCCAAATATCTTGCTGAAGAATGGGCTGGGGCATCTTCTGTTTTCCATGAGCGGCTCCTATGACCCGGATCCACTTCACCTGAACGATATCCAACCAGTCTATGAAAGCGGACCTCATTGGAAAGAAGGTGATCTATTCTTGAGTATGCGGCACAAATCATTGGTTCTGCTTTATCGGCCTTCGACGGATGAAGTGCTTTGGTATAAAACTGGTCCGTGGCGATTTCAGCACGATGTCGACATACTCGATGAAAATAGAATAGCTATCTATGATAACAGCACGATCAATATACGTGCTTTGCCACAAGTGGATGGCGCTAATAGCATTATGATTTTCGATTTTGAAAAGGGTGTCGTCGAGGATTTATTGCGTAAAGACTTTGAGCGCGCCGAAATTCGTACAATCTCTGAAGGCTTGTTCGACCGAATGGATGACGGCTCTTGGATGGTAGAGGAAGAAAATTTTGGCCGGCTCGTTATCTTGAGCCCTACAGGTGAGATTGCCGCCGAGTACTTTAATGGTGATGGCGGATTGAACACTTACAGAATGGGTTGGAGCCGGTATGTTTCCGAAAGTGACGGTGTAAGAATTGTTATCGAACTGGCAAAAAAAGACTGTTTGCAGCATTAGGCGTGGATGTGTTGCAAACCTTTGGCAATTAACGAGCATGCTTGTTCTTAGGTTTGTGCTAGTCGAATAGTTTTCAAACCGGTTGTAACGCAGTTCCCTGATCCGTGCCGTTTGAGTGCATAATCCATTCGTGGCTTTTTCTCGCGATTAGGTTGCAGTCAATGCCTGCTGAGCGGAGCCCTTGCGAAGATTGACCTGATCCCGTGAAATGTGCTCGATTTGGGTAGCCTGTTCTCCAACTCAGGAGACAGACGATGAAGAGACGCCGTCTCAGTGAAGGACAGATCATTGGCATTCTAAAGGAGCACCAAGCTGATCTGGGCGCAAAGAACTTGTGCCGCAAGTTCGAGATTAACGATGCGACCTTCCACAAGTGGCTATGCGAGTACACCGGAGTGTAGGTGTCTGATGCGCGCCGGTCAAAAGCACTTGAAAGTACGAACACAAAATTGAAGAAGATGCTAACCAAAGGGCAGTGAGTTGGAGTACATCTAAGTCAATTGCTATTCTGAAAAGCTGAACTTGGTGTAGAGTGCGGCATCGGTCGAAATAGGCTCAAAGCAGACAACACTGTTCTAACTGCAAGTTCACCCAATCCTTCTACCCAAACTGCTGAAAGTGACGCACCAGGATGGGTTCCAGTTCCTCTTGATCTCGCATGCCGTGTAGGGTTTCGCGCAATGTGCCCTCACCGTCAAACAACAGCAACGTGACATGCGGGACGCCGTAGCGGTTGGCAAATCCTGCACCGTCTTGCTGGCTGATATCGGCAACCAGATAGAGCATTTCATCCTCGGCGAACTGCTTCATTGCCTTGCGCGCTTCGCGTTGCAGCGCATTGCAGGTCGGGCATTGCGGGTCATGAACCTGCACGACCACTGGCGTACCCTGCCCGACACGCGACAGGTCTTGTTCAGCCTGCATGGCGCGGACCGAGCGCATCATGAAAAAGCTGCCGCCACCCACGACGGCGGCTGCAATTGCGCCGTTGCGCGCCAGCCTTAGAACGTCGCGACGCGATGCGCCTTGCGCGTTCACCTCTTTTGCTTTTTGCAATTGCGCCTTTTTACGTTTCGAAACCTTAGCCATCGTCCGACCTGTTCATTTTCCTAGGGCAGAACTGTATTCGCTTACGCTGTTGAGCGCGTTCACAATCGCGGCATGTGGCGGATGCGATCTGGTTGCAAAAGATGTCGCTTTTTGCGTTGCCGATGACCGCGAGGCGCGTCAAACAGACGTCACCAGCATTGAACAAGGACGCCGGATATGGACCGCAAACTGCTGCTGATCATCCTTGACGGAGTGCCTTACCGCAACTTCCGCCGTTTGTTTGGCAATCTTGAGGGCTGGGTCGACAGCGGCGCGGCCCGCAGTTGGAAACTGCGCTCGGTTCTGCCTTCAACTTCGGCCAGTTGCTATGCCTCGATCCATACGGGTGTGACACCGCAGGAGCATGGTTGTACCGGGAACGGAAATGTCTTTCGGTTGGGTCACAAAGATATCTTCAGCCAGGTGCGCGCAGCAGGTGGCATTACAGGTGCCGTGACCCACAGCTTCTGGTCCGAGTTTTTCAATCGCCATCCCTTCGACTATGTGCGCGACGTGGAATATGACGAGCCCGAAAGCTCGACCATCAATCATGGTCGGTTCCATTCGATGACCGGCTATGGCAAAGCCAATCAGATGACACCGTCAGATGTCGATCTTTTTGGCACGCTCACCAATCTGTGCCTGCGCTTTGGCCTTAACTACGGCATCCTGCACAGCTGCACTCTGGACAGTATGGGCCACCGGTTCTTCCATGATTGCGCTGAAATGGATCACGCCTGTTTCGTCATGGACGAGATGCTGGCCCCTTTCATCCCGCGCTGGCGGCAACTGGGGTACGAGGTGATCGTGACCGCCGACCACGGGCAAGACGCGCGCGGGCATCATGGCGGGCGCGACCCGCTGCAACAGGAAACGGCGCTATACTACTTTGGTGACGCGGACGGGCCAGAGGCCGATACGGTGATCGACCAGTTGCAATTGGCGCCGACGATCCTGAACCGCCTTGGCGCACCGGTTGCAGATACGATGAAAGCTGAACCGTTTATCATCGGGGCCCACTAATCATAGGGCCAGATCCCCTGCCCCAAAGCCTCAATAGCGACCGAGATCCGCTCGAAACTGTCCGCCGCCCTTTTCACAGTCATACGCGCCCGTAGGTATCCGTGGACAAGACCGGGTTCGTTGATCCAATGGGCATGGCCACCTGCTGCCGTGATCCGATTACAGTATTCGGGACCATCATCACGGATCGGGTCGCAATCAGCAGTGACAACCACGGTTGGTGGCAGGTGCGAAAAATCGGTGTCATGCAGAGGTGCGTATGTTGGATCACCGTCCGCGGTGCCGTCTGCACAGCGGATAGTTTCGTAGAATTTTATGTCATCCAGCGTCAAAAGCGGTGCATGGGCGTGTTCGACATACGACCCCTTGGTTCGATCTCCGCCCAAACCCGGATAGATCAGCACTTGCCCCAGTATCTCAAGGCCCTGCCCGCGCGCGTGATGCGCTGTCGCCGCAGCCAGGTTGCCACCCGCGCTGTCACCGGCCAGGATCAACGGATCACCAAATTCAGCAGCAGCCCAGCCTGTCGCAGCCCATGCGTCCTGAAACTGCGCCGGGTGGACATTTTCCGGGCACAACCGATAGTCGACCGACACGACGCGATACCCTGTTTGCGCACAAATCTCGGCGCAGACATCATCGTGGCTGTCCAAACCGCCCACGACAAAACCTCCGCCGTGGAAATAGACGACGGTGCGTGTGGGGTGGCCTGCGGTATAGACACGTACGGAAACACCGTCTGCCGAAAGGTCTTGTGTCGCAACCCCAGCGGGACGCGGTTGTCTAAAGTCAGCGCACATTGCGTCATAGACGCGCCGCTGATCGGCAACAGTCATATCGACCGCATCGTCGGGATAGCTTTCAGCCGTGCGACGAATGAACGCCCAGGTCTCTTCGTCGATCAGGCGTTCATAGTCCATTGTCCCTCCGGGTTTAGCTTGACCACTCCCACGGCCGGGTAAAGGCGCCCAGCACTTTGGCAACATCGTCTTCCGAAGTTCCGTTCGCGTCAAGCTGCGCGACAAGTCCGCGCTTTTTGTCGTCGATGACCGAGACCACCCGTGCGGCGACGCCTGCCTCATCGAGCGCTGCGTTATAGACGCGTGTGATCGCCTGCTTGCGCAGGTCAGGCTTGAACACCTTGCCAACGGCAGTTTTCGGCAGCTCGTCCAAAATGGTCATATGCTTGGGCTGTGCGGCCCGTTCGTGAACATGCACCTTACAGTATTCCATCAATTCCTGTTCGGTCGCCGAGGCCCCATCGACCAGTTCGACAAAGGCGCAAGGCACCTCGCCCGCATGGGCATCCGGCTGACCAATGGCTCCGGCAAAGGCTACGGCCTCGTGCCCCAGCAACGCCTCTTCGATCTCGGCAGGATCGATATTGTGCCCACCCCGGATGATCAGATCCTTGGCGCGGCCCGTGATCCAAAGATAGCCATCCTCGTCAAACCGCCCCAGATCACCAGTGCGCAGATATTTATCGAAGTGATACAGCCCCACGTTCTTATCGGCTTCGGTATAGGTATTGCCTGGATAGACGCCAGGGTTCGAGATGCAGATCTCACCGATCTGATCGGTGCCGCATTCTGTCGGACCATCGGTCCCATCCTGCAGGATTTTGACGTCTGTATAGGGGAACGGGATACCGATCGAGCCGATTTTCTTTTCACCATCAACCGGGTTGCACGACACCAGACATGTCGCTTCGGTCAGGCCATAGCCTTCGACAATGGTGACACCCGTCGCCTCTTCGAAACGCCGAAACAACTCGACCGGCAGCGGGGCAGAGCCCGAGAAGGCCGTTTTCACACTCGAGATATCTGCATCGACCGGGCGCTGCATCTTGGCCGATATCGCCGTTGGTACCGTGATAATGAACGAGACTTTCCAGCGTTCGATCAGTTTCCAGAAGTTGTCGAAAACCCCGTCCCCGCGATAGCCTGCAGGCGTGGGGAAAATGACATGCGCACCCGACGACACGGCCGCCATCACGATCACATGGACGGCGAAGACATGGAACATCGGCAATGGGCACATGATGACGTCATTTTCGTCGAAAAGCAGCGTATTGCCCAACCAGCCGTTGTAGATGAGGCCGGAATACTTGTGCTGTGCAACCTTTGGCATGCCTGTTGTTCCACCCGTATGGAAGTAACAGGCAACGCGGTCCTCGGCACCGTCAGCGAATGTCAGCGTTGTCGGCTGTTTGTTCAGTTCCGCATTGAAATTCTTGTAATCCGCATGGGCCAGGTTTTCTTTGTCGCCCATCTTGGGGCGCAGGAAAGGGACAAGCCAAGACTTTGGCGGCGTGAGATAACGGTTCAGGTCAATTTCCAGAATGGTATTCACAGCGGGCGCATGACGCACGGCTTCCGCGACCTTTTGGGCCACGTCCGTCTTGGGGAAAGACTTCAGCGTCACCACAACCTTGGCCCCAGTTTCACGCAGGATGGCAGCGATCTGTTCGGGCTCGAGAAGTGGGTTGATCGGGTTCACGATCCCCGCAACGGCACCCCCCATCATGGTCACCAACGTCTCGTTGCAGTTGGGCAGCACATAGGCCACCACATCCTTTTCCCCTACACCCAATGACCGGAACAGGTTGGCTGCCTGATTGACCTTGCCCAGCAATTGCGACCAGGTCAGGGTCTCGGCCTTGTCGGTCGGGCCGGACAAAAGCTGAAAGCTGATGGCATTGTGGTCGGGGAACTTTTGCGCCGTGCGTGACAAAAGTTGATGGAATGTGACCGGCAGGTCCCTATCTTCCCACGGCATTTCCTGTTCAATGCGCGCCTTGTCTTCCTTACCTACAAAGGCCATGTGTTTCCTCCCATTCTCTCCCGCTGTGCGCAGGGGATCATTGCCCTTTCCAAGATGGGAGCAAATCAAACCGCGCGCAAGCAACGGCTTAGCCCTGAAGCGCAAGAAAGAGTAGAATAACGCTACGGCCAACCGCAAATGCCCGCGCGTCAACTTAGGCGGCGACGACACCATCCGTGAATTGCAGGCGCGCCAGACGGGCATACAGACCATCCTGAGCAACCAGATCATCATGGGTACCCTGAGCCACGATCCGGCCGTCTTCCAGCACCACGATCCGGTCGGCCTTTTTCACCGTTGCCAGCCGGTGCGCAACGATCAGTGTTGTTCGCCCGGCGCGCATTTGGTCGAAAGCGCCCTGCACGGCGCGTTCGCTTTCGGCATCCAGCGCCGAGGTCGCCTCATCCAGAAGCAAAACCGGGGCGTCCCGCAATATGGCGCGCGCAATGGCAATGCGTTGCTTTTGTCCGCCTGACAGCATCACACCGCGTTCACCGACAAAACTGTCATAGCCTTCTGGCAGCGCCGCAATGAAATCATGCGCGTCGGCGGCGCGGGCAGCGGCCTCTACCTCGGCATCTGAGGCATGCAGCCGGCCAAACCGGATATTATCGCGCGCCGAGGCGGCGAAGATCACCGGGTCTTGTGGCACCAGTGCGATGTGTTGGCGGAAATCCGAACGGCGCAGCTCCCGTAGATCGACCCCGTCCAAGGTGACCTGCCCCTGCTCGGGATCGTAAAAGCGTTGAATAAGCTGAATGACGGTGGTTTTCCCCGCGCCCGAAGGACCCACAAACGCAACCGTCTCACCCGGCTGAACTGTCAGTGTCAGATTATTCAGCGCAGCGGTTTCAGGGCGCGAAGGGTAATGGAAGGTCACATCATGAAACCCGATTTCACCACGCACCGGCGTCGGCAACATTTGCGCCGTTGCAACATCGGTTACCGTGTCACTGGCATTCAGCAACTCGACCAACCGTTCAGTCGCGCCTGCGGCGCGCTGCAATTCGCTCCAGATTTCCGACAGCGCGGCGACCGATCCCGCCATGATGATCGAGTAGATCACGAACTGGATCAGAACGCCTTCGGTCATCACCCCGTTGCGCACATCATTGGCCCCCATCCACAACACGCCGACGACACCGGAAAACACCAAAAAGATCACGATGACCGTCAGGACCGCGCGCGCCTGAATACGCCGTAACGAGACGCGGTACGAGGTTTCCGTCATCTCGGAAAACTGGCTGCGGCTTTCTTGTTCGTGGGTAAAGGCCTGCACGGTCTGAACCGCGCCCAACGCCTCGCCCGCATTGCCGGACGAGGCAGCAATCCAATCCTGGTTTTCGCGGCTGATCGCACGCAAACGGCGACCCAGCACCAGGATCGGGACAATGACAATGGGGATCAGCAGCAAAACCAGCAAAGTCAGTTTGGCCGAGGTCAGCAGCATCAGCACAAGCCCGCCAAAGAACATCAACATATTGCGCAGCGCGATGGACACAGAGGATCCCAGAACCGATTGGATCAGCGTGGTGTCCGTGGTGATACGGCTCAGGACCTCTCCGGTCATGATGCGTTCGTAGAATTCGGGGCTCATACCGATCACGCGGTCAAAGACCGCTTTGCGAATATCGGCCACAACCCGTTCCCCCAAACGCGTCACCAGCGCATAGCGAATGCCGGTACCAACCGCGAGAACGGCAGCGATACCCAGCGCGGCCAGAAAATACCAGTCCAGCAGCTCGCCATCTTCGATACGGAAATGATCGACCACACGCCGCACCGCCACTGGCAGTGTCAGCGTCATCCCCGCCGTCACGATCAAGGCCAGCGTCGCCCCGATCATCAGCACCTTGTAAGGACGCATGAAAGGCCATAACGAGGCTAGCACGCCGAACTTCCTGGAACCTTCACGCTCTTGGTCTGCACCCGGAGCGGGCATGTTGGCTCGATTTGCGGAAGGTGGTCTTGCCATGTTTGGCCCTTGTTCGATTATCTGTCACACGGGTTCGCACGTGTTGATCAGCTTCTTGGCTGCGCCGACGCGCAGCGTCAAGCTTATGGTGGATATTCGGTGTTGGGCTAAGGCCATTTGACGCAACGCGTCGCCCGCGCTCGATCCAAATACTCACCGAAAGGTCGAAACCGCAAAAGCGCGGAACGTGTTTGTCAAACAATGGATCAAGCTGAGTGTTTTGGAGCGGGCGGCGGGAATCGAACCCGCTTCATCAGCTTGGAAGGCTGAGGTAATAGCCAGTATACGACGCCCGCTCAGCCTGCGCGGGTTTATGTCATACCCAAGACGAGGTCAAGTGGATCATCGTCGGAGTTTCGCGCAATTTCAGCCAGACCTGTTTCATTGGGATGCTCCCGAAAATCAGCGTCGATCCGACGTCAGATTTCAAACTAAAGAAGCCGCGCTAATGAGTTTCCCGCAATACGATCTCGGGCATGACCGTCACGGTTTTTGCAGGCCTTTCCGGCGCGGTAATACGCCTTTGGATCAGATCCAGGATCGTTTCGACCACCAAATCGATCGGATTTTGAACCGTCGTCAACGCGAACATGGGCCACCGCGCCATCTCGGCGTCATCGAAACCGATGACAGACATCTGGTTTGGGACATCTATGTTGCAAGACCGAAGCGCCCCCAACGCGCCGATGGCCGACGCATCATTGGCACAAATCAGCGCGTCGATGGTCTCACCTGAAGCGATCATTGCCTGCGCCGCTGCAAATCCCCCGTCGACCGTAAAATCGCCGGGATGCTCAAAGCTCAGGCTCAGTCCAGCCTGATCCAATGTCTCGATCAGACCCCGCCGCCGCTGATCGGACGAGAAAAAGCCTTGGGGCCCGCTTATGAACCCAAACTTTTTTCGACCTTTGGCCAAAAGCAGTTCGGTGGCTTTGCGCATTCCAGCCGCGTTTTCGCAACAGACAGCGTCAGCTTTTGCGTTCTCGATGCTACGGCCATAACAGATCATTGGTATGTTTAGTTTGCCGCAGCGATCGACCAAAGCCTCGGTCATGCTGCCGCCACGAACGACAATCGCATCCAAGGGAAACCGCAGCGCGTCTTCGACGGTGATTCCCGAAGCGGTCTGCGATCCGGTGATGACCAAGGGCCAAAACCCCTGCCGGTTCAGACCTTCACACAGTCTGAGGACAAAGTTGCTGTCATGCACATTTCGAACATCTCCCGCAACAACCGCAACCAGGCGCGATGCACCACCTTGCAAAGTGGCTGCAAGCGCGTTGGGCTGATACCCAAGCTCGGCTGCGGCTTTGACGATTTGCTCTCGTTTTTGGGCGTCAACATAGCCACCGTCGTTCAGCGCACGCGAGACCGCTGATCGCGACACTCCGGCCAGATCCGCTACCATCTGCGCTGTGACACGCTTTGGCCGCACTGGGCTGTCAGAGTTTCCCGCCATGTTCAATCTGCTCCTTCGGGCGACGCAAATGTAACAAACTCGAATCCAAAACGTCGCAGTTCCGTTACAAAACGAGTCTATGTGAACACGTGTGCACATTCGTGCATTCGGGGGCAAGTTCTTTTCCCTTTCCACAATTCAATCGGACGCCGGACGCTTGGAAAAAACCAAGGTTCGCGTCCGATATCGCCCCGTTTTGCGGGCAAACTACATGGAGTAGCTAAATGAAACTTCTCAAACTCGGCGCTGCAAGCCTCGCCCTGTCATTTGCAGGCCAGGCAGCTTTCGCGGAAACGGAAATCACCTTCTGGCACGCGATGGGCGGCCAATTGGGTGAAACGGTGAATCAGCTGGCCGAAGATTTCAACGCCAGCCAGGACGACTATAAGATCACCCCGGTCTTCAAAGGCTCGTACGAAGAGACGCTGACCGCTGGTATCGCTGCTTTCCGTGCCGGTGAACAACCCAACATCATGCAGGTGTTTGATGCAGGTGCTGCCACCGTGATCGGCGCAAAGGGCGCGACAATCCCGGTTCAGGATCTGCTGGCCGACAATGGTGTTGATTTCGACATCAACGACTATATCGCCGGTGTCCGTTATTTCTATGCCGACAGCGACGGCAAAATGATCGGGATGCCGTTCAACTCGTCAACTCCGATCCTCTATTACAATGTTGACGCGCTGGAAAAGGCCGGCGTCACCCCGCCCAAGACCTGGGAAGAGTTCCAAGAGGTCACCGCGCCAGCCCTCAAGGATGCCGGTTACATCGCGCTGAGCCAGTCGCACCTGCCCTGGATCTTCACCGAGAACTTCTTCTCGCGCCACAACCTGCAATTTGCGTCGAACAACAACGGCTATGATGGCACCGACACCGAGATCATGATTGATCATCCGGCGATCAAAGCTCATTTCACCGCCCTGACCGATTGGCAGGACAAAGAGTTCTTTGAATGGTATGGCACCGGCTGGGGCGACAACGCCAAGCCGTTTGAAGATGGTGAAGTTGCCATGTGGTTGGGCTCGTCAGGTTCCTTTGGCGGTCTGGTTGCCAAAGATCTGGGCTTTGAGTTCTCGGCCACGATGCTGCCTTACTGGGAAGCAGTAGCCGCCGAGCCCACCCAAACCTTTATCGGTGGCGCCGCTCTGTTCGCGATGGCGGGCAAGTCTGACGAAGAAAACAAGGCCACTGCGGAATTCTTCCGCTTCCTGACCGCAGCCGACACCCAGTATTTCTGGCATGAGGCAACCGGTTATGTGCCGATCACGAATGCGGCCTATGCGCTGGCCAAAGAAGACGGCCACTACGAAAAGTTCCCGGCCGCCGAGGTTGGCATCGAACAGCTCAGCCTGCCTGCTGGTGAGTTTACCCGCGGTTATCGCATGGGCTTTTACGTCCAGATCCGTGACGTGATGAACCGCGAATACGGCCGCATCCTGACGGGTGAGACCACCGTGGACGAAGCGTTCGCGACCATCCAGGAAGAAGCCAACCAGCTGCTCGAGCGCTTTGCGCGTACGCAAGGCTAATCGCCTTCTCCAAAACCTTATCAATGGCCGCACCTGTGTCGGCCATTGACCTTTGACTGCAAGGGGCTCGACGTGAAACGCGCCGGATTTACAAATGTTTGGCTACCGGTGGCACTGTTGCTGCCTCAGCTGACGATCATCGCGATCTTTTTCTATTGGCCTGCGAGCTGGGCGATCCAGTCGTCCTTTTATCTACAAGACCCGTTCGGCTTCGGCGCGACTTTTGTGGGTGCCGAGAACTATACCGATCTTGTCAAAAGCTCCGAATATCTGCGCACAACCTGGTTCACGCTGATCTTTACGGCTTTGGTCACCTTCTTCTCGCTTGCCATCGCTTTGCTTTTGGCGGTGAAGGCAGACAAAGTCATACGCGGGGCCCGAACCTATCGCACCTTGCTGATGTGGGTCTATGCCATCGCACCACCTGTGGCGGGTTTCATGGGCATCTTGCTGTTTCACCAACACAATGGGCCGCTGACGGATTTCTTCCAGGCCCTGGGTTGGGATTTCCGCATTCTGGTCGACAATACCTCGACCGCGACGGCCTATGTGATCATCGCCGTCTGGAAGCAGGTGCCGGTCAATTTCATCTTTTTCTTGTCGGGGCTGCAATCCATTCCCCGCTCGGTCCGCGAAGCGGCCATGATCGACAACCGATCAGGTACGCGGCGTTTTTGGGATATCACCTTCCCGCTGCTGGCACCCACCGGCTTTTTCCTGTTGATCATCAATATCACCTACGCCCTTTTCGACACCTTCGGCATCATCGACACGCTTGTCAAAGGTGAACCTGGCAACAACCCCATGACCCTTGTCTACAAGGTCTATATGGACGGTTTCCGCGGCAACGATCTGGGCGGATCCTCGGCGCAATCGGTTGTGCTGATGGTTGTTGTCCTTGTTTTGACGGTCTTTCAGTTCCGGCTGATCGAACGCCGTATTCACTATAGTTAAGAGGTGCCCCATGGCGATCGCTGAAAGCACTGACATCACCACCCCCGCCCCGCGCCGCCCGATCCGGTGGGAGCCGATCTTTGACCACACGATCCTGATCCTGGGCGCCCTGTTCATGCTGGTTCCTGTGGCGCTGATCTTCATCACTTCGACCCACAGCGCGGTGGATATTGCGCGCAACGGGATCCAATTCCTGCCCGGCGACCACTTTGCCGAGAACTATGGCAAGGCCATGTTTGAAAAAGGCGGGTTTACCGCGACCGTCGACGGGATGGTGATGCTCAAGAACTCGATGATCCTGGGCTTTGGTTTTGCCATCGGCAAGATCATCATCTCGATGCTGGCCGCCTATGCGCTGGTCTACTTCCGGCTGCGCTTTGCCACCTTTGCCTTCTGGATCATCTTCACCACGCTGCTTTTGCCGCTGGAAGTGCGGATCCTGCCCTCGTTCGAGGCGATTCAACGCCTGGGGCTGGCGAACACCTATTCCGGTCTGATCATCCCATTGATTGCTTCAGCGACGGGGACGTTCTTTTTCCGTCAATTCTTCCGCTCGGTCCCCGAAGAGCTGGCCGAAGCCGCGCGCATTGACGGAGCCGGGCCGGTGAAGTTCTTCATCGATATTCTGGTGCCCCTGTCCCAGACCATGATCGCGGCGATCTTCATCATCATGTTCGTGTTCGGCTGGAACCAGTATCTGTGGCCCACACTGATCACCACCGATGAGGGGCTGTTCACCCTGGTGCGCGGCATCAAGCAGATCTACCAGTCAATGATCGATGCAAACTCGATCCCCGAATACGGCCAGGCGCTGGCGCTTGCCATCATCGCGATGCTGCCACCGGTTCTGATCGTGCTCTTCTTTCAGAACTGGTTCGTCAAGGGCCTGACCGAGTCCGACAAATAGGCCCCATGCTTCAGACATAACTCGCCCACAGGCCGCTTGGCACGCGGGCACAAAAGGAAACCGAAATGGCAAATGTTACTCTGGCCCAGGTCGGCAAGACCTATCCAAACGGGTTTGAAGCCGTCAAACCGGCAAATATCCAGATCAAAGATGGCGAATTCGTTGTGCTCGTTGGGCCCTCGGGCTGTGGCAAATCCACCCTGTTGCGGATGATCGCTGGGCTGGAAGAGATCACCACTGGTGATCTCAAGATCGGTGAGACACGTGTGAATAACGTTGACCCGGCCAACCGCGATATCGCGATGGTGTTCCAGAACTATGCGCTCTACCCGCATATGACCGTGCGCAAGAATATCGGCTATGGCCTCAAGAATCGCGGCACCTCGGCACCCGATATAGAGGCCAAGGTTCAGGAAGCGGCCAAGATGCTGAACCTGACCGAGTTGCTGGATCGCAAACCCTCGCAACTTTCGGGCGGTCAACGGCAGCGTGTGGCCATGGGGCGCGCAGTAGTGCGCGACCCGGCGCTGTTTTTGTTTGACGAGCCGCTCTCGAACCTGGATGCCAAGCTGCGCAACCAGATGCGGATTGAAATCAAGGCGTTGCAGCGCCGTTTGGGCGTGACTTCGATCTATGTGACCCATGATCAGGTCGAAGCCATGACCATGGCTGACCGGATCATTGTTCTGAACGGTGGCGAGATCGAACAGATCGGCACCCCGGCCGAGATCTATCACAACCCCGCCTCGACCTTTGTGGCCTCGTTCATGGGCGCACCGCCGATGAATCTGCTGGACGCGCGCGTCGAAGCCGGTGAAATCCGTGTCAATGGCAGCACCGTGCTGGGCACCGCGCAGACAAGCGCACAAGGCCCGGTGCAGTTGGGCGTGCGCCCCGAGGATGTGGTGCTGTCCGAGCAGGGACAAACGCCATTTGCGGTTTCGATCGTTGAGGAGCTTGGCGCACACCGCCTGTTGCATGGCGAGCTTGGCGGCCAGCCCTTTACCGTCCATGTGGGCAAGGATGTCGAGGCCGCGCCCGGTGTGACCAACATAACCCTGCGACCAGAGACGTTGCATCTGTTTGATACGCAAACGGGGAAATCCTTGTGATCACCAACATTCTTTCAGACCTGCCGACAATCTCAGAGGCAGAGCGCACCCGCATTTTGACCTCACCGCGTACTGCGGATGCTCACAAATCTTTGTTGGCAAATATTCCCGCTATGAATGCCGTACAGCTGGGCGGCACCGCATCTGCCGACACGTTGCCCGCTGAACTGACAATTGTGGCCTGGAATGTGGAACGCTGCCTCTTCCCCGAGGCCTCTGCACAGCACCTTTCGCCCCTGAAGCCGGATGTGATCCTGTTGTCAGAGGTCGATCACGGCATGGCGCGCACGGCACAGCGCCACACCACGGCAGAGTTCGCCGCAGAAATGGGCATGGCCTATGCGTTTGCCGTCGAGTTTCATGAGCTTGATCTCGGTGGCCCCACGGAACGCGCTTTGTGCATCGACAGTTTCAACACCAAGGGGTGGCACGGCAACGCGATCTTATCCTCGGTACCGTTCTCGCGCACCGCGATGGTGCGTCTGGATGAAGCGGGCCACTGGTTTGCAGCCGAGTCGGGTGCATCTGACCCCGAACAGCCACGCGTGGGCGGTCGCATGGCGATTTTGGCCGAATTGCCGACCGAAAACGGGCCGCTGACCGTGGTGTCGACCCATTTGGAAAGCAACGCAGACAGCTGTTTTCGCCTGCGCCAATTCGAGATTTTGCTGGACGCGATTGAGGACTTTTCGCCCACCGGACCTGTTGTGATTGGCGGTGACCTGAATACCGGCAACCATGTGCCACCCGATTTCGACTGGCGCGGAGAACAGCTGTTTCAGGCGGCAGAAGCGCGGGGCTATAGCTGGGACTTTACCGCCGAAGGGCATACCACGCGGCCAAGCCTGATTACGCCGCACCCGGACCGCGTGATGAAGCTGGATTGGATTGCTGGCCGGGGTGTTTCGCCGGTCGAAGTTGGCAAGGTGGCTTCGCTTGACGCAACCAACAGGCCCCTGTCGGATCACGATGCGGTCTGGTCACGTATCTCGCTGTCTGCCTCTGAGGACATGTCCTGAGGCCAACAAGCGGTTGAAATTCATATGCGGCTTGAAACAGCGCCAAGCCATTGGCATTTGGTCATCAAGCTAGATCAAAAGCGAAGCTTCAGCATTTCGCAGAAACGGGCGCGCGGGTATTGGCGCGCCCTTTTTTGTCGCCAGTTCCGGAAAAATTTCGATCAATTCATCATAGACGGCGCGGTCGGCGTGCAAGATATGTTCACCTGCGAAAAAGCTTTCAAGCCGTGCCCCTTCGCACTCCACAATCTCGTGCCGGTCGAACATGATATGTACATAGTTGACAGTTTCACACGGGGCTTGTCGGATCGTCTCACCATCACATAAGTGCTTTGCCGCGCACAACATTTCGTCGCTGTGAAAGAACAGCTCACACCGCCAGCCCGACACCAGAACACGGTGCTGTGGCGAAACGCACAACGCACGTCGGTTGCCGATCGCACCGGGTTCAAAGCGGATCGGAGCATGTTTACCTTGGCCGTCGACCGAGCGCTTTCCAATCCACCGGACAGGCTGCGCACCATTGTCCAACGTTTCTACAAGATCACCGACCTCAAGCTCTTCGATCGGGCGTTCGCCTTCGGGTGTTCGGATCAGGGTTCCAGCCGTGAAACATGCAATTTCAACATTCTCGATGTTTACATAAGTGAATGTCCGCCCGTTCGGCAGCGTGGCCGTCCCGCCACTGGCACCTGGTGAAAACGGCGCAAAGGTTGATCCGGCTGGCAGGATAAGCGTGTCGTTTCCGCTCCCGCCGGTTACGAAAGTCGTATTCAATCCAGCGTGAATGGTATCGGCCCCAGATCCGCCATCCAGGTTCCCACTGCCATCCTCGGCAAAAAGCGTATCGCTTCCGGCACCACCGCTGAGGATATTATTGCCAGACCCGCCGCGCAGGATGTCATCGCCTGCATTTCCGAAAATATTGTTGTTTCCAGACCCGCCTTGAAGGGTATCATTGCCCTGGCCACCCCGGATACTTCCACCGAGTGAGCCCGTATCGGTCAGGGTATCGTCACCCGCACCACCGCTGTACCCACCCGCATTCAGACCAACAGAACCACTTATGTTGTCGTCGTTGGCATTGCCTGTATATTCAACAAATTGGCTAAACGACCCCCCGGCCAGATCGGCGTCTGTGTAGGTCGTAACAGTACCCGTTCTGGTATCCGTGAACGTAATTGAGTTCCCGGTCATGGTGACCTGGATGCTTCGGCTCAACCCGGATGCATCTATAGTACTGTCAGGACCAATATCCTGCGCAGCCCAGAACGCGGGATCTGTCGTGTCAGCATCGGTAAGAGTAATAAAAACTGGCATTGTTTCATCCACCTTTCGACGCTGGCGAGGCCGTATACACTACCGTTTGAGTTGCATCGTAGCTCAATAGGCCATCTATTCCAATCTATAGGCGGATGTTTCAATACATTGACGAAACGCTGCGCAATAATAGTGACCGCTTGGTGAAATCCTGCTCAGTTTAGCCACCACTTGGCGATGATCACCGTGCGTAGCAACCTTGTTCCGCTCCGTAAATTTCTACGCTCTCATCGGGTTACAAAGACCCAAGCATTCCGGTTTCTTTGACTGCTTCCATCGCAACAAAGGTGGATGTGCTGGCCACATGCGGAAGGCCCGAGATCTTTTCCGCCAATACAGCCCGATAGTCCGACATCGACCTTGTGCGAACCTTGAGAAGGTAGTCAAAGTTTGACGCGATCATATGGGCCTGCTCAATCTCGGGGATCTTGCGAACCGCTGCGTTGAACTCGCTCAGCGCTTTTTCGCGTGTGTCTGACAGTCGGACTTCTACAAAAGCCACGTGATCCAGTCCCAGCCGGATGGGATCCAGGATCGCGCGATACCCAGTGATGTAGCCTTCGGCCTCAAGTCGTTTCAACCGGGCCTGCGTCGGCGATTTCGACAGGCCAATACGCCGAGCGATATCGGCAACGGGAAGCCGTCCGTCTTCGGCCAGAATCGTCAGGAGCGACTGATCAAATCGATCAAGCCCCGGAAAGTCTTTTTGCATCGACCAGCTCATGAAATTCAGTTCAACAACCCACACAATAGCAAAGAACAGGCGATTGTCCCGTGAAATCGCGGATATACTCCTCAAAAGCCCGGAGGATCCATGTCTCATTCGCTACGCAGCCAGATAGATGCCTTGACCTATGCTGACCAAGACAAAGTGTTGGCGCAGCTTGTTGAAGATGCAAAGCTCAGCCACGCGGATCGCAAGGCGATCTGTGACGTTGCTGCCCGGTTGGTACAAGATATCCGCTCAGCCAGTTCGCCCGGCCTGATGGAGGAGTTTCTGGGCGAATACGGCTTGTCGACCGATGAAGGCGTGGCGCTTATGTGTCTGGCAGAGGCGCTGTTGCGCGTGCCTGATGTCGATACGATTGACGCGCTGATCGAAGACAAAATCGCACCGTCGGACTGGGGCAAGCATCTGGGCCAATCCTCCTCTTCGCTGGTGAATGCATCAACCTGGGCGCTGATGCTGACGGGCCGCGTGTTGGACGAAGACAAAACCTCACCCGTCAGCGCATTGCGCAGCGCGATAAAGCGCCTGGGCGAGCCGGTGATCCGCACCGCTGTCAGCCGCGCGATGAAAGAGATGGGTCGCCAATTCGTCTTGGGGGAAAACATCAAATCAGCCATGACCCGTGCTCGGGGCATGGAGGGCAAGGGCTATACCTATTCCTATGACATGTTGGGGGAGGCCGCCCGGACCGAAGCCGATGCGGCGCGCTACCACCTGTCCTATTCGCGCGCCATTGCTGCAATTGCCGAGGCCTGCACGCAGGATGACATCCGGGCAAACCCCGGCATCTCGGTCAAGCTTTCCGCCCTGCACCCGCGCTATGAACTGGCGCAAGAGAAGCGTGTGATGGATGAGTTGGTCCCTCGCCTGCGAGCCTTGGCGTTGCTCGCCAAAGCGGCAGGCATGGGATTGAACGTTGACGCGGAAGAAGCCGACCGCCTGTCTCTGTCGTTGCAAATCATCGAAACCGTGCTGGCCGATCCCGCTTTGGCGGGGTGGGACGGGTTCGGCATCGTGGTTCAGGCCTACGGTCCCCGCGCGGGGCTGGTGATCGACACGCTTTACGAGATGGCCAACCGGCATGACCGCAAGATCATGGTGCGGCTGGTCAAAGGGGCCTATTGGGACACCGAGATCAAAAGGGCGCAGGTTGAAGGTATTGACGGGTTTCCGGTCTTTACAAAAAAGGCCGCAACGGATGTGTCCTATATCTCGAACGCGCGCAAACTGCTGGGGATGACGGATCGGATCTATCCTCAGTTTGCCACTCATAATGCCCATACGGTCAGCGCGATCCTACATATGGCCGAGGGCCAACCCTTTGAATTCCAGCGCCTACACGGGATGGGCGAAGCCTTGCACCAATTGGTGTTGGACGCGCATAAAACCCGCTGCCGTATCTACGCACCAGTGGGTGCGCATCGTGACCTTCTGGCTTATCTTGTTCGACGGCTGCTGGAAAACGGCGCGAACTCGTCCTTTGTGAACCAGATTGTTGATGAGGATGTCTCGCCCCAAGAGGTTGCTGCTGACCCGTTTGAATTACTGCAAGCTGGTGGCCCTGATCTGCCCAAGGGGCCAGAGTTGTTTGCGCCGGAACGCCCGAATTCGCGCGGCTTCGATCTGCATCATACGCCAACGCTTGATCTAATCGATGCAGCGAGGATGCCGTTTCAGGACCGCACCTGGCAAGCTGGACCACTGGTGTCGGTCCAATCACAGCCTGGGCCTGAACACCCAGTGGTCAACCCGGCCTTGCCACAAGATCAGCCCGGCACGGTCGCTGCGGCAAGCGCGGAAGATATCGAACTGGCCTTGGCCTCGGCCAGCCCCTGGCGCGCGTCGGCTGCAGATCGAGCGAATGTGCTGAACACCGCCGCAGACCTGTATGAGGCGCATTTTGGCGAATTCTTTGCCCTGCTGGCACGCGAAGCGGGGAAAACGCTGCCCGACGCGGTGGCCGAACTACGCGAAGCGGTCGACTTTCTGCGTTACTACGCGGCGCACATCCCTCAGGCGGATCCGGCAGGTGTCTTTACCTGTATCAGCCCGTGGAACTTTCCGCTGGCGATTTTCACCGGTCAGATTTCGGCGGCATTGGCCACCGGCAACGCGGTCCTGGCCAAACCCGCCCCTCAAACCCCTCTGATCGCCCACCGTGCGGTGCAATTGCTGCACGAGGCCGGCGTGCCCGCTGATGCGCTGCAACTTTTGCCCGGCGGGCCTGAGGTAGGCGCTGCGCTGACATCCGACCCACGGGTTGGTGGCGTCGCCTTTACCGGCTCGACCGCAACGGCCCAGAAAATCCGCGTTGCGATGGCCGAAAACCAGCGCCCGGGGACACCGTTGATTGCAGAGACAGGCGGCTTGAACGCCATGATCGTCGACAGCACCGCTCTGCCGGAACAGGCCGTGCAGTCGATCATAGAAAGCGCCTTTCAATCCGCAGGTCAGCGCTGCTCGGCCTTACGGTGCCTTTTTGTGCAAGAGGATGTCGCCGATGGCGTTTTGACCATGCTGCAAGGCGCGATGGACGCGTTGGCACTTGGCGATCCCTGGCAGATTTCAACCGATTGCGGACCCGTGATTGATGATCAAGCGCGCCAAACAATCACAGCGCATATAAGCAAAGCCCGCGCAGAAGGGCGCGTGCTGAAAGAGCTGCCCGTACCGCAAGACGGCGTATTTGTTGCCCCGACCTTGATCGAGATCGCCAGCATCGCGGATTTGGAACAAGAAGTGTTTGGCCCCGTCCTGCATGTGGTCCGTTTCAAGGCGCAGCAGATCGATCAGGTCATCGCCGACATCAACGCCACCGGATACGGATTGACCTTCGGTCTGCACACCCGGATCGACGACCGGGTGCAGCATGTGACGGATGCCATCCATGCGGGCAATATCTATGTGAACCGCAACCAGATCGGCGCTATTGTCGGATCTCAGCCTTTCGGTGGTGAAGGCTTGTCTGGGACCGGACCCAAAGCGGGTGGGCCAAACTACATGGCACGGTTTTGCGCTCCGGATCGGCAAAGTGTCTCGGGTCAGTGGTCCGACGCGATGACATCGCTGCCGCTGCCCGAGGGCACTCCGACACCGATGCAGACGCACACCCTGCCCGGACCCACAGGGGAATCGAACCGCCTGAGCGAGTTTGCCCGCCCGCCCTTGCTGTGCATGGGCCCCGGCGTTGCTGCCGCACAGGCGCAGGCGGATGCGGTCAAGGCATTGGGCGGAACGGCCATTCGGGCCACGGGGACGCTCGACCCCAAGGTGTTTGAAACACTGGATGGCTTTTCAGGTGTGCTCTGGTGGGGCGACGAGACAACCGCCCGCCAGATTGAAACGCACCTGTCCCGGAGATCAGGCCCGATCCTGCCGTTGATCCCAGGCCTACCTGACCGCGCCCGTGTACTGGCCGAGCGTCATGTTTGCGTGGATACAACAGCGGCTGGCGGAAATGCGGCCCTGCTAGGCGGTGCGGCATAACCGGACCTTGACGCTGGGCCGTGAAAAGCCCAGCGTCCAGCCATGTTTCCAATCCGCGATCACAACCCCTCGGGGCGTACCCCTTACGTTGTCTATGCCCTGATGGCGGCAAATATCCTGATCTTCCTCAGCTATCTGGGGATTATGGACAGTGCCGCCCTGCTCAACCGGTTTTACGCCACCTACGCCATCATCCCGGCCCGCATCACCAGTGGTTCAGGATTTGAGACGTTGGTGACCTCGATGTTCCTGCATGGCGGATGGATGCATCTGGCGGGTAACATGCTGTTTCTGTGGATTTTCGGGGATAATCTGGAAGATGAAATGGGTCACCTGCCCTTTTTGCTGTTCTATCTTGTTGCAGGCGTAGGGGCCGGTCTGATCCATGTTGCGACCGGCCCGGATTCGGTAGCGCCCACAATCGGTGCCTCAGGCGCAATCGCGGGCGTGATGGGGGGCTACCTGCTGCTGTTCCCCCGCGCCAAGGTCGATATCCTGCTGATCCTGATCATCTACTTCCGCGTCTTCACAATCCCGGCCTTCATCATGCTGGGGTTGTGGCTGGCCTTCCAGTTCTTCGGCAGCCTCACCAGCGACCCAGATCAGGGCGGCGTTGCCTATTGGGCCCATACCGGAGGCTTCATTGTCGGCTTGATCCTGTGCATCCCGCTTTGGCTAAAGCTGGGCGGCACGCGGTATTGGCGCCGCACCCATGGCCACCCGCCGCATCCCGAGCACAGCTATAAGCTGACTCAGTCCAGGATACCGCGCGTTCCACGCAGATAGCTTGCCTCGGCACGCCAGAAAAAAACGCGCCCGGTCGGGACGCGTTTCTGTTGCGGATATCCCAAAGGATCTAGTTTCGGATGACTTTGGCGAAAGTATTGAAAATCGGCTCGTTCGCGCAAATCAGCTGGCCATCTGACAGCACCTCGCCTTCAGGGTCAATGGCTTCAACCAGACCACCGGCCTCTTTGACGATGATGATCCCGGCCGCGATGTCCCAGGAATTCAGGCCACGCTCCCAGAACCCTTCATAGCGGCCAGCGGCCACATAAGCCATGTCGAGCGCAGCAGCGCCCCAACGGCGGATACCGGCGCAGGCCGGGGCTAGACGTGCCATATCTTGCAGCGCGGCTGGCAAGTCCGGACGCCCGCCAAACGGAACACCGGTGGAAAAGATCGACTCGATCATGCGGTGACGGCCAGACACACGGATACGCATATCGTTCATCCACGCACCTTCACCTTTTTCGGCAAAGAACATCTCATCCTTGGCAGCGTCATAGATCACACCGGCCACGATCTTGCCCTTGTGCTCCAACGCGATCGAGATGGCCCAATGCGGCAACCCGTGCAGAAAATTGGTGGTGCCGTCCAGCGGGTCAACGATCCAGCGGCGTGTCGGGTCTTCTCCGTCCTGGCCACCCCCTTCTTCGCCCAACCAGCCATAGGTCGGGCGAGCGCCCAGCAATTCTTCCTTCAGGATCGCCTCGGCGGCAATATCGGCCTTGGAGACAAAATCGCCCGCACCTTTTGACGAAACTTGCAGGTTTTCGACTTCGCGAAAATCCTTGACCAATGAGCGCCCCGCTTTGCGCGCGGCTTTGATCATGATGTTGAGGTTAGCACTGCCTACCATTGTCAAAAGGCTCCTGTCCGGTCAAACCGCGCGTATACTGATGCATCGCGCCGTTGCCAAGAGGAATGATGCGCATAGCAGACCCGCGTTTTGCGACTATTGCGCTTGCAGCTTCCGAGCCTCGGTTCGGGCCAGTTTTACCAGCTCTTGCACAAAAGGCTTTTCAAGATCCGCGCTGCGCACCGCAGCATAAAGCCTACGGGTAATGCCTTCGGCGGTCAGCGGGCGCGTGACATAGTCCGAGTTGTATTTGACCTCACGCACAACCCAGTCGGGCAGAACCGAAATCCCGCGATTTGAGGCCACCAGCAGAAGGATCACCGCGGTCAATTCGACCTGCCGGATCGAGGCAGGTTCCACCCGCGCAGGTATCAACAACTGGCTGAACACATCCAGACGCGTACGTTCCACCGGATAGGTGATTAGGGTTTGGCCGCGAAAATCCTCGGCTTCGATATAGGGTTTCTCAGCCAGCGGATGCGATGATGCGGCAACAAAGACCGCATTATAGTCAAACAGCTCGACAAATTCGACGCCCGGCAGGTCTTCAGGATCGGATGAGACAACAAGATCGACATCTTCTTTCTGCAGCGCAGGCAAAGCGTCAAAAGCAAGGCCCGGCCGAATATCGACGTCTACATCGGGCCAGGATTTGCGGAACCCCTCAAGCACCGGAAACAACCATTCGAAACAGGCGTGGCATTCGATGGCGATATGCATCCGGCCCGTGCGCCCATCGCGCAGAGACGAAAACTCATGTTGCGTAGCTTCGACCTGCGGCAGGATCTGCTCCGCCAATCGCAAAAGGCGCAGCCCCGCAGCCGACAGCTTCATCGGTTTGGACCGGCGCAGAAACAGCTCGACCCCGGCTTGATCCTCCAACCCTTTGATTTGATGGCTCAAAGCGGATTGCGTGATATTCAACTGATCCGACGCGCGCGCGAGCCCGCCACATTCGTGAATGGCCTTGATGGTTCTAAGGTGACGGAACTCGATATGCATATTGCACGTAACTCATGTTATTCTTGAGGAATATGAGTTTGTCTCACAGAGAAACGCGTGGCACAAGAGGCATGTTCCGTTGTTTGCGAGGCCATCATGTCCAAACCCGAGATTTCTTTTGAGTTCTTTCCGCCCCAGTCCCTGGAGGCGTCGTTTCGGCTTTGGGATACAGTCCAGACGCTGGCCCCGCTGGATCCCCGGTTTGTTTCGGTTACCTATGGCGCAGGCGGGACAACGCGAGAGTTGACACGGGACGCGGTGGCCACATTGCACAAATCCTCTGGCTTGCAGGTTGCAGCGCACCTGACTTGTGTTGACGCATCGCGCCAGGAAACGCTGGAGATCGCTGACGGGTTTGCTCGCGCCGGGGTTCAGGACATCGTGGCGCTCAGAGGTGACCCGCCGAAAGGACAGGACCGGTTCGAGCCTCATCCAGACGGGTTCGCCAATTCGGTGGAACTGATCTCAGCGCTGGCGGAAACCGAGATGTTTTCGCTCCGCGTTGGCGCCTATCCCGACATTCACCCCGAAGCGCGCGATGCGCAGGCTGATGTGGATTGGCTGAAGGCTAAACTGGACGCGGGCGCCGACGAGGCTTTGACGCAATTCTTCTTCGAAGCCGAGACCTATTTCCGGTTCCGCGATGCGTGCGAAAAAGCCGGGATCGACAAGCCCATCGTGCCGGGCATCCTGCCCATCGAGAACTGGAAAGGTGCACGGCGCTTTGCCCAGCGCTGCGGCGCCAACATCCCGGTTTGGGTCGAACAGGCATTCGAGAAGGCTGTGCGCGACGACCGCGAAGACCTTTTGGCCACGGCTCTGTGCACCGAACTGTGTTCGGATCTGATCGACGGTGGTGTCGATAAGCTGCATTTCTATACACTGAACCGCCCCGAACTGACGCGGGATGTGTGCTTTGCGCTTGGCATCACACCGCAAACTGAATTGCAAAACGTCGCCTGAAAATCCACCACCTCACAAACCCCGGTCGCACCCGCTATGCGGGTGCGATCTGGCGTTGCAGGCACCAAAATCCACAAAAAGGTAGACAATGGGCGGCAGCGATTGCCATTGTCAGATATTTTGGGCCAATCCTTTGTAAAATTTGACAAAAACGTGACCAGTGTAAAAGTAGGCTCAGTGTAATGAGTACGAGTTTTTTGAGTATGGAGCCAATGACGACAATAAAGGCTCGGTCCGATGCTCTGTTAGAGCTGGGCCTATCAGCAAACGCAACCGCGCGGGATATTCGTGAAGCATGGCGTAATGTCGCGTTTCACGAACATCCTGACCACGCGGGCGGCGACTATTCCGAGTTTTCAAGGGCCAAAGCTGCGTATGATTTCTTGCGCGAACAAGGATTAACCACAGCTTCCCGACCCCAAACAAAGAAACCGCGCCGCCCTCAATTGCGTAAGCGTGTGGTTGAATTGACAGCAGAAGAAAAAGAGACCTGCGATACTCTGTTGCGCAATGAGCGCGCGCTTTCTTCAGACAGGCTCAACTCAGCCGATAATGGGATTTGCGCATCGTGTGACCATCTGCCTGACGCCATAGGCTGCCACGGGCGCGACTTGACTTATTTCGTGCCGACCCCGGTGCGCGAAGGCCAGAACCGTGTGGCCCTGCCCATTTCTGTCCTGTCCGGCGCGCGGAATGCTGACCCTCAGATCGTGACCTTCAAGGCCAAGAGTGCAGGACAAGGGGAAATTGTTGTTCCCGACAATATCCGCGAGCGAAAGTTCCCCGGTGCGCGCAGTGTCCGCATCAGGTTCAACGCGGATGAACAGATGCGCGACTCGTTCTGGCTTGCCAGCTAGACACCACTCGCGTCGAATGAAAAAAGCCCGGCCTAATAAGCCGGGCTTTTCTGTGAGCGGTGGATGATCAGTTGGCGATTGGGCCTTCAGATGTCCATTTCGGAATAACGCTGGTTGAAGCTGCGTCGCCTTCAATGCCAGGCCAGTTGCCTTTAGCCAGATTGATGTTGCCGGGAACATCCTCTTCCCAGAAACCCACAACAACATCTGTGATATTCAGGTAGAGTTTGTCGTCGACAATCCGCCACAAGTTCGGATTGGCAGGTACTTTGCCGCCTTTCGAAACCCCATAAGCGCAGTGGCCGTCATATTGGGGGGCATAATAAGCAGGGTTCTCCAGAAACTTGTCGCGGTTCTCGGCGCTTGCGAAAGCCCAAGTCGCACCGTTGTACTCGGCAGTGTAGTTCGAGTTTCCGCGCACTGGTGCTGGCTGCGACTGGCCTACAGGAACCTGGTCGAGGGTGCGATAAGCCACAACATCATAGCCCGACACGGCAAAACCTGTACCGTCGATATACTGTTCACCAGCGAAAGCCGGCAGGGCAAAGGCCACCGCTGCGGCAAAGCTCAGGGCAAAACGTTTCATGTGATATTCCTCTTGTCCTTTGGATTACGGGGCACCCGGGGGTCGGGCTTGGTAACAGAATAGGCGATTCTGCGATCCAGCGTAGTAGTCCTCGCGCCGCTGTGAAATCGGACGAGCAAATGTGAGCGCAGCAGCGGCCTTTGTTACAAAATAAGGATGAATTGCGGGGTTGGACTCAGGCATTTGCAATATTAGCTGTGATGGCAACGGCATTTTGTCTGCGAACGCGCAAGAAAGGCACGAGATGAGCGACGATACCACCTATACCCCTCCGAAGGTTTGGACCTGGGACAGCGAAAGCGGCGGGCGTTTCGCCAATATCAACCGGCCGATCGCCGGGGCGACACATGACAAGGACCTGCCGGTGGGCAAGCACCCCCTGCAGTTGTATTCTCTGGCAACACCGAACGGCGTCAAAGTGACGATCATGCTGGAAGAGCTGTTGGCGCTTGGACATACTGACGCGGAATACAATGCCTGGCTTATCAATATCGGAGAAGGTGATCAGTTCGGATCAGGTTTTGTCGAAGCCAATCCAAACTCGAAAATTCCCGCGTTGTGGGATCGTTCGGGGGACAGCCCTGTTCGGGTCTTTGAAAGCGCTTCGATCCTGTTCCATTTGGCCGAGAAATTTGATGCGTTTTTGCCTGCCTCAGGCCCTGAACGCACCGAAGTTATGAACTGGGTTTTCTGGCAGATGGGCAGCGCGCCCTACCTAGGTGGCGGTTTTGGTCATTTCTACGCCTATGCACCCGAGAAATGGCAATACCCGATCGACCGCTTTGCGATGGAAGCCAAACGGCAGCTTGATGTGCTGGACCGTGAATTGGCCGACAAGACTTATATCGCTGGTGAAGACTATACCATTGCCGATATGGCGATCTGGCCCTGGTATGGGCAATTGGTGCTGGGCCGCCTCTATGACGCGGCAGAGTTTCTTGACGTCACATCCTACAAAAACGTTATGCGGTGGGCCAATGCCATCGACGCGCGACCGGCTGTCCAACGTGGACGCATGGTGAACCGCGCCTTCGGAGAGCCGCATACCCAGCTGCACGAGCGTCACGACGCCAGCGATTTTGAGACCCGGACTCAGGACAAACTGGAACCGACGGAATAGCTTATCGCAGGATCGGGGGCCGCTGCGGATCACTGCCTGGAGCGGCCCGTTCCAACTGCGCAGCCTGTGGTTGTGGCAGGTCGAACCGCAACCCAACCTTGGCCAATGCAGCGGTTTGCGGCGCGTCGGGCTCGAAAAAGCCCACATCCAGCACACCCGCTTCAATCCCTGAGAAAGTCAGCACCTCGGACACGGCTTGCGTCAGCGCCGGTTTGGCCTGTTCCACGGCAGCAACAAAACCCAGCAGATGGCCCTGCCCTCCGTTTTCCGTTTTTGTACCCACTAAATAGGCTGTTGCAGCCAAACCCGCTGCGGTCGCAAGCTTGGTATCCAACGCGGTCAGCAGCGCTTCGGGCAAACCGGCCGGTGGTAGAAATTCTACAACCGTCTGTTGAAGCTCTTCAGGATCGTTTTGAAGGGTTGCCGACAACCAGGTCAAAGCATCGGCCGGGATTAGCATCGAAAACGGCGCGGTATCCAGATTGAGCCCCAATCCAATCCCCTGCCCCTCAAGCATCTGCGCCAATACGCGCCCAGACAGCGCGATATAGGGCACCGGGTGCCCCGCGAACTGAGCCAACCTGTCCTCGCGGTCGAACACGAGTACGAACCGACCGTCCGCGACATCAAAGAGTTCGGGTGAAACATTCTCGCCTTTCGCTTCTTCGGTCAGCATCAGGAACAATTCGCTGTCGGCCAAACGTTCGAAAAACCGCAATCTGGCGGCATCATCGTCGGGATTGTCTTGCATCTTGCTATGCGCAAGATCCAGTGCAGTTGTCTCAGCCATCAAGAACCTCTTTGACACGGGCCCGCAGTACCGGCAGCAGATCCGCCTCGAACCAAGGGTTTTTCTTTAGCCACCCCGTATTGCGCCAAGAGGGATGAGGCAAGGCAAAGACGCGCGGCGCATGAGCGCGCCAATTGCGCACCGTCTCGGTCACAGCCGTTTTTGCACCCAGATGATATTTGTGCGCATGGCCACCCACCAGAACCGTCAAAGGCACGTTGCCCAGCTCGGACATGACGCGGTCATGCCATGTGGTCTTGCACAGCGGTGGTGGCGGCAGGTCGGCACCTCTGTCGTTGTAACCTGGGAAGCAGAAGGCCATGGGCACAATCGACACGCGAGACCGGTCATAGAACACCTGCTGGTCGATCCCCAACCAATCGCGCAACCGATCACCAGACGGATCGGTGAAGGGCCGGCCTGACTCGTGTACCCGCGCACCAGGTGCCTGCCCCGCGATCAGCAAACGAGCGCGGGGCTGGAACCAAACGACAGGGCGCGGTTCATGCGCTGTTTCGGTCTTTGCGAACCGGTCAGCGCATAAGCGACACGCCGATATTTCGTCCGTCAGTTTGGTCATATGTTTCTGCGCTGCTCTGGAA
This sequence comes from Ruegeria sp. HKCCD7255, assembly GCF_013031565.1. NCBI lineage: Bacteria > Pseudomonadati > Pseudomonadota > Alphaproteobacteria > Rhodobacterales > Roseobacteraceae > Ruegeria > Ruegeria sp. HKCCD7255. The sequence goes on along the minus strand of NZ_WQAG01000007.1, from coordinate 103,271 downwards.
CGGTTCACATCGACATAGGCGTCAGATCATCGAAAACAAAGCTTTTACACAAGGCAAGCTGATCACACCTGGTGTGAACTTCCCGTTGGCGCATTGATCATTTGTTTCATAATTCGGCATACTGTCGCCAAAGTCGATCGGTGGCGTGCATGCCAACAATCCGGTGCGGCGCAGAAAAATGAGCAGTTCGCAAATGCTGGAATTTGAAAATGTCAGCAAGTCTTTCTGGACCGGGACACGCCGCAAGGTGATCCTGGATCAGGTGTCTTTTCGGGTCGAGCTTGGTCGTTCGATCGGCATACTCGCGCCCAATGGAACCGGCAAAACCACTCTGATCAACATGATGGCAGGACTGGAAAAACCTGATGAGGGCGTGATCCGCCGTGACTGTCGTGTATCCTTTCCGATGGGATTTACAGGTGGCGTCGCCAAAAAGCTTTCGGCGCTGGAAAACGCGCGCTACATCGCCAAGATCTATGGCATGGACCCGGATTATGTCGAAGCCTATTGTCGTTGGCTGTGTAACCTGGGTGAATATTTCGACCAGCCCTTGGGCACCTATTCGACCGGTATGCGCGGGCGTTTTACCTTTGCGTTGATGCTGGCGCTGGATTTCGACATGTATCTGATCGATGAAGGCATGCCCGCGTCGACCGATGTGGAGTTCAACAAAAAAGCAGGTGACATTCTGCGCGAGCGTTTGCGTACCACCACGATGGTGATTGTCTCGCACAATCCTGAGGTGCTTGAAAAATTTGCGCAGCAAGCTGCGGTTCTGCTGGACGGGCAGCTTTACGTGTTTGAAACCCTGGAAGAGGCAAGACAGTTATATGACTACCAAACCCAAGGTTAACAAATACAGCGCCAAGCGAACGCCGCAAGGATCTGGCACGGCCGAGGCCCGCTCGAAAGCCATGGCCAAAATTCGCAAGGCGACACAAGACCAGGCAAAGGGCGACCCGTCTTCCGACATAGAAAAAATCAAGAACGAAGGACTAACCGGTCGCCAACTACGCGTTGCAAGACGGCTGGCACAGAAACACGGGCTGGACGCGAAATCCGATTTTGAAGCGGTCAAATTGCTACGAGAAATGGGAATCGATCCCTTTCAGCGTGCCAACTTGTTGGATCTGGCGGCAAATGACCAAACTGGCCCTAGTTCGACAGCTCAAGAGAATACCAAAATTCAGCTACCGCAAACCTTTGACGAAAAATCGAAGTCGGTGCCCGGGCTGGAACTCAGCCCAGCTCAGCGGCGTGAATATGAGATCGGTCAGATCCAGAAAGATGTTGCGCGGCGGCGGCGGCGCAAGCTTGTCGCGCTGTTAATGCGTCTCGCGGTGTTCGTGTTTATCCCGACCTTTGTGGTGGGCTACTACTTTTACCGAGTGGCAACACCGATGTACGCCAGTTCCTCAGCATTTTCGATCTTGCAAGCGGATGGTGGAACCGGGGCGGTCGGCGGGTTTCTCTCCGGCACACAATACGCAACCGCACAGGATTCCGTCGCCAGTCAGGAATTTCTGGAATCGAAGGACGCTCTGGAGAGGCTCAATCGCGACATTGGGTTTAGCGATGTGTTCAAACAGGACTGGATCGATCCCATTCAGCGTTTGTCACCGGATTCAACGCTTGAAGAGGAACACAAGCTGTACAAGAAGGTGGTGACAATCGGGTACGATCCTTCGGACGGGATTGTCCGAATGGAAGTCGCAACACCGGACCCTGAATACTCGGTCGAGGTGTCACGGCGACTTATTCACTATGCTGAAGAGACGATTAACAACCTGTCCGAACTGAAACGCGAAGACCAGATGCGCGAAGCGCTCAAAAGCTTTGAGATCGCGCAAGAGGCGCGCCAGCGCGCGCAAGAAGACCTGATCGAGTTGCAGTTGCAGGGGGCCATTCTGGATCCGCAAAGCGTAATTGCCAGCTTGCGTGCCCGCAGCGATCAGGTGGAAATTCAGTTGCAGGACAAGGAATTGGAACTGGCCGCCCTGCTGGACAATACCCGCCCGAACCAAGCAAAAGTCGATGGTGTCAGCCGCGACATCGCCCGGCTTGAGGCTGTTCTGGCGGAGCTCAACGCCGAAATGCTGGACATGTCGGCAGGCGAAAACTCGCTGGCGCGGTTGAGTGTGCGCATTCAGATGGCTCAGGCCGATCTGGCCGCGCGCGACATGATGCTGCAATCGGCCATGCAGCAAGTGGAAACAACCCGGACCGAGGCCAACCGGAAAGTGCGGTATCTGACCGTATCGGTGAACCCCGTGGCCAGCCAGGAACCCACATATCCGCGTAAATTCGAAAATACGATTTTGGCATTCCTTCTCTTTGCTGGTATCTACCTGATGATCTCGCTTACTGCGTCGGTCCTTCGTGAACAGGTATCCTCGTAAGACACATGAAACATGTAAAAATCGCTGACCTTACGGTTGGCAACGATCTTCCGCTGACGATCATCGCGGGCCCCTGCCAGCTGGAAACGGCTGACCATGCCCAAATGATTGCTGGTACAATGAAAGAAGCCTGCGCCGCTGCGGGCGCGCAATATGTGTTCAAAGCCTCATATGACAAGGCGAACCGCACATCTCTGTCGGGCAAACGCGGCATGGGCATTGATGTGGGGCTCAAGGTGCTCGACGACATTCGTCGCACCATGGGCATCCCGGTGCTGACCGATGTTCATACCGAGGCGCAATGCGCCGTTGCCGCTGAGGCGGTCGATGTTCTGCAAATCCCGGCTTTCCTGTGCCGCCAGACAGATATGCTGCTGGCAGCAGGCAACACCGGCGCCGTGATTAACGTCAAGAAAGGGCAGTTCCTGGCGCCTTGGGAAATGCCCAACATCGTGGCCAAGATCGAAAGCACCGGAAACCGGAATATTCTGCTGACCGAACGCGGAAGCTCATTTGGATATAACACATTGGTGGCCGACATGCGCTCGTTGCCGCAGATGGCCCAGACCGGTTATCCTGTGGTGATGGACGCCACGCATTCGGTGCAACAACCGGGCGGGAAAGGCGGATCTTCGGGTGGACAGCGTGAATTCGCACCTGTCATGGCGCGCGCTGCAGTGGCGATTGGCACGGCGGCTGTGTTTATCGAAACCCACCAAGATCCCGACAATGCCCCCAGCGACGGACCAAACATGATCTACTTGGACCAGATGCCTCAACTTGTTGACACATTGATGCAGTTTGATGCGCTGGCCAAAGCGAATCCAATTCAAATTTAACGATTGAGAAGAGTTATGATGAAACCCATCCCCGAGGTGACCCCCAACACCTGGAGCTTTCTGCGCGACCCGATGATCAAACCCACCGGGTTTCGCGAATACGATGCGCGCTGGAAATACCCTGATGAGATCAACCTGCCGGGCATGACAGCGCTTGGCCTTGGTCTGGGCACCCAGATGCACAAACGCGGCATCGCTCCGGTGATTGCAGTGGGCAATGACTATCGCGACTATTCCCTGTCGATCAAAAATGCACTGATCGTGGGCCTGATGCAGGCGGGTATTCAGGTCAAGGATATCGGCCCTGCGCTCAGCCCGATGGCGTATTTTTCCCAGTTCCATCTGGATGTGCCCGCAGTGGCCATGGTGACCGCCAGCCATAACCCCAACGGTTGGACCGGGGTCAAGATGGGTTTTGATCGTCCCCTGACTCACGGCCCGGATGAAATGTCAGAACTACGTGACATTGCCCTGAATGGCGAAGGTGTTGCCCGTGACGGCGGATCTTATGAGTTCGTGGATGGCGTGAAAGAGGCCTATATCAACGATCTGGTTGGGGATTTCAAAATGTCCCGCCCGCTCAAGGTGGTTTGCGCCACGGGCAACGGCACCGCCTCGGCCTTTGCACCCGAGATCTTTGAGCGCATGGGCGTTGAAGTTGTGCCCAGCCATAATGAGCTGGACTATACCTTCCCCAACTACAATCCAAACCCCGAGGCCATGGAAATGCTCCATGACATGTCGGACACACTGAAAGCCAGCGGCGCGGATCTGGCGCTTGGCTTTGACGGTGACGGCGATCGCTGCGGCGTTGTCGATGATGAGGGCGAAGAGATATTTGCCGACAAGGTTGGTGTCATCATGGCGCGCGATCTGGCAAAGCTGCATCCCGGCTCGACCTTTGTGGCGGATGTGAAGTCAACCGGCCTGTTTGCCAGTGACCCGGAACTTCAGGCTCTTGGCGTCAAAGCGGATTACTGGAAAACCGGCCACAGCCATATGAAGCGCCGGGTCAAGGAAATCGGCGCGCTGGCCGGGTTCGAGAAATCGGGCCACTACTTTTTGGCCGAGCCCATCGGGCGCGGATATGATTGCGGGATGCGAGTAGCGGTTGAGATCTGCAAATTGATGGACCGCAACCCAGACAAAAGCATGTCGGACCTTCGCAAGGCGCTGCCGAAAACATGGTCGACCCCCACCATGTCGCCCTATGCCGCTGATACTGAGAAATACGACATCCTTGCCCGGCTGGTCGAAAAGCTGGTGGCCAAGGCGGATGCGGGCGACAGTTTTGCCGGGCGTGCTATCAAAGAGGTGGTCACCGTCAACGGGGCGCGTGTCATTCTGGACAATGGCAGCTGGGGCCTGGTGCGTGCATCCTCGAACACGCCCAATCTGGTTGTGGTCTGTGAAAGCAGCGACAGCGAAGACGAAATGCGTGCCATTTTTGCCGAGCTTGATGCGGTGATCCGTACTGAACCCGGCGTTGGCGACTACGACCAAACCATCTGATTCAACGATCGCGGCAGGGCAAAACCCTGCCGCGCTCAATCCCCGCCAAAGAGCTTCAGCAGACCCTTTTTGGCCTCGTCCTCCAGCTTGTTTTTGAGGGCATCACCGATCTGATCCGTATCGGTAACTTCGGTATCCAACTCTTTACCAACTTTCTTGAGAACTTGGTTCTTGGCTTCGTTTTCAAGATCTTTCAGCTCGGCCTCGGCCGCAGCTTCGATCACTTTGGTCAGATCGGGTTTGATCGAAGGACTCTCCCATGGGCCTTCGATCCGTACTGGAACAGAAATGCCCTTGCCGGAATTGGCCCGCAAGGCAACCGGCGTAAACAGATAGTCGATGTCACGTTGTCCCAGCCCAACGCGCCCCGATCCATCGGCACGGAAATTATCCAGTTGCATCAGCAGGTCGTTATTTCTCAGGTTGCCGTTCTTCATCGTAAAGCTTGCGGTCAAACTGTTGAATACGGTCGTGCCGCCTGTCCCTTCTCCGCGGCCCATCAGCCGATCCAGATCAAAGCCCGAAATCACACCGCTGCCTACGTTGATATTCCCCTCACCACTCAGTGAACGCATGATCTGGTTCTCGTTCTGACCGACGCCCAGGAATTTCAGTCTGCCGGATGCATTGCCTGACAGGCGTTCAATCCCGCCCAGAGCAGACAGCGCTTCTTGCAGATTGATGCCGGTCGCCGTCAGGTCGCCACCAACCGAAAGGCCGTTTCGGTTATTTGCCACGACCTGACCATTCAACGTCCCAGAGAACAAAGTTGCGGGCTGCATCTTCAGAACCGCACGCGAATTGCTGAGGTTCAGCCTCAGATCGCTGGGCCCTAACGTCAGGTCCGGCACAGCAATCGAGTTCGCCTTGAGGCGAATGGACCCATTGGCCAGCGCCAATGCCGACGCATCAATCGGTGCCCGCGACCATCCCGCGCTCGCCCCACCGCCGCCATTGCTGCCACTGCTGCCAGTACTTTCAGAGGCAAGTGCTTTAGTCAGGTCCAGATCGCCTGCATTGATCTGCGCGGTCACTTTGGGCGGCGACGAGATTTCTATGTCGGCCTCACCGGTCATTTGATTATTGTCCAGCACTGCTACCATATCCCGCAGCGCAATGCGTCCGTCCCGCGTATAGGTCATGTGCGCCGAGATTTCGGCCTTTCGACCAAGACCGTTCGGAATGGAAACCCCTTTTTGACCAAACGCGGCCAACATCCTTTTTGTGTTGCGCGAGACCACCTGGGTTTCGCCATCCATCTCTCCGGCCAGGTTAACCCGTCCATCAAAACTGATCTCGCCGCCCGGAGCTTTCAGCGCGATGGTTAACGGGGTCACCACACCGCTGGAAAACGCTGGCAGATCCGGGATTGTGAGGTTTACGTCCACCGATCCTCCGGGAGCGGCCATGCTGGCCGACATCGCCATCGGGGCAGTGACATCCGGCCAGCTCGCCGACAGATCGACCCCCGAGAAGTCCATTTGAACCGCACCATTGTCCACGTAAACCAGTCGCGCATTGGTCAGTTCAAGCTGATCGAGCGTGACCGCAGAAGGGTTCGCAGAGGGTGATCCACCACCGCTGCTGCTCCCTGTGCTCTGTGTCGAAGAAGCGGCTGGCGTATTCAGCTCCCAATTGCCGCGCCCATCCGACAGCTCAAGACGCAGCACTGGATTGTCGGCAAAGACGCGTTTGATCCGCAATTGGCCATTGATCAAGGCGGCGGCATCTACGCCAATATCAAGACTTTCGGCGCTTAGCATCGGCTGCGATCCGGCCCAGGGTGCGTTGCTGAAGGTAACCGCCCCAGCTGAGATACCCAGAATTGGCCAGAAGGTTATTCCCACGTCACCAGATATCGTCAGGTCGCGCCCGGTCTGGGCTTTGACTTGCTCGGTCAAAATGGCGCTCAACTTGTCCTTGGGCATCAATAGCAATGCGCCGATGACCAGGCCAAAAGCCGCGATAACAAAGAAGAGAATTCTTATCAGCCATTTCATGTTGTGCCACCTGCCTGCTCGGTCAGATTGTTTTGCCTTAGTCATCCTTGTGCGCGGAGCAATTGCAAGGGAAAGCTTTCCCTACTATACGCCGCAGCATGAGCTCGAACCCACCCAATCTCCGCCCCGACCTGGCCCCTGCGGCCCAGATCACCGACACGCCGCGTCGTGGTCAGCCGACCCTTGGCATGGTGTCGCTTGGCTGCCCGAAGGCCTTGGTCGACAGCGAACGCATTTTGACGCGCCTGCGCGCGGAAGGGTACGGCATTTCACCCGATTATTCAGGGGCCGATGCCGTGATCGTGAATACCTGCGGGTTTTTGGACAGCGCCAAAGCGGAATCCCTGGACGCGATTGGCGAGGCTTTGGCTGAAAACGGCAAGGTGATTGTCACAGGTTGTCTGGGGGCAGAGCCGGAATACATCCGCGAGCATCACCCCAAAATTCTCGCCGTTACTGGGCCACATCAGTATGAACAGGTTCTGGATGCGGTGCATTCGGCCGTTCCGCCCGATCCTGATCCCTTTATCGACCTGATGCCGTCTTCTGGCGTCAAGCTAACACCGCGCCATTACAGCTATCTGAAAATCTCGGAAGGCTGCAATCACAAGTGCAAGTTCTGCATCATCCCCGATATGCGCGGGAAACTGGCCAGTCGACCGGCCCATGCGATCCTGCGTGAGGCCGAAAAGCTGGTCGATAACGGTGTGCGCGAGTTGCTGGTGATTTCGCAAGACACCTCGGCCTACGGTTTGGACCGTAAATACGATGTGAACCCGTGGAAAGATCGCGAGGTGCGCAGCCATATTACCGATCTGGCGCGCGAGCTGGGTCAGTTCGACGCCTGGGTCCGTCTGCACTATGTCTACCCCTACCCGCATGTGCGAGACCTTATCCCTCTGATGGCCGATGCCGGATGCAACCTGCTGCCCTATCTGGACATTCCATTTCAGCATGCGCACCCGGATGTACTGAAACGCATGGCCCGCCCTGCGGCTGCGGCCAAAACTCTGGACGAGATCGCCGCGTGGCGGGCGATCTGCCCTGACATCACTCTGCGCTCGACTTTTATCGTTGGATATCCTGGTGAGACAGAAGCCGAGTTTCAGACCCTTCTGGATTGGATGGACGAGGCGCAGCTGGATCGCGTCGGCTGTTTTCAATACGAAAATGTCGCGGGCGCGCGGTCAAATGACCTGCCAGATCATGTTCCCGATGAGGTCAAACAGGACCGCTGGAACCGGTTCATGGAAAAGGCGCAGTCCATTTCCGAGGCCAAATTGGCGGCCAAGGTCGGTCAGACGTTACAGGTGATCGTGGATGAGGTCGACGACGAGGCCGCAACCTGCCGGACAAAAGCTGACGCCCCCGAGATCGATGGCAATCTGTTCGTGGATGAAGGTTTCGAAGATTTGAAACCCGGCGATATGCTCACTGTCGAGGTGGACGAGGCCGGCGAATACGATCTTTGGGGACGCATCGCGAACGATACCTGAATAGGATCGTCACAAGAGGCCAACCACCGCTACGATCCAGGCGACCCCTGCAGCAATCGCTGTCAAAGCGACCGCAGCACTTGCCGCGTCCTTCGCCTGACCCGCAAGCGGATGATGATCCAGAGAGGTGTGATCAACGGCGCGCTCGATGGCAGTGTTGAACAGTTCGGCGACAAGAACCAGGATACCCAAGACAAGGATCAACGCACGCAGGGATGGGCTGACGGGAAGCACCAAGACAAGAATTACCGAAACGAGATTCAACCAAATCCACGACCTGAAAGAGTGTTCATCGGCATAGGTTTTCACCAGCCCCTGCCAGCTCCATCTGGTTCTATCCCTTAGCCGTGAAAAAAAAGTCTGCATGCGCTCATCCCCTCAAATGTGGGCATTATGCGCAGTGATCCCCAAAAGACCACTCCGTTGGGGAACGAAGAATTGCATGAGGTCGCGGGCGACCCATAGTCGAGTCGCCCGTCTTTGAGGTTACTGGGTAACCGGGTTACATACTGTTTGGCCAGCCTGGGTTGTGGCCAGATCGTAACCTGCTGGGCAACTGGCTGTCCCGGCTTTGTCAAAAGTTGGTTGAACATACACGGGAGCGGGCTCTTCTTGCTGAGCACAAGCAGCCAGAACTAATGCAGTGGCACAAATTGCAGCGAATTTGGGTTTCATGTCCGTCGATCCTTATTACTTTCCTGATATTGCCCGGTTTTTCAGGGCTGATTTCAGGATACGTCTGGGATTCCGCGCTGGCAACTATAACAATCACGAATTCGTGAATATGGCGAATACGCGCTAATTCTCGACGCATCGGATTGTGCTACCCAATTGCATTCTCTGCACTAAACTGTGGAAAAGACATCAGCCAGTGAACGGAGAAGCCAAATGTCAGACACACCGCATATTGCCCAGAAAGCCCCGCTTCCTATCGAAGTGACCGAGGGAAAAACCTACTTCTGGTGTTCGTGCGGCAAATCTCAGAACCAGCCCTTTTGCGATGGCTCGCACAAAGGAAGCGGGTTCGAACCGCTAAAATATACGGCTGAGGCAGACAAGAAGGTGTTCTTTTGCGGATGCAAGCACAGCAAGACACAGCCGCTTTGTGACGGATCGCACAAAGATCTTTAGCGAAGCCGCTGAAGGAATGATGCCTGTTCTAGCCCGTCAGCCGTTCCAGCAAACCTTTGTTCCGGCAATAGTCCGGGGTATGAATCGCCGATGAAGTTTCTGCCAGAAACGATTGGCAGTGAACGGGGTTGGGGCATTGCGTGCATCTGAGTACCGCATCCGCGATGTCACCGAATTCCAACTCACCGCGCAATGTCGCCTCTTCCAGGTCAACACCCAGCGTGCTGGCCATGTCATCTACCAGCTCAGCATGGCGTTTCAGTGTCTGTCGGTCGGTCATTGCGGTTCCCCTTGTCTGTTCGCACCGATAGCTACAGCCTAGCGGGCCGGGACTTGCACGCTTTGATTCAGGTCAAGTCAGCTTTTGAGGTGATCCAAGTAGGCCCGCGTCGCGTCCTGCACCCGCCGAAACCGGTCTCCACCAAGCTTTTTGCCGCCGTACCATCGGGTTACAACGATCACATGGTTTGACAGATCCTCGCGCTGCATCATACGCAGGATGACCATCGCCGCACCTGCCTCACCATCATCGGCCTTGAGCGCCCCAGTGGGTAGCATGGCGGCCCAGGTGTTATGAGTGGCTTTGGCATAGGCCTTGTCACCTTTCAATTCAGCAAGCAAGGCATCGACATCCTCGCGGCTGGACACAGGCCCGCCACTGACCGCGTATTTCGATCCCCGATCGCTAAGCACAACACCCAGCCGGGTTACTGTGCTCATCGGACCAAGCCCAGTGAGCGGGCGGCTTTCAAAACCGCCTCTTCGCGTTCGGCATTGGGGGGATGCGAGGCCAAAAATTGATCGCCGGGGTCTGGGATGCGCTGAAAGAACGCCATTCCGATCAGGGGATTGTAGCCGGCGGCATAGGTAATGTTCACTCCCATCCGATCAGCTTCAAGCTCGAACTGCTGCGCATAGCTTTGCGCCCCGACATTTGCGCCAATTTCCTGCGCACGTTCTATCCCTGCGGCGTTCTCACCCTGATCACGTGCAATATCGCCAAAGATTCTGGCACTTTCCTGCACGTTCTGCCGCTGCCTGTCGATATGGTCCAGAATATGATGCGCAGCCTCATGCCCCATCACAAAGGCCATTTCCTGATCGTTCTGCGTGGCTTCCAGCATCGCTCGGGTGAAAATGATGATCGGGCGACCCGTCTTGTCGCGCGTCTGAAAGGCATTAGCCTGCGCCCGTGGGTTCGGATCAACAAAAACGGCAAAGTCACAGTTTTCATCCGATGAAGCGCGCAAACACTCGCGCCTGGCCGCTCCTCCAACCGCACGGCTCACCTCGGCAAATTCACGCGCTTTGACCTGAAGCTCGGGTGAACTTGGCCGCCATTCCGCAGCCGGTATCAGTACAAGAGTGGATGTGTCACAGGCCGCAAGCACAAAAGCCAGCAACAAAGCCAGACGACGCATTCCGTTTCCTTTCGCTCGACCCATTCGGCAGATCAACATAGCGCGGCCAATTCGGGGCGACCACTCCATATTCTGTAATCCCGGGTTGCATTGCCGAAATTCGAGCGGCACTGTGCCCTTATGTTTTCGATTGAGCATGAATTCGACTCGACTGTCGTCACGCTGGTGGATGAAGGCCCAAAACCCTTGCAAGAGGATGTGGTCATCAACAGCTTTGCCGAATGCGTCACGATCGAGCAATTGGACCCGCGCACAGATACGATGCAAAAGATCACCCTGTCCGTCGAACAGGTCAGGGACCTGGCCGCTGCGCTGGACCTGCCTGAGGGTGTGTATCAGATACGGGAAACTGACGCGCAGGGCGGCTAGGACCGCGTGCAAAACGATAGACAAGCTTGCGTTTTCGCATCTTTGCAGCCTCTTTACCCTTGAAACCCTGCATGGCCCGGCCAACATATGTGCGGGCCATGTAAAGAAAGTTAACATATGTCATTGAAGAACCCTGCCGCACTGGAATTTCTGCAGATGCGCCGGTCTCGTCCTGCTAAAACACTGGTCGCCCCCGCGCCCACCCGGGAAGAGCTGTTGCCATTGCTAACCGCAGCTGCGCGCAGCCCCGATCATGGCAAGCTTGAACCTTGGCGGTTTATCGTTCTCGAAAAAGGCGCAATGCCACGATTGGCACAACTGACCGAAGAACGCGCGATTGCTTTGGGCAAGACCGAAGAAGAGATTACCAAAGCCCGCAGCCAGTTCGATCTGGGACAGCTAGCGGTTGCTGTGATCGAGGTGCAGAAGCCTTCAGAAAAGATCCCTACCCTGGAACAGACCTATTCCGCCGGCGCGGTGTGTCTGGCCCTGCTGAACGCAGCATTAGCTGCAGGTTGGGGCGCAAACTGGCTGTCGGGCTGGCAATCCCATGACCGCACATTCTGTCAGCAGGCATTGGGGTTGGCAGAAAACGAACGCGTGGCAGGCTTCATCCATATCGCCACAGAAAGCGTCGCCCCACCCGAACGCCCACGCCCAGACTTAGCAGCTCTGACACAGTGGGTTTCCGAATGACCATCCTAAACGCGTTTTTCGCGGCCTTGGGTCAGATTGGCGATCCCAGATTTCGCTCGGTTCTGCTGCGGGGTGTAGGACTGACCATCCTACTGCTCGTTCTGGCCTGTGCAGCCGCGATCTGGGTGATCAATAAATTGGCCGGGAATGAGATTTCCCTCCCCTGGATTGGTGCGGTGCCTTGGTTGAACGACCTGCTGAACTATTCAGGCATCGTCCTTGTACTGATCTTGCCAATCTTTTTGATGGTGCCCGTAGCCTCGGCGATTACGTCGATGTTTCTCGACGAGGTCGCTCAGGCTGTCGAAGACCAACACTATCCGTGCTTGCCAAAGGTTCCCGGTGTCTCTTTCGGGGATGCGCTGTCTGACAGCTTGGGCTTTTTGGGCGTGTTAATCTTGGCCAACCTTTTGGCCCTGGTGCTTTACGTGATTTTCACACCGCTGGCACCGTTCATCTTCTGGGCCATGAACGGGTTCTTGCTGGGTCGCGAATACTTCACCCTCGCCGCGATGCGTCGGATCGGGCGGGTCGAAGCCCGAAAGCTCAGATCAAAACACGCCACGACGATTTGGGTTGCCGGAACCTTGATGGCGATCCCGTTGTCAATCCCGTTTGTAAACCTGGTCATTCCGATCATGGGTGCTGCCACCTTCACCCATATCTACCACACCCTCTCGCAACGCTAGTCGCGGGGCTCCAACTGATTGAGCCAGTCGAAATCCCGCACCGAGATCACACCTGAGATGATGATCCCGGCGATGATGGCCCACAGAACAATAGTGATGCCGGTTGTGATCCACAGCTTTTTGCGCATGTGATGGATTTCGGGCGCCCCCGCATGGGTGCCCGGAACGATGTCGCCCAGATCGCCTTGGGTTTTGATCCGAACTGGCAGCACGACCAGAAGCGTCAGGAACCAGATGACGGCAAACAAAACCAATGCGGCGGTGATCGTCATAGGCTCAGACCTCTTCCAACTCGACCAGACAGCCGTTGAAATCCTTTGGATGCAGGAACAGAACGGGCTTGCCATGCGCACCGATCTTGGGCTCTCCGGTCCCCAGAACGCGTGCCCCGCTGGCTTTCAGATGGTCACGGGCTACGATGATGTCTTCGACTTCGTAACAGACGTGGTGAATGCCGCCTGACGGGTTCTTTTCGAGGAAACCGTTGATCGGGCTGTTTTCGCCCAATGGATAGAGCAGTTCGATCTTGGTGTTGGGCAGTTCGATGAACACAACGGTCACACCGTGATCGTGTTCATCCAGCGGTGCGCCAACCTTGGCACCCAACGCATCGCGATACTGCGCCGAAGCCGCCTCGAGGTCCGGGACAGCAATGGCAACATGGTTCAAGCGACCGATCATGAGAAGTCCTCCGTACTGCGTTACAGCGGTTATGGGGGCAGTCAGACCAAAGGACAAGTGCGCCAAATCGCCCGTTAACCTCGTATTAGCCAGGAGTTCCTAGCGTAAGGCATCTGCTGATTAGGAGTTCTGCCATGGTCGATTCGGACCCTCTCGCCACCCCTGCTGCCACCGCGCTGCGGCCCTTGCTGGGCCAGACCATTCTGGTGGTCGAAGACAGCCGCTATGCCTGCGACGCGATCCGCCTGATGTGCCTGCACAGCGGCGCGCGCATCCGCAGGGCCGATTGTTTGCGCTCTGCACGGCGTCATTTGCAGATCTACCGCCCCTCTGTGGTCATCGTTGATATCGGCCTGCCAGACGGGTCCGGGACCGACCTGATTGCCGAACTGACCCACGCCGTCCCGCGTGTCAGCGCCATTCTGGGCCTGTCCGGTGACGACGGCGCATGTGAGGCGGCGCGACAGGTCGGGGCCGACGGGTTTCTACCCAAACCCCTGACATCACTGGCCTATTTCCAAAAGACGATCCTGGAACTTTTGCCAGAAGATCGCCGCCCAAGCGGGTTGCACAATGTCCGAGACGAGCCCATCCGCCCGGATTGGCTGGCCTATCAGGATGATATGGCCCACATCTCGGACATTCTTGCGGGTCCCACGGATTCACGCGCGCTGGACTACGCGGTGCAGTTTCTTCAGGGCGTCGCCCGCGACGCCGAAGATCAGATTTTAGCCGAGGCAGCAGAACAACTCGCCGCATCGCGGGCCAAAGGGGCTCAGGTCACGGCGATGGCTGCGCGCGTCGCTGGGCTGGTCCAGAACCGCCTAGAGCGGCAGGAGGCGATCTGAGGTGATCACTGCCTATTTCATTACCGCCAGCTTGCTTAGTCTTTGGGCGTATAGTCGCACCCGGTCGTCAGCACGTAGCATTCGGGACAATCGAAAATCTGTAGACATTGAAATACGCTGACTCGGGCCGGGGGCCAGCGTATTCCGTATTTCGCGAAACGATCCGCGTTCCGACCGTCAACCGATGCCTAGTCCTGCGGAATAACGCGCAGCCCCAGCTCCATCAACTGATCCGAGGTCGGGTTCGAGGGCGCATCCATCATCAGATCTTCGGCACGCTGGTTCATCGGGAACATCATGACTTCGCGGATGTTCGCCTCATCCGCCAGCAGCATTACGATACGGTCGATCCCCGCAGCGCAGCCGCCGTGCGGCGGCGCACCATAATGGAAGGCATTGAACAGCGCACCAAAGCGGGATTTCACCTCATCCGCGCCATAGCCCGCCAGTTCAAAGGCTTTCAACATGATCTCTGGCTTGTGGTTCCGGATCGCACCTGAGACCAGCTCGTACCCGTTACAGGCCAGGTCATACTGATAGCCACGAACGTCCAGAGGATCACCGTTCAGCGCCTCCATCCCACCTTGAGGCATCGAGAACGGGTTGTGTTCGAAATCGATCGCCCCGGTTTCTTCGTCCTTCTCATAGATCGGGAAATCCACGATCCAGGCAAAAGCGAACCGGTCTTTCTCGGTCAGACCTAGCTCCTCTCCGATCACATCCCGCGCCTTGCCCGCAACCTTTTCAAAGGCATTCGGTTTGCCACCCAGGAAAAACGCTGCATCACCAACACCCAGACCCAGCTGTTGCCGGATCGCTTCGGTCCGATCTGGGCCAATGTTCTTGGCCAATGGACCGGCGGCCTCCATCCCGTCGCCCTGATCGCGCCAGAAGATATAACCCATTCCGGGCAGGCCTTCTTGCTGCGCGAACTTGTTCATCCGGTCACAGAACTTGCGGCTGCCGCCACCCGGCGCAGGGATGGCGCGAATCTCGGTGCCGTCCTGCTCCAACAGCTTCGCGAAGATCGCGAAGCCAGACCCGCGAAAGTGGTCGGAGACCACTTGCATTTTAATAGGGTTCCGCAGGTCGGGCTTGTCGCTGCCGTACCACAGCGCTGCGTCCTTGTAGGAAATCTGCGGCCAGTCCTGATCTACCTTGCGACCACCGCCAAACTCTTCGAACACGCCAGTCAGAACCGGCTGGATGGTGTCAAACACGTCCTGCTGCTCGACAAACGACATCTCAAGGTCAAGCTGATAGAAATCGGTGGGCGAGCGGTCGGCGCGCGGGTCTTCATCGCGGAAGCAGGGCGCAATCTGGAAATATTTGTCAAAGCCCGACACCATAATCAGCTGTTTGAACTGTTGTGGTGCCTGCGGCAGCGCATAGAACTTGCCGGGATGCAGGCGCGAAGGCACCAGAAAATCGCGCGCGCCTTCGGGCGAGGATGCCGTGATGATCGGTGTCTGATACTCGCGGAACCCTTGATCCCACATGCGTTTGCGCATTGAGGCCACAACGTCCGACCGCAGGGTCATATTGCGTTGCATCGCCTCGCGGCGCAGGTCCAGATAGCGATAGCGCAGGCGGGTTTCCTCGGGGTATTCCTGATCGCCGAAGACCATCAGCGGCAGTTCATCCGCCGCGCCCAATACTTCAAGCTCACGCACATAGACCTCGATCTCACCCGTGGGCAGTTTCGGGTTCACAAGCTCAGGATCACGCGCCTTGACGGTGCCATCGATGCGGATACACCATTCCGAGCGAACCTTTTCCAACTCGGCAAAGGCTGCGCTGTCGCCGTCACACAGAACCTGCGTCACACCAAAATGGTCGCGCAGGTCGATGAACAGCACGCCGCCATGATCTCGGACCCGATGCACCCAGCCAGACAGGCGAACGGTTTCGCCGACATTGGCGGCGGTCAGAGCGGCGCAGGTGTGGCTGCGATAGGCGTGCATGGATCATATCCCTTCGGGCGCAGAATTCGTCGCGCCGATACACCCTGTCAGGCTTGGAAAGTCAAGGCGGGTCGCGGGATCAAAACGGCCTTTGCACGTTGCCGGAATAGAAATAGATGCCCAGACCAACGGCAAAGATGATATTCCCCGCGATCGCGTGCAGCAGAACCGCGTAAAAGAACGAGCCGCGTTTGCGATAGGCCCAACTGAACAGCAGCCCGCCCGCAAAGGTCATCACCGCCACGATCCAACTCCAGTACATCAGGTGCGCAAAGGAAAAGACCGCCGCATTCAGCAGATCAGCTTTGCGCCCCTTGGGCAGAATGGCGTGGTAGCGCCGGAAAAAGAGCGGCCGGAACAACAGCTCTTGCGGCAGTGCGGACAAAAGCGGGTAGCCGACCCAGATAAAGGCCAGCATTTCGGGCCGGTGTTTGAGCAGGAAAAATGCAGCATCGGGCCGGGTGAGATAGATCAGCGCTGTACAGAAAGCAGCAGTAACAAGGGCGAACACCCCCAACTCTGCAACCGACCAGTTGGCCCAGCCATAGCGCAGCTCGGCCCAGGCAAAACCCGGCGTGGCGTGCAGCAGAACGATTCCCAGGCCTGTGAAGGCAAAGAGCGCCGGAAACATCCAATCAGGTGGAAAGAACACCGCAATGACCAGGGGTACCGCGATGAAGAACAGACCAAACTCGAACCGCAGCCGCGTCATCGTGGCTAAGGGCTCTGCCATAGTGTCGTTTTTGCTCACAGGTTCACCATCTCTACCGGGATCAGGCCGCGCAAAGCGTTCCCCATGAATACGGCTCGGGCCTGTTTCAGATCAGTCAAAGTCAAAACCGCCTCGGCCCATTCGTCGTTTTCCAGCAGTTCTTCCCGCAGAATACCTGGCAGCACGCCACTGCTTAGGGACGGAGTCAAACGGGTTCCATTGGGCATTTCAAGAAACAGGTTGGTGATCGTGCCTTCGCAGAGTTCACCACGTTCGTTTAGAAACAAAACCTCATCAATGCCCTTCGGTAGCGTCGCTCGCTCCTTGTCATAGAGAGATCGCCGCGTGGTTTTGTGGCGCAACCACGGGTCCGCTGACTGCAAGCGTGTTTGCGTAAGAGCCAGCCGCCATTTGGAGGCAGTATCTGCAAGGGCAGCGGTAGTGAGCTCGAAATGGCCTGAAACATCCATGGTTAAACGGCACCGCAATGGCGCCTCGCCTGCGATCCGATCCAGCATCGCCTGCGCAGCATCCAGGTCAAAGGGTAAGGACAAAACCTGCGTCGTACGCGCCATCCGCGCGAGGTGCATGTCGCCTCTGATCACCCCCTGCCTAGGGCGAAACGCAAAGGTTTCGATCAGGCGGAAATCAGGCTCAGTTGGCACGCGAAGCGGGCTTTCCATAGCGCCTCCTCATATTCTGATGTGGCTGTGCTGTCCCAGACCAGACCGCCGCCGACGTTCAGCGTTGCATGGCCCTTTTCAACCATCAATGTACGGATCGCCACGTTGAATTCCGACCGCCCATCCGGCGCGGCCCAGCCGATGGTGCCGCAATAGATATCGCGCGGCCAGGGTTCCAGATCAGACAGGATCTCCATCGCGCGGATTTTGGGCGCGCCGGTGATCGACCCGCAGGGGAATAGTGCTGTTAAGATGTCCGACAGCCCTATACCGCGATGCAATTGTGCCTGCACAAGCGACACCATCTGATGAACGGTTGCGTAGCTTTCCACCTTGAACAACTCGGGCACAGTAACAGAGCCGGCCAGCGCAATACGGCTGATATCGTTGCGCAACAGGTCAACGATCATCAGGTTCTCGGCCCGGTTCTTTTGGTCGCGCCCCAAAAAGGCGCGGCGGCGCTCATCTTCAACCGGATCATCACTGCGCGGTTGAGTGCCCTTCATCGGGCGCGTTTCGATCCGCCCTTCGGCATCTGCGCGGAAAAACAACTCGGGTGAGCGGCAAAGAAGGTCAGGCAATCCGTCTTGTTCGATCAGCACGCCATGACCTACCGGCTGAGACCGGACAAGCGCCGCATAGAGGTCGGCGCTGTTGCCTTTGACCTCAAGGTCAATCGGGAAGGTCAGATTCGCCTGATAGATGTCGCCCGCGCCAATGGCATCGTGGACCTGACGAAAGGCTTTGCTGTACCGTGGCTGATCCCAACGCGGTTTGAACCCGTTGATCTCGGCGAAGTCACCCGAAAGGCCAACGCGGTCCGGCGTAGCGAACACACCGAAACACAGCAGCGGCAAGCGGCGTTTTCGGGGTAAGCGCTCGGCGAGCCTTGGCTCCAACACATAACCCAGCTCATAACTGGCATAACCGGCCAACCACGCCCCATCCGCACGCGCCTGATCCAGCGCCTCCAGGGCCTGGGGCACCTCTTGGGCAGAATCCGCACGGATGATCCCTATGGGCTGCGCAAACCGGGTTCCTCGCCCGGCTGGTCCCTGATCGAAACGAATGCGCAATTGCTTCTCCATTTGCCGTGCTGCGCGATATAGAGAAACGCGACGCGAGAAAAGACAGAAAAGCGGCAATTTCACATCTGTTTCCGATCCCCCTTGCACCTTTTCGCCCGGTCCCTATAACGCAGGACAATTTGGGCGCTGGGGCGGCGCCCTGACTCGCAGACATCAAAGGAACAAGGCCATGCCGAGAAGAACCGACATCCAGTCGATCATGATCATCGGGGCAGGCCCCATTGTCATCGGTCAGGCCTGCGAGTTCGACTATTCCGGTGCTCAGGCGTGTAAGGCGCTGCGCGAGGAAGGGTATCGGGTCATTCTGGTAAACTCGAACCCCGCGACGATCATGACGGACCCGGAACTGGCCGACGCAACCTATATCGAGCCGATCACGCCCGAAGTTGTGGCCAAGATCATCGAGAAGGAACGCCCCGACGCCCTGTTGCCCACCATGGGCGGACAAACCGGTCTGAACACTTCGCTAGCGCTTGAAGAAATGGGCGTGCTCGAAGAGTTCGGGGTCGAGATGATCGGCGCCAAGCGCGACGCCATCGAAATGGCCGAAGATCGCAAGCTGTTCCGCGAGGCGATGGACCGGCTGGGTCTGGAAAATCCCAAAGCCACGATTGTTACGGCTCCTAAGAAAGAAGACGGCAGCGCCGATCTGGATGCGGGCGTGCAAATTGCGCTGGATGAGCTGGAAGAGATCGGCCTGCCCGCGATCATTCGCCCGGCCTTTACGCTGGGCGGCACCGGCGGTGGCGTGGCCTATAACCGCGAGGATTATATCCATTTCTGCCGCTCGGGCATGGATGCGTCGCCGGTGAACCAGATCCTTGTGGATGAAAGCCTGCTGGGATGGAAAGAATACGAGATGGAAGTGGTGCGTGACACCGCCGACAACGCCATCATCGTCTGTTCTATCGAAAATGTTGACCCGATGGGCGTTCATACTGGTGACTCGATCACCGTGGCCCCGGCGCTGACGCTGACTGACAAGGAATATCAGATCATGCGCAACGGCTCGATCGCCGTTCTGCGCGAGATCGGGGTTGAGACCGGTGGCTCGAACGTACAGTGGGCGATCAACCCGGAAGATGGCCGCATGGTTGTGATCGAGATGAACCCGCGCGTGTCCCGGTCCTCGGCGCTGGCATCCAAGGCGACCGGTTTCCCGATTGCAAAGATCGCTGCAAAACTGGCTGTGGGCTATACGCTGGATGAGTTGGACAATGACATCACCAAGGTCACGCCAGCGTCGTTTGAGCCGACCATTGACTATGTGGTCACCAAGATCCCGAAATTCGCCTTCGAGAAATTCCCCGGCTCTGAACCGTACCTGACCACCGCGATGAAATCGGTGGGTGAGGCTATGTCCATTGGTCGCACGATCCACGAATCCATGCAAAAGGCGCTGGCTTCGATGGAATCGGGGCTGACCGGCTTTGATGAGATCGAAATCCCGGGCCTGAACGTCGGTGTTTGGGATGAGGCCGATGATAAAGCTGCGGTAATCAAAGCGATCAGCCAACAGACCCCTGACCGGCTGCGCACGATCGCACAGGCCATGCGCCATGGCCTGACAGATGATGAGATTTTTGGCGTCACCAAGTTCGACCCCTGGTTCCTGGCCCGCATCCGCGAGATCATCGAGGCCGAGCGTCAAGTCCGTAAAGACGGTCTGCCGATGACCGAAGATGGTATTCGCAAGCTGAAAATGCTGGGCTTCACCGATGCGCGTCTGGGCAACCTGACCGGTCGGGATGAGGCGAATGTGCGCCGCGCCCGGCGCAATCTGGGCGTGACGGCCG
The DNA here is from genome assembly GCF_013031565.1 of Ruegeria sp. HKCCD7255. Lineage (NCBI taxonomy): Bacteria > Pseudomonadati > Pseudomonadota > Alphaproteobacteria > Rhodobacterales > Roseobacteraceae > Ruegeria > Ruegeria sp. HKCCD7255. The sequence continues at coordinate 82,947 of NZ_WQAG01000007.1, read as the reverse complement.
TGTTCAAGCGCATCGATACCTGCGCAGCCGAGTTCGAGGCGCAGACACCTTATATGTATTCCACCTATGAAGCCCCGATGATGGGCGAGGTCGAATGCGAAGCGCGGCCCAGTGATCGCAAAAAGGTTGTCATTCTGGGCGGCGGCCCCAACCGGATCGGTCAGGGGATCGAGTTCGATTATTGCTGCTGCCACGCCTGTTTTGCGCTGACCGATGCGGGCTATGAGACGATCATGGTCAACTGCAACCCCGAGACCGTTTCGACCGACTATGACACCTCGGACCGGCTGTATTTTGAACCGCTGACCTTTGAGCACGTGATGGAAATCCTGACCAAAGAGCAGGAGAACGGCACCCTGCACGGTGTGATCGTTCAGTTCGGCGGTCAGACGCCGTTGAAACTGGCCAACGCGCTAGAGGCCGAGGGCATCCCGATCCTGGGCACGACACCGGACGCCATCGACCTGGCCGAAGACCGTGAACGGTTCCAGGCGCTGGTCAATGAATTGGGGCTGAAACAGCCCAAGAACGGCATCGCCTCGACCGACGAACAGGCGCTTGAGATCGCCGAAGAGATCGGCTTCCCGCTTGTAATCCGCCCTTCTTACGTTCTGGGCGGTCGCGCGATGGAGATTGTGCGCGATATGGATCAACTGCGGCGTTACATTAACGAGGCCGTGGTGGTTTCGGGCGACAGCCCGGTCCTGCTCGACAGCTATCTGGCTGGAGCCGTTGAGCTGGATGTGGACGCGCTTTGTGATGGGGCCGACGTGCATGTCGCCGGAATCATGCAGCATATCGAAGAGGCGGGCGTGCATTCGGGTGACAGCGCTTGTTCTTTGCCACCCTATTCGCTGTCCAAAGAGATCATTGATCAGATCAAGGATCAAACGTTCAAACTGGCCAAAGCGTTGAACGTGGTTGGACTTATGAATGTGCAGTTTGCGATCAAGGACGACGAGATCTTTCTGATCGAAGTGAACCCCCGCGCCAGCCGTACGGTGCCCTTTGTGGCCAAAGCCACCGACAGCGCCATCGCCTCGATCGCCGCACGCGTCATGGCCGGAGAGAAACTGTCCGGCTTCCCGATGCGCCCGGCCTATAAGACGGTTGATGATACCAAGATCGCGGATCAGATGACACTAGCCGACCCCGACATGCCGTGGTTTTCGGTCAAAGAGGCGGTACTGCCCTTTGCCCGCTTCCCCGGCGTGGACACGATTCTGGGCCCCGAGATGCGCTCGACCGGTGAGGTCATGGGTTGGGATCGCAGCTTCCCCCGCGCTTTCCTGAAGGCGCAGATGGGGGCTGGCATGGTCCTGCCGTCGTCGGGCACCGCCTTTATCTCGATCAAGGACGCTGACAAAGGCGCAGACATGCTGGAAGCCGCCCGCGTTCTGGTGGATCAGGGCTTTAAGCTGGTCGCAACACGCGGCACACAAAGCTGGCTTGACGCTGAAGGCGTGCCCTGCGGTGTGGTCAACAAAGTCTATGAAGGCCGCCCGGATGTCACAGACCTGATGAAAGATGGCGGGGTTCAGCTGGTCATGAACTCAACCGAAGGTGCGCAGGCGGTCGAAGATAGCCGCTCGATCCGCTCTATCGCGCTTTATGACAAGATCCCTTATTACACCACCGCTGCGGCCAGCTATGCCGCTGCTTTGGCCATCAAGGCGCAGGCCGAAGGGGATGTTGAGGTTCGATCCTTGCAAGGCTGATCGATCAACTCAAGAACCACTTAAGACCCCGGCCCGGTGCCGGGGTTTTGCGTTCCAAACACATCGTGCTCGAGCTCCGTGGCAAGAATCGACGCCGAAAGTGACCGGAAACCCCTATTCCCTTGGGTCAACATCTCTTGATCAAAACGGTCTGTGACTGCATTTTGAGCAAATCCGAAAAATTCAGGACCCGCTATGTATACGCCAGCCATCACTGGAACCGGTGTTTTCACACCTCAGAGCAGTATTACCAATGCCGAGCTTGTTGTTGCGTTCAACGCCTATGCCGACCGCAAGAACGCCGAAAACGCGCAAGCCATCGCCGCGGGTGAAATCGAGCCGATGCAACACTCGTCAGAGGAATTCATCGTCAAGGCATCGGGCATCGAGAACCGATATGTGATGGACAAATCCGGCGTGCTGGACCCCGAAATCATGCATCCAAGCCTACGGCAGCGCGACGATGACGAGCCAGGCATCATGACAGAGATGGCGGTTGATGCCTGCAACAAGGCACTGGCGCAGGCGGGGCGTCGCGCGGAAGATGTCGATCTGGTGATCTGCGCGGCCTCGAACCACGAACGCGCCTATCCCGCGATCGCTATCGAAATCCAGCAGGCGCTCGGCATTGACGGGTTTGGGTTTGACATGAATGTCGCCTGTTCGTCTGCGACCTTCGGTATCCAGGCCGCTGCTGACATGATCCGGTCCGGCTCGGTCCGCGCAGCACTGGTTGTGAACCCCGAGATCTGCTCGGGCCATCTGGAATGGCGCGACCGCGATTGTCATTTCATCTTTGGCGACGTGGCAACGGCCACTCTGATCGAACGCATCGAAGACGCTCAAGGCCCACATTTCGAGATCCTGTCGACGCGATGCGCCACCCAGTTTTCCAACAATATCCGTAACAACAACGGCTTCCTGCGCAGGTCACGCCCAGATGGTCTGGTTGACCGGCGCGATATGCAGTTCATGCAAAACGGTCGCAAAGTGTTCAAAGAAGTGCTGCCGATGGTCAGCAAGCATATCTCAGATCACATGGAGTCCGAGGGGATTGCCAGTGGCGACCTAAAGCGTCTGTGGCTGCATCAGGCGAACAAGACCATGAACGACTTTATCGGCAAAAAGGTTCTCGGCCGAGAACCCGATGCCGATGAACAGCCCAACATCCTGCAGGATTACGCGAATACCTCATCCGCCGGATCGATCATCGCGTTTTCGAAATACTCGGATGATCTTGAGGATGGCGACCACGGTCTGATCTGCTCGTTTGGCGCCGGATATTCAGTGGGTTCGGTGATCGTGAAACGGTGCGGGTGAAGGTTAAGACGCGCCGGTCTCCGCCGCCAAGCCAGAACTCGAATCTCGATATCAATATCGCAGTGCCTTACCCGAACTTGGGAGCGTCGAAATCGGCGCTTCGTCGGAAGTATGGTTTTCCTAGCTGTCTAATGCCGAAAGCAAACGGATGACCCAGACAAACTGACAGGCCAGAAAATTCCGTAGGCTCAGCTCACACTCTCTTCTTCAAGGTGCAGCTTCATCTCGATCAGAACCTGCTGCAACATGCTGGTTTCTTTCAACAAGCGCTTTGCTTCGTTGACGGTAATGATCCCGTCTTCGATTGCCGCCTGGTATTCGGTCATCAGCATCGCGAAACGCTGGCTCAGCGCGATGACGTCCGAGTTTACACCACCGGTGCGTGGCTCGCTGCTGTTGCGACCGTCGTAAGACAAGGTGATGTTCTTAAGATCAGCCAAGGCAGATGTGACATGCGGATAATTGGCTGCGTTTTCAAGCTTGGCCACCGAATCCACTGGCATGAACCTGTCGGCGTGCTCGGCATTGTCCGAATAATACCGACCCAAAGTTGCCTTGGATTTTCCGGTTATCTCACATGCGGCCTCAATGCCAACGTCCTTAACAAGTGCTTCTGTGTGCTTCTTCAGATAGGCCCCGATATCCGCCATTTTTTAACCTTTACTGCCTGCGCCCCGTCCCCGGCCTGTCCGTGCAGGGGAATGGGCAGGGAAATTTCCCATATTTATTTAGTAATTGAAATGCCATCTTTTGGCTATCCCTCAGAGATGCAGGGATTTTGTGAGTGAGTGGCGGTTTTTTTCGAACCGGTAAAGAGTTTGCATGGAACAATTTTCAGTTTCATGCCGGTATGGCCAATTCTTGGTCACGGGCGCCGTCGTTGCAGGAACCGGGTATCCATCCCCAAAGAGCTTTTGCTCAGCCCGGATCCCAGCAGCGGCGTCGTCGATTCTGGTAAACGAGATGTCTTGCCGACCGGGATGAGGCCAATTAGACCACCATCATGGCCAAGCTCTACTTCAACTATTCCACCATGAATGCGGGCAAATCGACCGTGTTGCTGCAGGCGTCACACAACTATCGCGAACGCGGGATGGACACCTATCTGATGACCGCGGCGATCGACGGGCGCGCGGGCGCTGGACGCATCGCATCGAGGATTGGGATATCCGAACAGGCTGACACGTTTACACCGACCGACGATATTTTCGGCATGATCAACACGCGCCTGTCGCAAAGTCAGGTTGCCTGCGTTTTCGTGGACGAAGCGCAGTTTCTGACCGAAGAACAGGTTTGGCAGTTGGCTCTGGCGGTCGATGAGTTGAACGTTCCGGTTCTTGCATATGGTCTAAGGGTCGATTTTCAGGGCAAACTTTTCCCCGGATCAGCAACATTGCTGGCTTTGGCTGATGAAATGCGAGAGGTCCGCACAATCTGCAAATGCGGACGCAAGGCTACCATGGTGATCCGTCAGGACGAAGCCGGTAAGGCAATCACCGAAGGCGCGCAGGTTCAGATCGGTGGGAACGAGACCTATGTCTCGCTGTGCCGTAAACACTGGCGCGAAGCGATGGATGGTCAGACCGGATTGGGTAAGGGCTGACCCGCGATAAAGGCCGCGACATTGTCGAGCACCATATGTCCCATGCCCGAGCGCACCTCTTCGGTCGCGGTACCCAGATGCGGCAACAGCGTTACCGTCTCAAGATCGCTCAGCGCTGTAGGGACACGCGGCTCGAACTCATAGACATCAAGGCCAGCCCCCGCGATTTGGCGCGATTGCAACGCCTCAATCAGCGCGGCCTCATCGACCACTTCGCCCCGTGCGATGTTAATCAGAATGCCCGACGGTTTCATCGCTGCCAAAACATCGGCATCAATCAGGTGTTCGGTCTCGGCGCCACCGGGCACAGCCAAGACCAAAAAGTCTGAACTTGACGCGAGGGAACGCAAATCGCTTAAAAACTCAGCAGGAAAGTCCAGCTCTTTGGCGCTGCGTGAGAAATACCCGACCGACATGCCAAACCCATAATGGCAACGACGGGCTATCGCCTGCCCGATTCGCCCCATCCCGACAATGCCCACCCGTTTTCCCGTCACATGATGGCCCAGCATTTGGGTTGGATGCCAACCCTGCCAGTTGCCGCTGCGCACAAGGCGTTCGCCTTCGCCCGCGCGCCGTGCGGTGGTCAAAAGCAGCGTCATGGCAATGTCTGCCGTGGCATCGGTCACCGCGCCAGGCGTGTTTGTGACCTCAATACCCGCAGCCCGCGCAGCCGCCACATCGATATGATTGAAACCCACACCAAAATTGGCCAGCAGCCGGCATCGCGGTTGATCTGCCTTCGCGAAAATCTGGGCCGAGAACTGATCTCCCAAAGTGGGCACCACCACGTCAAAGTCGCGCAGCGCTTGCAGCATTTCCTGCTCGGTCAAAGGCTGAGTGTTTTCGCGAAACTCGACGTGAAACTCTGTACGCGCACGAGCTTCGATGGCTGCTGTCATGGGCCGGGCGATGAACAGTTTCATCAATGCATCCGCCCGCCGACCGGAACCTCTCCATCCGGGCCGATCAGAACGATTTCGCCCGTCTCATCCGGCAAGCCCAGCACCAGAACCTCGGACATGAACTTGCCGATCTGGCGCGGCGGAAAATTGACAACTGCCATCACTTGCTTTCCGACTAATGCCTGCGGATCGTAGTGCGCCGTGATCTGGGCCGAAGTCTTGCGCTCACCGATCTCATCCCCGAAATCGATCCACATCTTGATCGCCGGTTTGCGGGCTTCGGGAAAGGGTTCGGCGCGGATGACCTGACCCACACGGATATCGACTTTCAGAAAGTCATCAAAACTGATCTCACTCACGCGAAAGCTCCTTGGATCGGTCTGTGGCGGCTTTGACCGCCCGGTGCAACAGGTTCGGGAATCCATCCTCCGAGTGCATAAGCACTTCAAGCGCGGCCTGTGTCGTGCCATTGGGCGATGTCACGTTGACCCGCAGTTGAGACGGGTCTTCTTCAGCCGCCACCGCCAACGCCCCTGCCCCGGCAACAGTCGCTTTGGCCAATCGCATTGCCAAGTCTGAAGGTAGCCCTTGGGCCGCACCTGCCGCGGCGAGAGTTTCGATCAGGTGAAATACATAGGCCGGGCCCGAACCGCTGAGCCCTGTAACCGCGTCCATCTGTGCTTCGCTGTCCAAACGGACGGTCTCACCAACGGCTGACAGCAGGTTTTCCGCAAGCGCGATATCGGCATCGGACGCGGTCGCATTCCCAATCAAGGCGGTGATGCCCTGCCGGATCGCAGCTGGTGTGTTCGGCATCGCCCGCACAATCGGGGTGCCACCGCCCAGCACAGATTCGAAACTGGCAATCGAGGTGCCGGCTGCGACCGAGACAAACAGGCTGCGACCACCGCCCAGCGCTTTGATGGCAGGCAAGGCCTCACCCATCATTTGGGGTTTCACGGCGACCAGCACCACTGCAGGCGCTTCGGGCAAGGGTGTGTTGATATTGACACCCTGCGCTTTCAGCCAGTCTGATGGAAAAGGATCGATCACCCAGACCGATGACGCAGGAAGGCCATGATCTAGCCAACCGGCGAGCATGGCCGACCCCATCTTGCCGCATCCCAGAAGCACCAGCCCCTGTTCGGCGACGCGTGACATGTCCATGATTGCCCCTCTCCTCAGTTGGTTCGGGGCAAAGCTTTACGCGCGGCCATAGGCCTCTGCAATGGCGACTTGCATCGCGTCTTCAGCAGACCGGTTCCCCCAGGTCACCAGTTGGATCGCCGGGTAATACCGCTCGGCGCTCAGTACCGCGGCGTTGATCATCGTGTCGATCTGATCGGGGCTGGCCATCTGACCACCGGCCAGCACCAAACCATAGCGATAGACCATCAGTTTCTGGTTGGCCCAATAGGTGAACGCCCCCGCCCAGCATTGATCGTTCATGCGGTTCAGCAGCTCATAAAGCTGGGGCTCGCGTTCGGTCGGCGGCTCCATCTCGAACGAGCATACCATGCGCAGTGTTTCGTCATAGTTCGACCACGCCAGCGTAATCGAATAGGTGCGCCACTGACCTTCCACCGCCATGGCGATCTGATCATCCCCGATCCGGTCAAAATCCCAGTCGTGATGTTCAGCAAGATGTTCAACAATATCGATCGGATGAAGGTCTTCTTCGAGAAACTGCTCGGAAAGGGCCATAATGCAACCTCACTAGTCTCTAGCATTCTGGGTTCGGCAGCGCCCCAGCGCTAGTTGCCTGCTCAACAAGCCGGGCTTCCCCCGTTGGCTTGTACTAGATATGGTGCGCCGGGTTGCTTTGCCTGACAACCCCATTTCTTGGGGATAACATCAATAAGTTGTGGACAGCCGGACACGGCGTCCAAAATATTGGCGCCACAGGAAGCTTTGACTTGATTAAATCCTGGGATGCGTCAAACTACACCTCACCGCTCAACCGCATGTGCGATTGCGCGACAGAATCGTTGTCCAAAAACTTGAAATACCCGAAGACGAAGGTGCTATTTGTCCAGCTTCGCTTCCAGCGCAGCGATGCGGGCCTCAAGTGCCGCGTTTTCTTCGCGCGCCTTCTGCGCCATGGCACGCACAGCATCGAACTCTTCCCGCGTGACGAAATCGCGATCCGCCAACCAGCGGTCGATCATCGATTTCATCGCGTTTTCGGCCTCTTCCCGCGCGCCCTGCGCCACGCCCATGGCGTTGGTCATCAGTTGGGAAACATCGTCCAAAATCTTGTTGCGCGTCTGCATGGTGTCACTCCGAAATCTGGGCTGCTCTCTATATGGGGAAAGAAAGCGCCGGGCTCAAGGTTGACTTGCCCCACAAAGCCCGGGCAATGAGACGCATATGCAGGCTGTGTTAAATTTCCCCGATCTATCGCCCGAAGTTTTCTCGATCGCTCTGTTCGGGATGCAGTTTTCGCTGCGGTGGTATGCGTTGGCTTACATTGTCGGCATTCTGATCGCCTGGCGAATGGCGATCATGGCGCTACGGCGGCCGAACTTATGGCCCGACAAAACACCCCCGATGCAGCCGGGTCAGGTCGAAGATCTGATCACCTGGATCATTCTGGGCGTCATCCTGGGCGGTCGGCTGGGATTCGTCCTGTTTTACGAGCCCGCCTATTACCTCTCCCACCCGCTTGAAATTTTGAAAGTCTGGCAAGGTGGGATGTCCTTTCACGGCGGCCTTCTGGGCGTCATTGTTGTCGCCTTTGTCTATGCCAGGCGCCACAATATCCCGCCCCTTTCGATGGGGGATCTGGTCGCCCACACCGTGCCGCCCGGGCTGTTTTTGGGCAGGTTGGCCAATTTCAACAATGCCGAACTTTGGGGCCGCCCATCGGAACTGCCCTGGGCTGTTGTTTTCCCCGGCGCGGCGGCACAAGACTGTCCGGGCGTTGTTGCGGGGCTGTGCGCGCGCCACCCCTCGCAGCTGTATGAGGCTTTGCTTGAAGGCCTGCTGCTGAGCGCCCTGCTGGTATGGCTCGCCTATCGGCGTGGTGCATTTCACAGGCCAGGCCTTGTCATGGGTGTATTTCTGGCCGGGTATGGCCTCTCGCGCTTTATCGTCGAATTTTTCCGCCAACCAGACACCCAATTCGTGTCACCAGGAAACCCGCTGGGGTTGGCATTTCAAGTCGGCGGTTATGGCCTGACGATGGGGCAGCTGCTTTCGCTACCCATGATTGCCATAGGGCTTTGGTTTGCTCTCAGGGCGCGCACCCGCGCATGAGCTTGCTCGATCACCTTATAGAACGTATCGCGCAAGACGGCCCTATGACCGTTGCCGAATATATGAGCACCTGTTTGCTGCACCCCAAGTTCGGCTATTACGCCATACGCGACCCGCTTGGGCAAAAGGGGGATTTCACCACTGCCCCTGAGATCAGCCAAATGTTCGGCGAATTGATCGGCCTGACTTTGGCAAAATGCTGGCTGGATCAGGGGCAGCCGAAAGACTGCCTGTTGCTGGAGCTTGGGCCCGGACGCGGTACAATGATGGCTGACATTTTGCGCGCCACCCAGGCTGTGCCCGGCTTCCATGCAGCCTTGCAGGTGACGCTGTTCGAAGCCTCGCCCGTTTTGCGTGCCGCTCAGACCAAAACCCTGAAAGGCTATGACCCGGACTGGATCGAAACGCTTGAAGCCTTGCCTGACAGGCCTGTCTTTATGGTGGCCAACGAATTTTTTGACGCCCTGCCGATCCGACAATTCGTGAAAGATGGCGACGGCTGGCGCGAACGTCTGATTGGATCAAACGGGACGACCCTGAGCTTTGGCTTGGGGGAAACCGCGCCGCAACCAGCTTTGCAAGCACGTCTGGACGACACCGAAGACGGAGACCTGGTTGAGCTTTGCACCCCCGCGCTACCCGCCATCGAAACCTTGTCAAACCGTATCGCTTTGCATGGGGGCGCGGGGTTGATAATCGACTATGGCGACTGGCATTCGCTTGGCGATACGTTTCAGGCCCTGCGCGCCCACACGCGTGCAGACCCGCTGGAACGCCCGGGTCAAGCCGACCTGACCGCACATGTGGATTTCGAACCCTTGGCGACCACCATTCGCGCGCATGGCTGCTGTCATACGCGCCTGACACCGCAAGGTGTGTTCTTGGAGCGGCTGGGCATAACTGCACGCGCGCAAGCGCTGGCGTCCAATTTGGCGGGCGAGGCGCTTGATGGTCTGATTGCAGCACATCGACGGTTGACGCATCCCGATGAAATGGGAAACCTGTTCAAAGTACTGGGTCTCTACCCCCAGCACGCAGCGCCACCACCGGGATTGGAACCATGACCTTGGAAATTCTGACTTCGGACATGCTGTCACCCGTCCGTCACGGGTTCTTCAGCCGCCGCGGCGGTGCGTCGTCGGGGATTTTTTCCGGTTTGAACTGCGGGCTTGGGTCGTCGGACCAGACTGAAGCTGTCGCGCTGAACCGTCGACGCGTGGCAGAAGCCATGGAGGTTGATCCGCAGGCCCTGGTTGGCGTGCATCAGGTCCACTCACCCACCGTAGTGACCATCGATGCACCCCTGAACGGTGACAAACCCAAAGCGGATGCAGTTGTCACTGCCACCCCAGGGCTTGCGCTAACCATCCTGACGGCCGATTGCCAGCCTGTTCTGTTTGCTGATCCTGACGCAAATGTGATCGGCGCTGCACATGCGGGATGGCGCGGCGCGTTGGATGGCGTGTTGGAGGCTACTCTTGATGCCATGGAGGCTCTGGGGGCTCGCCGCGAAAACACCTGCGCGGTGATTGGACCGTCAATCTCACAACGCGCCTATGAGGTCGGACCGGAACTCATGGACAGCTTCATGATGGAGACGCCTGACAATGCCCGTTTCTTTGCAGGCGGGACCGGAGATCGCCTGCAATTCGACCTGCCGGGATATGGTTTGAACAAACTGCGTGAGGCCGGTGTCAAATCCGCCGAATGGACCCGCCATTGCACCTATTCCGACCCTGACAGATTCTATTCATATCGGCGCTCGACTCATGCCAAAGAAGCCGACTATGGCCGCCTGATTTCAGCGATCAGGTTATAGAGTTAGACGCAATTAAGGCAGCTTTGCCAACTTTCCGCCACATTTATTGTGTTTATTTTTCGCAGAATCGTATGAGTTTTTTCCGGTCCTCAAGTGGTTGTAACGCCACGCTTTCAGGGGCACTGGATTTGTTAGTGAATGAGGTGCCGCAGACCTTCAATTTGTCCTCAATTCATCCTGAAACAGCCTTATCTGTGCCGCAAAGCCCGGTCACAAAGGAGTTACAAAGGATGCCAGGGCTTCTTGCCCCAAAGACAAGAGCAGGACAGAAAATGAAGACAAGATCCCGTTTTCTTCGCGCTGTGATCGCAAGCGCTCAGATCCTGCAACCAGAAATGCCTTGGAAACGAGTTTCCAGCGGCTCTGTCAGGGTAGCACGTCGATTGGCTGAGCGTCGCTGACACAAGAAATAAGTCGGGAATATCTGTCACTTCCCGAACTAGATGAGAATACCGCATCAGGCTTGGCTCTGACCTGATGCCGGAAGCTGCCAAGAGCCAAAAGGCGCAGACCAGTTTTGTCTGCTTAGTAAGAGTATGTCTGGGGGTCGGTAGAGTGAACAGTTTGTTATGGTTTTCTGAGAAGACGGTGCGCTGCACAGGCGACGTAGTGAACAGCTTACGCAGCCCGGGCAGAGACGACACTGGTTGGGCAATGTTGTTCGGGGGTTCAACGGCTTGGCCTGCACAATGCGAGGGGACGGAATAAAGATGAACATTCCAAACACACTGTCTCGTGCAGCTCGGAACGCGGTCGAAACATCGGCCATGTTGCGTGAAGCGCCAAGACAGGGAACAAAACAAAAAGCGCAGCTGCGGCGCTATGAGGTGAGCACACTTCTGAGCAATGGCGAGGTAACACAGACCCGCCACATTGCCCCGGCCTTACCGATGTTCGAAGATGCTTTCTGCGCCTTTACCCGAGGATCGATTGTGGAAACCACTCAAGGTCCGATGGCTATCGAAGATCTGCTGCCCGGTGACGAAGTGCAGACACAAGATGGCGGTTCGCAGCCAGTTGTTTGGAAAGGGTGCGTAACGCTTGTTCCCGGGCGCGAAGATTCACGCGGCCGCATGCGCCCATTGACGCGCATCATGGCCGACACTTTCGGCATGCAAAAACCGATGTCTGGAGTGATCACAGGTCCTGCGGCCCGGCTTCTCGGTGTGCCAGCACATTTGCGGCACCTAAGCGGCGGCCAACCCATGTTATGTCCCGTCAGCGAGTTCCAAGATGGGATGAACGTCATCGAAACGCTACCGCCCACACCGGTCGAGCTGTTTCACATTTGCGTACCGCGACATTCCGTTATTCAAGTCGATGGGCTGCAGTTCGAAACCTATCACCCTGGTACGAACGCAGTGCGAATGATCAGTCAATCCTTGCGCGCGGTCTATCTGAACCTGTTCGCGCATATTGACACATTAAGCGATTTCGGACCGCTGCTGATGCCGCGCGCCGGAGATGGAGAGGTGGACGCAATTACAGCGTGAGCCACAGAATTGAAACTGCAAGTCGTGGGGCATTATGCAGATATTATTAGGCTGGGTTTTTTCCTTGGCGGTGGTCGCTTGGCTGCCACCTCGAATCCCCGAAGCGGAACATCTGGGTGTTAGGCCGTTCGGTTCATCCGGTCTTCCAGGACATCGAATGGCACGCCTGGCTCGTCTTTGGCGCCGCGAATAACAAGTGACGTTTTAACACTTGCCACATTGGGTGTTGTCAGCAGTTCCCCGGTCAGGAACTGCTGAAAACTGCTTAGATCAGGGGCGACACATTTCAGCATGAAGTCGACTTCACCGTTCAGCATGTGACATTCGCGAACCAAGGGCCATTCCTGGCACCGCGCCTCAAACGCGCTGAGTTCGGATTCGGCCTGGCTCTCCAAACCGACCATCGCAAATACCTGAACTTCAAACCCAAGCTCGCGTGCGTTGACCTCGGCGTGATACCCACGGATAAAGCCCGATTCTTCCAGTGTCCTGACACGGCGCAAACAGGGCGGCGCGGAAATTCCAACGCGTTTGGCCAGTTCCACATTGGTCATACGCCCATCGGCCTGCAATTCCGCCAGTATCTTGCGGTCTATTTCGTCCAGCCGGGTGGTGACCATTATTTGCTCCTCAAATTTTTGGTTGTTATATCAGCACCCCCAAAAGGCGCAATATTCTTTCGCATCAGAGCAATAATCTTTGCTCCATCCTGTAAGAACCAGATGTTGCGCGTTCGATTTTTCATCAATTTGACCCCGACCGAAGGGGGTTTAAGCCCGGCGCGGGCATCGCTATATCCAACCGCATTGGGGCGTTGCGCCCGCACGGCAGATCAATTGGGGGAACCATGGCCGAGACACGACATACCAAAGTTCTGATCATCGGCTCGGGCCCGGCCGGATATACCGCCGGCGTTTATGCCAGTCGTGCGATGTTGCAGCCCATTCTGGTTCAAGGGATCGAACCCGGTGGTCAGCTGACAACAACAACCGAGGTCGAGAACTGGCCAGGCGACACCGAAGTACAGGGCCCCGATCTGATGGTGCGCATGCAAGATCATGCCAAGGCCATGGGCTGTGAGGTCATTGGCGACATCATCAACGATCTGGACCTAAGCCAGCGCCCGTTCACCGCCAAAGGCGACAGCGGAACCGTCTATACCGCCGATGCGGTCATTCTGGCCACCGGCGCCCGGGCCAAGTGGTTAGGACTGCCGTCAGAAGAGAAATTCAAGGGCTTTGGCGTTTCAGCCTGCGCAACCTGTGACGGCTTCTTCTATCGCGGGCAGGAAATTGTTGTGATCGGCGGCGGGAACACAGCGGTCGAAGAAGCGCTGTTTCTGACCAACTTCGCCAGCAAAGTGACCCTTATTCACCGCCGCGATGAGTTGCGGGCCGAAAAGATCCTGCAAAACCGCCTGCTCAAGCACGAAAAGATCGAACCGCTCTGGTTTCACGAACTGGATGAGGTGATCGGGACGGACGCCCCGCTGGGCGTCGAAGGCGTCCGCGTGAAACACGTCAAAACCGGTGAGGTGACCGAAATCCCCTGTAAGGGCGTCTTTGTCGCCATCGGTCACGCTCCGGCCAATGAGTTGGTCAAGGATGCGCTTGAAACCCATATGGGCGGGTATGTGGTGACCAAGCCCGGCTCGACCGAAACATCGATTCCCGGAGTTTTTGCCGCCGGTGACCTAACCGACCATATCTATCGCCAAGCCGTCACGAGTGCCGGGATGGGATGTATGGCCGCGCTGGATGCCGAACGGTTTCTGGCCGAACAGGACTGACCTGCACAAGTCGGGTTCCGCAAGACCCATCACGATCAAGATCAGGAGGGGTCTATTGACCCCTGCCCCTTGGCATCCCAAAATCCTGATAGACAAAACGACGACAGGTGAGATCGGTGGCGAGCATTCTATGGCGCGGCGGATGGGCGAGCCGGCTTAGGATCGCTAGCGGCCTTGTGCTGTTTGTCTTTGCGTTTTTCCACTTCTTGAATATCGGTATGGGACTGTTCCACACCGACCTGCTGCATGACATGCAGGACGGGCGGAAATTCGTCACGCGCCATAACATCATGAGTGCGATACTCTATGTGGCGCTTGTGACCCATGCGGGTTTGGCCCTTATCTCGATCGCCCAACGCCGCACTTTGCGCATGCCGTTTTCGCTGGCATTGCAGGCAGTTCTGGGGCTGTTGATCCCGTTACAATTGATCACCCATATCGTTCAGACCCGCTATGCCCATGAGGTTTTCGACGTCAACGATGAGATGGGTTATATCATCATCCTGATGTGGCCCAGCACTGCGATCTGGACCCAAAGCCTGCTATTGCTGATCGTCTGGATCCATGGCTGCATCGGGCTGCACATGTGGCTGCGCCTGACCAGGTGGTGGGGGTCGCTTGTTCCTTATCTGATCGGATTTGCGGTTTTTGTTCCCGCTTTCGCCCTGTCCGGTGTTTTGACCGAAGGGCGCCGTCTCTGGTCTGATTTCGCCGATCCTTTTCTACGTGAGCAGTATATCGAGCACTATAACTGGCCGACACAGGACGAATTTGCAGCGCTGTTTGCGGTCGGCGACACCTCTAAGAAAGTGTTCTGGGGGCTGCTTGCCTTGACCGCGTTGACCTATTTCGGTCGCAAGCTGTGGCGGCGGCGGCATTCGGTCCATGTGCGCTATGTCAATGGCCCCGATGTCACCTCTGAAAAGGGCATGACATTGCTTGAGATGTCTCAGTCAAATGGGGTTCCCCATACCGCGCTGTGCGGGGGCAAAGGCCGTTGTACGACCTGCCGGGTGATCGTCGAGGACGGCGCGGGCAAACTGCCACCACCCAGTGAGGCCGAAGCGCGCAGCCTTGCTGCTGTCGGTGCTGCTGAAGGCACGCGGCTGGCCTGCCAGTTGCGCCCGACAGAGCCGCTGACCGTGTTTCGGGTATTTCGCCCCGAAGGCGGGCGTGACCGCGCACATGCAAGCCAGGGGCAGGAACGGCAACTGGCCGTGCTGTTTCTGGACATGCGCGGGTTTACCGCGCGCACCACAGGTCAGTTGCCTTATGATATCGTATTCCTGCTGAACCGGTTTTTTGACGCCATTGTCCCATCAATCACCGCCCATGGTGGAACCGTCGACAAATACATGGGTGACGGGTTGCTTGCGATGTTCGAGACCCCCGATGCCGAAAGCTCGGCCCAGGCCAGTCTTGCGGCTGCGGCGGATATCGGCCGTGCTTTGGCGCGGTTCAACCAACAGCTTGAAGCCGAAGGCAGCCCCGCCATTCGCATCGGCATGGGTTTGCACTTGGGCGATTTGGTACTTGGTGAAATCGGTGCGGCCAAACACGCGCCCCGGACCATCATTGGTGACGCGGTCAACGTCGCCAGCCGTCTGGAAGGTGAGACCAAGGCGCTGAGTGTCGAGCTTTTGGCTTCGGCAAAAGTTCTTCAAGCGGCCGGCATAGAACCAAACCGCTCTCAACTGCGAAAATTCCGGCTGCGGGGTGTGGCAGACCCGGTTCCTGCACTTCCCCTGAAACACGCAGTAGATCTTGATGCTCTGACCGCCCCGGAAGAACAGATCGCCTAGACGCCGACCGGCCATCAAAATACTGCGGACAATCTGTCACCTATTGGCTGGAATCTGGAATACTCTGTCCAAAACCGGCAAAATCAGCGCATTTCGTCCTTTGTTCGCCGACATCTCTGGACATTGCGCTCAGACCGGGGCAAATGCGCGACGAAACTATCCGCAACGCCGCCACGGCACATGTCCCTAAGAGTATTACGATGACGATGTTAAACAATTTGGCCCCGATCCCAGAACTCTATGTCTCTTACGAATCTGCACAAAAGCTGAAGGTCGAAGCGGCTGACCTTACCAGCTGGGATTTGACACCACGCCAAATCTGCGACCTCGAACTGCTGATGAATGGCGGCTTCAATCCGCTCAAGGGATTTCTGAGCGAAGCAGACTATGACAGCGTTGTCGACACCATGCGCTTGGCCGATGGCACGCTATGGCCGATGCCGATCACGCTGGATGTAAACGAAGAGTTTGCCGACAGCATCGAACTGGGCCAGGACATCGCGTTGCGCGACCAAGAAGGCGTGATCCTGGGCACGATGACTATGACCGACCGTTGGACGCCCAACAAAGCGCGCGAAGCCGAAATGGTCTTTGGTGCCGATGACGACGCGCATCCGGCTGTGAATTATCTGCACAATGTTGCGGGCAAGGTTTATCTGGGTGGCCCTGTGACCGGGATCCAGCAGCCGATCCACTACGATTTTCGCGCCCGCCGCGACACGCCGAACGAGCTGCGCGCCTATTTCCGCAAGCTGGGCTGGCGTCGCATCGTTGCGTTCCAGACCCGCAACCCGCTGCACCGCGCGCACCAGGAACTGACCTTCCGCGCAGCCAAGGAAGCGCAGGCCAACCTGCTGATCCACCCGGTTGTCGGCATGACCAAACCCGGCGATGTCGATCATTTCACCCGAGTGCGCTGCTATGAGGCGGTGCTGGACAAATACCCGGCCTCGACGACCTCGATGTCGCTGCTGAACCTGGCGATGCGTATGGCTGGCCCGCGCGAGGCTGTTTGGCATGGGCTGATCCGTGCGAACCATGGCTGCACTCATTTCATCGTGGGCCGCGACCACGCCGGCCCCGGCAAGAACAGCCAGGGCGAAGATTTCTACGGCCCCTATGACGCGCAGGACCTGTTCCGCAAATTCCAGGATGAGATCGGCATCGAAATGGTCGATTTCAAACACATGGTCTATGTGCAGGAGCGCGCGCAATACGAGCCGAATGACGAGATCGAAGATCGCGACAATGTCACGATCCTGAACATCTCAGGCACCGAGCTGCGTCGCCGTCTGGCAGAAGGACTGGAAATCCCTGAATGGTTCAGCTTCCCCGAGGTTGTGGCCGAGTTGCGCAAGACCAAGCCGCCGCGCAGCCAGCAGGGCTTTACTGTGTTCTTCACCGGCTTCTCGGGGTCGGGCAAATCCACCATCGCCAATGCCTTGATGGTCAAACTGATGGAGATGGGTGGCCGTCCTGTCACCCTGCTCGATGGGGACATCGTGCGTAAGAACCTGTCGTCGGAGCTGGGTTTCTCGAAAGAGCACCGCGATCTGAACATCCGTCGCATTGGTTATGTGGCCTCTGAGATCACCAAGAACGGTGGCATCGCGATCTGCGCCCCGATCGCGCCTTACGCCACCACCCGCCGCGCGGTCCGGGAAGAGATCGAAGCCTTTGGCGCCTTCTGCGAGGTCCATGTGGCCACCAGCATCGAGGAATGCGAACGCCGCGACCGTAAGGGGCTCTACAAACTGGCGCGCGAAGGCAAGATCAAAGAGTTTACCGGCATCTCAGACCCCTATGATGTGCCTGAAAACCCCGAGCTCAGCGTCGAGACAGAAAATGTCGATGTCGACAACTGCGCCCACCAGGTTTTGCTGAAGCTGGAAAGCATGGGCTTGATCGCCGCGTCCTGAGGGCCGACAAAATGGTTTCAAAAGCCTCCGGTTTCCGGGGGCTTTTTTTGTGGCGATTGACAAACCTGGTCGCGGTCGATGCAATTGTCAGGCCATGCAAGCGAACCGCATATGAATACTGCCCTGCCCACCATCGCCGGTTTCTGGTACGGATCAGACCTGAGCTGGCTGGAGGCGCTATGCATTCGCTCTTATCTGGATCGCGGCCACCGGTTCGTTCTTTATACGTCTCATCCTGTCGCAGGCCTCCCAGACGGGACCGAGATGCGTCCTGCCGCGGATATCCTTTGGCCCCCACCGTTTGCAATGGATCACACGGACAGGCTGAAGGTCGCAGTTTTCTCGGATCTTTTTCGACTTCGACTGTCTCAATTGACAGATTTCATCTGGGTCGATCTGGATGCCTATTGCGTCAAACCCTTCGTGTTCTCATCACCTTATGTTTTCGGTCGGTCGCAAACGGGTGAGTTTCCCAATGGCGTCCTGCGCCTGCCATCAACCTCGCGGGCTCTCGAGCTCATGCTGGCATTTCTGACCTCGCCGAACCCGACACAGCCCTGGCGCGGACCTCGGATGCAGCGCAGAAACAGACAACGTGTTCGACAAGGCGAGAGCTGGGGGATCGAGTCGCTGCCCTGGGGCAGTTCCGGCCCCAAAGCATTGCAACACTTTCTGACGCAAACCGGCGAAGACCGATATGCAATGGAAGCGGATGTGTTTTATCCGCTGGCTAAGGCCGATTTCCTCCACTTGCACGACTCGGCTGTTCGGACAAGCCAGATCGAACGACCAAACGTCCATTCGGTTCACGTTTATGGCCATCAAAAGAAGCTTCTTTCGCAGACGGCAAATGGTTTGCCTTTTGTCGGGTCATATCTGCATCGCTTGTGTCAGAGGCACGGGATCGAACCAGAGGCCAATCCGATCCGACCGGTGGGGTGGCTGGCACCATCTGCCACCGAGCATTAGTCTGCCTTCACTTGTTCCAACAGGGTACGTGCGGCGCGGGAATCGAAATCGCCATAATCGGCTGCCACTGGTTGTATCGCCTGCAAGCGCGGCAAACGCGTCGCATAGTCCTGCGGCGATGTCGACTGAATGGCGCGCTGAATTTCCGCCTTGGACTCGCACAGGATCATGCCTGAAGTGTCAAAGAAATCATCAATATTCGGGCAGCCCCAATAGATGGGTACCGTGCCGCACAGGATCGCGTCGGTGAGTTTTTCGGAAAAGTAATTCCGCTCACGCACGTTTTCGATCACCACGGAATAGCGATACGGGGCCAGACCGTCGGATTTATGTTCGAACGGTGTATAGCCGCGCCCCATGATATCGATATCGGCGCCAGTTTCGCGCGCCCAGTCAATCACCTTGTGGCGCAGTTGATGGCCTTCCAGATCACGCTTGGCAGACGCGATCAGAGAACAGTTTTTTGTTTTCTCTGCCGATAACTCTTGCCAATCCGGCACCATCGTCACGCCATAGGGCAGAAACACCGCATTGGGCAGCGACTTGAGCAGTACATCGTGAAACGTCATCACCCGAAAGAACCGCCGCCAAGTATAGCGCAGCATCCGGTCGTGCTTGCCGTGGATCGCCGAGGGCTCTCCCATCATCAACGAGATTTGCGCCTGCGTGCCGCGACGCAGTTTGAGATGCACGCTTGAGTTCGGGAACATGATCAGATGATCGCTACGCTCAAGATCGCCAACCGTCTTGCCACGCAAACGATCCGGGCAGCCAAGTGGCCAGATCAGCTCGGCCAGTGGTAGCTTGGCCAGAGAGGGGCCAAGCCGGTGACCATAGGGCAAAATTGCAATTGCGGCGTCGGTCACAGACCGGCCTCAGGCAGATCGACCTGGCCCCGCATCAAAATATGACCACGCCCCGCCACCTTGATACCGGTCATCGCCTTGGGCGGCCCGACACGCGTGACAGTAGCCTGCCCGGGGCGGCCCATATCGTGGCCTTGCTCGGCGGTGAAACTGTCTTTGTTCATCAGCCCGTATTTCCACAGATAAGCCGCCATCGCACCGGTGGCTGATCCAGTAAACGGGTCCTCAGCCGGGTTTGGCGGGGCCATCAACAGGCGCGAGAACGTGTCACCCCTTTCGGTCGCGCCCTGAAGCGTGACCAGAAAAGGCTCGGCCATATCCGAACCGGAATGCCCCGCAGATTTGGCAACCTCGCGCAACGGCTCCTCGACCAGACGCGCGGCGCGCAATGCTGCATGATCGCGCAGAACGGTGATGCAAAACGGCAGACCGGTTGAGACAAATTGAGGCGGGGAAATGATCGCGTCCACCGGCAGATCAACCGTCGCGGCCACCAGTTCAGCAGGCACATGGGCACCGAACTGGGGTGCCACCTGCGTCATCTCGATCTCATCCCCGTTCAGCTGGATGGCTACAATCCCGGCCCCCGTCTCGAGCGTCAGATGATCCCCTTGCACCAGCCCGCGCGACCGCAAGGCCGCGACGGTGGCAATGGTGGGATGTCCGGCAAAAGGGATCTCGCGGCTGGCCAGAAAATACCGCACGCGAATGTCAGCAATGTCGGAAGGCTCGGTAAACGTGCATTCGACCAGAGAAGTCTCGCGGACATAGGCCTTGCAAACATCCTCGGGCAGCGCGGCCCCGCCGTGCACAACAGCACATCCATTGCCACCAAAGGCGCGGTCGGTGAATGCATCTACCCAGTCAAAGTCGTACCAGCCCATGCCCTGCGCCCCTTTCCTTTGCAAAACCCATCGGGTTCCGCATATCTCGCCTTTGGGGCGGCAGATGTCACGTGGAAATCACAAGGGGCCGCTTCAGTGAACGGCCACCGGTGACAGGTCGTGCTGACGAGCCAGCACAAAGGCCAGCTTGCGATCGGCCACAAGCGCCAGTTGCTGGCCGTCTGAGTCGTGAACGGCGTAAAGCTGATCCAGATCGCCTGCTTGATCGCGCAAATCGCTGGGCAAATCAGCGACATCAATTGTCTTTACATAGACGATGCGATCGCCTTCGGCATTGATTTCAATCGGTGTATTCATTGCTCTTACCCCTTTCTTATGTTGATCGTTTGCACCACGGTTTCAGGCACAGCGCGGGTCAGGTCCACATGCAACAGACCGTTTTCCATGATCGCCTCGCCCACTTCCACGCCATCGGCCAGCACGAACATGCGCTGAAACTGTCGCGCCGCGATCCCGCGGTGAAGGAATATGCGCCCTTCGCTGTCGTCGCGTTGACGGCCCCGGATCACCAATTGACGGTCTTCAATGGTGATCGACAGGTCCTCTTCGGCGAACCCGGCCACGGCCAACGTGATCCGGTAGGAAAAATCCGATGTTTGTTCGATATTGTAGGGCGGGTACCCTTCATTGCCAGCCTTTGCAGACCGTTCCAGAAGGCGTTCCAGCTGCTCGAACCCCAAAAGATGCGGGTATGAGCCAAGAGTAAGTTTCGACACGTTTTTCGTCCTTTTTTGTCAAAGCGACGTCGTTTGAGGCCCCGTTCTGGCGACCATCTGATATAGAATATGGGAAGAATACAGGATGTCCACAAGGTCTGGCGTGATAACGTCTGACACACTATCTTGTTTGCAACGCACCAGAACAAACCACGAGTCGCCAATGAACGCGCCCACAGACCTTTCCATGAAAACAGACGAAGTTCTGCGGGTCGAGCTTGAGGTTTTTCGCCGCCAGCACAGGGATCTGGATGAGGCGATTGAAGCGTTGCATGACCGTGGAACAGCTGATCAACTGACCTTGCGGCGTCTCAAGAAAGAGAAACTGCGGCTGAAAGACATCATTCGCATTATCGAAGATCGCCTGACACCAGATATCATCGCCTGAAGACCCTCTCGCTCATTGCCAGCCATAGGGATTTGGCTATAGTGCGCGCTCTTTCTGAGCGCGGAGACAAAAGCGGATGAGCGATGTGAAAGTGGGGATCATCATGGGCAGCCAGTCGGATTGGCCCACGATGAAGGACGCTGCTGATATTCTGGACGAGTTGGGTGTCGCTTACGAGGCGCGCATCGTTTCGGCCCACCGCACGCCTGATCGGCTTTGGGACTATGGAAAGACCGCCGTGTCGCGCGGGTTGCAGGTTATCATCGCCGGTGCCGGAGGGGCCGCGCATTTGCCGGGTATGATGGCATCGAAAACTCGGGTGCCTGTCATCGGTGTGCCGGTTCAGACCCGCGCATTGTCGGGCGTCGATTCGCTCTATTCCATTGTGCAGATGCCCAAGGGCTTCCCTGTGGCAACCATGGCCATTGGATCGGCCGGGGCTATCAATGCGGGCCTGATGGCTGCCGGTATTCTCGCCTTGCAGGATGACGTGCTGGCGGGGCGGCTGGATGCCTGGCGCGCCGCCCTGTCAGATTCGATCCCGCAGGAACCGCAGGGATGAGCCGTATCGGGTTTATCGGAACCGGCCATATCGCCGCGCCGATGGCCCGCTTCTTGGCTGCCAGAGGGCATAAGGTTTCCGTCACCCGGCGCAATATCGACGTATCGACTGAACTGCAGCGCGATATAGGCGCGCACGTCGAGGACCCGCAGGGGGTAATCGACGCCTCGGGCATCGTCTTTTTATGTCTGCGCCCGCAGGTCGCGTCCGACGTCTTGGCCCCGCTAAGCTTCCGCGCAGATCAGCGGATCGTTTCGGTGATGGCCTCTGTCTCGGCCCAGCAATTGGCGCAGCTATGCGCACCCGCGTCAAATTTCGTTCAGACCATCCCCTTGGGGTTTCTGGAAAACGGTGGCTGCCCGTTGGCAGCTTACGGCAATGACAGCGTTCTGGCCGAGTTGTTCGAGCCAGAAAACCCTGTTGTCAAAGTCGCGGATGAAGCCGCGTTGAACGCCCATTTTGCAATCTGCGCCATGGTTCCCGGCCTGCTCGATCTGATGGCCAGCGGCGCGGCCTGGTTGGGTCGCACAACCGGAGATGACGCCGGGGCCGAATTCTATACCACGCAGTTTATGGCAGGCTTTTTGGCGAATATGGACAAAGGTTCCGCCGGGCGCCTTGCACAGGAGCGGGATGATCTTGCGACAGATGGCACGCTCAGCCTGCAGATGACAGAGACATTGCGCGGCCACGGGGCGCATGACGCGCTGCGCGTGGCACTTGATGCAATCGGCAAACGTTTGGAGACTTGAACATGGCAGAGATGCTGGCCCCTGGTGCAGCGATCGGAATTTTGGGCGGTGGCCAATTGGGCCGGATGTTGTCTGTGGCCGCAGCCCGACTGGGCTTTGTCAGCCACATCTTTGAGCCGGGCGCCAATCCGCCTGCCGGTCAGGTGGCGGACCGGGTGACAACGGCGGCCTATGACGATGTTGAGGCGCTCAAGCGCTTTGCCGACAGCGTCGATGTCATCACCTATGAGTTTGAGAATATCCCCACCGAGGCGCTGGATATTCTGGAAGCGCACAGGCCAATCCGCCCCGGGCGCGAGGCGTTGCGAGTTAGCCAGGACAGGCTGACGGAGAAAACCTATCTTCAGGATCTGGGGCTGCAAACGGCTCCTTTCGCCGACATCGCTGATCTGGCCAGCCTTGAGGCGGCAATTGATCGGATCGGAACCCCTTCTATCTTGAAGACCCGGCGGTTTGGCTATGATGGCAAAGGGCAGGCCCGGCTGCGCACGCCCGAAGATGCCGCAGCTGCGCTGGCCGACATGGCCGGAGCACCGGCGATTCTAGAGGGGTTCATCGAATTTTCGCACGAGGTTTCAATCATTGCCGCACGCGGGCTTGACGGTTCGGTGGCCTGTTTCGATCCCGGTGAAAACGTGCATCGCGACGGTATCCTGCATACTACAAAGATCCCGGCCCGGCTTTCGGCAACTCAGCGGACAGATGCTGTTCTGTTGGCAGCCAATATCCTGAACGCTTTGGAGTATGTTGGCGTCATGGGGGTCGAGCTGTTTGTCACACCGCAGGGTTTGATCGTGAACGAGATCGCGCCGCGTGTGCATAACTCGGGCCATTGGACGCAGAACGGTTGCGCCGTTGATCAGTTTGAACAACATATCCGCGCAATTGCTGGCTGGCCGCTGGGCGACGGGCAACGTCATTCGGACGTGGTGATGGAAAACCTGATCGGCGATGACATGAACCGAGTCCCCCAACTGGCGCAGGAACGTGACGTGGCGCTGCATCTTTACGGCAAGGCCGAGGTAAAGGCAGGCCGCAAGATGGGCCATTTCAACCGGATCGTCCGTAAGTCGTAGTCGCGCTTGTGCTTAATGCCTCCGGCGGGGATGTTTTTGGCCAGGTAAAGCGCGGATCAGCGCAGAAAGCGGGCCGCGATATCTCCGGCCATATAGCTGACCCGCCCGGCTGATAATGTGGCTGCAACGCGGTGGGTGTCTGCGTCCAGTATGACCAGATCGGCGCGTTTTCCGGGGCTGAGCTCTCCGCGATCTGACAGGCCCAGCACGCGTGCCGGACCGGACGAAACCAACGCCCACGCACCTGCCAGATCAACCAGTCCGGATTTGGCGAGCATCAGGGCGGCGCGGCGCGGGCTGGGATAGTGATAGTCGGAGGCAATGGCGTCACATAGCCCCATGGCGATCAGGTCCAACGCGCTGACATTGCCTTTGTGCGACCCGCCACGCACCACATTGGGGGATCCAAGAATAACGTGATCTCCGGCCTGCTGCGCCGCTTCGGCGGCTTCAAGCGTCTCGGGAAACTCCGATATTTGCGCACCCCGCGCGCGCCAGGTTGCCCGATCCTTGGATGTTGAATCGTCATGGCTGCCCAGACGCACGCCCTGCTCTCTGAGTTCGGCACAAAGAAGGTCAAGCGCAGCAGGCACCTCTCCGCGCCGCGCATGCATGTCCAACAGCATTTGGAAATGCGCCTCTGGGTTGCGCCCTGCCTTCAACGCCTGCCCGGTCAAACGCGGGGGTTTGCGCCCCTCGGCCAAACGGTCATGCGGCAGGTGATCGTTGAACACAACATAGGGTATTTTCCAAGCGGTGACACGATCTGGCAGTTCCGCATAGTGATCCAGCATATGAGTTTCGAACCGCAACTGAGGGATCAGATCAGTCACGGTCGCTGGACCCACGACCGCGATGGCGTCAAAGACCTGTGCTGCAAAGTCGGGCCCTCGCACACCGCCTTCCCAGCTGTAGAACTGGGCCAAAACCGCTGTCGTGATCCCGTTTGCGGCAAGCTCGGCCTCGACGGCCAGAATGCCTTCGGTCATCTGTTTCATCGCTCCCCGGCGCGGCGCAATATGGCGTTCGAAACCATCGCCATGCAGATCGATGATACCGGGCAGGACCCAATAGCCAGACAGGTCCACTTGGCGAGCAGACGCGGTCGTACAAATGACACCGTCAGCCAAAGACAGATCCGTGGCGATCAGCCCCCGATCAGGCGTCAGAACCTGAGCACCTGTCAGCGTTAGCGATAATGCACTCATTCCGACCGCTCGGAATCAGGTTCGGAGCAATCCAGACCGATGCAGATCTCGTCAATAATATCCGTAACCCCGTCCAGCCAGGTGATCTCCGGATCAAAACGACCAAATTCGATGAAATGCAGCGCCTGCGCCATGACCCAAGGGTTGTTCATCATGAATGTGTGCGTCACCGGCAGAACGATATGGTCCTTCATCCCGTCGACTTTGGTAGTCTCAATCGAAACCTTGCCATCATCCGGGCCGTCGATCAGAGAGGAAAACAGCAGGTTCAACGAATTTTCACCCGCGATCACCCCAAGCTCGAACGTGACCGGGGGCAGTTGTCGCGGGATACCTTCGGGGCCCGTCCCTAACGCCAGACCTGCCGGTCCGTTCAACATGCCGAACACCTCGTAAGCGCCCAGCTCATCGACCAGTTGGCTGCCTTGGTTGGGCGGCCCAAGCATGACCGTTCTGCCCAGATTTTGCGGGTGATTGTCCTGCAGCCAGTACCGCAGAAGAATGCCTCCCATCGAATGGGCCACGACGTTCACCATATCCTCGCCGCAGGCTGCAAACGCTTCGGGCAACGTTTGATCAGCCAATTCCGGAATCGTCAGGTCGGTCGAAGGATAGCCTGGGCGGACAACGTGATAATCATGCGCCTTGAACAGTTGCTCCATCACCGTAAACGACGCCTCTGTACGGGCCAGACCGTGCAACAACACCACGCATTTGGCATGGAGCAGTCCGGGGGCCAGACACAGAACAAGGGCAAACAGAAACTTCATAGCCGCCAAATACGCCCAAACTTGGGGTGATAAAACCCCTAGCGCGGCGTCAGGCGCAAGACGGCCAACGCGATACCACCCAAAACAAGCGCAGCACCCAGGATCAGGCGCAGGCTTGCGGCCTCGGTCAGCAAGACCACGCCCGCCACAATGGCGATGATCGGAACGCTGAGTTGCACGACCGCTGCCGTTGTAGCGGCCAGTTGCGGCAAGACCCGATACCAAAGCGCATAACCCAAGCCCGAGGTAACCCCGCCGGACAGCGCTGCCAGAGCGTATCCAGCAGCGCTCATGTCCCAATTGCCGCCCAGCGGGATCAACCCCAGTGCGGTCACCGGCAAAGCTACAATGAAATTGGCTGCGGTTCCGGCCAACGCGTCGGGTTCGGATCGCCCCACCAGCGAATAGATTGCCCAACCAACGCCAGCAGCCACCATTAGCATCGCTCCGATTGGATCGACCCGCACATCCCCTGACGGCCAAAGCACAAAGGCAAGCCCCAACAGCGCAATCGCCGCGCCTGAAACTTGCCGCATCGTCGGTGCCGCACCAGTGACCGATGTCACCGCAAACATGGTAATTTGCACCACCCCGAACAGGATCAAAGCGCCCAACCCTGCATCCAGGGTCAGATAGGCCAGCGAGAACCCTATCATGTAAAGCGACAAGGATCCCGCCCCCGCGATCCGCCGCCTGTTTCTCAGCGGTAAATGCCCGGACCTCAGCACCACCAGGGCTGCCAGCACCAACGCCCCTGACAAAACCCGGATCACGGCAAAACCCGCTGGATCGCTCGCACCGCTTTCAACGGCCAGCCGATTCAGAATCGAGTTTGACGCAAAGGCGCACATGGTCAGGGCAGTCAGAAGAAACAATTGCATCCCAACCGCATAGCGGTTTCGAAAAGCTTTGCACACTCCCTTTCACGCAGACGCGCCACCCCGCTTCTTCTGTTCAAAAATACCTCCGCCGGAGGCATGGCCGCACCAGCGGCCATTCAAAACAAAAACGGGGCCGCCCCAAGGCGACCCCGTCTCAATTCGCAACTGCGTAAGCGGTAAGCTTACATCATGCCGCCCATGCCGCCCATGTCGGGCATGCCACCGGCCGGTGCCGCGCCTTCTTTGGCAGGCTTGTCGGCGACCATGGCTTCGGTAGTGACCAGAAGGCCTGCAACCGATGCCGCGTCTTCCAGAGCAGTCCGGACAACTTTGGCCGGGTCGATGACGCCGAACGAGAACATGTCGCCATATTCTTCGGTCTGAGCGTTGAAGCCAAAGGACGCATCCGAGGATTCACGAACTTTGCCCGCAACAACCGCACCGTCGACGCCTGCGTTCTCGGCGATCTGGCGCAGAGGCGCTTCGATGGCCTTGCGTACGATGTTGATACCCGCGTCCTGATCGGCGTTTGCACCTTTCAGGGCTTCCAAAGCTTTACCGGCCTGAACCAGAGCAACACCGCCGCCCACAACAACGCCTTCCTGTACAGCAGCGCGGGTTGCGTTCAGAGCATCGTCCACACGGTCTTTACGCTCTTTCACTTCAACTTCGGTCATGCCGCCGACACGGATAACAGCAACACCGCCTGCCAGTTTGGCAACGCGCTCTTGCAGTTTCTCACGGTCGTAGTCGCTGGTGGTTTCTTCGATTTGAGTGCGGATCTGACCGACACGCGCTTCGATCTCGGCTTTTTCGCCTGCACCGTCAACGATAGTGGTTTCGTCTTTGGTGATCTCGATCTTTTTGGCAGTGCCCAGCATGTCCATGGTGACGGACTCGAGCTTCATGCCCAGATCTTCGCTGATGACCTGACCGCCGGTCAGAATTGCGATGTCTTGCAGCATGGCTTTGCGGCGATCGCCGAAGCCCGGTGCTTTGACAGCAGCAATTTTCAGGCCGCCGCGCAGTTTGTTGACAACCAGAGTCGCCAGCGCTTCGCCCTCAACATCCTCGGCAATGATCAGCAGCGGCTTTTGCGACTGGATCACTTGCTCCAGCAGCGGAACCATCGGCTGCAGCGAAGACAGTTTCTTTTCGTGCAGCAGGATCATGCAGTCGTCGAGCTCTGCGATCATCTTGTCTGCGTTGGTCACGAAGTAAGGCGACAGGTAGCCACGGTCGAACTGCATACCTTCGACAACATCGGTCTCGGTTTCCAGACCTTTGTTTTCTTCAACGGTGATGACGCCTTCGTTGCCAACTTTTTGCATCGCGTCTGCGATCTGCTGGCCGATTTCAGCTTCGCCGTTGGCAGAGATTGTACCAACCTGAGCAACTTCTGCCGAGTCTTTGACTTCGCGCGAAGCCGACTTGATGCCTTCAACAACCTTGGCGGTCGCCAGGTCGATGCCACGCTTCAGGTCCATCGGGTTCAGGCCCGCTGCAACCTGCTTCAGACCTTCGCGCACGATGGCTTGGGCCAGAACAGTAGCAGTGGTGGTGCCGTCACCGGCTTCGTCATTGGTGCGGCTGGCGACTTCTTTCACCATTTGCGCGCCCATGTTTTCGAACTTGTCTTCCAGTTCGATTTCCTTGGCAACCGATACACCGTCTTTGGTGATGCGCGGTGCGCCGAAGGATTTGTCCAGTACCACGTTGCGGCCTTTGGGGCCCAGTGTCACTTTAACAGCATCAGCCAGAACATTTACGCCGGCCAGCATGCGGTTACGGGCATCGGTGTCAAATTTGACGTCCTTTGCAGACATGTCGTTTCTCCTTGAGAAATATGTTGAGACGGAAGATCAGAGAAAGCGCCAGGGCTTACTCGATGATCCCCATGATGTCGCTTTCTTTCATCATCAGCAGCTCTTCGCCGTCGACCTGAACCTCGGTGCCCGACCATTTGCCGAACAGGATCTTGTCGCCAGCTTTTACAGCCATTGCGATCAGCTCGCCGCTGTCCTTGCGCGCGCCTTCACCGGTCGCAACAACTTCGCCTTCGCTGGGCTTTTCTTTTGCGCTGTCAGGAATGATCAGGCCGCCTGCGGTTTTCTCTTCGCTTTCAACGCGACGAACCAGCACACGGTCATGAAGCGGTTTCAATGCCATCTTTGCAGCTCCTTGGGCTCAAAGTTATCTATCCTCCCCTCGCGGAAACGCGAGGCGTTAGCACTCACACCTACCGAGTGATAACGACGCATAGCTAGGCAGTCACCGCGCCCGAGTCAACAAGTTGTGAGGGATTTTTCCAAAATTCAGGATCTGACGGAATAAGGTCGGATTATTCGCTCTGTTCCCAGCTATAAGCCCAGTGTTTCAAACCGTCCTGCCCCGCCTTGGAAAGTGCATAGACACCTTTGTCTACTTTGTCGAACCAGCCATAGTGATTTTCGCGCATCAAACGCGTCGCTGCATCAACACAGGTCGCCTTTGCAACGTCCGACCCTTTGGTTGCGCCATGTTCCGCCAGATGCGCCGCGCATTTCAGAGCGTCCTGTCGGTAGGCCGTCACAATCCCATAACGTGTCGCGCCGCCTGCATTGGGGTCGCCCTGCAACCGGTCAAACTCACGCAACAACCGCGCCGCTTTGGCCTTGTCCTTGCGCGGCGCATAGGGCCCGGGGTCGCAATGAACCTCAACCCGACCGTCTGGGCGCACAGTGATCAACCCCAACCCGAGCCTGCGGCACAGGTTCAGATTGTCCTTGAGCGCGCGCCGCGCCGTCCGCCCTTTGGGCTTGCACACGGCGACATAGACCTGATCCGTGATCCGCAACCGCGTGATCGCCTGATGGAACAGCGCAAGCGCAAAACGCAGTTTCAATTCGACAATAACAGGGGCTTCGTCCCCGCGCACGGCGACAATATCGGCGGCCCCAACCTCGCCTTTCACAGTGTACCCCTGACGCTCTAACAAAGCCTTGATGGGGGGATAAAGATCCTGCTCGCGGTCC
This sequence comes from Ruegeria sp. HKCCD7255, assembly GCF_013031565.1. Taxonomy (NCBI): domain Bacteria; kingdom Pseudomonadati; phylum Pseudomonadota; class Alphaproteobacteria; order Rhodobacterales; family Roseobacteraceae; genus Ruegeria; species Ruegeria sp. HKCCD7255. The sequence goes on along the minus strand of NZ_WQAG01000007.1, from coordinate 53,214 downwards.
ATGGGGCAATGCTAGGCAAATTGCGGGTAAATACCAGCCGATTAACGTGCTTGCACCTACCGGCTCTGCGCGGCAGTGTTCCGGCACCACTGATTTGCAAGGGTAAATTCCAATGCGCATATTTCTGCTCTTACTCTCGATGCTGCTGCCTGTATCTGCTTACGCCGCTTGCGAGGGTCGCGATCTGATGCAGGATTTGTCGCCCGCCTCAAAAGCTGAATTCGATGCCACATTGGCCACCCTACCGTTCCCGGAAGGGAACCACTGGATTGCGACCAAAGACCAGACGACACTGCATATCATAGGCACCCTGCACCTCAATTTTCCCCAGATGGACGCAATCGTCGACCGTCTGGCCCCGACCCTCAAAAACGCTGACGCTTTCTATTTCGAAGTCACAAAAGACGAACTTGATTCCTGGGAAAAACGCCTGGCTGCGGATCCAAGCCCGGTGCTCATCACCTCGGGGCCCACTCTGGTTGACCTGTTGCCAGAAGAGGACTGGGCCGATCTGTCCACCATATTGGCCGAACGGGGCATCCCCTCCTGGATGGCGGCAAAGATGCGCCCGTGGTTTCTGGGCATGATGCTGGCACTTCCGACCTGCATCTTGCAAACTCCGCAACCGGAATTCGGCCTCGACACCCGCCTGACCGCGCTGGCCAAAGAACATGGCATTGCGCAACATTCACTCGAAAGCATCGATGACCTGATGCGCTTGTTTAACCGGTACCCTTTGGAAGATCAGGCGAAATCCCTGGCCCGCATGACAGCCACTTTCCAGCAAGGTGAAGATCAGATCACCACGATGGCAAACTCTTATTTCAACGAAAGGCACGCCGAGGTGCTTCTGTTCGGCCGCCTGTTCGGGCGAGAGCTTGCGGGCCTGCCCGAAGACGAGTTTGAAGAGGAATGGGTCAAGATCGAACAAAGCCTGCTGGTCGAACGGAACAACAGCTGGATGCAACGCATTCTGGCCATCGAGGACCAAACCGCCGTCATCGCCGTGGGTGCCGCTCATTTGGGGGATACCTATGGCCTGCTGAACCAGTTGCAGACTGCAGGCTACACCCTCACGCGCGCTCCGTTCTAGGCCCTGGTCAAGCAAACCCAGACCAACCGTCGCATTCGGCACAGGACGGCGTGACAAGCGTGAAGCACCACCCTATAAGGCGCGCAAATATACAATCCTCAGGACGCTGACATGACAACCCTTGTATTTGGTCACAAATCCCCCGACACAGATTCCACCGGCTCTCCGATCCTGTGGGCCTGGTATCTGAACGAAGTGAAAGGCGAGAGCGCCGAGCCCGTTCTGCTTGGTGAGCCCAACACCGAAGCAGCTTTCATGCTGCAGCGCTGGGGCCTGCCCAAACCGCGCATCATCGGCGATGTCGAAGCGGATGCTCCGGTCGTCATCGTAGACACCAACAACCCCGCCGAACTGCCCGCCAGCGTCAACGGTGCTGATATCCGCGCCATCATCGATCACCATAAACTGGTCGGTGGGCTGGAAACCAAAGGCCCGATCGACATCACTGTGCGCCCCCTGGCCTGCACCGCCACAATCATGCTTGACCTGATTGGGGACGACGCAGCCCGGATGCCCGATGCTGTGAAAGGCGCCGCGCTCACTTCCATCCTTTCCGACACGCTGGAGTTCCGCTCGCCCACCACCACCCCGCATGACCGTGCCGTGGCCGAGAAACTGGCAGCCGATCTGGGCCTGGACGTATCGGCCTATGCGGCTGAAATGTTTTCGGCAAAGTCGGATGTCTCGTCCTTCTCGGACGCCGAACTGATCCGCATGGACAGCAAGGAATACGAGGTCGACGGCACCAAATTCCGCGTCTCGGTACTGGAAACAACCGCGCCGGGCGTTGTTCTGGACCGCAAAGACAGCCTCGCCGCTTCGATGGTTGACGTCGCCAGCGAGGACGGTGTGGACCAGGTATTGCTGTTTGTTGTCGATATCCTGAATGAAGAGGCCACGTTGCTGGTGCCAAACGACCTGGTAAAAACCGTTGCCGAAAAAAGCTTTGATGCGCAGGTCGATGGGGATGCCGTGGTTCTGCCTGGCATTATGAGCCGCAAAAAGCAGATTATTCCAAATCTCAAGGTCTGATCTCCGACCTGAAGGCGCCCCAATCGGGCGCCTTTTTGTTTTATTGCGAGGCTCTGCCTCGCGCTCCGAGGTATTTGGAAACAGAAGAAGCAGAGGATCCATTCTTCTTCTGTTTGAAAGTACCTCGGGGGAGTCGCGGCCTGCCGCGGCGGGGGCAGAGCCCCCTCTGGCCAAACCGACCTGCCTCTGCCATAGGCTGAACCACCCTGTCATTCGCCCGGAAAGTAAGCTCCATGACCCAAATCGTCTCATCGCTGGCTGAAATTTCTGACCGATACAAAGCCCTGTTCGTCGATCTTTGGGGCTGTGTTCACAATGGCATCACCGCTTATCCTGAAGCTGTGGCCGCACTTCAAGCCTATCGCCAGCGGGGCGGTGTTGTTGTGTTGGTCACGAACTCTCCCAAACCGCGCGCTGGCGTGAGAGAACAATTGGCGCAATTTAACGTACCGATTGATGCCTATGACACCATCGCCACCAGTGGGGATTCGGCACGTTCCGCGATGTACCGGGGCGCAGTGGGTGAGAAGGTCTATTTCATGGGAGAATGGCAGCGGGATGCGGGCTTTTTTGAGCCGCTTAAACTGTTGCATCATCCGATCCATATCGAACGCGTTCCGTTGGACGAGGCGGAAGGGATTGTCTGCTGCGGCCCGTTTGATCCAATGGCAGACCCTGACGTTAATCGGCCAGACTTTCTCTATGCCAAGCAAAAGGGCCTCAAGCTGCTCTGCGCCAATCCCGATATCGTAGTGGACCGTGGCGAAGTGCGCGAATGGTGCGCGGGCGCTTTGGCGAAGCTTTACACCGAAATGGGTGGCGAGAGCCTTTATTTCGGCAAGCCGCACCCTCCGATCTACGATCTGGCGCGACGCCGGTTGCAGGAGTTGGGGCATGACATCCCCGACAGCGACATTCTGGTCATCGGCGATGGACCGCATACCGACATTCTGGGCGGGATGGGCGAAGGGATTGATTCCCTATTCATTTCAGGTGGATTGGCCGCGGCTGAAACAAAAACCGAGCACCACCCACACCACGAATCCCTAACCGATTATATTGCAAGGGAAAACATCAACCCGACCTATACGATTGGTCGGTTGCGCTAGTCAGAAAAAGCTTGATTTTCTGCAGCTGCGAAGTAATAAAGTTGCCAAACTTGGGCATCTACAGAATTTTTGTTGCCCGCCAAACTCGCATGAGGGTGACATGTTGGACAATCTTCCACGCGGTACGATCTGTATCGAAGACATCGAAATGGGCATGAGCCGGCATCTGCGCAAAGTGGTGACGGACGAGGATATCGAAATGTTTGCCCAGGTCTCGACCGACCGGAACCCGGTGCATCTGGACGATGACTATGCCCGGGATACGATCTTTGAAGGACGGATCGCCCATGGCATGCTGACCGCCGGTCTGATCTCGGCCGTGATCGGTGAGCAGCTTCCAGGTCACGGCACAGTCTATATGGGGCAGTCGCTGAAGTTTCTTGCCCCCGTGCGCCCGGGCGACATGGTTTATGCCGAGGTCAAGGTGATCGACATCGACTTTGCCAAGCGCCGGGTCAAGCTGGATTGTCATTGCGCGGTAGACGGCAAAAAGGTTCTGGTCGGTGAGGCAATGGTTTTGGCACCGTCTCGTAAATTCGACTGATCACGCCTTGCCCCGAACTGCTGCTTGAACCCGCTTGGAACTCCCGCTAGGCAAGCGTCATGCAGATCATTCGGGATTTCCAATTCGTTGAACCTGAAAACCGGGGCGCCAGCGTAGCCATCGGGAATTTTGATGGCGTCCATCTGGGTCACCAATCGGTTATTGAACTGGCCCGGTCTGCGGCCCCGGACCATGCGTTGGGCGTTCTGACATTTGAGCCTCATCCACGCGAATACTTTGCACCGGACGCCGCTGCGTTTCGGTTGATGCGCAGTGCGACGCGCGCGCATCGATTGGAAAAGCTGGGCGTTGAAAAGCTCTATGAGCTGCCCTTCAACGCGGCGCTGGCCGGACTGACGCCGGAAGAATTTGCACGGAATGTGATCCACAAGGGCTTAGGCCTGTCCCATGTGGTTGTGGGGGCCGATTTCTGCTTTGGCAAAGGTCGGTCAGGCACAGCCAGCGACATGCAGCGCTTTGGGCAAGAGATGGGCTTTGGCGTCACGATTGCACCGTTGATGGAAAAGTCAGAACATGTGGTGTCCTCGACTGCTATACGCACCGCGCTGAGCGACGGACGTCCCCGAGATGCGGCCGAGATGCTGGGGCATTGGCATCGGATCGAAGGTGAAGTGATCGGCGGCGAACAGCGGGGGCGCGAACTGGGCTATCCCACCGCCAATATGTCAATCGAAGGGCTGCATCCTCCTAAATTCGGGGTCTATGCCACTTTGGTTGATGTTCTGGATGGTCCGCACAAAGGCAGCTATTGCGGCGCCTCGTCGATTGGGACCCGCCCTATGTTCGATGGTGAACTGCCAAATATCGAAACCTTCCTTTTTGATTTCTCGGGTGACTTATACGGCGCGACCCTGTCCGTAGGACTTGTCCAATACCTGCGGCCGGAACTGACCTTTGATGGTCTTGACGGGCTGATCGCTCAGATGGACGCGGATTGCGCGAAAGCGCGCGAGATTTTGGCGGCTGTATGAGCGTCGATCCGATTGATCGCTCCGGGCTGTCGCCAAAGTTTTGGGAGCGCAAGCCACTTCAGAAAATGAACCAGCACGAGTGGGAAGCGCTGTGTGATGGATGCGGCAAATGCTGTTTGAACAAGCTGGAAGACGAGGACACGGGCGAAGTTGCGTTGACCTGCGTGGCCTGTCGCCTGCTGGATGACGAGAGCTGCCGCTGCACCCAATATGACATTCGGCATCAATTTGTGCCGGATTGTATCGTCATGACACCGCAGAATATTGACCAGCATGCCTATTGGCTGCCGCAGACCTGTGCCTATCGCCTGTTGTGGGAAGAAAAACCTCTTTACGACTGGCATCCGTTGATATCCGGTACACCGGACAGCGTGCATGCCGCAGGTGTCTCGGTGCAAGGGCGCACGGTGTCAGAGTTTGAAACCCCCATGGAAGAGTGGGAAGACCACATCATCGAGGAGCCATTGTAATGCATTTCGCCTCTGACAATTCCGGGCCGGTTCATCCCGAAGTTCTTGCCGTTTTGGCCGAGGCCAATGAGGGCTATCAGATGGCCTATGGGGCCGACACGTTGATGGACGAGGTACGTGACCGCATCCGTGACATCTTTGAAGCACCCGAGGCAGCGGTTTATCTGGTGGCAACGGGCACTGCGGCAAATGCCCTGGCGCTGGCGACACTGTCGCAACCATGGGAGACGATCTTTTGCGCGCCGATGGCCCATATCCAGGAAGATGAGTGCAACGCGCCCGAGTTCTACAGCGGGGCCAAGCTGACCCTGGTCCCCGGTGGCGACAAGATGGCCCCCGAAGCGCTGCGCCAGGCGATCGAGAATGAAGAAACTCGAGGCGTGCATGGCCCGCAGCGTGGTCCGGTGTCGATCACACAGGTGACCGAGCGGGGTTCGGTCTATTCCTTGCAAGAGCTGCGAGCCCTGTGCGCGGTCGCCAAAGAGTTTGATCTGCCTGTCCATCTGGACGGTGCACGCTTTACCAATGCGCTGGTTGCCCTGAACTGTTCACCCGCGGAAATGACGTGGAAGGCAGGCGTTGATGTGGTCAGCTTTGGCGGCACCAAAAACGGTTTGATGGGGGTCGAGGCGGTGATCCTGTTCGATGCCCAGAAAGCCCTGGAGTTCGAGCTGCGTCGCAAGCGCGGGGCCCATCTGTTTTCCAAGCACCGGTACTTGTCGGCGCAGATGGCGGCCTATTTGCGCGACGATCTGTGGTTGCGCTCGGCCCGGCAAGCCAACGACAATTGCGCGCGCTTGGCTGATGGGCTGCGGGCCGCGGGCGCCAGTTTTGCTCATGAACCACAGGCCAATATGATCTTTGCCAACCTGCCGCGCAAGCAGCACAGGCGTCTGCACGATGCTGGCGTTGCCTATCACCTGTGGGGGTCCAACCTGGAAGGATCCGATGAGGATGAACTTTTGACCTGTCGGCTGGTCTGCGACTGGTCGATCAAACCCGAAGAGATCGACCGGTTTCTGGCCCTTCTGTAAAGGGCCAGATAGGGGCGAACCCCTATTTCAAAGTCGCCAGATGGCGGTCCAGATCCTCAAGCCGGTCCTGTCCCCAGAACCGTTGATCGTCGGGTGTGATATAGAACGGTGCTCCGAACACACCGCGCTCAACGGCTTCTTCGAGATTGGCGGCATAGGTCTCGGCCCCGGTCAGCAGCCCGCTATCGGCCAGGCTTGGATCGAACCCTGCTTTCTCGAGGCAATCACGCACAACCTCGTCTTCGGCAATGTCCTTTTCCTCGGCCCAAACGGCGCGCAAAAACGAATGGCACAGTTGACCAACATTCCCTGACCCGTCCTGAGCAGCCGCAATGATTGCATAAGAGGACGGGGCCGCATTGGTCGGCCAATGGGCAGGTTTCAAGTTGAAGTCCATCCCAAGTTTGCTGGACTGACGCAGCAATTCCTGCGCCCGGTATTCAACGCGCGAGATGTGGCGATCCTTGGGTGGCGTCCCCCCGGTCCGCGCGAACAGTCCCATGATATCCAGAGGCTTGTAATTTATCGTCGCCCCGTGTTTTGCCGCCACATCCTCAAGCCGTGTCCCAGCCAGATAGGCATAGGGCGAGAGTGTCGCAAAAAAGTAGTCGATCTGGGTCATATTCACTTTCTCCGCTGCGTTACCTTTGCGCGACGGTAAGGCCATGCTAAGCGGTGTCAACATCACGAATCTGTCACATTGCTCTTGCTGCCCGGGGAAAATCAGCCGATGCCGACACTCAACGAACCCAAGCTTATCGCTGGGAACGCAAACCTTCCGCTTGCCAAAACCATTGCCCGCCGAATGAGCCTGTATCGCGGCGTGGATCAGGGCCTGGTCGATGCCCGGGTCGAGCGGTTCAATGACGGTGAGATCTTTGTCGAAGTGTTCGAGAACGTGCGGGGTGAGGATATGTTCATCATCCAGCCCACATCGAACCCGGCCAATGACAACCTTATGGAATTGCTGATCATCGCTGATGCTCTGCGCCGATCATCCGCGCAGCGTATCACGGCCGTGATCCCCTATTTCGGCTACGCCCGTCAGGACCGCCGCACCAAGGCCCGAACACCCATCAGCGCCAAGCTTGTCGCGAATATGCTGGTTGGTGCAGGGATCGAGAGGGTCCTGACAATGGACCTGCACGCCGCACAGATTCAGGGCTTTTTTGATATCCCCGTGGACAACCTCTATGCCTCGCCCATCTTTGCGCTGGATGTGAAAACCCAGTTCAAGGATCAACTGGACGAGATCATGGTGGTGTCACCCGATGTGGGTGGCGTCGCCCGCGCGCGCGAATTGGCCAAGCGCATCAACGCCCCTCTATCGATTGTCGACAAGCGCCGTGAGAAAGCCGGTGAAGTGGCCGAGATGACGGTGATCGGTGAGGTACAGGATAAGATCTGCCTGATCGTGGACGATATGTGCGACACCGCTGGAACACTGTGCAAAGCGGCCCAGGTTCTGATGGATAACGGCGCTAGAGAAGTACATTCCTATATAACCCACGGTGTCATGAGCGGCCCAGCGGTCGAGCGCGTGACCAATTCGGTGATGAAATCTCTTGTGCTGACGGATACGATCCAGCCCACGAAAGAGGTCGCAGCTGCGAAAAATATCCGCATTGTTCCGACTGCCCCGATCTTTACACAGGCGATCCTGAACATATGGAACGGCACCTCAGTGTCCTCACTCTTTGAGGATAAGACCCTGACGCCGATCTACGAGTCTATGTACCATATGGACTGATTAGAACGGGCGACCTTCGGTCGTCCTTTTTTTGTGATACCAACAAGGCAGGAGCTTTCCGTGACCGCCCCCAAACGCATTGTTCTTTCCAGCGACCACGCCGCCATCGATTTGCGCCAGGCCGTCGCCGACCATATCTTGGCCCAAGGCTGGGAGGTCGTGGATATCGGCCCCAAAACACCAGAAAGCACCCATTACCCGATCCACGGCAAGGCCGCTGCTGAGGCAGTCGCCTCTGGGGACTGCACTTTGGGGATCATCCTCTGCGGCACCGGGCAAGGTATCATGATGGCCGCGAACAAAGTGCCCGGCATCCGCTGTGGTGTCTGTTCTGATACCTTCTCTGCTCGGATGATCCGCCAGCACAACAATGCCAACATGCTTGCGATTGGTGCGAGGGTGGTGGGCGAAGGAACCGCTCTGGACATTGTAGATGCGTTTCTGGGGGCCGAGTTCGAAGGTGGCCGACATGCGACCCGCGTGGACATGATCGAGGTTCAAGACGCCTGATCTTCCGTCTCAATCAACTTTGAACCGGAATTAGGAGATCTGCCAATCATCCGCGTGCGCAACCTCGCCCATGGCGATCCAGGCCACGCGGATACGGGCAATGCGGGTATCGGACCATGTACGGAAAACGGCGACAAAGCCGCCACAGGTAATATCCGACGTCGTCACCTCGGCGCGCAGGGCAGATGAATTGTCAACATCCCACAGGGAAATACCAAGCTGAACAACTGGTGGCGATCGGAACCGTTCGGCAAATTGGATCTCGGTGCGCCGCTCTCGGGGGCCTTCACCGGTCCACATCTCGCCACCGTTTCCAAATTCGGAAAACAGCACCACTTCGCCCTGATCAATGCCGATGGGGTGAGTTAGAAATTTCTTCATACTTCCATCTGTTTTGTTGAATATGTTCTACTTACTCTGGCTTTTGGGCAAAAGCACGACAAAAAACGGCCCCGCTGCAAAGCGAGGCCGTCCAAATCTCGGAATGTAGACCGTTCTACAGGCTCATATGGGTGCCAAGGGCTTCCATATCCGCCAGCAGCTTGGCCGCCTCATCCACGATTGTCTGATCATCGCCGTCCTTGGCGGCCTCGTGCGAGGCACGGGCTTCTGCAATCAGGTCATCCAGATGCGCGCGGGTCACTTCGGCCACCGGAATGGCCTTTTCAGCCAGAACCGACATGCTGTCGCCGTTGATCTGAGCAAACCCGCCGGTAACCAGATACTCGCTGGCGCCTGTGGGGGCCTCGACCTTCAGCAGACCCGGACGCAGCGTGGTGATGGTGGGGGCATGATCGGGCATCGCCGTCATGTCCCCGTCCGCGCCGGGTATTTGGACCGCAGTGGCCTCAAGCGAAGCAAGGCTCCGCTCGGGGCTGACCAGGTCAAATTGCATTGTGTTTGCCATCAGGGATACTCCTTAGGCGGCTTCTGCGGCCATCTTTTCCGCTTTGGCGATCACTTCGTCGATGCCGCCGACCATCAGGAAGGCCGCCTCGGGCAGGTGATCGTATTCGCCAGCCACAACAGCTTTGAACGATGCGATGGTCACGTCCAGAGGCACCTGAACGCCCGGCGAACCGGTAAAGACTTCGGCCACGTCGAACGGCTGAGACAGGAAGCGTTCGATCTTACGCGCGCGAGCAACGGTCAGTTTGTCTTCTTCCGACAGTTCGTCCATGCCGAGGATGGCGATGATGTCCTGCAGCGACTTGTAGCGCTGGAGGATCTGCTGAACGTCGGTCGCAACCGCGTAATGCTCTTCACCAACGATGGCCGGGTCCAGCAGACGCGACGACGAGTCGAGCGGGTCAACCGCAGGGTAGATACCCTTTTCCGAGATCGCACGGTTCAGAACGGTGGTTGCATCCAAGTGTGCGAACGATGTTGCCGGCGCGGGATCGGTCAAGTCGTCGGCAGGAACATAGATCGCTTGCACCGAAGTGATCGAGCCCGATTTGGTCGAGGTGATGCGTTCCTGCAGAGCGCCCATGTCGGTGGCGAGTGTCGGCTGATAGCCCACAGCCGAAGGAATACGACCCAGCAGAGCCGAAACCTCGGAACCCGCCTGTGTAAAGCGGAAGATGTTGTCGACGAAGAACAGAACGTCGGTCCCAGACTGGTCGCGGAACTGCTCGGCCAGTGTCAGACCGGTCAGAGCAACACGCGCGCGCGCTCCCGGAGGTTCGTTCATCTGACCGTAAACTAGGGCAACCTGCGATTCTTCCAGATTGTCCGGCTTGATCACGTTCGATTCGATCATCTCGTGATACAAGTCGTTGCCTTCACGGGTCCGTTCGCCAACACCCGCAAACACCGAGAAACCCGAGTGCACTTTTGCGATGTTGTTGATCAGTTCCATGATCAGAACGGTTTTGCCAACGCCCGCACCGCCAAAGAGGCCAATCTTACCGCCTTTGGCGTAGGGAGCCAGCAGGTCCACAACCTTGATGCCGGTCACCAGGATTTCCGACTCGGTCGACTGCTCGTCGAACGCGGGCGCGGGCTGGTGGATCGCTCGGGTTTCCGACGACTTCACGTCGCCTTTTTCGTCAATCGGCTCGCCGACAACGTTCAGGATGCGGCCCAGGGTCGCGTTACCAACCGGCACCGAAATCGGTGAGCCGGTGTCGGTGACCGCTTCGCCACGGACCAGACCTTCGGTCGCGTCCATCGCGATGGTACGGACGGTGTTTTCACCCAGGTGCTGAGCAACTTCCAACACAAGGCGCTTGCCGTTGTTGGTGGTTTCCAGCGCGTTCAGAATTTCAGGCAGCTGATCTTCGAACTGCACGTCAACGACGGCCCCGATGATCTGAGTGACTTTGCCTTTTGCATTCGCCATGTTTCGTCTCCGGTATGTCTCTACAGCGCTTCGGCGCCGGAAATAATTTCAATCAGCTCGTTGGTGATCACGGCCTGACGCGAGCGGTTGAACTGGATCGTCAGCTTGTCGATCATCTCACCCGCGTTGCGTGTCGCGTTGTCCATTGCGGACATCCGTGCACCCTGTTCAGACGCTCCGTTTTCAAGCAGAGCCGAGAAGATCGCAGTGGCAACCCCCTTGGGCAGCAGGTCGGCCAAGATGGCCTCTTCGCTGGGCTCATAGTCGAAAATGGCACCGCTGTCGTCACCCGCCGCATCGTCCTCGAACGAGGCAGGGATGATTTGCTGCGCCGTGGGGATCTGGGTCACAACGTTGACGAACTTCGAATAGAAGATCGTGGCAACGTCAAACTCAGCCCCGTCAAAGCGAGACAGGATGTCTTTGGCGATGTCCTGCGCATTGGCATAGCCGATACGCTTGACCTCGCTCAGGTCGATATGCCCAACGAACAGATCGGCAAAGTCACGCTTGAGCGCGTCCCGGCCTTTCTTGCCGACGGTCAGAACCTTGACCGTCTTGCCCGCGGCTTTCAGCTCTTCGGCCTTGGCGCGCGCAAGTTTGGCGATGTTCGCATTGAAGCCGCCGCAAAGGCCGCGTTCGGCTGTCATGACAACCAGCAGATGCACATCTTCGCTGCCGGTACCCCGGAGCAGCTTGGGAGCGCTGTCGCTACTCCCGACCGATGCCGCCAACCCTGCCATCACGGCATTGAACCGTTCGGCATAAGGGCGCGAGGCTTCGGCAGATTCCTGGGCGCGGCGCAGTTTTGCGGCCGCGACCATCTGCATGGCCTTGGTGATCTTGCGGGTCGATTTGACCGACTCGATCCTGTTTTTAAGGTCCTTCAGACTAGGCATCGGAACCCCCTATCAAGCGAAGGTCGCGGCAAATTCGTCGATCGCTGCCTTGATCTTGTCGGACGCGTCCCCTTTGATCTTGGGATCTTCGTCGGTGATCCACTTCAGCAGGTCGGCGTGCTTGCCACGCAGATGCGCCAGCAGACCGGCCTCGTACCGGCCAACGTCCGACACGTCGATCTTGTCGAGGTAGCCGTTGGTGCCCGCGAAGATAACGCAGACGATCTCGGCGTTGGTCAGCGGCGAGTACTGAGGCTGTTTCATCAGCTCGGTCAGACGCGCACCGCGGTTCAGCAACTGCTGAGTAGCGGCATCAAGGTCGGAACCAAACTGCGCAAAGGCCGCCATTTCGCGGTACTGCGCCAGTTCCAGCTTAACCGGACCAGCAACCGATTTCATCGCATCGGTCTGAGCAGAAGAGCCCACACGCGAAACCGACAGACCGGTATTCACAGCAGGACGGATGCCCTGATAGAACAGCTCGGTTTCCAGGAAGATCTGACCGTCGGTGATCGAGATAACGTTGGTCGGAATAAAGGCCGAAACGTCGCCACCTTGGGTTTCGATAACCGGCAAAGCGGTCAGCGAGCCTGCACCAAAGTCTTCGTTCAGCTTCGCCGAACGCTCCAGCAGACGGGAGTGGAGGTAGAAAACGTCACCCGGATAAGCTTCGCGTCCGGGCGGACGGCGCAGCAGCAGCGACATCTGACGATAGGACACAGCTTGTTTCGACAAGTCATCATAGATGATCAGCGCGTGGCGGCCATTGTCACGGAAGTACTCGGCCATCGCGGTCGCGGCATAGGGTGCCAGGAACTGCATCGGCGCCGGGTCGGACGCGGTTGCGGCCACAACGATCGAATATTCAATCGCACCCGATTCTTCCAGTTTCTTCACCAGCTGAGCAACGGTCGAACGCTTTTGTCCAACAGCCACGTAAACGCAGTAGAGTTTTTTCGACTCGTCGTCGCCAGCGGCCTCGTTATAGACCTTCTGGTTCAGGATGGTGTCCAGCGCCACGGCGGTTTTACCGGTCTGACGGTCACCAATGATCAGTTCCCGCTGACCACGGCCGATTGGGATCATCGCGTCGACCGATTTCAGGCCGGTCGCCATCGGCTCGTGTACCGATTTACGCGGAATGATGCCCGGTGCCTTAACGTCCGCAACACCACGCTTGGTGGCGTTGATCGGGCCTTTGCCGTCCAGCGGGTTGCCCAGGCCGTCAACAACGCGGCCCAGCAGCTCGTCACCGATCGGAACGTCCACGATCGAGTTGGTACGCTTTACGGTGTCACCTTCTTTGATGTCACGGTCGGAGCCGAAGATAACGACACCCACGTTGTCGCTTTCCAGGTTCAGCGCCATGCCCATGATGCCGCCGGGGAATTCGACCATCTCACCGGCTTGCACGTTGTCCAGGCCGTATACACGGGCAATCCCGTCACCGACGCTCAGCACGCGGCCGATCTCGGCCACTTCGGCTTCCTGACCAAAATTCTTGATCTGGTCCTTCAGGATTGCAGAAATCTCTGCAGCTTGGATTCCCATTTATCCGACCTCTTTCATTGCATTCTGTAGGGAGTTGAGCTTCGAGCGGATCGAACTGTCGATCATCTTCGAGCCCACTTTAACGACAAGACCGCCAATGAGGCTTTCATCCACGGTCGCATTGATTGTCACGGTCTTGCCCACACGCTCGGACAGCGTTTTGGACAGTTTTTCCATTTGTGTCTTGGTCAGCGCCTTGGCCGAGGCGACATCAGCGGTCACTTCGCCGCGCTCATCCGCCAGCATGTTGCGCAGAACCTGCACCAGCTGCGGGACCACGAACAGGCGGCGTTTTTGCGCCATCAGACCCAGCGTGTTGCGCAGAATGGCATGCAGACCCATCTTGTCGGCAATAGCGGTGATCGCGCCTTCTTGTTCGGCACGGGAGACCAGAGGCGAGGCGATCAGGTCGCGCAACTCGGCGCTTTCACCCAGTGCGGTTGCCAGATCGTTGATGCCGGTTTCCAGACCTGAAAGGTCATTATTCTCTTTGGCGATCTCAAAGATCGCGGTGGCATAGCGCTCGGCGATGCCTGTGGAAATCGAAGCTGGTTCGGACACGTCCACCCTTCCGATACTTTGGGCCCCGAATTCGCGTGTGGCAGCTAATCGGGGGCGTGAAGAAACCCCGTCCTGACAGGCCGGGGATCAAAATCACCGGGGATGTAGCAGAGCCGAACCAAGCTCGCAATATATTATCACGGGTTGTGCCTTATCCACAAAATGTTTGATTTCAGCTACTTAACAAAAGTGCGACCCTTTTGACCGGGTGAACCTGGAGAAAAATGTTACCAAACTGTAGTTTTTTGCGATTCCTGAGGCATTTTTTCCGCGATTTTTGCCTAAATCTGAGGCTTCTGCGGTCAGGCGGGTTTCAACAACCCGTCCAGCGCCTTGATCGGGCGTTTGGCCGAATCCTTGGTCACACTGCCGCCTGCCGGACGGATCTGTTTGGTGACCTCGACCATCAGCACGCCTCCTGCCATCACAGTTGGAATGCGCTGGCCGGTCTTTTCGATCAGGCTGCCAGACTTGAGCCAGAACCGGCGAAAGGACGGAGGTCTGTAAAGGGCCGAACAATGGCTTTCCGGGACAAAATGATGCGCGCGCAGCTGGCTTTCCAATTGCGAGGTCGAATAAGGACGGCCAAACCCGAACGGTGTGCGATCCGAACGCGACCAAAGCCCGGTACGATTGGGTACAATGAACAAGGCTCGCCCCCCCGGGCCCAGCACCCGCCAACATTCGTCGAGCAGTTGTTTCGGGCGCTCGGATGTCTCAAGCCCGTGCATGACGATCAGCTTGTCGATATGACCTGTCTCGATAGGCCACATTGTCTCTTCGGTCAGAACCGAGACATTTGGCATCCCCGCAGGCCAGGGCATGACCCCTTGCGGGCCGGGCATCAATCCGATCACGCGGCGCGACTGGGCCAGATAAGGCCGCAGCAACGGCACAGCAAATCCGAACCCTGCAACGGTTTGCCCCTTGGCCTCGGGCCACAGGTCGGTCACGCGCCCCCTGATCGCCGCTTGCGCCGCACGGCCCAGCGTGCTGCGATAGTAAAAGTTTCTGAGGTCTTGCACATCAAGATGCATTGCGGGCACTCGGTCAATCGGCTTAGCTGCGCGTAGTCTAGCAATGAAAGGGCAAAAGACCATGCCTCTTGAAATCGTTACAATCCCCTGTCTCAGCGACAATTACGCGTTTGTTGCCCATGACGCTGTCACCGGAGATACAGCTTTGATCGATGCGCCCGAGGCCGCGCCCATTCTGGCCGAGTTGAACCGCCGCGGATGGACGCTGAGCCACGTATTGCTGACTCATCACCATTGGGATCACGTTGACGGGCTGCAAGCCATTTTGGCAGAGCACCCTGCAAAGGTGGTCGGCGCTGCGGCAGACGCCCATCGCCTACCACCTTTGGACGTGCAGGTTGCCGAAGGTGATCGGTTCGACGTTGGCGGAGAGCCGGTCGAAGTGTTCGACGTATCCGGCCACACCGTCGGTCACGTGGCTTATTATATGCCGCAAAGCTCTGCCGTGTTCACAGCCGATAGCCTCATGGCATTGGGCTGCGGTCGATTGTTTGAAGGAACACCCGCGCAGATGTGGGACTCTCTCAGCAAGTTGGCCACGCTACCGGATGAAACAATCGTGTGTTCTGGGCACGAATATACGCAGTCCAACGCAAAATTCGCGGCGACCATCGACCCGGACAACGCAGATCTTCGGGACCGTATCGCGCAAATTGAGGCCGCACGCGCCGCAGGGCAACCCACGGTCCCTTCGAAACTTGGGCTGGAAAAGGCGACAAACCCGTTTCTTCGGGCCACGGACCCGGCGATTCTTAAGCATTTGGGGATGGAAAAAAGCGACCCGACGTCAGTCTTTGCCGAAATTCGCGCCCGAAAGGATCGGTTTTAAGGGAAAAAATCAGGCAATACACGCCACGGTCACGACAAATGTGACTGTCAAGTGAAAGAAAACCCTTGAAGCTCGGCTCCGATCAACCAAACTCTAATAGTATGAGGACATGGTTGGGATGGGGATCCGGCCTGAAGCCGCCCCTTCCGACCCAAGGTAGAGGAGCACACACGTGCCTTCATTCTCGAGCACACTCGAACAAGCCATTCACGCGGCCCTGGCGGCTGCGAATGAACGGCGTCACGAATTCGCTACGCTGGAACATCTGCTTCTAGCGCTGTTGGAAGAGCCCGACGCGGTGCGCGTCATGAAAGCCTGCAGCGTAGATTTGGATGAGTTGCGTAGCACATTGGTCGAATTCATTGACGAGGATCTGTCAAACCTCGTCACCGATATTGATGGATCCGAGGCTGTACCCACAGCCGCCTTCCAGCGCGTCATTCAGCGTGCGGCCATCCATGTTCAAAGCTCTGGTCGGACCGAAGTGACAGGCGCCAACGTGTTGGTCGCGATCTTCGCCGAACGGGAGAGCAACGCGGCCTATTTCCTGCAGGATCAGGATATGACGCGGTACGATGCGGTGAATTTCATTGCCCATGGCGTCGCCAAAGATCCAGCATTTGGGGAAAACCGCCCTGTCACCGGCGCCGATGAGGTTGAAGAAGAAGCTCAAGCGTCAGGTGGTGGCGAAGGCGAGCAAAAAGAAAGTGCTCTGGGCAAGTATTGCGTCGATCTGAATGCAAAGTCGCGCGCCGGTGATGTCGATCCTTTGATCGGTCGCGCCGATGAGGTTGAGCGCTGCATTCAGGTGCTGTGCCGCCGCCGCAAGAACAACCCGCTGCTGGTGGGTGATCCGGGTGTCGGTAAAACCGCCATCGCGGAAGGACTTGCCCATAAGATCGTCGCAGGTGAAGCGCCTGATGTGCTGTCGAACACCACAATCTACTCACTAGATATGGGCGCTCTCTTGGCAGGCACCCGCTATCGCGGTGATTTTGAGGAACGCCTCAAAGCTGTTGTGACCGAGTTGGAAGATCACCCCGATGCGGTGCTTTTCATCGACGAGATTCACACAGTGATTGGCGCTGGTGCCACCTCTGGCGGTGCCATGGACGCCTCAAACCTGCTGAAACCTGCTTTGCAGGGCGGCAAGCTGCGCACCATGGGCTCGACGACCTATAAGGAATTCCGTCAGCACTTTGAAAAAGACCGCGCGCTGAGCCGCCGGTTCCAAAAGATCGACGTGAACGAGCCTTCGGTCGAAGACAGCGTCAAAATCCTGCGCGGTCTGAAGCCCTATTTCGAGGAACATCACGCCATCAAATACACGGCTGATGCGATCAAAACCGCAGTTGAATTGGCGGCGCGCTACATCAATGACCGCAAATTACCCGACAAGGCGATTGATGTGATTGACGAGGCGGGTGCTGCGCAGCATCTGCTGGCCGAAAGCAAACGTCGCAAGACCATCGGAGTGAAAGAGATCGAGGCCGTGGTGGCCAAAATCGCGCGCATTCCGCCGAAAAACGTCACTAAGGACGATGCCGAGGTTCTGAAAGACCTGGAAACTTCGCTGAAGCGGGTGGTGTTTGGTCAGGACGAAGCCATCGAGGCGCTGTCGAGCGCCATCAAACTGGCACGTGCCGGTCTGCGCGAGCCTGAAAAACCCATCGGCAACTATCTGTTCGCGGGTCCAACCGGTGTCGGCAAGACCGAAGTGGCCAAACAGTTGGCGGATACGCTGGGTGTGGAACTGCTGCGCTTTGACATGTCGGAATACATGGAGAAGCACGCGGTCAGCCGCTTGATCGGCGCACCTCCGGGTTATGTCGGGTTTGATCAGGGCGGGCTTCTGACTGATGGCGTCGACCAGCATCCGCATTGCGTGTTGCTGCTGGATGAGATCGAGAAAGCACACCCGGATGTGTTCAACATCCTGCTACAGGTGATGGACCACGGAGAGCTGACCGATCACAACGGGCGCACGGTGAATTTCCGTAACGTGGTGCTGATCATGACCTCGAACGCGGGCGCGCAGGAACAGGCCAAGGCCGCCATCGGCTTTGCGCGTGACCGACGCGAAGGCGAAGATACTGCCGCAATCGAGCGCATGTTCACCCCGGAATTTCGCAACCGTCTGGACGCCGTGATCTCATTCGCACCGCTGCCAAAGTCGGTCATCCTGCAAGTGGTCGAGAAATTCGTCCTGCAGCTTGAAGCGCAATTGCTGGACCGCAACGTGACCATCGATCTGACACCCAAGGCAGCCGAATGGCTGGCGGATAAAGGGTATGACGACAAGATGGGCGCCCGCCCCTTGGGCCGCGTGATCCAGGAGCATATCAAGAAACCGCTGGCCGAAGAGCTTTTGTTCGGCAAATTGGCCAAAGGCGGCGTGGTCCGCGTTTCCGTCAAGAAAGGCGAGTTGCATCTGGAGATTCTTGGCCCGGATCAACCGCGTTTGTCCGGCAACAAGCCTCCGCTGCTAACTGCGGACTAGACCGAAACGCGACAAACAAACTCAACGCCCGTCAACCCGAGTTGGCGGGCGTTTTGATTTGGTCTCGCAAAAAGGAGGACTGACATGCGCAGGATCGGCGCTTTGATTTTTCCGGGGTTTGAGTTGCTGGACCTTTACGGCCCGATGGAGATGTTCGGCCTGCTTCCCAACGCGTTCTCGTTGGATATTGTTGCCGAACGAACCGGCCCTGTCGAAAGCAATCAAAAGCTGAAAGGCTTTGCGGAAACGTCCCTGGACGAGGCCCAGCATTATGATGTGCTGTTTGTGCCCGGCGGCGCTGGTACACGGCGCGAGATTGCAAATTCGCGTTTGCTGGACTGGATTGCTGCACGTTCGGAAAGCGCAGAATTTACGCTTAGCGTCTGTACAGGTAGCGCCTTGCTCGCCAAGGCCGGTGTACTGGATCGGCGGCGCGCGACGACCAACAAAGCCGCCTATTCCTGGGTCAAGGAACAAGGTCCTCATGTTGATTGGGTCGCGCAGGCAAGATGGGTCGAGGATGGGTCGTTTCTCACCTCGTCCGGCGTGTCGGCGGGCATGGACATGGCCCTGGGTGCGATTGCTCTGATGTGTGGTCAGGCCGCAGCCGAAGACGTGGCCAAATGGTGCGAATACAGCTGGCACTCCGACAAGTCTCACGACCCCTTCGCGCAAATCCACGGGTTGACCTGACGACCTCGGTTACCGCTCGGTCAGCTTCAACTCGATCCGACGGTTTTGCGCACGCGCCTCGGGAGTATCATCGGTGTTGACGGGTTGGAACTCGCCAAATCCGTTGGCGGCCAGCCGTTCAGGTGGGATGCCCAGAGCGTCAACCATATAGCGCACGACAGACAGGGCCCGGCCCTGGCTTAACTCCCAATTGTCGCGGTAGCGGCCTGTGCTGACCAGCGGGATATTGTCTGTATGGCCATCCACCCGGATCACCCAGTTCAGGCCATCAGGGATTTCGGCGGCCACGCTGCGCAGGATATTGGCTACCTTGGCAACCTCGCGCCGGCCTTCGATGGACAGTTCTGCAGATCCGATATCGAACAGAACCTCGGATGAGAACACGAACCGGTCGCCTTCGATCCGCACACCTTCCTGATCGCCCAGAACATCCCGCAATCGGCCAAAGAACTCTGACCGGTACCGCTGCAGATCCTCGGTCTGCTCTGCCAGGTTCTGATTCTGCCCCGCCAAAGCTTCGGCCTCGGCCTCAAGCCGCTTGCGTTCGGCCTCTTCCAAAAGACGGCGGCGGCGTTCTTCTGACGCCGCGCGGGCAAGGGCTGCGTTCAGGTCCTGTCCCAAGGTCTGGATCTGAATATCGGCCGCTGAATTGCGTTCCTCATAGTCATCCAGGAGCGCCTGCAACGACCCCAACTGGTTGCGCAAAGCAGACATTTGCTGGTTCAAAAGCGCGGCCTGCCGCTGCGCCTCGGTCGAAATCTCTTGTTCCTCCGAAAGTGTGTCGCGTGCGATGTCCAAAAGCGCAGCACGCTCTTCTGCCAGCGTGCGTTGACTGTCTGCCTCGGCTTGCGCCGCGATTTGAGCATCCAGTGCTGCCTGCAGTTGAGCTCTCAGCCCTTCGGCGTTCAACTCGCCAAACTGTCGTTCCAACTCAGCCCGCGCGGCTTGTGCTGCGGCCAGCAATGTCAGGGTTTCCTCGGCTTCCTTGCGCTGCGCCTCGAGTGCAAGCGTCATCGCCGTCAACTCGGTATCTGCGTTCAACAACCGTTCGCGCAAAGCTTCAGCCGCTGCCGCTTCGGCCAGACGAGCGGATTCCTCGTCAGACAGTTGCCTTTCCAAATCCGATATCTGAGCCGCCTGATCCGCACCGCTTGTTTCAAGATCGGACACCAACGCTTCAAGCGCCTCTCGCCGGGCCGCAGCCAAGCGCGCCGCTTCGGCCTGAGCGTCGATCTCTTGCCGGCTTTGGGCGAGCGCTAGGTTCAGCGCATCCTGCTCTGACAGTAGTTCGTCTTGTTGGGACAGAAGGTCATCCCGCAACGCTTGCAAAGAAGCGATCTCTCCCTGGGCGCGGTCCTGATCCGCCAGCAAAGCTGCTACCTGGGTTTCGAAATCCGTAATACGCCCTTGTGCTGCAGCAAGGCTGTCCTCGGTCTCTGCCAGAGTCGCATTCAATGCGCCCAGCCGGGCTTCCAATCTGCTGTTTTCACGCTCTTCCAAACCCAATGCCCCGACAAGCGCCGCAACTTCATCCGACAAAGCCGTCAGTTCATCTTCCTGCCCGGAAATCGTTTCACGCAGAACAAATTGCACAACCATGAAAATGGTCAGCACAAATGTCAGAACCATCAAAAGGCCGGTGATCGCATCCACGAAACCGGGCCAGACCGAGCCCTGAAACCGTTGACCTGTGCGACGGGACAGGGCCATGGGTTATTCTCCTGCGGGCGGCGTCCGCACGGCCCCGCGCGGCAAGGTCAAAGCTTTGACAAGCAGTTCGAAATCCTTGCGCAACTCATTCATGCTGTCCTGGCGACCGGCCGAGATCTCTTCGAGAATACGCAGCAATTGTACGTCCATCGACCGCAGGCGCATCCGGCTTTCAGCATCCAGCCCCTCGCCTGCCCCATGTTCGCGCATATGATCCAGCAGGGCATCCTGCCCCAAAGCCACCCGTTCCAGCGCGGCAGATACGCCTTCGGACTGGCTTTGGCGGCGGTTCATGTCACCAATCTCGATGATCAACTGGCTCAGCTTGTCCGAGACGTCACTGCGCTCTTCCTCTTGCGCCGTGAACATGGCTTGCAGCGCGTCCATCTGTTCGGCCATGGTGTCCAGAACCGGTGTCAGAACGGCCAGTTCCGCCCCACCTTCTTCCGAGCCACCAAAGCCCACGCGTGTGATGGTCGACAGCCATTCTTCCAGTTCGCGGTAAAACCGGTTCTGCCCGTGGCCAGCAAACAGTTCCAACAGACCGACAATCAGCGACCCTGCCAATCCCAGCAGCGAGGATCCAAAGGCGACGCCCATCCCCTGCAACTGAGATTCCAGACCGGTCATCAGGCGATTGAACACCGCCAGGCCTTCTTCGCCTTCCTGCGGATTCAGACTGCGGATCGTATCCACGATCGCAGGCACGGTGGTCGCCAAACCAAAGAATGTACCCAAAAGGCCGAGGTAAATCAGCACGTTTGTGATATAGCGCGTGATCTCGCGTTCTTCTTCGATCCGTTCGGCCACCGAGTCCAGGATCGACCGGCTCGAGCTGGAACCGATATGCGAGCGTGCGCCACGCGACCGCAACAACGACGCCAACGGCGCCAAAAGTTGTGGCGGACGTGTGTCCGGGCGCTCGAAGCCACCGATAAAGGCTTCGATCCAGCGGACCGAACCGATCAGCTGTGTGACCTGCAAGAAACATGCCAGAACACCGATTGCGAAAACCATAAGGATGAACCCGTTCAGATACGGGTTCGCCTCGAATACCGGCAGGACATAGGGCAAAGCCAAAAAGACACCGAGCCCGGATAAACCCAGTGCAATCAGCATCATAAGGATCTGACGGATCGGTTGCGAGAAATGGGGTTTCACGCCTTGCTGTGCCTGCGCCATGCGCGTTCTTTCCGCTTTAGCCTGCTCTGGGCCGAATCTATCGAAATTCCACCGATGACGCCAAGGGTTTATGCGCTGATTGTGCGCACCCGTTGCGACAACCACTCAAGATCAGGGTCTTTTAGCCCGATCTCGGCCAGATGTTGGGCCGTATTGAAAAGGTATTCCGTGTTAGGCCCGCGCCCGCCAACGGCATGGGCGATGATGCGGGCCTGCTCTTCCAGAGGCATACCGCCGCAATATTGCATGTGGTCGGGGTCGATCACGTATGTGACGGCATTCACCACATCGCCTGTGTCCAGTTGCACGTCGAGCATACGTTCCAGATACGCCGACGAGATCAACTCGCGTTCACGCAGCTCTTCCAGCGTTCGGTCTTCGTGGCCCGGCTCGACCAGCAGGGCCAGACCAGTGCAGGCTGAACCTGATTGTTCATCCAGCGCAAGCACCAGCCCAGGCTCATCCTCGGTGCCGCGATGGTGAATCGAACTCATGCAGAAAGACCGGGCATAGCCGTGCAGCGTGGCTTTCTCGGTGCGTGCCACCGGAAAGCCCGGGTTCCACAACAGTGATCCATATCCGAAAACCCACATCGTCATTGCTCTGGTCCTTGCCCGTTTGCGTCTATAAACATCAATTCCAACGCAGGAAAAAGGGCCATTTGCGATGCGAAGTCTGATCCGCATATTCATTTTGGTTGCCGTTGCATGGAGTGGCTATTGGTTCATCGCCGGGCTTGGCTTGCGCAATGCGCTGACCGCGTGGTTCGACAATCAGCAGGAACTGGGCTGGCAGGCAGATTACTCGAACGTATCGACCGCTGGCTATCCAACCCACCACATGACCCGGCTCGACAATCCGGCGCTGGCCGACCCGGTCAACGGCACGGCCTGGAGCGCGGATTGGATTGAATTCCAAAGCCCCGCGATCTGGCCCGGCCGGCAAATGCTGCGTTTCGCCGATACAGCACAGCGATTGTCCTATTTCGATCAGACCGCGACCATTCTGGCCGAGGATTTGCAGGCCGAGCTGCATTTGAAACCCGGTGTCGCTTTGGTGCTTGAGAAGATGTCTCTGACTTCTGACGCCTGGACCATTTCCGAGAATGGCAGTGATGTCGTCGGCGGGGATACTCTGGGGCTGACCATGGAACAGACCGCCACGCCCGAGACCTATACGATCACCGCGCAGGTTGACGGGTTCACACCGGGCGTCGATCTGCGCAACCTGATGCGTTCGGCAACCTCCCTGCCCCAGACCTTTGAAACGTTGGAACTGGACCTCGAAGCCACATTCGACAAAGCGTGGGATCGGTCTGCCATTGAACAAGGCCGACCTCAACCGGTCTTGTTGGATCTGCGCCTGGCCGAAGCGCAATGGGGCGCGCTGCGTCTGTTCGCGACCGGAACGCTTGAAGTTGACCCGCAAGGTATCCCTATCGGAGAGATTGCGATCAAGGCTGAGAATTGGCGCGATATGATCGCCATGGCGAACGCTGCCGGGGCGATCCCCGATCAGGCTGTCGATCCGGTGAATCGCGCGTTGCGGTTCATGGCCGGGCTTGGCGGAAACCCCAATGCATTGGATCTGCAGTTGAACTTCCGCGACGGCCTGGTCGCGCTTGGCCCCCTGCCTCTGGGCCCCGCACCGCGCTTGATCCTGCGCTAGCGGCAGTATGGTCCCCGGCGATAGCGCGCCGTATCCAAATGGAAATGGTCGCGGTGAAAACGATCTGAATTTGGCCCGAGCACAGTCCCGAAAGGACCGCATGCCCCGCGCCAGATCTTGATCAGTTGCGATTGAGACGGGTTCTTGCGCCAGCCCTTCAGTACCGTGACCACCTCACCATCCGCCATTTTGAAACCTGAAATATCGATGGCCCGCCCCTTACCATGCTCGGATATCCGTGCGCCCTTACGGTTGTTGCGCGTTCGGCACGCATAATGGGCCGCCACTTGCAGCTCGACCACTGGCCCGCGCCGTTTGAATGTGGGTTTGACAGTCTCTTCGACCCATTCGTTCAAAGCAATCGCTGTGCCACATTCCATAACAGACGGTCGACTGAGGGCCACGCCCGCGATCGAGGTGATCTCGACCGCGTCCTTAACCCCACACGCTTTGACTTTGCTGGAAACATTGCCGACGGGCTTGCCTTGGATATTGATATCTCCACAGACAGACCCTTTGCGCAGTTTGCGCTTTTTGAACAGGATCGGCTCTGCGCGCGTATCGGGCTCGATCTGCGGCCATAGCTTGTCTGGGATGGTGATGGGTCGCGCGGCGGCGGCTGTCACTTGCTGTGCATAAAGCAGATTGGTTTTCTCGGCAGCAGCAGCCGTGGCAAGAACACTGAACGCAGCGATCAGAACGACTCGAAGCCACATCCTGCTAAACCTTTGTGCCGCGGCCGAAATCGGGTGCATCCGTATCCTGCCCGGCGTCGATAATGCCACGCCGTATTTCACGGGTGCGGGTGAAATAGTCGAATAACTGCTCGCCGTCTCCGGTTCGAATGGCACGCTGAAGGGCAAAAAGCTCTTCTGTAAAACGGCCCAGAATCTCCAGCGTGGCGTCCTTATTCGTCAGGAACACATCGCGCCACATGGTCGGGTCTGACGCCGCGATCCGCGTAAAGTCGCGAAACCCGGCGGCCGAGTATTTGATCACTTCACTATCGGTCACCCGGCGCAGATCGTCTGCCACCCCAACCATGGTATAGGCGATCAGGTGTGGGGCATGAGATGTAACAGCCAGCACCAGATCATGGTGGTCGGCGTCCATCTCATCGACGAAAGAGCCCAGCCCCTCCCACAAGGATCGCAGCCGCGCAACGGCTTCTTGATCCGACCCTTCAGGTGGGACAATCAGACACCACCGGTTGTCGAAAAGTTCGGCAAAGCCGGATTCCGGCCCCGAATGCTCGGTTCCGGCCAAGGGGTGAGCGGGCACAAAATGAACGCTTTCAGGGATATGCGGCCCAACGGCCTGAATGACATGGCGCTTGACCGAGCCCACATCCGTGACTGTGGCCCCCGGTTTCAACACCGATGCGATATCTTGGGCAACACTGCCCATCGCGCCAACCGGCACGCAGAGTACGACCAGATCGGCACCCTCAACTGCGTCTTGCGCAGTGTCGCAAACCCGGTCGCACAGCCCGATGCGGCGCGCGGTGTCGCGGGTTTCAGAGGACCGGGCAAAGCCGGTCACTTCGCCCGCCAAGCCCGCACGCTTGATGGCCCAGAACATCGAGGACGCAATCAGCCCCAGCCCTATCAGAGCGACGCGGTCATAGATCTGGCTCATGCTGCGCCCTCTTTGAATTCGGCGATGGCCTTGGCCACGCGTCGGCACGCCTCTTCGTCGCCGACAGTAATCCGCAGCGCATTGGGCAGGTTGTACCCGGCGACGCGACGCACGATGATGCCTAGGGTTTTCAGATAATCGTCGCAGGCTTCAGCCTCGGCCTGATCTGCGAACCGCGCCAGGATAAAGTTGGTGCAGGACGGGTCCGAATGCACCCCGACCTTGCCCAGTTCTTCTGCCAGCCAAACCCGTAAGCGTGCGTTTTCGCTCTGGCAGAAGGTCAGAAACTCTTGATCCTCAAGCGCTGCTTCGGCTGCAGCCAATGCGGTCAGAGACAGGTTGAAAGGCTGGCGCACTCGGTTCAACACATCGATGATGTCCTGGGACGCATAGCCCCAACCGACACGCATACCGCCAAGCCCGTATATCTTGGAAAAGGTCCGGGTCATGATCACGTTGGGGTAGCGATCGACCAGCGCCGCACCACCATCGAACCCATCCACAAACTCGGCATAGGCCCCGTCCAGCACCAGAAGGCAGTGATCGGGCAGATGATCTGCCAGCCGCTCCAACTCGGGTTCCGAAATCATGGTCGAGGTTGGATTACCCGGATTGGTCACAAAAACAATTTTGGTCTGCGCAGTAACCGCAGCCAAAATGGCATCGACATCAACCTTCCGTTCCCGCTCGGCCACCATCACCGGGGTCGCCCCGGCCATGCGCGCGATGATCGGGTACATAGAAAACCCGTGCTCGGTGTAAATCACCTCATCCCCCGGCCCAGCATAGGCCTGCGCCACAAATTGCAGCACCTCGTCGCTGCCGACACCGCAGATGATCCGAGCCGGATCCAACCCGTGACGTGCCCCGATGGCCTCACGCAAGCTGGCGTGATCAGTATTGGGATAACGATGCAGATTGGCCGCGCTATCGCGCACCGCCGCAATCGCCTTGGGACCCGGACCAAAGGGGTTCTCATTCGAGCTGAGCTTGATGACATGCGCAACCCCGGACAGTTTCGACTGGCCGCCCTGATACAGGGCGATGTCCATAATGCCGGGTTGCGGGGTGATCTTGGTCATGACGGGCTCCGTTAACTGGGGCCCCTCATACCCGTCTCAACGCGTTGAGAAAAGCGGCAATTCCCTCAGGCTGCTTTGAAGCGCGCTGTTGCCGGATCCACGGCGTAACAATGCGCAAACTCTTCGACCCGGCGTGACAGGTCGTTCACACTTTCGATGATGAACTGCGCGGTCTCATCGCTCATGAGATACGAGAAGTTAAGCCGTACCCAACCTGGTTTTTGCAATTCTTCACCTGCGGATAGCTGCGAGAACAAAACCTCGGACATCGCCTGATCGATCCCCAACAAGCGATGCGCATAGGGCCCGGCACAGGCGCAACCGCCGCGGGCCTGAATCCCGTAGATATCGCTGAGCATTCTGGTAAACAGCTGCTGATGCACAGGCTGACCTGACCTGTCGCGCACAAGAAACGAGAAGATCGGCAACCGGTGCGAGTTGTCGCCCGCCAACAGCGTCAGATGCGGATTATCCGCCCAGCCTTCACGCGCCATTTGGTTGAAACGCGCCTCACGGCGGGCGATCTCATCCGTGCCAACGGCATCCTTAACGATGAAGGCCAGAGCAGAGCGGATGTCTCCGATCACGTTAGGCGTGCCGGCTTCCTCGCGCGTGGCCAGATCATCGCTATAGTCGTGCCGCCAGGGTGAGACAAAGCTGACCGTACCGCCACCGGGCCAGCTTGGCGCCTGACGCCGCACCGCGTGTTTGTTCAGTATCAAGACTCCTGACGCCCCTGGCCCGCCAGGGAATTTGTGCGGCGAGACAACAACCGCATCTTTTTTTGTGTCGCCCGAACTCATGTCGATGGGCAGGTACGGCCCACCCCCGGCATAGTCCCAAACCGCCAACGCGCCATGCTGTTTCAACAGCCGCGTCACCAGGTCTGGATCAGTGATGATCCCCGTCACATTCGACGCCGCGGAAAAAGAACCGATCAGCAGGTCTGATCCGGCATGGGCGCACAGCGCGGCCTCGAGCGCGTTCAGATCCGGCCCACCCTTTGGCCCTTCGGGGATCTCGACCACCTGCGCCTTGCTCTCGCGCCATGGCAGGATGTTCGAGTGATGCTCGTAAGGCCCGATCAGAACAACCGGCTGGTCGGCCTCTTCAACTCCCAATAGGCTGACCAACCGGTTGAGACCCGCTGTGGCGCCCGACCCGGCGAAGATCACCGCATCGTCTTCCTTGGCGCCAACACAGCGAGCGATTTCAGCGCGCGCTTCACGCCGCAGGCGGGTCATATACGATCCGCAATAGGAGGCCTCGGTATGGCTGTTGGCGTAGAACGGCAAAACTTTTTGGGACACGAAATCCTCAACCTGCTGCATCGCACGACCCGAGGCGACATAATCGGCATAAACCAACGGCACATCCCCGTTCAGACCCGGGATCATGACACCGTCGCCGATAACGCCCTGGCCTAGCGTTCCTGCTTGGGCAGCTGTTTGGATCTGGGTACGGAAGTCAGTCAGCGTCATAGGGTTTCTCCTGTGGATTGAACAAAATATGACCCCTGTGACTTCCAATAACTTCCTCGTTTTTCGTTTATTTTTCTTTGTTTTTGTGTCATTTGATTGAAAATGAGTGAAATCTTAGATCAAATAGACACAAAACTCCTCAGAGAGCTTCAAAAGGATGCAACGCTGTCCCAGCGCGAGTTGGCAGATCGAGTCGGTCTGTCGCAGAACGCATGCTGGCGACGACTGAAGGCACTGAACGACACAGGCGTCCTAAAAGGGTCAACCGCCCGGATCGCGCGTGAAAAACTAGGTTTGAACCTTGTGGTTTTCGTCATGCTGCGCACCCGCCACCATTCCACCGAATGGCTGCACGCCTTTCGCAGCCATGTCTTGACCATTCCCGAGGTGGTCGATTTCCATCGTATCGGAGGAGACTATGACTACCAGTTGAAGGTGGTAACGCAGGACATGGCGTCATTCGACGAGGTGTACCAACGCCTGATCAGCAAAGTCGAGTTGGATAGCGTGACCTCGTATTTCGCGATGGAGGCCATTGCCGAAGGGCGGCCTTTGCCGATCTGATCCGCCCTTTGCCTGGACCTAAAGATCCCTGTGGGGATAGCGGCTTGCCGCGATTGGGTCGAGAACCCCAACAAAAAAGACCGCGCAAATGCGCGGCCTTTGGAATTTCGGTGTCGGCGAAGAATTAGTTCTTCGCGTAGAATTCGACGACCAGGTTCGGCTCCATCATCACCGGGTAAGGCACATCGCTCAGGCCCGGGGCGCGCAAAAAGGTGGCAGTCATTTTCGAGTGATCTGCGTCGATGTAGTCAGGCACATCACGCTCGGCCAACCCAACGGCTTCCAGAACAACAGCCAGTTGCTTGGATTTGTCGCGCACCTCGATCACATCGCCTTCTTTGACGCGATAGCTGGGGATGTTGACTCGCTTGCCGTTCACCTTGACGTGGCCGTGGTTCACGAACTGACGCGCAGCAAAGACAGTCGGTACAAATTTGGCGCGGTAAACCACTGCGTCCAGGCGACGCTCCAGCAGACCGATCAGGTTTTCACCGGTGTCGCCTTTGACACGCTCGGCTTCGGCATAGATGCGGCGGAACTGCTTCTCGGTCAGGTCGCCGTAATAGCCTTTCAGCTTCTGCTTGGCGCGCAGCTGCAGACCGAAGTCCGACAGTTTGCCCTTGCGGCGCTGACCGTGCTGACCGGGGCCGTATTCGCGGCGGTTGACCGGGGATTTCGGGCGACCCCAGATGTTTTCGCCCATCCGGCGGTCAATTTTATACTTGGCAGACGTGCGTTTGGTCACGGCTGTTCTCCTTCGTTTGTTCGAAGCCCTCATGGGCTACTATGAAGGGCGTTGTCCTCTTGCGGTTTTCCACATGACAGGCATCCCCTTGCGGAGGCCACCAACACCAATGAAGCCGCGCTTATATTGGTCGAAACACCAGAGTCAACAGGTTTGTCGATGGACAGAAGGGTTTTTCTTGGCCCGTAACGGCGAAGAAAACCTATGCTATTCGGCTGCGACCGCTGCAGGCACCCGAGGCTCCGCCTCTTTCGAATGACCGCGATCGGGAAAAGAAATGATGTTGTCGAATTCCGAAACCAAACCGCTCACGTCAGATTCAACTTCAAGCGCGCTGATCCAAAATTCCTGATCACGCAGCGGGGAACCATTTTCGAATACCAAAACCGGCATTTCATCTGACGATATTTGTATCAAAACCGCTTGGAAACGCTGAGCACCGTTTGACAATTCGATGCGCAAACTCGGGCGCGCAAACGGCTGGTGTTCGCCCATGACTTCCGATGTATCTTGCGACAAGACTGCGTTCGTATGATGGATTTTCGCACGGCTGGCTTCACCAAGCGATGCCAGCTTGGAGCCGATACCGCGCCACGACCAAACAGCGCCCAAGGTCAAATCCTCTAAAGGAGCCGCCTCAAGACCGTTTATTTCCGTTTGTTTCCAACGAATTACCGCTTGACCGATTGTTCCGGTTCTCATTTTCCCGCCCGCACTGATCAGCAACTACACCACCGACACCTCATGTCTATCAACCAAAAAATTGACCGAAAAGAGACAGAATTGCAGCGAAGTTGGAATTGTTGCTTCCACGCACTTCCAATCGCGCCATGGCCAACGCGTCAGGACGTTACGTCCGCGTCAAGCCAAGCAATTTCCATTGCTGTTTCATTCGTGTGGAGACCAGCCAATTACCGAGGCGGCGCGTTTAGACGATTGGCCAGGTGTCAAACACCACCATTTTGCGGCAAGCGCATTTGCGCTTCTCATACCTGGAGCACTTTTCGGGCTGACTGCATGGGGACCTGAACAGAGGTACGCTGACCTTATTCGAAGACCAGAACCGGTTCTGTGCGTTTTATCTCGAACGCCCTCTCACCGGTTTTCAACTTTACGTCCGCACGCAACACGTTCGTCGAAGGGAAATGAGAGAAAAATGGGAACTGCATGGTGGTTAATGCATCAACGGCATCGCAACGAAAATGATACTCTGCCCGGATCTCAAGGTGATCAGGCTCAACGGTCAGGCCTTTCCCAAAGGCATCCCCGTTCAAGACAACATTTGCGGCCCAAGCTGTGCACCCTGCATCGTAAGGGATGGCCAATACGGTCTCGGGTTTCGAAAGCTCGGAAACAGCAGCGGCTACCTGCGCCCGCTCTTCGTCGCTACGTGCCGGGTGATCAAATCCCACAATCGCATCGCCGGGTGCTTTCAAGGTTACCAAGAAATCGGAACCTGAAAACTCTATGGCTAGATGTCCGACACCCGGGGTCCAGATTTCTGATCCGGGGGCAGACTGTGCCAACGACTCCGTTGTGGGAAAACAGATCAGCGCAAACCAAATTCTTTTCATTCCCACATCACTCGAACGCAAACTCAAAATCTATTCTTATTCCTTCGCCCAAAGCAGCCCAAGCACAAACTCACCATAAATGGGGAGGATCGGCCTTCGTTAATCTGACTAAAAAACTCAGGTTGACTTAACTTAGTATTTCACTAAGAAATTTAGCGCGACTGCTTTGGATCTGTTTCGACGCACGCGCACAAGACTTTTTGAAGGAAAGAAACCTCTCATGATTCGACTTTTGACTGCTACAAGCGCATTGGGCTTGTGCTTTGTCGGGGCGGCTTTCGCCGAAGCTCCGACCAGAGCTGATGTATTGAACACCTATGCAAATATTGCTGAGGCAAAATTCGAGGACAGCCTGATCGCGGCTCAGAAATTACAAACTGCGGTGAATGCGCTGATTGCTACCCCTTCTGACGCGACCTTGGCCGCCGCGCGCACGGCGTGGATCGCTGCGCGGGTTCCCTATCAACAGACCGAGGTTTTCCGGTTCGGCAACCCCATCGTTGACGACTGGGAAGGCAAAGTGAATGCGTGGCCGCTGGATGAGGGTCTGATCGACTATGTCGACGCCACCTATGGCGGGGCAACGGATGAAAACGAATTAGCCGCGCTGAATGTCATCGCCAACCCAAGCTTCACACTGTCAGGGAAAACGATTGATGCCACCCAGATCACGCCCGCGCTGTTGTCCGACACCCTGCACGAGGCGGATGGAATCGAGGCCAACGTCGCAACCGGTTATCACGCCATCGAGTTTCTTCTGTGGGGTCAGGATCTGAACGGTCATGGTCCGGGTGCCGGGGATCGCCCTTGGACAGATTTTGCACAAGACGAAAGCTGCACGCATGGCAATTGCGACCGGCGTGCTCAGTATCTAACGGCCGCCACCGATCTGCTGGTCAGTGATCTGCATTGGATGGTCGCCCAGTGGGCCGAAGACGGTGACGCCCGTACCGCGCTGAACGCAGATGAAACGGTAGGCATCAGTGCTATCCTGACAGGGATGGGATCGCTGTCTTATGGCGAACAAGCCGGCGAGCGGATGCGCCTTGGTCTGATGTTGAACGACCCCGAGGAAGAGCATTCCTGTTTCGCAGACAACACCCATAACGACCATTACTATGACGGTTTGGGCATTCAGAACGTCTATCTGGGCAACTATACCCGCATCGATGGCAGCTCGGTTTCGGGCCCATCGTTGTCGGATCTGGTTGCAGCGTCAGACCCTGCGCTGGACACAGAGATGAAGACCAAGCTGGCCAATACCATGCAGGCTTTGGGCCGTATCAAATCGACCGCTGAAGCCGGGTTTGTCTATGACCAGATGCTGGAACGCGGCAATGCAGCGGGTGAGGCCTTGGTTATGGGTGGGGTGAACGGCCTTGTTGATCAGACCAAAAGCATCGAGCGGATTGTGACAGCGCTCGACCTTGAGCAGCTGGCGTTCGAAGGCTCGGACAGCCTGGATAATCCAAACGCTGTTTTTCAGTGATCTCAGTGGTTGAGCGTATCGCGCATACGCTCAACTTGCACAGCTTTGGCGGCATAAACCATGTGGAACCTGACCTTTCTCGAGCCGAGGACACCCTGCGTTGCCCTCGTGTTCTCGCTGGCTGCCCTGACGGCCACCATGGCCATAGCGGATGAGGCTAACTGGCCCGCGCTGCAAGACCATCACCTCAACACGCAACCCAGAACAGCAGCCGAGCAGGCGCGGATCAAATCCGCCACCGCAACGCCCAAGGAATACGGCGCGCCACAGCCGTTCGAGGCTTTGCCCGCCGGGGCCGCCACGGTGCGCCTGCGGGCAGATGCCGATGCGTTTTCGCAACCTTCCGCCAATCTCAGCTTCGAGCAAGAGCTGGATTTCAAGGTGGGCAACGGGCTGTTCAAAAAGATATGGGTGTCGTCACCGTCCTCGACCCTGGCCTCCGATGGGCTGGGGCCGCTTTACAATGCGCGGTCCTGCCAGCGCTGCCATATCAAAGACGGGCGCGGGCATACGCCCAACGGGCCCGAGGACAGCGCCGAGTCGATGTTCCTGCGCATCTCGATCCCCGGCGCACCCACCGACGGGCCGTCCGAGATCGCAGATTACATCGCCACCCTGCCCGACCCCACCTATGGCGGGCAGCTTCAGGATTTCGCGCTGCCCGGGCATCCGGCGGAATACCGGCTGGACGTCACTTACGCGGATCTCACCGTCCAGCTGTCCGGCGGCGAGGTCGTAACGCTGCGCCAACCGACCTATCGCGCGGCTGATCTTGGCTATGGCCCGCTGCACCCCGATGCGATGCTGAGCCCACGCGTGGCCCCGCAGATGATCGGCCTTGGTCTGCTTGAGGCGATCCCGGTGCAGGATCTGCTGGCAAAGGCCGACCCAGATGACAAAGATGGCGATGGTATTTCGGGCCGCCCCAACATCGTCTGGTCCACCGAGTTCGACACCCCCATGATGGGCCGGTTTGGCCACAAGGCTGGGATGCCAACGGTGATGGAACAATCTGCGGGCGCCTTCGCTGGCGACATCGGCATCTCAAGCCCGCTTTTCTCCGCAGCTTATGGCGATTGCACAACGGCTCAGGCCAACTGCACCAGCGCCCCGCATGGCGACGGGGACGCGCGCGGGTTCGAGATCGATCAGACCGGGCTGGACCGTGTCACGTTCTACAGTCGAAATCTTGGCGTACCGGCCCGGCGCGACGTTGATAACCCTGAAGTTCTGCGCGGCAAAGAGGTCTTTCACACCTCAGGCTGCGCCGCCTGCCACACACCGGCCCATGTGACCCATCGCATGCCGGACCGGGTCGAACACAGTTTCCAACTGATCTGGCCCTATACCGACCTGTTGCTGCACGATATGGGCGAAGGTTTGGCTGACAACCGCCCCGAGGCCCGTGCCACAGGTCGCGAATGGCGCACGCCTCCTTTGTGGGGTATCGGATTGACCGCGCAGGTTTCTGACCACACCCAGTTTCTGCATGACGGTCGCGCGCAGTCGCTGCTGGAGGCCGTCCTCTGGCACGGCGGTGAGGCGCAAGCGGCGCGCGATGCTGTTGTGTCACTGGCCAAGCCCGACCGAGACGCTCTTATCCAGTTTCTGGAAAGCCTTTGATCCATGCGCCTTGCCACCCTGACCGCTTCGCTTTTGCTGCCCGCAACTCTTTTCGCACAGGATCTAGAACAGGTAACACGCACGCATATCCTGCCACGTTTCGCACAGCTGGCTACGGCAAGTGATGCGTTGGCCGATACAGCCCGCGCGGAGTGTGATCCTCAAGCCCCCCAGCTGCGCCAAGCCTATTACGCGGCGTTTGATGCCTGGATATCGGCCAGTCACCTGCGCTTTGGCCCGTCCGAAGTTGAAGACCGCGCATTTGCGCTGGCCTTCTGGCCCGACACCAAGGGTTTTACTGGCAAAGCCCTGTCGCAACTGATCGCCACTGCCGATCCGGTCATCTACAAGCCCGAGGATTTTGCCGAAACCTCAGTCGCCGAACGGGGTTTCTTTGCGCTGGAACGGCTGCTTTATGATGAAGATTTGGCCGCGCAAGCTGAGGCCGATTACCGCTGCAGCCTGATCCGCGCCATATCCGTCGACATCGACCGAAACGCCGATGCAATCAACGCGGATTGGCAGAGCTATGCTTTGCTGCTGGAACAGCCCGGCGAAAACAGCCCCTATCGCAATACCGATGAGGCCACCCAAGAGATCTACAAAGCTCTGATCACAGGGCTGGAGTTTACCGGAAATACGCGTTTGGGCCGCCCATTGGGCAGCTTTGACCGCCCCCGCCCCAACCGGGCCGAGGCACGTCGGTCCGAGCGATCCGCGCGTCATGTTGTGCTGTCCCTGATCGCGCTGCGAGATCTCGCGGCGCATCTTGCATTGGATCATCCCGATGTGGCCACCGCGCTTGAGGCCGGTTTCGCGGATGCGATCGAGCGGGCACAGGCGTTGGATGACCCCGCCTTGGCCGGGGTCGCCGATCCTGCCGCACGGTTTCGGATCGAGGCGTTGCAACAGGCGGTTTTGGATATCCACGCCACAGCCTCAGGCGCGCTTGGCCCGAAACTGGGTATCAGCGCGGGGTTCAATTCTCTGGACGGAGACTAAGCCATGCCAACACGCCGCGCCTTTCTGACCGGTCTGGCAGCCGCCACTTTGGCGCCCACGCAAGGGTGGTCGTCAGTCGGCTCGCCCGAATTTCTGGCCGCAGCGCTATTTCCTGACGACAGCTATCGGCTTGCTGGTCTGAACGGCGATGGCGCGATCCTGTTCGCGTTGCTGCTTCCCGACCGCGGACATGCGGCGGCGGCCCATCCAACCAAGGCGCAGGCCATCGGTTTTGCGCGCCGTCCCGGAACCTTTGCCCTGGTGATCAACTGCGCCCGGGGCGTGATCGAACAACATCTGCACGCACCACAAGGACGCCATTTCTATGGTCATGGCGTGTTTTCCCAAGATGGTAGCACGTTTTTCACAACCGAGAATGATTTCGACGCCGGTGAAGGCGTGATCGGCGTCTGGGA
Source organism: Ruegeria sp. HKCCD7255 (assembly GCF_013031565.1). Classification (NCBI taxonomy): domain Bacteria; kingdom Pseudomonadati; phylum Pseudomonadota; class Alphaproteobacteria; order Rhodobacterales; family Roseobacteraceae; genus Ruegeria; species Ruegeria sp. HKCCD7255. The sequence goes on along the minus strand of NZ_WQAG01000007.1, from coordinate 18,092 downwards.
TGCCGAAAGCTATGTGCGGCTTGCAGAGTTCCCCTCCGGGGGGATCGGACCGCATGATATGCTGCTGATGCCCGATGGTCAGACACTGGTGGTCGCCAATGGCGGGATCGAAACCCATCCCGACAGTGGTCGGACAAAGCTGAACCTGCCCACGATGCGCCCCAATCTGACTTATCTGGATCTGAACGGCCAGATCCTGGAACAGGTTCACTTGGCGCCGGAATTGCATAAGAACTCGATCCGGCATCTGGCGGTGCGACAGGACGGTCTGGTTGGTTTTGCGCTGCAATGGCAAGGCGATCAGGCAGCGCATCCGCCACTTCTGGGGCTGCACACCCGGGGACGCACAGCGCAGCTGATCAGCGCCCCAGATCACTTGCAACGCGACCTACAAGGTTACGCTGGCAGTATCGCCTTTAGCGCTGGGGGTGACATCGTTGCCATCACCTGCCCGCGCGACAACGCACTGCACCGTTTTGATGTGTCCACAGCCGCCTTTCTGGATGCGTTTACGCTGGAAGATGTCTGCGGCCTGGGCACAGGTCCTCAGGGTCTGGTCTTTACCACCGGCACTGGCGCTTTTGGAACGCTGTCCGCTCAGCCTGAATTAAGCGCACAAGCTAATTGCCAATGGGACAACCACCTGATCCCGATCCGAGCCAATGGATAACGCAGGTCAATCCGCCGCGGTTTCGTTCAGCTCCATATGGCCTTCGCCCTTGTTCAAAACCCGGCGCAGCATCGGCTCAAAGAACTCCAGAGGTTTGGTCGGGTAATCCGGGTCAAACGCCTTCTGATCATATTCGTGGCAAAAATACCGGCAGTCTTCCCAATACGGGCTGTCGCGGTACTTGTCGCGGGCGTTCCTGTCGCCACCCAGATGTTGGTTATAGTAATAGCCCTGAAAGACGCAGTGATGTTTGAGGATCCAGTAGGTCTTTGCGCTGACATAGGGCTTCATCATCGCAGCCGACAATTCGCCATGATTATAGGGGGACAGGATGTCACCGGTGTCATGGATCAGCGCGGCAACCACCAGCTCTTCCTCGGCCCCGTCTTCATAAGCGCGCGTAGCGGCCTGCAAACTGTGCTGATAGCGGTTGACCGGATACGGCGTCCACTCTTCGTCGAGCGACCGGATCGCGTCGAGTATGCGGTCGGGCAGGGCGGCGTTATAGGCCTCTTCATAGGCCATGACCGCATCCCAATCGTCTTTTGTCGCCTCTTCAAAACTGGTCCAGGTGGGTTTGTGGTTTTTGTCCAGCATCCTGCAGTCCTCGGTTATGGGCTGGAGTTTACGCTAGACCAATGCGCGCTGTTGGAAAAACAAAATGAACGTGCCGGCCCAAAAAATTGCAGCCTAACCGGTGGTCGGCACCGGTTCCGGGCGTGTGCGAGATCGCAAAAGGGGCCGACCCGCAATAAACAGGAACAGGCTCGAGATCATGATACCCAGACCCGCAGGGGTATAAAGCAGAGCCCAGGTCGCGGGATCTTTGACCACAATTGGCGCAACAAATCCACGGATCCCTTCGAGGAATACCAGCAGCGTGAAGGCCGCAAATATCTGTGGCCACAGGCCAAAGCGCGAGAAACTGCCCAGCATCAATGTCGCATGCCCGACCAGTGCGACAGCAATGCAAATTGCAATCCACGAGAAGCGCTGATGCAGTTCCTCCACGATCTCACCTCGGGTATGGCCCTCGGCTGCGGCCACATCCGCCTGATGATACAAAAGCTCGCGCGTGGGGATCGCTTCCAGGCTTCTCTGCTCAAGATCCGCTTGATTGGTCAACTCGGAAATGTCGTAGGATGCATCTTCGAACAAGGTCGATGACAGGGTCCTGCCGTCGCGCGTGTACCTGAGCGCGACGCCTTCCAGCATAACCAGATTGATGCCATCCCCATCATTGACCAGATAGGCGGTTTTGCTGGAATAACTCGTGGGGTTTTGACGGTCACGACGGTCCGAGACAAAGACCTCGTGCAATGTACCATCCAGATCAACCCGTCCGATATAGACGGTCACACCCGGCGCGGGGTGCAGAAACTCACCTTCGTTCAGCAATTGTGCGGTGACGTCGCCAGCAACCTCGGCCTGTCGGCGTTCAAGCTGGTCAACAGAAGCTGGGCGCAGAAACACGCTGATGACCGCCATCATCAACCCGGTGAATAACCCAAACAGCAAGACAGCCCGCGCCAAGCGCCAGGGGCTGGAGCCGGTGGCCAGCATGACCGTCAACTCGCTTTCGCGGCTGAGCCGGTTGGTCGTGTAGACAGCAGCAGCAAAGACCGACATTGGCATTACCGTTCGGATCAATGTCGGCAAGGTAAGCGCGGTGAACTCCAGAAACACGACGGCCGATTGCCCACCGCTGATTACGCGATCAAACAGGCTGACCGATCGGGTAATCCAAAAGACGCCCACAAGCACCAAGGTGAAAAAGCCGAAAATCACCAGCAATTGCCGCAGGAAATACCCATCAAATCGCGACATGTGATCTCTTTCCGGCTGGTGGTTTCGTGGCGCGACATTAGGGGATTTGCAGACCCGAGGAAACCGCGATTAATCCGCTACAACCAAGATGCGATAGGTCCAGAGCCAATGCACCACGCGCTCGGCCAGATCGGGCGGCAGGGTCTTACGGAACCGCCCACGAAGGTCGTCCGCACCGGTCGGATTCTGACAGGAAGCGATCAGAGGTGGCAGGGCGATGCCGTCCAGATTGGCAACGGGTCGTGGCAGATTTGGGTGGCTTAGAACTTGCCCGGGCTCGATCAGGGTTTCGGTTTGAACCCCCGCCTCATGCAGATGCGCCTTGGTCGACAAAATCAGTTTGGCCTGTGTCGGAACGGGTGCGGTTTCCAGTTCGATTGCCCCCGTTTGCAGCCATTCGGGTGCTTGGGACCGATTCTGCCAGAACGGATCGGATGAGATTTGCAACTGACGCGCATAGTATTCCGCAGCCAACTGTGCGTGCACCTGCACCCGCTCTTGCTGACGGTCCGCGTAGAAATCCAGCGCCTGCGCCGCGTGATCGGGGCGCGTTAGCACGGTATTCACAACTGCCGCCGCCTGAAGCGCCTGCCCCATCGCCAGTTGCACCCCTTGCGAAGACAGCGGATCGACACAAAAACTGGCCTCACCCACGCGCAGAAAATCTGCTGTGGGCGGCGTCATTTCAATCTGACTGGTCGCGTCGGCTTGGCGAACCGGACCCATCCGGCGCTGTTCAAGGCAGGGGGACAACAGGGGCGACTGCGCTAACAGGTTCAGATACAGATCGCGGCGGTCCGCCGGTGTAAGACCCGTGCAACGTGCCGGATCGACAAAGACCATCGCGTTGACCAACCCGTTGGGCAGCAACGCCGCCCAAACCCAATGCGCTTCGCCCGCCTCGACCCGAGCTTGCGCCCCAAACCCTGGTGGGGCCTGCCAATAGGCGTATAGCGCCAACAAAGGTGGCGCGCATTGCCGATACCGCCGTCCAAACCCGGCCTGGCGCCCTGCTGCGTCGATCAAAACATTTGCCCGTAACTGACGCGGGCCCTGTTCGGATCGCAAAGGAATACACCACCCATCGGCACTATGGTCTGGTCGATAGGCGCGCGTTTGGGTCAGCACCTGCGCACCTTCGCGTTGAGCCGCGTCCAATAGTATCGAGTCGAACTGGCCACGATCTACTAGAAGCCCCGGTTGCCCTGCTGTCGGGCCGCGACGTTCGAACTGACCACCCCAATGCAACACCGACCCAGTGGCGCACAGAAAGCCCGCTGCTTCGACTTCAGGGGCAACGCCCAGCAGATTCAGGATAGGCCAAACAGATGCAGGCAGAGACTCACCGATATGCGGGCGCGGCACGGCCTGCCGTTCGACCAAGCAGACATCTCGCCCGAACTGCGCCAACCGCGTGGCCAAGGCGGCCCCGGCAGGTCCAGCCCCTATGATACAGATTTCGGTCTCGATGTCGCTGGACATGCCTTGTCGTCAGGCCAACACAGCTTGCGGTGGCAAACCAAAATAGTCCGGGCGCGCCTCGGACAACCTCACATAAGCCCCCAGGCAATAGTCCAGCCAGCCACGGATATAGTCACAGGCGGGCCGCCCCCGGTGAATAACCTCGTGATGACATCCGCCGCCACAGAAGTACCGGGCCCAACATGTGTTGCAAGGCGATTGCGTGTGGACATGGCGATCTTTCAACCAGCCGTCCCGACGCAAATCAGGCCCATCATAAACGCTGCCCATTGCGCCGGTATCATCTTCGACAAAGCGATGGCAGGCAAACAATCCGCCATCCGCAGACACCCCGAAATACCCCGCTCCGGCCCCGCAGGCATAGGGACGGTGCGTTCCACGATGGATTTCCTGCATCGCTGCTGACATGTTTGAAAACGGATAGCGGCGACCTGCCAGCACGGCCTCTTCAAACTTTTTGCCGCAGGCGATCATCTGATCCAGCATCTCTTGCAGGTGATCCTGATCCAACTCGTGCTGCCCATTCGGAGAGGCCAGCATCGGCGAAAAGCCAATCGAGTGGAATCCCATGCTCACGAACTGATCCAACGTCGCGGGCAGGTTCATGTTCTGCGGCGTAACGGTCACCCGCGCACCGACCTGCATCCGGTTCTGTGCGGCCAAAAAGGGTTCAACCCGTTTCAGTATCCTATCGAAACTGCCCCGCCCGCCCCGTTGCGGCCGCAGCTTGTCATGGGTCGCGCCGACGCCATCCAGGCTGATCGTCACTGCAAATCCGTGCTGTTCAAAGAACGCCGCATCTTCGGCCCGCAGCAAGGTTCCGTTTGTGGTGATCGAAAATCCGACGCGCAATCCGTTCGCCTGTGCCTGCTCGACCGCATACTCTGTGGCCCGGTGGATCAAGGCGCGATTGATCAAAGGCTCGCCGCCCAGAAAAGCCAGGTTGATTTTCACACCCGGCTCGGATTCGGACACCAGCCTGTCGACCGAAGCTTTGGCGACCTCCCATTCCATATTGCGCTCAGGCGCTCCGAAATCGCCGCCAGAGGCATAGCAATAGGTGCAGGCCAGATTGCATTTCTGCGCTACCGCCAGAGACAGCGACCGTACCGGCATATCCTGAGGCGGTGCGTCGTCGATCATAGGCACCCCGTCCAGGCCCATCGACGCCAGGAAAGCCGCCTGACCGTCAGCCTTCAGCGTGGAAAAACGCTCTGCCGTCCCAGCAGGCACGTCAAACACACGCGAGCCATCGACGGCCAGCATATGATGGCCATGGCCCGTTTCAAAGAAATGCACCTGCGCCCAGGGCGGGGTCACTTTTTCTCCTCCGGCCAGAAAGGGATCCCGATGCCTTTGGCCGCCAGTTCCTCGCCCTTGACACGCAAGGTTTTCATCGTCTCGCGCACCTGATCGATATGCTCTTGCGACGCTTCATACTCTTTCTGGGATTCCAAAAGATACGCCTCATGCAGACCCTTTTTGAGCTGCTCGAACAGTTCAAGCGCGGCTTTGGCATTGGTCTTGTTACCCGGCTCGACAGGGCGCAGATAAGCCGGTGACTGTCCTTCGATATCGTATTGCGCCAACACCTCTTTCATCTGTTTGAAACGCAGGAAGTGTTCGTCGCCATCCGTGTCAATCCGCACAGCCAGCGCATAAAGCCTGCGGTCAACGGCTTTGTCCTGCTCAAGCGTGGCCACACATTGCGCATAGGCCCGGTCGATATACCCTCCGGGACGTTCGATTTCGATGAAATCATCAATTGCTTCAGGTGTCAGCGGGCGCAGCGCGCGGTGATGTTCCAGAACCCGTTGCGCGCCAAAGCGTAGCGTTTTGGCCGGTGTCAAAACGGGTTTGTACGCCTCGCCCTCAAGCTCCCACAACAATTGGTTCGCCCAGCGCATATGCGTCATCTCACCAATCGCGACCTCGACCAAAGACCGACGGGCAAAGATCAGATCGTCTTTCAATGTAGGCCAGCGTTTGTGATCCACGGTCTCAGGGTCGGCCAGCGAGAAATAGGCATAGAGATACTGAAGACTCAGCGTCATCTCCATCGGAGCAAGACGTGTCTTCAGATCATCCACCATTTCCTTGATCGAGCCATAGGGTTCGACATCGTGCAATTCCGGGTCGACCTCATAGGTTTCACCGGTCTCGCGCCCTTCAACCACGATGGGCAGCTCGCTCCACATCCGGTTCACTTGATAATGGTCGATCTGATAGGGGCGGTTCTGTTCCACCGTGTTCAGCACAGCCACGTTCCCGGACGGAGATTTGTCTGACCGAAGCCAATCCAGATAGGTTTCGGCCGCAAGCGGGTTATCTGACTGCCCCGTCGGCAGAGCCGCGTCATGGTCTACCTCGGCCATAACCACATCAGGGTGGTTTGACGGCCAATAGTGACAGCCACAATCCCGGAAATCATGAGACCACGGGTTGCACAGGCTTTGTGTCAGCTCGCCAGGGTCATAGGCGTCGCTGAAAACACCGTCTTCTGTTCGGTATTGCCGGCGATAGCCGTTCAGCACAACCGGTTCTGTATCCACGACGCCTTCGTGGTTGCGCCGCTCCAGCGCGATGGTCACCGGTTTATCGTCACCGCATTCCAGGCTGCGAATAAAGCGCCAGATTTTCAGCCCATCATAGGGCGTTCCGTCTTCTTCCTTGAAGGTGATCTTCTTGCCGTTCTGTTCGACCCAGGACAGGAACCACCGGCCTCGGCTGAGTTTGGTCCCGACAGCGCCGCAATAGTCGGTCAGCAGCTTTTGCACCCATGCCTCGGGGCTGTTGTCGGGCAGCATCGGATCATAGAAATAGTCAACAAAGACCAGATGAAAGCCTTCGGAATGCTTGGGCGCTTCGGGGAACGGATCCAAAGGCACGCGCACCGCGTTGAAAACCAGACCCGGAAAGAACCGGCGATCCAGATCCCGGACATCCATTTCAAGCCCCGGAAAACAGTTGCCGACCGATCCATCAAGGCGCGTGTTATCCGGGTTGCCCGGGACTTTGAACGCCGCCCGCGCGGTCAGGTTGCGGGGTTTGAGATGGCTCGGATCCGGCGCTTTTGGCTCGGGGGGCGCTTCGGGCGCGTGTTCAACCAGATAGTCGATGAATGAAAGGATCAGGTGATACTGCCGCCGCGAAAGAGACAGCGGGAAATAGTTGGAATCCCGCATATAGGGCGGCATCCGGGCGTCGTGCATCAAGTCGCGCACGATCCGGGGATCGCGGAAGTTCGGGTTCGGCGTCTGATCAGGGCTTGGATCAGTTTCCAGCTCGGACAGGATACCAAAGGGCGGGCGCAACAGGTTTTTGACAAAATCCGGTCGACGCCGCAGGAAATCCAGCAGGTTTTCTTCGTCAATCAGCTGTTCATGTACAAATTTCGTGGCCACCGTATAGGGCAGCCTTTCGTTTGGAACCGAGTTTGAGAAGACCGAGACCGGTTGCGGGCGGATCAGGTCCGGTATCTTGTCCGGCGGCATCTGATCTTCTTCGGTCATCGAGGCCGCATCGGTGGACGGCATTTCCGGGAAAGCGGGCATTTTGGTTTGGGCTTGCAGCGTTGCGTTGTCCTTAAGCCCCTGCGCCCGGATGTCGTCCAGATTAACCAGGCTGTTGGTCTCAAACGCGCGGCGGAAGATGTCGACCACCTCGTCCTTGGCCTCGACATAGTTGTCTTTGGTCACGGACATCAATGACAAATCACGATCCAGCAAATCGTCTTCGATGCTATAGAACGGGCGTGCGTCGGGCGCGAAATCTGGGGGGCCGGTAAAGATGCGGGCCCGCGCGGTCAGCCGTTCCCCGCGCACGTTCAGCGTCGCTTCGATCGTGCCGTCGCTGGTGTCGTCGGCCACACCCCAGGATTGGTTGTTGCCCACCCGCGCACCGTCATAGCTGTCATGTGGCTCGGGATCGTCAGACGTGCCGGACATCATGATCCAGCGTGACCATGGTGTATCGGGGTTCAGGATGCGGTTCTGTTCGGGAACGATCTCATGAATGCGACCATATTCCGACTTTGGCGGATCGTTCTGATAGGCCGGTACCGCCAGCGTGGCCGGGCCAAAGGCCGCGTCAGGTGGGCCATAAACCTCGCCCTTGGGTGGGGTAAAGCGCAGGCGCAGAATGCTGCGGTCAACCGGTTGACCTTCGACCGGCTCATCCTGCCCGCGCACCGGGTGCATGGCACGGATGGTGCCCAGAGGAATCGGGCTGTGCTCATATACCATCGGCTGTTGTTCCGAGGTGTGCGGGCTAAAGGCCAGAAGGGGTTTGGGTGCAAAATCCTGACCTGCAATCTCGACCCGTGCGCGGAAACCGCAGGCCGCGTCGCCTGTACGACGTTCGGCCTTTTGGTTGCCGACAGTGACCGAGTAGCGAACGTTTTGCAAAGACAGCCCCTGCCCGTCCAACAGATCAAGCGTAACCGGCGTTTCATAATCTTCACCGGTTTCAGTATCATGCATTTTGGCCCAAAGCTCAAAGAACGGCGCGACGGGACGCAAGGCCCCGCCTTCGTCGCGGAACCGTATGGTTTTAGGGACGGGCAAATAAGCGCGCACGCTGCCGTCCTCGACCTCTCGCAACGTCACGTTCGAGCGGATGACCGTCTTATTGTTACCATGGGCGTCCATGTCCTGCTGCCACTCATAACTTTCAAGCGGCGTCTCACCAGGCCCAAGCCGGGCCACGGCCATAGGTGGAAGAAAGAAGATTTCCTGGATCGTATCCATGCTGGTTGCTTCCCTGTTTTTCGGCCGCAGCCACCCTGCTGATCAGGGCTTTGAATAGAATTGGTAGGTGATCGTCTTGTCGCTGAAGAACGACTTGGACGTATCCCGAATGATGTCGCGCGGGGCGTCTTTCGGTACGGGCGAAATACTCTGCTGATAGTGAAAGAAATTATGCGGATCGAATTTGTTTTTCACAAAGAGCAACGAGTTGAAGTTGTCACCCCAATAGAGCCAGCGGTAATTCAATTGCGAACGACGCGGGTAGTTCTGATAACACCGGTCGATAAAGAACCCCTGTTCTGTCATCAGGTTCATGAACCCGTCCAGCCACGGAACTACGGTTTCCTTTTCCTCTTGCGACAGCCAGAACACATCGACGTAGAAGTTCAGTGACACGTTGCGGTGGATAAAGGCGTTGCCCTTTTTGCCCACCGGCACCTTGTTGATCGCACCGCCATAGGGCTCAATCGCTACTGCGCCATATTCATTGGGCGTGCTGTCCAGATAATCGACCACCATCTGCCATTCGCTTTGGCTGAGCTGGCGTTCGATATAACCACCCTGCTTATCTTCACGCGCCTGATCGGGCACCACCGGGATGTCGTATTTCTCGTCGTAAAGCCACGAGTTGATTTGCTGGTAGGTGCCGGATTTGTCGTTTTCGAGATGCCCGCCAATCGGCTTGTCCAAAAGCGGTTGGATCAGCTTCATGCCTTCTTTCTTGGGTCCGTGATACATCCCCGAAACCAACAGGACCTTTTCCTTGCCCTGATAGGCGATGAAAATATAAGCGCCGAATTTGTCGCTTAACCCGTCTTTCATGTAATGGGCTTGCAGGTACTCCAGCGCCTTGGCAGCTTTCTTGAGCGGCCATTTGATGTGGAAACCCCACACCTTGTAAAGCTTTTGCAGCTTGTACCGCACCTCAAGCAGAACGCCGAAATTGTTGCCGGTGCCGCCGCGGATCGCCCAAAATAGATCAGGGTTCGTGTCTGCGTCAGCGATGACAATGCTGCCATCCCACAGCATCACGGTGACGCCCAGAACGTTGTCGCAGGCCATACCGAACATGCGCGAGGTAAAACCATACCCGCCGCCCATCATGAAGCCCGCAACGCACACATCCTGACAGGCTCCGCCCGGGACATGCAGGTGATAGGAGTTCAAAACTGAGTTCAGCTTTCTGAAAGGTGTGCCAGGCCCGACATAGGCCATCGGCACGTCTGGATCGACCGTGACGTAATCCAGCTTACTGGTGTCCAGTACCATGGCGTTGTTCACCGAATAGCCCGCAGTGCTGTGTCGACCCGAGCGGCTGACAACCCAAAGGTTGTGCTTGCGTGCGAAGGCCAGGCTGGCGCGAACATCTTGGATCGTTTCGCAATAGACGATGATTTCAGGGTAATCCTGAAACGCCGGATTCCAGACCTGACGATCGTTGTTATAGTTCGGATCCGTCGGCAGTACGACCGAGCCGATCAGGCTTTGCTCGAACGCGCGTATCTGCTTGGGGGTGATCGGATGAAACCGCTGCAACAAAAGGTCTGTGCGGCTTTGAATAAGGCTGTCTTTTGCCAGAAGGGATTTGCTGAGCTTGCGCATTGGCGCTCCTTGAAACGTGCAGGATCACAGCGCGAAACCACCAGATTTCGCACGCATATTTTAGATTTTAGGTATCAACCCCAATCTGCCCGCAGACAAGCTGGCAGCAATTGACCCCATCGGTCAAGTCATCGTTGCAAACAAAGCGCGCGCGTTTTTCAGATCGCGCAAGGAAGTATCCGGATCGAACCGTTCCAAAACCTGCTCCAACGCCTTGCCGACAGGTTTTCCGCTGATCTGGCGCGCTTTTACCAGATCGACCGCCGCGCGCAATTCGTAGAGGTGCGCGCCTTGCTTTTGTGCGATCTCAATGGCCCTTAGCAACAAAGGTTCGGGATCCTGACCCGTTTCCGAGGCCAGCTGTGCCTGAATGCGCAATTGGTCTGCCATACCCCATTTTTCATCTGACTGTGCCAGAGCATGATCAGCCTGCAACAAGGCCGCATGGGCGGCGTCATGTGCTCCAATCTGTGTGTGGGCTTCGGCAATTATCGATGGGAAAAAGCTTTTGTAATTACCCGCTCCGGCCGACCACCAATCCCGGGCTGCTTGCTCCAGCTGCGCTACGGTTTCTGGGCTGGGATGAGTGAGCGCATCGCTCCACGCGGCCCAAAACCGCGCGACGGTTGCCATAAACACCAATGAATGCTCTTCGGTCAATGCACGCAGAGGCTGCAACGCTTCCTGAAACGCCGGGATATCTCTGATCAGCAGGTGGGATTTGCAAATGTAGACCAGAACCTGAGCGATGCTGTGGGCATGGTTCAACTCTTTGACCCAGCTAAGAGCCTTGTTTTGCACATCGCGCGCCGCGTCGGGACGCCCCATAAGGCAATAACACATACCCAGGAAACCTGCGGTTATCGCCGCATGGTCGGTTCCATAGACGTAAGCCAGCTTGCCATGTTGTTCAAAATCATAAAGCTCGAAAGCCCGTTCAAGATGGCGACACGCCTCGTTCAAATTCCCCAGATGCAACTGCACAGCCCCCATGGCCCGATGGCCAACCATGCTGTGTTCAGTCTGCTTGGTCTCAGCGGCCAACTCAAGGATCTGTGCCGCAACGACCTCGGCCTTGCGGTACTCGGCGCGCACAAGATGAAAGGCGTAAAGGCCATTCAGAACCGGGAACAAACGCTCAGTCTCTTCCACGCGGTTGCACAGATCGCGTAGTCGGCCATAGGCGTCGCCCGTCGCATCACCTGCAATACCTTCGGTCGACCGCAACACCCCCGCGCGCAACACCTGCAAGTCGATCTCTTGCACATCACGATCCCTGCTCTTGGGAAGTGTCGCAAGCTGTTCCAAACCGGTCGACAGATGTGCCAACGCCTCTGCCAACGCCGAACGTTCGATGGCCCGCCTCCCCGCAATCTGCCAATGTTGCACCGCATCGGTCTTGCGATTGGCCAGGCTGAAGTGCTGAGCCAGAACCTCTGGCTGGGTCTGAACCATTTGCGGGCGAAGCTCGATCAGCGCGTCTGCTGCGCGGTCATGCAACATCTGACGTTCGGTGCGCAGCAGGCTGTCATAAGCCATGTCGCGGATCAGCGCGTGACGAAATATGAACTCGTCCTCGTCACCCTCTGGCACCTGCATAACGATTCCGGCCGAGGCCAGCTGCGCCAGCCCCGCCTGCAGCACCGACGGTGACAGGATCGAAACCGATGTCAGCAAAGCGATCGAAAACTGACGCCCAAAAACAGCGCCGGTCTGCGCCACCTCTTTCGCGGTTCCAAGGCGATCAAGCCGCTCCATGAGCGAATCCTTGAGCGTGCTGGGAACCGAAAGCGATGGCAAGGGGCCGCGCAGCGCATAGCCCTGATCCGTCAAGCGCAACTGACCCGATTCCAAAAGGCCGCGTGTGACTTCTTGAACATAAAGCGGAATGCCATCCGTTTTCGCGGCGATCAGATCGCACACTGCATCGGGAACCGATGTTCCACCCGCCACATCCGTTACGATATCCGCCACATCGCGATTGGTCAGACGTTTGAGCGGTATATGAAGCGTGTTGTGGTGATGTCCCCAACCTGGATCGAATCCGGGCCGCGCCGTGACAACGATGAGAACAGGCAAATCCCGGATACGCTCGATCACCCGGTCGGTCAGCGACAGTGTCGTAGGGTCGACCCAATGCGCGTCTTCGAACAGCAGTAGAACAGGCCTTTCATGCGCCATCGTCACGAGTTGCTCGACAACAGCCTCAAGCGTCATTTCAAGCTTGGCCTGTGGCGGCAGGTCCAGTGGCCCCAAAATGTCGTCCGCATCTACGCTTAGCAAATCCGCGATCAGGCGCAGATGCTCGGGCGACTGATTGCGCAGAAGCTGCGACAGCTTTTCAAGCTTTTCCGCATCGCTGTCCGCAGTCGTAAACCCTGCCGCCCGTTCAAGATGCTGAATAATGGGGTAAAGGGCACTGTTGGCGTGAAACGGTGAGCACTGGAAGTTTAGCCGCAGAACTTCCTTATCCGTTATCTGCTGGCCCAACCCATCGATCAGACGGGATTTGCCGATCCCCGCCTCGCCCGAGATCAGGACCGACTGACCAGCCCTTTCCCTGGCTTGCTCCCATCTCGACAGCAGCTTTCGAAACTCTGCCTGCCGCCCAACCAACCTGCTTGCGCCTGCTTCAGATGTGACATCAAAACGCCGCTCCAATTTGGCCTGACCAATGACGGACCAGGTCTGAACCGTCTCCGAAAACCCTTTGAGAGCAAAGCTGCCCAGGTCTTGAAGCTCGAACGCATTCCCAATCAGTCGACGGGTCGACGGGCTGATGACCAGGGTATTGGGTTCAGCCAGTGTTTGCAGCCGTGCCGCCAGGTTCGGAGTGCGCCCCATGACCACATCATGTTCCCGCAGCCCTTCGCCATGAATGGTGCCAACCACAACCAACCCGGTCGAAATACCGATGCGGGCCCGATACGGGGTCTCACCCTCGATGCGGCCCAGCCCCTCCAGAATCTCGAGACCCGCATGAACAGCGCGCGACGCCGCATCTTCCAGCGCGTGGGGATAGCCGAAATAGATCATCGCCCCATCACCCATGAAACTGGCCACATGACCACCAAAACGAGCCACCGAGGTCGTACAAGTCTCTTTGAACCTACGCAGCAACTCGCCCAGATCTTCGGGGTCCAATTGTTCGGATAAGGCGGTCGACCCGACCAGATCAACAAACATCACAGTCAATTGACGGCGCTCCGCGACGATTTTGCCACTGCCTTGCACCGGCGCTGCTGGCATAGCAAAGCCCGAATGTCCCAACGCAGCCATCAAGCGGCGCCGCGGGCCCAGCGGCAGCCCCATATCGATCAGATCGTGCTCGGACAGATAGGTCAGATCGGAAAGCTCAATCTCATTGGACGCAAAGACCGGAGCAAATTTGCCCAGCCCATTGTCGTTCAGAAATGAGATGATGTCTGTCATTTCTCCCCAAGTCCCCTTTGACGCCGATCGCAGATCGACCGATCGGGTTTTCCGCAAGCTTTGTGCCCTATCAGAAAACCACGCGCCATAGTCTGTTGTCCAAACAGACTTTTCACTCTTTACCTGCACGTCAAGCAAAAGACCATCTGCACTGCATCACGGTTTCTTGCGTACAAAGAACAATTTCATTGAAATGGCAGGGGCAGCAGGGTTCGAACCCGCGACCTACGGTTTTGGAGACCGTCGCTCTACCAACTGAGCTATACCCCTATGGTGCGCCCTCAGATATGCCAGCGGCGCAGCGGACTCAAGAGCCTTTTTCACATTCTATCAAAGACAAACGGTTTGCACTTGGCCCCGTGTGTATTATGAGCGGCTTTGCCTGACGTAAGGAGCCCGTTTTGAACCTGCGCAAGAAGATCGCCGACAGTGAAGCCGTCCTGAACTGGGTCGCACGGCGTATTGCGTGGTATATCCGGCTGGTCCATCGCAACACACACTGGCAACGCATCGGCTATGAAAAGCTGGATCAGTTGGCCGCGCAGGGGGAACCTGTGATCGTTGTGCTTTGGCACCAACGGCTGGCACAGTCGCCCTATTTCTTTCCGCTGGACAAGGGGCGCATTTGTTCGATCACTTCGGCCGCGCGTGCCGGTAGCATGGTTGGTCGCGTGCAAGAGCTTTTCGGCATGGATACGATCGCCATGTCCAGCCACAAGCGCCACGTCGCGCTGTCGCGCGAAGTTTTGGGAAAGATGAAACAGGGGATCTCCATCGGGATTGCCGCCGACGGACCGCGCGGACCTGAACGGATTGCTTCGACCGTGCCTCTGATCTGGGCGCGCACCTCAGGTAAACGGGTGTTCGGTATTACCTATTCCGCGCGCCATGGCCGCGAAGCGGGCACATGGGACCATCTTTTGATGCCGCGTCCTTGGAGGAACGAAGGCGTATTTCTTTGTCGCGAATGGACAGAAACGGTTCCACGTAAAGCGACCGAAGAGCAGATCGAGGCCCTGCGTCTGAGCCTCGAACAGCATATGAACGATATTACAGCTGAGGCCGACAGGATGGTAGATCGCCAACCCTGGAGCGGCGGGGCCTCGTAGACACAAGACCGCCACCCAAGGATCACTCTGAGTCTGGAGTGTACCAGATGGGCGAGGAATACGCGCGTTCTTGATGGGTCAGTTGCGCCTCGGGAGGCAGCTCAATACCAAACCGCAGCTTATCGTACACAACCCAGCGCGGTGTGGGTATTTCGAGCACGCGAACATAGTAGAAAGCCCGTTCTGAAGGATCGAAGTCAGGATCGTTCCACACAGTAACGAACTCGGACGCGCCGATACTGTTAGTCCAGCTTGCGCTCTCAATGTCCACGGTATTGCCAACCTCGGGAATTTTTCCGTCACCATCAGGCTCGCGACCGTCAGACCATGCGACGTCATAGACCTTTTCCTGCAGAGTTCCGTCAGCGTCCAACCAGCCCTTCACCACTTGAACGCGGTCGAGGTTTGCCCCAATTGGATCGCGCAGCGCCGCTATCAGGAAATTGGGCGCGCCATCGCCCTCCCGCTTGCGCAAATCGCTGCCCATTGGAACGCCTTTGACATATCCAACATCGGCGACGGCCCGTGTTTGCAGGTCATTTTCGTCAAAGTCCCAGCCACCAAAGAAACGCAACCATATCCTCGGGCCGGTTGTGGCATAGGTCTCGCGGCGCTTGAACGCGTCGAAAATGGCTGATCGGGTATTGTCGGTAGCCCAGACAGCAGTGTAGCCGGAAGCAACCAGAGTGTGGCCTTCAAAGGCGCCAAGATCGCTGCTTACGAATGGATGCAGGACACGGGTTTCTGACGGCTCTGCACTGACACTCTTGCCGAAATAATTGTCTTCTTCTGCAGTTGCCAAAGACGTATGGCTGTCCGTTGCGCCCCCCATGCCGAATTTATAAGGGTTTACACCAAATTTCTCTTCCAGCATCAAACCGCGCTTAAGCGCCTCGCGAGCGTATTCACCCGCCAGCATCTGATCTGTTTTCAGCTCGGTGATGTCCAGGTTGCCAACGTCCCAGTTTTCGTAATCTGCAAATTCGTCATCCGGGCTCAGGAATGGATGCGCCTCACCATCACCCTTGATTTGGGTAACCTCGTAGTGCGGCTCCCACTTTGCCCGGTTCAACACATAATCTTCGTCGACTTTGCCACCGTGATAGGTGTCTTCCGTTGGAAACATCCAGCCGTTCGAGAGGTTGCCGTTATGGGCAAAAGCGATTGCGCGCCCACCGGTTTCCTCTTGGTAACGCTCGAGCCACGCATAGAGGCTTTTCGGATCTGTATCTCCAAAAGGAGGTTGAGTGACGGGCGGTACAAATTTCAACGCACGGATCGGTCCATCGCGCAACATCACGTTGCGATGCAGGTTGAAGCCCTTGGGCACCGAAGTCCATTCAAATCCTATGAATGCGGTGAAACGGCCAGGTTCGTTGTGACGTTCCGCCGCCATCACGATATGTTCCCACGTGAACGCAAAAGCATCCGCACCGGGGCTGTAGGAATTCAGCAAAATTTCGGGCAAGGTTCCCTGGGAAAAATTGCCGATGATGTCAAAGGCCGCCCGCCCAGCGGCGTCGCCTCCAGCCTTGTAGCCTTCATACCATTCAAGCCCTTTGGGATCAGACAACACACCCGGCTTGCCCGCCTGAAGATCCGGAGCAAACCCCATAAGGTCGGTGTGATCAGTCAAAACCATCCAATCCAGGGGCCGCGCCAGCCGGACCGGTTGCCCTGTCGAGGATATCACCTGTTCCCCTTTGGCAAAGCGCCAGGCTTCGTCAGGAAGCAACGTGTTCCCAAAAGCACCAGCATCCAGCGACAACCCGGTATGAAGATGCGTATCCCCCCACAGCGGTCGTTCTGGAATCGTCCGGTTCGCATAAGGAGAAAACGGTTTTTCAGGAAAGGTCCCTTCCGCAGCCTCTGGGCTGGGCACGCCATCTGCAGATGCAGACAAAGCAAAGACAAGACTCAACGCGGATGAGACGAGTAACCGGATCATGTGTTCCTCCCAATAACAGACAGCTTTTTTGGCCTGCAGCTTTTCTAGGAACCTCAATATTCGCTTCGTTTATATTTTTTGTTTTGAATATAATGAGATATCTTTTCGATTCTGCCAAGTCCAGGGTTCACCTGAACCATTGGCCTTTGAGGGCAGACGTCGAGCCGAGAGATAACGTGCTTGCGCGGCGGCAGTGGGGACAGGCAAAAGGGGAGGCGAAAATCCTAGGCCTTTAGGGCTCTCCACAGATGCATTTTTCCTAGATAAGCCTCAAGCTGGGTTCCATCCGATTTGCAGGAAATCCCGTATTGCTTTCAACAATCGATGTCATGCATTTCCAAACATCGGCGTCACTCCATCTACCACCTAGCGAAACTAGCTTTCCAAAATTGGTCTCAACTGCCTTATTGCAAAGATCTTCGAAACTTCCTTCAAATTGCCAGACCCAACCGTCGGAATTCGCTGCAAAACGCCAAAGGGTATGCGTTAGGCCAAAAACTAGAATGACTGCCAGAACGGCATTGAACCCGGAAAACAAAAACAGTGCCACGGTCCAGGAAACAAATTGCAGGGAAGCTAATGCAACCACCCAGGCACTAGGCCGCGTTAAAAAATCTAACTTCAAATCGCTCACGCTTTCGAGCTGTTTTTGGAACTCCTTGGGAGTTAGATCTATTGGGGCTACGAAATAGGTCTTTGGGGGAGTCTTACCAGTTTCGCGTATAGCGCGGTTCAATCTGTAGTAGGCCATCGCCCCAAGACACTTAGCCTGCATAGCGCGATCAACCGTTAGTTTGGAACATATAAGTCTTTTTACATCTCCGAGATTCAGGAGGCTCTCTGCATCTTGCTCAGAGAAAGTAATCTGAAAGGCGGCTTCGAAGTCTTCGAGTAAGTCTATTTCATCCCCGTCGCCGACAAGTCCAACGAACTTTGGCTGCCAACTCTTCGACTTCAAAAACATTGTCAATCCCGCCGAAATCTAGGCTTTCTCAAGCGATTAGCAGGATAAGAGTGACACAAAAAGTGCTTATTCTCAACACTGTAAGAAAAGGCCGCCCCGGTTTGGGACGGCCTTCTTTTGTTCGATGGTGTGGGCTCTCATTGCTCTTTCAGAGCAACTGCCGCCCACCAGTCGGCAGAGCCGACTTACTCGATGATTTTCGACACGACGCCCGCGCCAACAGTACGGCCGCCTTCGCGGATGGCGAAGCGGAGGCCGTTTTCCATTGCGATGGGCGCGATCAGTTCAACGCCGAACGACACGTTGTCGC